>NZ_JBDHSP010000005.1:0-119578 GCF_039808215.1 Paracoccus sp. (in: a-proteobacteria)
CTTCATGCTGGATCGTCCTTTTCATCGGTCGATCCACCTTATGCCCCTGTCTCAGAAACCGGCACCTCCTCTCTCAGCATAACCACGAAAGCCGCCTGATCATGCCCTCAGGCCATCCAGGAATTTACACCACCTTGACGGACGTGACCCGAGCGCTTGGCCGAGGCAGGCATCGACAACTCGGTCGGCAGCGTCGGGGACAGTTTTGATCGAGCCATGGTCCGCCATCGGTCCGAGGACCATGGCGAGGGCCCTGGCGGAAAGCATCATCCATTCCGGGGCTTACGCGGCCCCACTGGGGCCACGGTCCCCTTCATATGTTCAAGACCGAGGTCATCAAGTTCCTCGGTCCCTGGAAATCCGTTGGCCAGGTCGAGTGGGAAACCCTGAACCGAAGGTCCGCGTAGCGAAATGGGTTGACTGGTATAACAATGCCCGCCTGCACAGCGCCATCGGTTATGTCACGCCAATCGAAGCAGAGGAGGCCTTCTACGAAACCTTGAATGCTGCCCAAAAGGCAGCCTAATCATTGAACCAGAAACTCTCCGGTAAACCCGGGGCGGTTCAAAATGCCCTGAACGTGAGCCTGCCTCGGATCACCGCCACGAGCGCCTTCTTGGCCGTGCGGCGCGGCTCGAGGAAGCTCGGCAGATAGCTGCCCTTGCGCAGCTTCGGGAACTCCAGCGCGATCCTGCCCGCCCGGGTGTCCCGCCGACGTATCCGTCGACCGCTCGCGATAGCCGTTGCGCTGCACCTCGCGCAGGGGCGAGCGTGCCCCCTTTGCCGCGCCGGTCCGGGCCTCGACTTCCAATTCCATGATCCGCTCGGCCGCGAAGGCCAGCATCTCGCACACGAGATCGCCATCGGCCCGCTTCCCAACCAGTTCGATCAGCGCCATTCTATCGCCGTTCATCGTCATCTCCGTTCAGGTTGCAGGTCTCACAACCCGAACCTGCTTCGAAGATCGACGATGGCCGCCAGCGTCGCGCCCGCCCGCGCGGCTTGCGCTACGCCGGGGGCTCCGCGCGCGGCCTCCTACACCATCACCCGGGACACGGCCCGGGTTGCGGCGGAAATTTCCCTTGCTAAGCTGCGCTGGTGTTCACCTCAGCTGAAAGGATCCGACCATGGCCGAGAGCTGGCTTCCCACCCTCAGGACCGCAACCCCGCAGGAAGGGTTCGAACTGGCCACCAAGCTGGCCCGCCTCGGCGTCAAGGCGACGCAGCCCTCGGCCGAGATCCGCGGCAAGCTGCGCGCCGCCTATGAGCAGGACAGCGAGCAGCTGATCGCCTCGTCGCAGGTGATCGCCACGCATTTCCAGACCGTCGCCGCCGCCAACAACTACTGGCGCGACTAGACCACGACGCCGCGCGGGCGGCACGGCCGCATGAGTATTTGAGGAACGAAGAAGCGGGTTCAGTCGCCCAGACCCACCAGGGCGCGGGCAAAGTCGCGGGCGTCGAACGCGTCCAGATCGTCGATCTGTTCGCCGACGCCGATGGCGTGGATCGGCAGGCCGAAACGGTCGGCCAGCGCCACCAGCACCCCGCCGCGCGCCGTGCCGTCGAGCTTGGTCATCACCAGCCCCGAGACATCGGCCAGCTTGCGAAAGGTCTCGACCTGCGACAGCGCGTTCTGGCCGGTGGTCGCGTCCAGCACCAAAAGCGTGTTGTGCGGCGCCGAGGGGTCCTTCTTGCGAATGACGCGCACGATCTTGGCCAGTTCCTCCATCAGGTCCTGGCGGTTCTGCAGCCGGCCGGCGGTGTCGATCATCAGCAGGTCCGCCCCCTCGGCCTCGGCGCGGGTCATGGCGTCGAAGGCAAGGCTTGCCGGGTCGCTGCCCTCGGGCGCGGTCATCACCGGCACGCCGGCGCGGCTCCCCCAGACCTGCAGCTGTTCGACCGCGGCGGCGCGGAAAGTGTCGCCGGCGGCGATGACCACATTCTTGCCGGCGGCCTTGAACTGGCTGGCCAGCTTGCCGATGGTCGTGGTCTTGCCCGAGCCGTTCACGCCCACCACCAGCACCACCTGCGGGCGCCTGGGATAGATCGGCAGCGGCCTGGCCACCGGGGTCATGATGCGGGCGACCTCATCGGCCAGCAGTTCCTTGAGCTCGCTTGCCGAGACGCGCCGGCCGAGGCGGCCCTCGGCGATATTGGCGGTGACGCGCAGCGCGGTCTCGACCCCCATGTCCGACTGGATGAGCATTTCCTCAAGCTCCTCCAGCATGTCGTCGTCAAGTTCGCGCCGGGGCTCGGCGCTTTCGGTGCCGCGGCCGAACAGCCGGCCCAGCATGCCCGGACGGGCCTCGGAGGCCGGAACTGGGGCCGGCGCGGGCTCGAGCGGGGCGGGTGTCGGTGCCGGTGTTTCCTCGGCCGCGCCCTCAGACACGATGTCATCCAGCCCCGCGCCGATCTTCGACGAGGACCGCGTCAGACGATCGCGCAGTTTCGAAAAAAACGACATGCACCCATCCCTCAACCTGTCGCGCAGAACCTAGGCAATCTGCCCGAAAAGGAAAAGGGCGCCCTGAAACGGCCGCCCCGTTCTTTCTTGCTTGAAGATCCCGGGGTGTCGGGCAGCGCCCCACGAAACCTTGGGATCAGGCCTTGCCCAGATAGATGTCGACCAGCTTTTGCAGCATCGCCAGCGCATCCTCGCGCGAGCGCTGGAAGCTGTTGCGGCCGATGATCGAGCCGTTGCCGCCGCCGTCACGGATGGCGCGCGCGTCGTCATAGACCGCTTCCGACCCCTTGGCCGCGCCGCCCGAGAAGACGACGATGCGCCGGCCGTTGAAGGCCGACTGCATGCAATGCGCGACGCGCTTTGCCTGGGTCGAGATGTCGATCTTCTTGTCCTCGTAGACCTTCTTGGCCTCGGCCAGCATCAGATGGTCGGTCGAGAGCTTGATCTTGATGACATGTGCGCCGATCAGGGCCGCGATCTGCGCGGCATAGGCGGCGATGTCGATGGCGGTCTCGCCGTCCTTGGTGATCGCCTCGCCGCGCGGATAGGACCAGACCACGGTCGCCACGCCCTTGGCGGCGGCTTCCTTGCGCATCTCGACGATCTCTTCGATCATGTCGAGCGCCATGTCCGAACCCGGATAGATGGTGAAGCCGATGGCCGAGCAGCCCAGCCGCAGCGCGTCATCCACCGATGCTGTGATCGCCTGGTTCTTGCCCGCGGTGTTCGACATCAGCGAATTGGCCGAGTTCACCTTGAGGATGGTCGGGATCTGGCCGGCAAAGGTATCGGCGCCCGCCTCGATCATGCCCAGCGGCGCGGCATAGGCGTTCAGCCCGGCGTCGATCGCCAGCTGGTAGTGATAATGCGGATCATAGCCCGCGGCATTCGGGGCAAAGCTGCGCGCCGGACCGTGTTCAAAGCCCTGGTCCACGGGCAGGATGATCATCTTGCCGGTGCCGGCCAGCTTGCCGGTCATCAGCATGCGCGCCAGCTGGGCTTTCACGCCGGGCGTCTCGCCCTCGTAATTGGCGAGGATCTTGCGAACGGTATCGGTCATCTGCATCGAGGGCTCCATGTCTGCTGGCGCGTTGCTTAGCAGACCCTATGACAAGGGCAATCGGGATTGCGCTAACGGGAACCCGCCGGCGCCCTGGCACGTTGACCCGGCATCATCCAGGGAGGCGTTGCCATGGCAAACGAAGATCCCGCCACCATCCATGAACAGGTCCGCCAGAACCGCCCGTTCTTTGTCGTTCTGGGGCTGGCCGTGGTGGCGGCCATCGCCGGATTCCTTGTCGTGCTGTCGCTCGACACCGAAAAGACCGATATCGAGCGCAACCCGCCGCCGGCCCCGCCCGCAGCGGTGCAGCCGGCCCAGACCGGCTGAACGCGCCTCAGCGCTTGCGCAGCGCCGCGACGCCGGGCAGTTCCTTGCCCTCCATCCATTCGAGGAAGGCGCCGCCGGCGGTCGAGATGAAGGTGAAATCGCCCGCGACCCCGGCGCGGTTCAGCGCCGAGACCGTGTCGCCGCCACCCGCGACCGAGATCAGCCCGCCGGCGCGCGTCAGCCGCGCCGCCTCTTGCGCGGCGGCATTGGTCGCGGCGTCGAAGGGCGCGATCTCGAAGGCGCCCAAGGGGCCGTTCCAGATCAGCGTCCGGCAGCTCTCGAAGACCTTGTGGATCGCCGCCACGGTCTGCGGCCCGGCGTCGAGGATCATCGCATCACCGGGGCAGGCATTGGCCGGCACGGTCTCGGCCGCGGCGCCGGCCCTGAATTCGCGCGCCACCACGACATCGGCCGGCAGATGGATCTGGCAGCCCGCCTTGCCGGCGCGGGCAAGGATGCTGCGCGCGGTCTCGGCCATGTCGCGCTCGGCCAGCGAGGTGCCGACCTCGACCCCTTCGGCCACGAGAAAGGTATTGGCCATGCCGCCGCCGATCACCAGGTGGTCCACCTTCTCGATCAGGTTGCCCAGCAGATCGAGCTTGGTCGAGACCTTGGCGCCGCCGACCACCGCGACCACCGGGCGCTGCGGCGTGCCAAGCGCCGCGTCCAGCGCGTTCAGCTCGGCCTCCATCAGCCGGCCGGCGGCGGCGGGCAGCAGCCGGGCGATGCCCTCGGTCGAGGCATGCGCGCGATGCGCCGCCGAGAAGGCGTCATTCACATAGACCTGGCCCAGCGCCGCCAGCGAGGCGGCGAATGTGGCGTCATTCGTCTCCTCTCCGGCATAGAAGCGGGTGTTTTCCAGCAGCAGCACATCGCCCGGCACCAGATCGGCCACGGCGCGCTTGGCCGGGCCGCCGATGGCCTCATCGGCGAATTTCACCGGCTGGCCCAGGGCGGCGGAAAGGGCGGGCAGCACGATCTTCAGGCTCATGCCATCGACGCGCTTGCCCTTGGGGCGGTCGAAATGCGCCAGCAGCACCGGGATGCCGCCGCGGCCCTGGATGTCCTTGACGGTCGGCACGATCTTGTCGATGCGGGTGGCGTCGCTGACCTGACCGTTTTCGACCGGCACGTTCACGTCCACGCGGACCAGAACAACCTTGCCCGCAAGATCGAGGTCGTCGATCGTGTTGAAATCCGCCATGTCGCATCCTTTCCTGTTGGGCTCACGCAGCCGTGTGCGGTGTTTCCCGCATGATTACATTCCCGTCAACCTGTGCCGGCAAACCCGCCCCGGACAAGCGCGACGTTGTGCGGCGGTCGCGAAATGCGTAAGGCTGTGGCCGAAACACTGGAGAGGAGGCCCCGATGGCCGAGATCAAGGACCCCGAGAACACTGTCATCATCGAGCTGAAGGACGGCCCGGTGGTGATCGAACTGCTGCCCGATGTCGCGCCCAAACATGCCGAGCGCATGAAGGAACTGGCCCGCGCCGGCAAATACGACAACGTGGCCTTCCACCGGGTGATCGAGGGCTTCATGGCCCAGACCGGCGATGTGGAACACGCCAACATGGAAAACAACTACAACCCCGGCCGCGCCGGCACGGGCGGGTCGGACCTGCCGGACCTGCCGGCGGAATTCTCGCGACTGCCGCATGACCGCGGCACGCTGGGCGCGGCGCGGTCGATGAACCCGAACAGCGCCAACAGCCAGTTCTTCATCAACTTCAAGGACAATCATTTCCTGAACGGGCAATATACCGTCTATGGCAGGGTGATCTCGGGCATGGAGGCGGTGGACGCGATCGCCCGCGGCGAGCCGCCGGCGAACCCGGACCGGATGATCTCGGTGAAGGTGGCGGCCGATGTCCAGTAAAGCCCTGATCCCCGTGCTGCTGCTGGCCGCCGGCGCCGCCCAGGCCGAGGGGCTGGCAGGCGTCACCGACGGACCGGGGCCGAATCTGGTGATCGAGGTCGCCGACGCCAAGGGCGCCGCCAAGGGCAAGATCGTCCTGGACCTTTACGCCGACAAGGCGCCCAAACATGTCGAGCGCCTGGTGGCGCTGGCCCAGGACGGCGCCTATGACGGGGTGGTGTTTCACCGCGTCATCGACGGCTTCATGGCCCAGACCGGCGACGTGCAATTCGGCAAGCAGGGCGGCGATACCGCGCGCGCCGGCATGGGCGGTTCGGACCTGCCCGACCTGAAGGCCGAGTTCAACGACGTGAGCTTTCAGCGCGGCACCGTCGGCATGGCGCGTTCGCAGGACCCCGACAGCGCCAACAGCCAGTTCTTCATCGACCTCGCCCCGGCCGAGTTCCTTGACGGCAACTACACCGTGGTGGGCCAGCTGGTCGACGGCTGGGACGTGCTGAACGCGATCAAGAAGGGCGATCCCGCCGCCAATGGCGCGGTGATCGATCCCGACTACATGCTGAAGGTGACGGTGGCCAAGTAGGCCGCGCCGCTGCGTGACCGCAGGGCACCGCGCGCCGCCGCGGGGCCCTTGCGTGCCGCGACGAGGCTTTCCAAGCCATGCCGCGGACGCTAAGACGGCCGGGCTTGCAAGAGGCCCGCCATGTCGCAAAACCAGACGACCATCGCCCCGCAACCCGGCATCATGGAGATCGCGCCCTATGTCGGCGGCGCCTCCAGCGTCGCGGGCATCGAGAACGCCGTGAAGCTTTCCTCGAACGAAAACCCCTTCGGCCCCTCGGACCGGGCGCGCGAGGCGGTGATCCGCGCCAGCCATGCCCTGCACCGCTATCCCAATACCGACCACGCCAGCCTGCGCGCCGCCATCGGCGAGGTGCACGGGCTGGACCCCGAACGCATCATCTGCGGCGTCGGCTCGGACGAGATCATCCATTTCCTGTGCCAGGCCTATGCCGGGCCGGGGACCGAGGTGCTGTTCACCGAACACGGCTTTCTGATGTATCGCATCTCGGCCCATGCCGCCGGCGCTGCGCCGGTGCAGGTGGCCGAGCGCGAGCGGGTGACCGACATCGACGCGCTGATCGCCGGGGCGAGCCCCGCGACGCGGCTGGTGTTTCTGGCCAATCCCAACAACCCGACCGGCACGATGATCGGCCTGCCCGAGATCGAGCGCCTGGCGCGCGCCGTGCCGCAGGCGCTGGTGGTGGTCGATGCCGCCTATGCCGAATATGTCGAGGGCTATGACGGCGGCGCAGAACTGGCGACGCGCCTGCCCAATGTGTTCATGACCCGGACGTTTTCCAAGATCTACGGCCTTGGCGGGCTGCGGGTCGGCTGGGGCTATGGCGCATCCGGGGTCATCGGCGTGCTCAACCGCATCCGCGGCCCGTTCAACCTGTCCACCGCCGCGCTCGAGGCTGCCGAGGCCGCGGTGCGCGACCGCGACCATGTCGCCCGCTGTCAGGCCGAGAACGCCCGCATGCGCGCCTGGCTGGCCGAGGCGCTGGCGGAACGGGGCGTGCCCTCGGACACGTCTTGCGCCAATTTCATCCTGGCGCGCCTGGCCGATGCCGAGACCGCCGCGGCCTGCGACGCCCATCTGCAGGCGCAGGGGCTGATCGTGCGCCGCGTCGCCGGCTATGGCCTGCCGCAATGCCTGCGCATCACCATTGGCGACGAGGCCTCGTGCCGGCGCGTCGCCCATGCCATCGGCCGCTTCATGACCGACCGCGCGGAGGCCAGCTGATGGCCGTGATCTATGAGCGCGTGGCGCTGATCGGGCTGGGGCTGATCGCGGGCTCGATGTCGCTCGCCATGCGCGAGGCCGGGCTGGCGGGCGAGGTGGTGGGCCATGCCCGCAGCCCCGAGACCCGCGCCACCGCGCGCGAGATCGGCCTCGTTGGCCGCGTCACCGAGACCGCGGCCGAGGCGGTCGCCGGCGCCGATCTGGTGGTGCTGGCGGTGCCGGTGGGCGCCATGGGCGCTGTCGCGGCCGAGATCGCCCCGCATCTGATGCCCGGGGCCACCGTGACCGACGTGGGCTCGGTCAAGCAGGCGGTGATCGCGGCGGTGGCGCCGCATGTCCCGGCGGGGGTGCATTTCATCCCCGGCCATCCGCTGGCCGGCACCGAACATTCCGGGCCGCGCTCGGGCTTTGCGGCGCTGTTTCGCAACCGCTGGTGGCTTCTGACCCCCCCCGAGGGCGGGGACGAGGCGGCGGTGGCGCGGCTCGCCGGGCTGGTGCGCGCCATGGGCGCCAATGTCGAGCAGATGGATGCCGCACATCACGACATGGTGCTGGCGGTGACCAGCCACACGCCGCATCTGATCGCCTATACGATGGTGGGGGTGGCCGATCACCTCAAGCGGGTGACGGAAAGCGAGATCATCAAGTATTCCGCCGCCGGCTTTCGCGACTTTACCCGCATCGCCGCATCCGATCCGACGATGTGGCGCGACGTGTTCCTGCAGAACAAGGAAGCGGTGCTCGACATCCTCGGCCGCTTTACCGAAGAGCTTTTCGTGCTGCAGCGCGCCATCCGCATGGGCGACGGGCCGCATCTGCACGATTATTTCACCCGCACCCGCGCCATCCGCCGCGGCATCATCGAGGCCGGCCAGGACACGGCGGCGCCCGATTTCGGCCGCGGCGCCGGCGCGGCGGAACCGGCGAAGCCCGCCTAGCGCGGGAACATCGGCGCCGCCCCCAGCGGCAGCGGCCCAAGGCTGGCCCGACCCTCGGCAAAGCTCAGCGGCAGGCGCAGCTCGCCCGGGGCAGGGGCGCGAAAGCGCATGCGCGCCGAGACGATGGGCATGGAAGAGATGCTTTCCATCATGTTGCCGGCAAAGCTGACCATGCCCGGCGGGATCAGCCCCGAATTGGCGGCAAGCGCCAGCAGTTGCCGCGAATCCGGCGAGTAGAGCGCGATCTGCCCCTCGAGCCGGCCCTGGGCATCGGGCTGCAGCCAGCCGCTGGCGCGCAGGCGCAGCCCGCCCAGGGTCAGTTCGCTGTCGTCGATGCGCAGCCCCGCAAGCAGCGGGCGGTCACCGTCCTGCCCCATGGCCGCGGGCGGGCGGTCCAGCCAGGCACGGCCGCTCGCGGCCAGGTCCAGAAGCCCCGGCAGGCGCAGCCCGGGCGCCAGCGCGTTCAGGTCCAGCGCGGTCAGGGCGATGTCCAGATCATAGGCGGAACCAGCACCGGCCGGCGCGTCCCCGCCCGGCGCGGCGGCAGTCGCATCTGCGCGCAGCCCCGCGGCCAGCGGCGCGCCGTCCAGCGTCAGCGGGCCCGCGAGCAGATGCGCCGAGGCGACCTCCAGCCCCTGCAGCGGCCGCAGGCGCAGCCGCGCCCCGGCATCCTCAAGCCCCAGCGCCATGGCCCTGCCGCGCAGTTCCAGCCCGGCCTGCGGCGGCAGTGCCAGCCGCATCTCGGTCGGGTGGCGCGGCGAGACCCAGAGCGTCGCCTGCGGCAACCTCAGTCCCAGGTCCTGCCCCTGCCAGCGCAGGTCGTCGATGCGGGCGCCAAAGCGGCGCGGATCGCGCAGCGGCGTGATGGCGGCGGCCTGCAGCGCCGGCTCGTCCCCGACGCCGCCGCGCAGCCCGCGCACCAGCAGGCTTTCCGCGCCCAGCCACAGTCCCGAAAGGACCAGCAGGGGCAGGATCAGCAGCAGAAACAGGCGGCGCATGGATTTCCTCCGGCATTGGCGGCTTGGCCTCGGCGCAAGCCTGCCCTAAGTCTGGGCCGTCGGAAAGTGGCAAGCGCCGCGGAGGAAGGCGATGGAGGACGCGCCGCAGCATTGGGTCTTTGCCTATGGCTCGCTGATGTGGGACCCGGGATTTGCCGTGGCCGAGACGGTCGGCGCCCGGCTGCAGGGCTATGCCCGCAGCTTTTGCCTGCGCTCGGTGGTCTATCGCGGCACGCGCGCGGCGCCGGGGCTGGTGCTGGGGCTGGACGCGCGGGCGGGGGCGCATTGCGACGGGCTGGCGCTGCGCGTGGCCGCGCCCGACTGGGCGGCGGTGCTGGCCGGGCTGCGCGCGCGTGAACTGACCACCAATGCCTATGCCGAATGTGCGCTGCCGCTGCGGCTGCGCGACGGGCGCGGGGTCAGCGCGCTGGCCTATGTCATCCGCCACGACCATGACCAGTATGCCGGCGGCATCGGCGCCGATGACCAGGCCCGCATCATCGCCAGCGCCCGCGGCGAGCGCGGCGCCAATGCCGAATATCTGTTCAACACCGCCCGGCATCTGGCGCAGATCGGCGTCGAGGACCGGGCCATCGCCGAACTGGTGCGCCGCGTCCAGGCCCTGATGCCGCGGCCCTGATGCGGCGGACGGCTTGGCAGCCACGGGCCGAGGCCCTAAGGTCGGGCCGCAGACGCAGGCAAGCGGAGGTGCTGATTGTCCCGGCCAGAAGACGAAACGCCAAAAGACGATACGCCAGAAGACGAAACGCCCGGTGACCCGCCCGCCCTGACCGGCAGCCACAGGGGTCGCGCCGCAAGGCTGGCGGCGACGCGCGGCCCTTCCGCCGCCGGCAGCGGGCCGGCGCAGCCGCAGTTCTCGCAGCCGGTGCGCCAGATCCTGTTCATGCTGGTGGTGCTGGCGCTGGTCGTCGCGGGGGCATGGTTCGCCTATGGCCGCATCCTGTCGATCTTTGCCTCGAACGAATGGCTGAACGGGCTGATCCTTGCGGTCTTTGTCATGGGCGTGCTGGGCTGTTTCTGGCAGCTGGCGGAACTGGTGAAATCGGTCAGCTGGATCGAGCGTTTCGCCGCCCGCCGCCGCCATGCCGCCGAACACGCCAGCGCCGAGGTGGCAACCGACGACGCGCCGCGGCTCTTGGCGCCCCTGGCGGCGCTTCTGGGCCAGCGCGGGCCGGCGGGCGGGGCGATCTCGACGGAATCCTCGCGCTCGATCCTCGAATCGGTGGCGACGCGCATCGACGAGGCGCGCGACATCACCCGCTATCTGGCCAACCTGCTGATCTTTCTGGGGCTTCTGGGCACGTTCTATGGGCTGGCGACCACGGTGCCGGCGGTGGTCGACACCATCCGCGCGCTCTCGCCCAAGGATGGCGAGACCGGGATCGAGGTGTTCAACAAGCTGATGACCGGGCTGGAATCGCAGTTGGGCGGCATGGCAACGGCGTTTTCCAGCTCGCTTCTGGGGCTGGCGGGCTCGCTGGTGGTGGGGCTTTTGGAACTGTTCGTGACCCATGGCCAGAACCGCTTCTACCGCGAGCTTGAGGAATGGATGTCGGGCTTTACCCGCATCGGCCTGGGCGGCGCCGAGGGCCCGGGCCTGGGCGAGGCGGCGCTGGCGGGATTTGCCGAGCGCATCGAGGCGCAGATGGCGGGGCTGCAGGAATTCTACACCCGCCGCGACATCCTGCGCGACGAGGAGGCCTCGGCCGCGGACCGGCGCGCCCTGGCGCTGGCGCGCGGGGTCGAGGATCTGGCCGGGCTTCTGGGCGCGGACCGCGACCGGCTGGGCGCCACGCTTGAGGCCGAGCGCGGTGCCAGTGCCGCGGCGCTGGCGTCCCTGCAGGCGGCGCTGGCGGATCTCTCGGCGCCGCGCCACGACCCCGGGCTGGCCGCGACCTTGCAGCAGCTGGCCGAGGGACAGGAGCGCCTGATCGCGCTTGCCGCCGCGCCGCGGCCCGAGGCCGCCGCGGGGCTCATGCGCGGGCTGGACCGGCTGGCCGACGGGCAGGCGCGGCTGGTCGAACTGGCCGAGGGCCGGCCCGGGGCCCAGGACGACCCCGAGGCGCGCATGCGGCTGCGCTCGATCGACGTGCAGCTTGGGCGGCTGCTTGAGGAGGCGGCCAGCGGCCGCGACGGGCTGGTGGCGGAACTGCGCGCCGACATGGCGGCGCTGACCCGCGCCATCCGCAGCCTGGAGCGCGGCGATGGGGCTTAGCCGCGGCACCGGCAACCGCTTTTCCGCCACGATCTGGCCGGGATTCGTCGATGCGATGACCGCGCTGCTGATGGTGATGATGTTCGTGCTGACCATCTTCCTGCTGGTGCAGTCGGTGCTGCGCGACCAGATCACCACCCAGGACAGCGAGCTGGACCAGCTGGGCGCGAGGGTGGCCGAGCTCAGCACCGCGCTGTCCACCGCGAAGGACCGCGGCGCGGCGCTGGAAGGCGATCTTGGCACCCTGCGCGAGCGGCTGCGTCTGTCGCAGCAGGCGCTGGCCGGCGCCCGCACCGAGGTCGATGCCCAGGCCGAGGCCGCGCGCCTTGCCGCCGCCCGGCGCGAGGCGCTGGAGGCGCTGCTGGCCGATCTGCGCCGGCGCGATGCCGACCGCCAGAGCCGGCTGGACGCGGCCGAGGCGGCGCGGCTGACCGATGCCGCGGCCGCCGAGGCGCTGCGGGCGCGGCTGGCGCGCTCGGACGCGGAACTGGATGCGGCGACGCTGCAACTCGAGGCGCAGCGCAAGAAGGCCGAAGAGACCCTGACCCTGCTGGCCGCGGCCGAGGCCGCGCGCCAGGACCTTGGCGAAAGAACCGCGAGCGAGGCCGAGAAACAGGCCGGGCTTCTGGCGCTGGCGCAGCAGAAACTTTCGCAACAAGAGGCGCTTTCGGCCGAGGACCAGCGCCGGGTCGCGGCGCTGAACCAGCAGGTCGCGCGGCTGAACGAACAGCTTGGCAGCCTGCGCGCGGTGCTGGATGCCACCGGCGCCGCCGGCAAGGCCGCCGATCTGCGCGCCGAGGATCTGGGCCGGCAGCTGAACCTGGCGCTGCTGCGCGCCACCGAGGCCGAGCGCAAGCAGCGCGGCCTTGAGGAAGCGGCGCGCCGCAAGGCCGAGGCCGAGGCCCGCGACCTGGCGCGATACCGCTCGGAGTTCTTCGGGCGCATGTCGCAGATCCTTGCCGGTCGGCAAGGCGTGCGGGTGGTGGGCGACCGATTCGCGCTCTCCTCTGAGGTGCTGTTCGGGCCGGGCGACGCCACGCTGTCGCCCGAGGGACGGGCCGAGCTGGCCAATGTCGCCGGCATGCTGGAACAGGTTGCGACCGAGATCCCGCCCGAGATCGACTGGATCATCCGCGTCGACGGCCATACCGACAGCCAGCCGTTGTCGGGGCAGGGGCGCTATCGCGACAACTGGGAGCTGAGCCAGGCGCGGGCGCTGGCGGTGGTGCGCTATATGGTCGAGGATCTGGGCTTTCCGGCCAGCCGGCTGGTGCCCGCGGGCTTTGCCGACACCCGGCCGGTGGCCCTGGGCGACACGCCCGGGGCGCGGGCGCAGAACCGCCGCATCGAGCTGAAGCTGACCGAGCGCTGATCTCAGCCGCGGGGGTCGACCAGGGTGTATTCGTCGGGAAAGCGGTTCAGATAGCGCGTCATCGCCCCGGCGGCGCGCCATTGGCGAAACAGCGCGCTGCGCACCGCTGCGGCCTGCGGCCAGTGGCGCTGGCTGGCCTCGGGGACCACCGGGTGGTCGGGAAAATGCCGGGTCAGGGTCTCGGCAAAGGCGGCGCGCATGCGCATCGGCACCACGCCGCGCGATTTGGCCAGCCAGGGCTTGCGCGAGCCGATGAAGTGGATCAGGCAGGGATCGGCCATGCTGGTCAGATGCGCCGAGGCACTGGTGAACTGCCAGTTCCACAGCGGGCTGATCTCGGCCCAGTCGCCCCTGAGCGCGATGTTGAGCAGCGACTGGTCCATGCTGGACAGCGCCGCCGGGTGGCGGCGGGCGATCCGCGCCGCCTGCGCCGGCAGGTCCGCGGCCAGGAAGGCGGCGGTGTCGATCATCACCACGCCGGCGTTGAAATAGGGCTGCGCCGGCTCGCGCAGGGTCCTGTATTCCTGCACCCGGCGCAGCGGGCTGCGCCATTGCCGGTTGTCGCGCACCGCCGCCACCGCCCGACCCAGCATGTCGGCGCGCATGAGCCGCGCCGGATCGCCGCGCAGAAACAGGATGTCGGCGTCGATCACCAGGATGCGGCGGTAATGCCTGGCGAGCGCCTGGCCGAGAAACAGCGCCATGTAGGTCGCCAGCGAACGGCGCGCGTCCAGCGGCAGCGCGTCCAGCAGCGCCGCGTCGCGGGCCGCGACATGGCTGATGCCGGCCTCTTGCAGCGCGGCGGGAAGGGGGACGGGCTCGGGACCGGCGATCAGCACGTCATGGTCGCGTCCCGGCTGCGCTGCCAGCGCCAGCGCCGGCGTCGCGGCATATGGCAGATAGCGGCCGTCCGCGGCGACAAGCACCGCCAGGTCGGAACGGGGCTGAAAGCCCGGGCTGAACATCGGGGCGGCGCCCATCGGTCGGTCCTTTCGCGGCATCCTGGCGCGTCTCTTACGCCAGGGCGGCGCGGGCTTTCAACGCGGATCGCCGGGACGGCCCGCGAAATCGGCGCGGCCGGGACCGGGAAAGGGGCAGCGGCCTGGCCATCACGGGGGCCAGGATGGGGGTCAGGACGGGGGTCAGGACGGGGGTCAGCCTTCCTGCGGCGGCGGCGGCGTCTCGCGTGGGGGGCGGCCGATGATTTCGCGCAGCGCGTCCAGTTCGATGAAATTGTCGGCCTGGCGGCGCAATTCATCGGCGATCATCGGCGGCTGGCTGCGCATGGTCGAGACCACCGAGACCCGCACCGCCTGGCGCTGCAGCGCCTCGACCAGCGGCCGGAAGTCGCCGTCGCCGGAAAACAGCACCGCGTGGTCGAGGCGCGGCGCCAGTTCCATGGCGTTGATCACCAGTTCGACATCCATGTTGCCCTTGACCTTGCGCCGGCCCATGCCGTCGGTGTATTCCCGTGCCGGCTTGGTCACCATGGTGAAGCCGTTGTAGTTCAGCCAGTCGACCAGGGGGCGGATCGGAGAATAATCCTCGTTTTCCAGCAGCGCCGTATAGTAATAGGCGCGGACCAGCTTGCCGCGGCGCTCGAACTCCTGGCGCAGCAGCTTGTAGTCTATGTCGAAGCCCAGCGACTTGGCCGCGGCATACAGATTCGACCCGTCGATGAACAAAGCCAGCCGGTCGTCCTTGTAAAACACGATACCCCCCAATATGACCGAAAACGAATGTGCGAATGCGAACTTAGCCCTGGTCGCGCTGGGTGCAAACCTGCCTAGTTCGGCAGGTATCCCTTTGGACAGTCTGCGCCTTGCCCTGCGGCGCATGCAAGAAATTCCCGGCTTGCGCCTTGCCGCCGTCAGCCGGTTCTGGCACACGCCGGCCCATCCCCCGGGCTCGGGACCCGAGTTCCTGAATGCCGCCGTGCGGCTGCAGTGCCGGCTGCCGGCGGCGGAAGTGCTGGCCCAGCTGCACCGCATCGAGGCGGAACTGGGCCGCAGCCGCGACGGCGCGCGCTGGCAGGCGCGGGTGCTGGATCTTGACCTGCTGGCGCTGGGCGATCAGGTCTGGCCCGACGCCGCGACCCAGGACCGCTGGCGTGCCCTGCCGCCCGAGGCCCAGGCGCGGCAGGCGCCCCCGGGCCTGATCCTGCCGCATCCGCGCCTGCAGGATCGCGGCTTCGTGCTGGCGCCCCTGGCCGAGGTGGCGCCGCTCTGGCGGCACCCGCGCCTTGGCCTGAGCGTGGCCGAGATGCTGCGCGCGCTGCCGCCGGCGGCGCTGGCCGGCATGCGCCCGGCAAGCGCTTGACATTCCCGCGCCAGGCGGTCAAATATCCGGCTTCGCCCTGCTACCCCGATTCCAGCCGATAAGGTGACCGATGGCCCGCGTGACAGTCGAAGATTGCGTCGACAAGGTTCCGAACCGTTTTGACCTGGTGATGCTGGCCGCCCATCGCGCGCGAGAGATCGCTTCGGGCAGCCCGCTGACCATCGACCGCGATAACGACAAGAACCCCGTCGTGGCGCTGCGCGAGATCGCCGACGAGACGCAGCCGGTGGACGACCTGCGCGAGCGGATGATCGAATCCAGCCAGACCCAGATCGAGGTCGACGAGCCCGAAGAGGACGCGGTGGCGCTGCTTCTGGGCGCCGAGATCGACCGTCCGAAACCCGCCGACGAGGAATCGGAAGAGCGCATGCTGCGCATGATGATGGAAGCGCAAGGCAGGAACTGAGCACAGGGTCTTCGGCAGAACATGATCGACGTCGAAGACCTGATCGCGCTGATCCGCAACTACAACCCGCGCACCAATGCCGAACTGATCCGCGACGCCTATGACTATGGGCGTCGCATGCACGAGGGCCAGTTCCGCCACTCGGGCGAGCCCTATTTCACCCATCCCGTCGCCGTCGCCGCCATCCTGACCGAGATGCGGCTGGACGACGCCACCATCGTCACCGCGCTGCTGCACGACACGATCGAGGACACGCGCTCGACCTGGGGCGAGGTCTCGCAGATCTTCGGGCGCGAGATTGCGGAACTGGTCGATGGCGTCACCAAGCTGACCAACCTGCAACTGTCGGGCGCGCATTCCAAGCAGGCCGAGAATTTCCGCAAGCTGTTCATGGCCATGTCCCGCGACCTGCGCGTGATCCTGGTCAAGCTGGCCGACCGGTTGCACAACATGCGCACCATCCGCTCGATGCGGCCGGAAAAGCAGGTGCAGAAGGCACGCGAGACCATGGACATCTTTGCGCCCCTTGCCGGGCGCATGGGCATGCAATGGATGCGCGAGGAACTTGAGGATCTGGCTTTCAAGGTCATCAACCCCGAGGCGCGCAATTCGATCATCCGCCGTTTCGTCAACCTGCAGCGCGAATCGGGCGACGTGATCCCCAAGATCACCGCCGACATCCGCGCCGAACTGGAACGCGAGGGCATCGAGGCCGATGTCTATGGCCGCGCCAAGCGCCCGTTCAGCATCTGGCGCAAGATGCAGGAAAAGCAGCTGTCCTTTTCGCGCCTGTCAGACATCTACGGCTTTCGCATCATCACCCGCAGCGAGGCGGATTGCTATCGCACCCTGGGGGTGATCCATCACCGCTGGCGCGCGGTGCCGGGGCGGTTCAAGGATTACATCAGCCAGCCCAAGGCCAACGGCTATCGTTCGATCCACACCACCGTCTCGGGGCGCGACGGCAAGCGCGTCGAGGTGCAGATCCGCACCCGGCAGATGCATGAGGTGGCCGAGGCGGGCGTGGCCGCGCATTGGGCCTATCGCGACGGCGTGCGCACGGAAAACCCCTTTGCCGTCGATCCCGGCGAATGGATCGCGAGCCTGACCGAGCGTTTCGGCGAGGAGGACCACGACGAGTTCCTCGAGCATGTCAAGCTCGAGATGTATTCCGACCAGGTCTTCTGCTTTTCGCCCAAGGGCGACGTGATCCCGCTGCCGAAAGGGGCGACGCCCTTGGATTTCGCCTATGCCATCCACACCCGGCTGGGCAATTCCTGTGTCGGCGCCAAGGTGGACGGCATCCGCGTGCCCCTGTGGACGCGGCTGAAGAACGGGCAGTCGGTGGACATCATCGCCGCATCGGGGCAGCGGCCGCAGGCCACATGGCTCGACATCGTGGTGACCGGCCGTGCCAAGGCGGCGATCCGGCGCAGCCTGCGGCAAGAGGATCGCACGCGCTTCATCCGGCTGGGATCGGAGCTGGTGCGCGTGGCCTTTGAACATGTCGGCCGCAAGGTCAGCGACAAGGCGCTGCGCACGGCGGCGCGCACCATGGCGCTGCCCGACACGGACGAATTGCTGGCGCGCATCGGCAGCGCCGAGATTTCGGCCCATGAGGTGCTGGGCGTGCTCTATCCCGACCTGGCCGCCAGGCGCAGCGAGATCGACGCGAAAAGCGGCGTTGCGGGCCTCGAGGCCGATCAGGAATTCACCCGCGCCCCCTGCTGCACCCCCCTGCCGGGCGAGCGCATCGTCGGCATCACCTATCGCGGCAAGGGCGTGGTCATCCATGCCATCGACTGCCCGGTGCTGGCCGAGTTCGAGAGCAGCCCCGAGCGCTGGGTCGATCTGCACTGGCGCGAAGGCCAGCATCCGCCCGCCTACTCCACCACGCTCTCGCTGACCATTCGCCATGATGCCGGGGTTCTGGGCCGCATCTGCACGCTGATCGGCCAGCAGGGAGCGAATATCTCGGATCTGGAATTCATGGACCGCAAGCCGGATTTCTACCGCCTGCGGGTCGAGGTCGAGCTGCGCGACAGCGAGCATCTGCACACGCTGATCACGGCCCTGGACGCCGAAAGCGACGTGGCGCAGGTGTCGCGCATCCGCGATCCGCTGGCGCACGTAAGCTGAGGCGCGCGCGATGTTCAAGCGACGCAAGCCGATGAGCTATGCCCAGATGTGGACCGAGATGTTCTATCCGCGCTCGGGCTGGCGGCGGGCGACAAAATACGTCATGCATCGGTTGCGCCGGCTGCCCGACCAGCCGCATCGCGTGGCGCGGGGCTGGGCCTGCGGCATCTTCATTTCCTTCACCCCGCTCTTCGGCTTTCACTTCATGGGCGCGGCGGCGCTGGCCTGGCTGATCCGCGGCAATATCCTTGCGGCGCTGCTGGGCACATTCGTCGGCAACCCGCTGACCACGCCCTTCATCGCCCTGACCTCGGTGGGCCTCGGGCGGCGCATGCTGGGGGTCGAGGGCAAGTTCACCCCGCATCTGATCTATCAGGAGTTCTCGCGCGCGGGGGGCGAGCTGTGGAACAACCTGCTGGCGCCGCTCAGCGCCGAGCGCGAGGCGCATTGGGAACAGCTCTGGCAGTTCAACGAGCAGATATTCCTGCCCTATCTGGTCGGCGGCATCATCCCGGGGCTGATCGTGGCGGTCTCGGCGCATTACCTGACCGTGCCGCTGATCCGCGCCTATCACCGGCGCCGCGAACGGCAGATGGCCGAACGCATCGCCCGCGCCCGGGCGCGGCGCAAGACCGATCTGGCCGGCAAGCGCTAGCGCCCCAGCCGGTCGCGCAGCGAATACCAGCCCATGCCGGCGACCAGCAGCGGCCAGCGCAGCATGGCGCCGCCCGGAAACGGGCGCGAGGGCAGGACGGCCATGGTGTCGAAGCCCGCCGCCTGGCCCTGCACCGCCTGCGCCATCAGCTTGCCCGAGAGCGTCGCCAGCGCCACGCCATGGCCTGAGAATCCGCTGGCCGACAGGCAGTTCGGCGCGGGCCGCGCGAAACAGGGCATGCGGTTCATGGTGATGGCCAGCGTGCCGCCCCAGGCGTGCGTCAGCGCCACATCGGCAAGGCCGGGATAGATCTGCAGCAGCGGCTTTCTGACCTTGGCGGCGATGTCGGCGGGAAAGCGGTAGCTGACATTCTCGCCGCCGCCGAAGATCAGCCGCCCCTCGGGGTCGAGCCGCCAGTAGTTCACCACGAATTTCGTGTCATGCACGCCGATGTTGCGGGTCAGCACCCCTGCGGCGCGCGCCCCCAGCGGCTCGGTCGCGACGATGAAATTGTTGATCGGCATGACGCGCGCCGCAACATGGCCGTCCAGATTGCCCAGATAGCCATTGCCGGCCAGGATGACGTGATCGCAAAGCACCCGGCCCTTGCCGGTCTGCACCGCCGTCTGCTCGCCGGCGCGGCGCGCGTGGCGGATGTGGTGGACATGGCTCAGTTCGCGGATGTCCGCGCCGGCGGCCGCAGCCAGCCGCGCCATGCCCAGCGCCAGGTTCAGCGGCTGCAGATGCCCGGCGCCGTGGTCCAGTTCCCCGGCGACATAGGCCTCCGAGGGCACCAGGGCGCGAAAGGCGTCGCGGTCCAGGGCCTCGATGCGGTCGTAGCCATATTCGCGCGCCAGCCGTTCGCCCATTGCGCGGGCGTGGTCAAGTTCCGCCGGCTTGCGAAAGGCATGGGCGATGCCGTCCGCGACCGGCACACCGGCGCGGGCGGCGAGGGCGCGGGTCAGGGCCTTGGCCTCTTCGGCCATGTCCCACAGGCGGCGGGCGGCCTCGCGTCCGGCCATGCGTTCGAGCTCGTCCACCTCGAGCCGCTGGCCCGAGCCAAGCTGGCCGCCATTGCGCCCCGAGGCGCCAAAGCCCACGCGATGCGCCTCGAGCACGATGACCGACAGCCCGGCCTCGGCCAGATGCAGCGCGGCGGAAAGGCCGGTATAGCCCGCGCCGACGATCGCGACATCGGCGCGCGCCTCGCCGCGCAGTTCGGGAAAGGCGGGCAGGGGATCGCGGGCCGCGGCATAGAGGCTGGGGGGATATTCCCCCGGCCGGTCGTTCGAAAACAGCAGATTCATACGTTCAAGAGCAGATGTTCACGTTCCCAGGGGCTGATGACCTGCAGGAACTCCTTGTATTCGTTGCGTTTGACCGCCTGATAGACGGCAAAGAACTCGGCGCCCAGCACCTCGCGCATGGGCTCGCTCTCGTCCATCAGGTCGAGCGCGTCGCCAAGGTTGTAGGGCAATTCATCCTCGGCCATGTTATAGGCGTCGCCCATGCATTCCGGGCGCGGCTTTTCGCCCTCGATCAGGCCCAGATAGCCGCAGGCGAGGCTGGCGGCGAGGCCGAGATAGGGGTTGCAGTCCATGCCCGCCAGCCGGTTTTCCACCCGCCGCGCCTCGGGACCCGAGATGGGAACCCGCAGCCCGGTGGTGCGGTTGTCGCGCCCCCATTCCAGATTGATCGGCGCCGCGAAATCAGGGACATAGCGGCGATAGCTGTTGACATAGGGCGCCAGCAGCGCCACCGCCGCCGGCAGGTGCCTCTGCATGCCGGCGATGAAATGCATGAAGGCCGGAGTCTCGTGGCCCCGGGCGTCGGAGAAGATGTTGCGGCCGTCCTCGATGCCCACCACGGAATGGTGGATGTGCATGGCGCTGCCCGGCTCGCCCTCGATCGGCTTGGCCATGAAGGTGGCGAAACAGTCCTGACGCAGCGCCGCCTCGCGGATCAGGCGCTTGAAGTAAAAGATCTGGTCGGCCAGATGCACCGGGTCGCCATGGGCGAGATTGATCTCGACCTGGCCGGCGCCACCCTCCTGCAGGATGCCGTCGATTTCAAAGCCCTGCGCCTCGGCGAAATCGTAGATGTCGTCGATCACCTTGCCGTATTCGTCCACCGCCGACAGCGAATAGGCCTGTTTCGCCGCCGCGCGCCGCCCCGAGCGGCCCATCGGCGGCTCGATCGGCTGGTTCGGGTCGATATTGCGCGCGACCAGAAAGAATTCCATCTCGGGCGCGACGATCGGGCGCCAGCCCTTTTGCCGGTAAAGCTCGACCACATGTTTCAGCACATTGCGCGGCGCGACCGGGACCGGCCTGCCGGATTGGTCGGTGACATCGTGGATCACCTGCAGCGTCACATCCGCATTCCATGGCGCCGCGGTCGCGGTCGAGAAATCCGGCGTCAGGATCATGTCCGGCTCGGTGAATGCCCCCGAGGGGTTGTCGGCCCATTCGCCGGTGATCGTCTGCAGGAAGATGGAATTCGGCAGGAAGAACTGTTCCTGATGCGCGAATTTCGACGCCGGCATGGCCTTGCCGCGCGCCACGCCGGCGATGTCGCCGACGATGCATTCCACCTCGTCCAGGCGGCGGCCGGCGACATAGTCGCGGGCGGCCTGCGGGGCGTCTTCGATCCAGTGCGGTTTCATGCGACCCCCTGCCTTTGCCCGGCGGCCGCGCGCGGCGCCTTGAAGAATGCCTCGATGCGGTCGGCGATGCCCGAGGACTGCCGCTGGCCGCCCATGCGGGCGCGTGCGCCCGCAAGCAGCGGCTCGGGCACCTTGCCCTTGGCGCGGTGGCCGATCAGCCCGGCCACGAAGGCGTCGCCGAATTCGGGATGCGCCTGCACGGTGAAGGCGCGGTCGTCATAGACCAGCGCGGCGTTCTCGCAAAATGCGTTGCTGGCGACGACGCGGGCGCCCGCGGGGGGGCGCACTACCTGGTCCTGGTGCCAGGCGTTCAGCGTCATATTCTCGCCCTCGAAATCATAGTCCTGGGCGCCCACTGCCCAGCCCTCGGGATATTTGACCACCTCGCCGCCCAGCGCCTGGGCGATGATCTGGTGGCCAAAGCAGATGCCGACCATCGGCACATGCGCGGCGTAGGCGGCGCGGATGAAATCCTCGAGCGGCGGGATGAAGGCGAGATCCTCATAGACCCCGTGGCGCGAGCCGGTCAGAAGCCAGCCTTCGGCGTCGTGCACGCCGGTGGGGAACTGCATTTCCTCGACGTGATAGCTGGTGAATTCGAAGCCCCGCCCGGCAAGGAGCTGTTCGAACATGGTGTCATAATCGCCCAGATCGCCGCGAAGAACTTCGGGCGACTGGCCGCATTTGAGTATGCCGATACGCATGAATGGCCTGTTGATTGTCCAGTTGCAAAACTAGTGGGGCGCGGCCGATCCGGCAAGGGGGGCGGCCCGCGGCCTCTGGCCGGGGCGGCGGCGCAGGGCTATGCTGCGCCTGGCACAGCAGATGAAAGGACCTCTCATGCCCGGACTTCGCCCCGACGTCGACCCCGAGGGCCTGCAGGAATTCTCGGTCGTCTTCACGGATCGCTCGCTCAACCACATGTCGCAGAAGTTCCAGGCCGCCATGCGCGAGATTCTGGCCACGCTCTGCGAGGTCTATCACGCCGAGGCGGCGGCGCTGGTGCCCGGCGGTGGCACCTGCGCCATGGAGGCCGTGGCGCGCCAGTTCGGCCGCGACGCCCATGCGCTGATCGTCAGGAACGGTTTTTTCAGCTTTCGCTGGAGCCAGATCTTCGACGCCGGCGGTTTCACGCGCGAGACCACGGTGATGCTGGCGCGCCAGACCGGCAACGACGCCCGCGCCCCCTTTGCCCCGGCGGCCATCGACGAGGTGGTGGCGAAGATCCGCGAGACGCGTCCCGAGGCGGTGTTCGCCCCGCATGTGGAAACCGCATCCGGCATGATCCTGCCCGACGATTACATCACCGCCCTGGCCTCGGCGGCGCATGAGGTCGGCGCGATCATGGTGCTTGACTGCATCGCCTCGGGTGCGGTCTGGGTGGACATGCGGGCCACGGGGGTCGATGTGCTGATCTCGGCGCCGCAAAAGGGCTGGTCGGCCTCGCCCTCGGCGGGGATGGTGATGTTCTCGGCCCGCGGGCTGGAACGGCTCGAGGCGACGAGCAGCAACAGCTTCGCGCTGGACCTGAAGAAATGGCGCGCCATCGCCAAGGCCTATGAGGACGGCGGTCATGCCTATCACGCCACCCTGCCCACGGATGCGCTGATGGGCCTGCACGCCGCCATGGCCGAGACCCGCGCCATGGGCTTTGAGGCGGCGCGCGCGGCGCAATGGGCGCTGGGCAATGCCGTGCGCGCGGATCTGGCGCGGCGCGGGCTGCGCTCGGTCGCGGCCGAGGGCTTTGCCGCGCCGGGCGTCGTCGTCTGCCACACACCGGACCCCGAGGTACAAAGCGGCCGCAAGTTCCTCGCCGAGGGGGTGCAGATTGCCGCCGGCGTGCCCCTGCAGGTCGGCGAGGGCGAGGCGTTTCGCAGCTTTCGCATCGGGCTTTTCGGCCTCGACAAGCTGAAGGATGTCGAGGGCACGCTGGCGCGGCTGCAGCCGGTCTTTGACAAGGTGCTGTAGCGGCGGGGCGGCTGCGGCATCGGGTCGCGTGCCGGCGGCGGGCGGGAACGGAATCGCCCGCCGCGCCGTTGCCCTGAGGTGAACCACCCGATCGCGCGAAAGGACAAGCCATGGCGAAACCCGAGACCACCGCCGACGAGATCAGGGCCCGCGCCCAGGGGCTGGCCGAAGATCTGAGCCGGCACGCCCGCCACGCCGCCGACGAGGCGGCCGAGGCGCTGGAGGGCGCGCGCGAACGCGGCCGCGACTATGCCGAGCGCGCCCGCAGCGAGGCCGAGCGGATCTATCACCGCGGCGAGCGGCGCCTGGACGATGCCGCGCGCCATGCCGGCGAATATTACGACGACCTTTCCGCTTTGGTGCGCCGCCATCCGGCGCAGGCGCTGGGCGTCGCCGCCGGGCTCGGCTTTCTGCTGGGCCTGGCCATGTCGCGCCGCTGAGCCATGCTGGATTATGCCCGCAATCTGCAACTGGCGCTGAACGACCGGCTGCGCCGCGGCGGGCTGGTCGCCGGCGCGGCGCTGGCGCTGCTCATGGGCGCCGGTTTCCTGCTGGCGGCGCTGTGGGTCTGGCTGGCGCATCACCTGGGCTGGGGGGCGCTGGGCGCCTCGCTGGCGATCGGTGCGGCATTTCTGCTGGGCGGTCTGCTGCTGCTAGCGCTGGCGCGGCACTCGCGCCATGCCATGCCCGCCAGCCAGGAACTGAAGGACGAGCTTTCTGCCCGGCTGCAGACCGCCGCCAAAGCCGCGGTCGGCAAGGCCGCGGATGCGACGCTGCGCCGTGCCGCGCAGGCGGGCCGCGGCGGGCCGCGCAAGGCCAGCGCCTTTGCCGAAGGTGCGGCGGGCGCTCGGCCCGAGTCGGTGCAATCGGCGGAAGAGGGGACGGACCCGGTGGGCGGGCGGGTCACGAAGCTCGCACCGCTGGTCGCGGCCCTGGCCATCGGCGTGACGCTGGCCGCGCGGCTGCGCGGCCGGGGCAGTTAGCGCCCGCCCGAAGGTGGCCTCCGGGCGGGCGGGGTGCCGGTCAGGTGCATGCTTCTCAGGCGTTGGCTTCGCGGATCTTGTTCGCCGCGTCCTTGTCATAGGTGACGCCGGCCTTGTCGAAAAGCTGGTCCAGCTCGCCCGAGAGCGTCATCTCGGTCACGATGTCGCAGCCGCCGACGAATTCGCCCTTGACGTAAAGCTGCGGGATCGTCGGCCAGTCCGAAAAATCCTTGATGCCCTGGCGCACGGCCTCGTCGGCCAGCACGTTCACGTCGCGATACTGCACGTTCATGTAGTTCAGGACGCCCGCGATGCGGCTTGAGAAGCCGCATTGCGGCATATCCCGGGTGCCCTTCATGAACAGGACGACATCATTGCCATCGATGGTTTCCTGGATCTGCTGGCGCGTGTCGGTCATTTCTGCTGTTTCCTTCCTGGGGCGCGGTCGCTGCCGCGCCGGTGGTTGCCTTCACTCGGGCGCTTTGGTGGTCAATGCAAGCGCGTGCAGCGCCCCGTTCGGCCCTGCCATCTTGCCCTGCAGCGCCGCATAGACGGCGCGTTGCTGCTGCACACGGTTCTGGCCCCGAAAGCTTTCGTCGATCACCTCGGCGGCATAGTGGTTTCCGTCTCCGGCAAGATCGGTGATGGTGATCTTGGCTTGGGGGAAGGCTGCGCGGATCAGCGCTTCTATGTCCTGGGCTTCCATCGCCATGGCGGGTCCTTTCCGTATTTCCCAAGATTTAGGAGAATCTTGCGCCGCCCGCAAGGTCGCCGGGCAGAGCGTCGACCGGGGTGTGTCATTCCCGGCATCCGAGCCATCGGGGTCATCCCATGCTGGCCAGGAAGCGCGCGAACAGTTCACGCTGTGACGAAATGCCGAGTTTCGCGTAGATATTGCGGCGATGGATGCGCACCGTGCCGGTGGCGATGCCCAGCGCCTGCCCGGTCGCCTCGGCGGAATAGCCCTTGAGGACATAGGCCACGATCTCGCGCTCGCGCGGCGTCAGGCGTTCCAGCGCCTCGCCGGCCGGTTCCGGGCGGTCGCTGTCGCAGGCGGCGAAATCCTGCGCCAGCCCGGCCCATTGCCGGCGCATCAGGGCGGTGACCAGCGGCGCCAGCGCGGCAAGGCGGCGGAACTCGGGCTGGCTGAACACCCTTTCCTCGCGCATCAGCGACAGCACCACATGGCAGTCCCCGGGCATCTGCGCGAAATAGCCGATCTCCTCGGCGATCTCGGTGCGCTGGTAATAGGTGCGGAAATATTCGCCCTGATAGAAACGGTCCGGCGCCAGCGTCTTCAGCCGGTAAAGCCCCGGCGGCACCGGGCGCAGCGCGCTGAGGCAGAACGGGTCCAGCAGATAGGGCCCCTCCTGATAGTCGCTGACAAAGACCCGCCGGCGCGAGGGCGGAAAGTCGTCATGGATGTCAAGCGGCCGCCGCTCGCCCATATAGCCGAAGACCACGGTGAAGGAATAGGGCGTCACCGATTGCAGCCAGGCGGTCAGCGCCGGGCAGAAGCCGGCACCGCCCAGGGCGTCCACCGCCTGGCCCAGCAGCACAATGCCCGGTTGACCCTGCCCGGCTGTCGTCATCCTGTTATCCTCTATGCCTTTTGCGATATATACAGCACACCGGGTATTTCCTAGCATTTTTCGGAGACAAGCAATAGATGGCACGATCCTGCATGGAAAACCCACCGATCGCCGAGCTTCGCAACGTCACCAAGCGCTTTGGCGCGGTGGTGGCGGCGCAGGGGCTGGACCTGGCGATCCTGCCGGGCGAGTTTCTGTCCTTTCTCGGGCCGTCGGGCTGCGGCAAGACCACGGCGCTGCGCATGATCGCGGGATTTGAACAACCCAGCGAGGGCGACGTGCTGATCGACGGGCGCGTGGTCAGCGGCGTGCCGGCGCATCAGCGCCCGGTGAACATGGTGTTTCAGCAATATGCGCTGTTTCCGCACATGGATGTGGCGCGCAACGTCGCCTACGGGCTGAACCAGCGCCGCCCGCGCCTGGCGCGGCCCGAGATCGAGACGCGGGTGGCGCGCGCGCTGCAGATGGTGCGCCTCGAGGGTTTTGCCCAGCGCCGCATCTGGGAAATGTCGGGTGGCCAGCAGCAGCGCGTCGCCCTGGCCCGCGCCATCGTCAACGAGCCCAAGATCCTGCTGCTGGACGAGCCGATGGCGGCGCTGGACAAGAAGCTGCGCGCGGACATGCAGATCGAGCTGAAGTCGCTGCAGCGCGAACTGGGCATCACCTTCCTGCTGGTCACCCACGACCAGGAGGAGGCGCTGTCGATGTCGGACCGGGTCTGCATCATGCACCGCGGCCGCATCGCCCAGATCGGCACGCCCGAGGAATTGTATGACCGGCCGCAAAGCCTTTACGTCGCCGATTTCATCGGCCGTTCGAATTTCATCGCCGCGCGGGCGCTGGGACACAGCGGCGGGCAGGTGCTGGCCGAGGGGCCGGGGGGCTTGCGCTTTCTGGCGCGCGCCGGCACCGGCGTGGCCGAGGGCACCGCGGTCACGCTGTCGCTGCGCCCCGAGGAGATCCGGGTGCTGCCGGACGGGCCGGACGGCGAGGGCCATGGGATGCGGGTCACGCACCGCATCTTTCTGGGCGAGCATGTCGAATACCACCTGCGCTCGGCGGCGATCGAGCATCTCGTCGCGGTGGTGCCGCGCGCGGCCGACATCGCCGAGGGCAATCCGGGGGCGGGCACCGCGGTCAGGGTGGCCTGGCGCGACGGCGCGGCGCTGGTGCTGACGGGCGCCTGAGGCGCGGGCATGAACAGGACATCAGGGAGGAAGAAGATGGCAGATCATCGCGACCATGTTCCGGCGAAGGAATTCCTCGACCGGCTTGAAAGCTATCGCAAGGGCTCGATCTCGCGCCGGCATTTCCTGGGGGTGACCGGGCTTGGCCTGGCCACATCGGTCATGGCCGGGGCCATGCCGGGCCTGGCGCGGCGCGCCCGCGCCCAGGGCAGCATCGGCGACAAGGTGGTGATCGCCACCTGGCCCAATTATCACGACCCCGCCAATCTCGAGGCCTTCCGCGCCGCCACCGGCTGCGCCGTGGACATGAACGTCTTCGGCTCGAACGAGGAGATGCTGGCCAAGCTGCAGGCCGGCGGCACCGGCTGGGACGTGGTGGTGGCCACGAACTATACCATCCCGACCTATTCCGGCGAGGGGATCATCGAGGAACTGGACCTGTCGCGGCTGCCGAATTTCGACGCGGCGACGCTGGATCCGCGCTTTGCCGCGCCCGGGGTGATCGACGGCAAGACCTTCGGCATCCCGCGCAATGTCGGCACCACCGGCTATTGCCTGAACACTGCCGATTACGAGGGCGAGCGCCCGACCACCTGGCGCGAATTCTGGGATCTGACGCGCGACCAGCTTTCGGGCCGGGTGATCGTGCATGACTACCAGCTGACCGCCATCGGCAATGCGCTGAAATATTTCGGCTATTCCTTCAACTCGATCGACCCGAAGGAACTGGCCGATGCCGAGCGGCTGCTGATCGAATCCAAGCCGCACCTGTTCGCGATCAACTCGGACTACCAGCCCTCGATGCGTTCGGGCGATGCCACCATGTCGATGTGCTGGACCGGGGACGCGACGCAGCTGCACCGCGACATGCCCGAGATCGTCTATATCCTTGGCCGCGAGGGCGGCGAGATCTGGTCGGATTTCTTCACCGTCCCGGCCAGCGCGCCGCATCGCGACGCGGCCTATGCGCTGATCGACTTCCTGCTCGAGCCGAAGATGGCGGCGAAGGAGGCGATGTATCACGGCTATGCCACCGGCGACAGCCGCGTGGACGCGCTGCTGCCGCCCGAGATGCGCGAAAGCGAGATCCTGTTCCCGGCCAAGGACCTGCTGGACGCGCTGGAATTCGGCGCCGCGGTGACGCTGACCAACCCCGAACGCGCCGAGATCCTCGCGCGGTTCAAGTCGGCATAGGGGGGCGGGGTGCGACCGTCGCTGCGCACGGTGCTGTTTCTGGCGCCGGCCACGGCATGGCTCTTGTGCATGCTGGTGCTGCCGCTGCTGGTGGTCGTCGTGGTCAGTTTTGGCGAAAGGGGGGCCGCGGGCGGCTATGTCCCGGCCTTCACGCTGGACAACTTCGCCAATCTCGGCGCGCGCTGGGCGCCGATCCGCAACACGATCCTGATGGCGCCGCTGGGCACGGTGCTGTGCATCCTGATCGCCTATCCGCTGGCCTATTTCCTGGCGATCAAGGCCGATCCGCGCTGGCGCACCCTGCTGCTGATCCTGGTGATCGTGCCGTTCTGGACCTCGATCCTGATCCGGTCCTATGCTTGGATCCAGATCCTGGGCGGCAACGGCCTGCCGCGGCTGATCGCGGAACTGGGCCTGCCCAAGCCGCGCATCATCAACACCCCTTTCGCGGTCATGGTGGGCATCGTCTATGGCTATCTGCCGCTGATGGTGTTCCCGATCTATGTCACGCTCGACAAGCTGGACCGGCGCCTGCTTGAGGCGGCGGCCGATCTGGGCAGCCCGCCCTGGCGCAGCTTTCTGCAGGTGACGCTGCCGCTGTCGATCGCCGGCGTCGCCACCGGCTCGATGCTGGTCTTCATCCTCTTGATGGGCGAGTTCCTGATCCCGCAGCTGCTGGGGGGCGGCAAGGTGTTCTTTGTCGGCAATGCGCTGGTGGACCTGTTCCTGCAGTCGCGCAACTGGCCCTTTGGCGCGGCGCTGGCGGCGACGCTGGTGCTGGTGATGCTGGTCACGGTCACGCTTTACCTGCGCGCCATCCGCAGGCTGGGCGGCGGCCGCGACGATGTCTCGCTGATGTAGGGGGGAATCATGCGGCTATATGTGTTCCTCGCCTATGTCTTTCTTTACTTCCCCATCGGGGTGATCGCGCTGTTTTCCTTCAACGCCGGGCGGCATGCGGCGCAGTTCAGCGGCTTTTCGCTGCAATGGTATGCCAAGGCGCTGGACAATCCCTTCGTCATCGGCGCCTTCAGGACCAGCCTGACCGTGGCGCTGACCTCGGCGGCGCTGGCCACGGTGTTCGGCACGCTGGCGGCGGTGGCGCTGCAGGGCGTGCGGGGCCGGCTGCGCACGCTTTATGACGCGCTGATCTACATGGCGGTGATGGTGCCGGGCATCGTCATCGGCATCTCGACGCTGATCGCGCTGGTCATGGTCTTTGACGCGCTGAACCCGATGCTGGCGGCGCTGTTCGGCCCCCGGGGTCCGCAGCTGGCACTGGGCAAGGGCACGCTGATCGCCGCGCACGGGCTGTTCACCATGTCGCTGGTGATCGTCATCGTGCGGGCGCGGCTGCAGGGCATGGACCGCGCCCTGCTCGAGGCGGCGGCCGATCTGGGTGCGCCGCCGATGCGCAGCTTTGTCCAGATCACCCTGCCGCAGATCGCGCCGGCGGTGATGGCGGGCTTTCTGCTGGCCTTCACCTTCAGCTTCGACGATTTCATCATCGCCTTCTTCGTCGCCGGTTCCGAGACCACGCTGCCGATCTATGTGTTCTCCTCGATCCGTCGCGGCGTGACCCCGGAAATCAACGTCATCGGCACGCTGGTGCTGGCGGCCTCGCTGCTGAGCCTGGTCACCGCGCAGGCGATCCTGCGCCGGCGCAGCCGCTGAAACCTCTCAAGGAGCCTTCGGACATGGAACTTCGCGATCACGTGGCGCTGGTGACGGCAGCAGGGTCGGGCATCGGGCGGGCGGGGGCGCTTGCCCTGGCGCGCGAGGGGGCGCATGTGATCGTGACCGACCTTGCCGGCACGCGCGCCGAGGCGGTGGCGGCCGAGATCGCCCATGCCGGCGGCAGCGCCGAGGCGCAGGCGCTGGACGTGCTGGACGATGCGGCGCTGGCGGGCGCGATTGCGCAGGCGGCCGGGCGCCACGCAAGGCTCGACATCCTGCATTCCCATGCCGGCGTGCAGGTGCCTGGACGGCTGGACCAGATCGGAGCCGAGCAGATGGACCTGTCCTGGCGCCTGAACGTGCGGGCGCATTTCGTCGCCGCCAAGGCGGCCATGGCGGTGATGGCGCCGCAAGGGCGCGGCTCGATCATCGTCACCTCGTCGAACTCGGGCGTGCAATACGACCGCGAGATGATCGCCTATTGCACCACCAAACACGCGGTGATCGCCATGGTGCGCCAGATCGCCGCCGATTTCGCCGCCACCGGCGTGCGTTGCAACGCGCTGTGCCCGGGCTTTGTCGATACCGTGTTCAACGCCGGGTTCGAGCGCCAGATGGGCGGCCGCGAAGCGCTGGAGAAATACGTCCGCGACACCATCCCCATGGGCCGTTTCGGCACGCCCGAGGAGATCGGCGAGGCCATTCTCTATCTGGCCTCGCCGCGTTCGGCATTCATGACCGGGCATGCGCTGGTCATCGACGGCGCAGAAAGCCTGTGACCGGAATGCCTGTGACGGCGACCCGGCCTAGCCCAGCTGCACCATGCGGTGCTTCTTCTTGCCGACCGAGACCTTCAACCCCGCGCCGATCAGCGCCGCGTCCACCGCCAGCTGCGGGTCGCTGACCGCGGCATTGTTCAGCCGCAGCCCCCCCTCGGCGATCAGGCGCTTGGCCTCCTTGCCCGAGGCGGCGATGCCGGTCTGCGCCAGGAGCTGCACCACCGAGACGGGCAGCGCCTCCGGGCCGATGGTCACGATCTCCAGATCGCCCCCGGCGCCGCCCTGTTCAAAGACCTCGCGTGCCGTGGCCTCGGCGCGGGCGGCGGCATCGGCACCGTGCAGCAACCCGGTCACCTCATTGGCAAGGATGATCTTGGCGGCATTGATCTCAGAGCCGGAAAGTGCGCCCAGCCGTTCGCATTCAGCAACCGGCAGGTCGGTGTAGAGTTTCAGGAACCGGCCCACGTCGGCATCGGTGGTGTTGCGCCAGAACTGCCAGAATTCGTAAGGCGACAGCATCTCGCCGCGCAGCCAGACCGCGCCGCCCGCCGACTTGCCCATCTTGCGCCCGTCCGAGGTGGTCAGCAGGGGCGAGGTCAGGCCCCAGATCTCGCCGTCGAGCACCCGCCGCGTCAGGTCGATGCCGTTGACGATATTGCCCCACTGGTCCGAGCCGCCCATCTGCAGCCGGCAATCGTAGCGGCGATACAGTTCCAGAAAGTCATAGGCCTGCAGGATCATGTAGTTGAATTCAAGAAACGACAGCGACTGCTCGCGGTCCAGCCGCGACTTGACCGATTCAAAGGACAGCATGCGGTTGACGGAAAAATGCCGGCCGATGTCGCGCAGGAAATCCAGATAGTTCAGCCCGTCCAGCCATTCGGCGTTGTTGAGCATCGTGGCCTTGCCCGCGCCGTAATCGAGGTAGCGGGCAAAGACCTGCTGCATGCCGGCGATATTGTCACCGATCTGCGCAGGCGTCAGCAGCGGGCGTTCCTCGCTGCGAAAGCTCGGGTCGCCCACCTTGGTGGTGCCGCCGCCCATCAGGGTGATCGGGCGGTTGCCGGTCTTCTGGAACCAGCGCAGCATCATGATATTCAGCAGATGCCCGACATGCAGGCTGGCGGCGGTCGCGTCATAACCGATATATGCCGTCACCGGCCCCTGGGTCAGGGCTTCGTCCAGGGCCTGCAGGTCGGTGCAGTCCGCCAGATAGCCGCGTTCCACCATCACGGTCAGGAAGTCGGATTTGGCACGGTAGGTCATGGGCTGTTCCTTTCGAATGGCGCGGATATACCGGGGTGCGGGCAAAAGGGGAACAGGCGAATGATCCGGGCGCTGGGGATGATGTCGGGAACCTCGCTGGACGGGGTGGACGCGGCGCTGATCGAGACCGACGGGCGGCGCATCGCAGGCTTTGGCCGCAGCGCCTATCGCGCCTATGGCGACAACGAGGCCGGAGTTTTCCATGCGGCGCTGGGGCAGTGGCCGGGCGGGCCGGATGTGGCGGCGGCCGCCGCGCTGTCGGTCGCCGCCCATGCGGCCCTGGCCGAAGGTTTCCCCGAGGCCGAACTGATCGGCTATCACGGCCAGACGCTGGCGCATGATCCCCAGGGGCGCGGCACGCATCAGGCCGGAGACGGGGCGGCGCTGGCACAAAGGCTGGGCCGGCCGGTGGTCTGGGATTTCCGCAGCGAGGATGTGCGGCAGGGCGGCGAGGGCGCGCCGCTGGCGCCGTTCTTTCACTGGGCCTGCGCCGAATGGGCGGCGGGGCAGGGGCTTTTGCCAGGGGCGCCGCTGGCCTTTCTCAATCTTGGCGGCGTCGGCAACCTGACCTTCGTCGATCTTGCCGCGCCGTCCCCCGAGGCGCCCGGCGCCTGCATCGCCTTCGATACCGGCCCGGCCAATGCGCCGCTGAACGACCTGATGCGCCGGCGCCGCGACACACTCCGGGACGAGGGCGGGCGGCTGGCCGCGGCGGGCCGGCCCGATGGTGCGGTGATCGCGCGCTTTCTGGCGCATCCCCATTTTGCCCGGCCGCTGCCGAAATCGCTGGACCGCGACGCCTTTCCCGACCTGCTGGCGGATGTGGCGGCGCTGCCTGATGCGGATGCCGCCGCAACGCTGACCCATGCGGCGGCGGCGGCGGTGGCCGCGGGCGTCGCGGCCCTGCCGCGGTCGCCGGAACTGCTGCTGGTTTGCGGCGGCGGGCGCCACAACCAGGCGATGATGGCAGCACTGGCGCAGCGCCTGCCCGCCCGCGTCGCCCCGGTCGAGGCGGCGGGGCTGGATGGCGACATGCTTGAGGCGCAGGCCTTCGGCTGGCTGGCGGTGCGGGTGCTGCGCGGGCTGCCGACCTCGGGGCCGGGCACCACCGCCGCGCCCGGCCCGGTCTGCGGCGGCCGCATCAGTGCGCCGGCAGGCGGCGGCGCGTCGCTGCGGCGGATTCTTGCATCCTGAGTGCGATGTTGCGTTCCGGCGGGAACGATGGCGCCGGCGCCGACGTTGGGCGGAGATCTGGCGGCGCATGGTCGCCAGCAACAAGAAAACCGGAAAGGACCCGAGTCCATGAAGCCCCTTGCCCTCGCCGCCGCGACGCTGGCGCTTGCCGGCGCTGCCCTTGCACAAGGCGCGACGACACCGCCGCCTGCACCTCCCGCCGCACAGGTCCAGGATGCCGCAGGTGCGGCCGAAAACGCCGCCAGCCGGGTAATCGAGGCGGCAGAGCAGGCCGCGGGCGAGGCCGGGCAGGCCACGACCACCGCGGTGACCGAAGCTGTGACCGAAGCTGCAACCGAGGCAGAGGGCGAAGCCGAGGCCGGGGCCGCCGCCCCCGATGCCGCGAAGGCCGCCGCCGATGCCGCGCCCTCCGCCGCCCCGGCGGCGCCGGTCGTGGCCCCCGACGTGAAGGCGCCGGCGATCTCCGAGGCGGCGCCGGGCGTCACCAGCTCCTGGGTGACCAGCCGGCGGATCTGGACCACCAACCAGCCCTCGAGCACCGAATGGGTGGCGCCAAGCGTGACCGAGCGTCCGGCGGAATGGCGCGACATCGCCAAGGTCAATGACATCGTTCTGGACGATGCCGGCATGGTGGTCGGCTATGTCGCCGACATCGGCGGCTTTCTGGGCATCGGCGCCAAGAAGGTGCTGCTGGGCAAGGACGCGATTCACCTGGTGACGCTGGGCGAGCACACCTTCTTCCTGACCAACTATACCAAGGCCGAGCTTGAGGCCCTGCCGGATTTCGACGAGAAAACCGTGCGCAAATAGGCGCCTGCGCCATGAGGCCCGTGCCGGGCCGCCCCCGCGCGGGCCCCGGCACGGAATTTGCGCAAGTTCGGGCTTGACGCCACCCGCCGGCCTGCGTAAACCCCCTCGCACCCCGGACGGCGATCCGGGGATATGGTCTGCGCGGTTGTAGCTCAGTTGGTTAGAGTACCGGCCTGTCACGCCGGGGGTCGCGGGTTCGAGCCCCGTCAACCGCGCCACCACCATGACGAACGCTCGGGCAATGCGCGGTTGTAGCTCAGTTGGTTAGAGTACCGGCCTGTCACGCCGGGGGTCGCGGGTTCGAGCCCCGTCAACCGCGCCATTTTCCCCAGATCCCGAAGCACCCCTCTGATACGGGAAAACCGTGCCTCTGACCGGGGTTTTGCGTCTTGGCATGCTGCCGCCGGGCCGGGGTCGTGGCAGGCGCCAGGGGGCTTTTCAACCCGTGCCAATTCCCTATGCTGACCGCCTAGGCAGGACGGAGATCCCCATGGCACGCGGAATCGATTACGGCGGAATGATGCACCGGGCCATGCAGCGGCTGATCGCCGAGGTGTTGCAGGCGGTGGCACAGGAAGGCCTGCCGGGCGATCACCACTTCTTCATCACCTTCGACACCCGCGATCCCGGCGTCGAGATGGCCGACTGGCTGCGCGACCGCTATCCCGAGGAAATGACCATCGTCATCCAGCACTGGTTCGACGATCTGAAGGTCACGCCCGAAGGGTTCCGCATCACGCTGAACTTCGGCGACTCGCCCGAGCCGCTTTATATCCCCTTCGACGCCTTGCGCACCTTCGTCGATCCCTCGGTCGAGTTCGGCCTGCGCTTTGAAAACCACGAAGAGGACGAGGAGGACGGGGAAGAAGAGGACGACGACGAGGGCGGCCCCGGGGACGACACGCCGGGCGATGACACGCCCAGGGGCGGCGGCGAGGTTGTCAGCCTCGACAAATGGCGCAAATAGGCGCGGCGCGTGGCATACCATCGCATACCGATTGCGAATCCCGCGCATCCGGCCTAGAACCCCCACGACACCGTGAGGGAGCATGCCATGACCAAGACCACCCGCACCGAAACCGACAGCTTCGGCCCGCTGGAAGTCCCCGGCGACAAGTATTGGGGCGCGCAGACGCAACGCTCGATCCAGAACTTTCCCATCGGCTGGGAAAGACAGCCGGTCGCCATCGTGCGTGCGCTGGGCGTGATCAAGCAGGCCGCGGCCGAGGTGAACATGGCCTCGGGCAAGCTGGACCCCGCCATCGGCAAGGCGATGGTGCAGGCGGCCTCCGAGGTCGTGGCCGGCAGGTTCGACGACAACTTCCCGCTGGTGGTCTGGCAGACCGGCTCGGGCACGCAGTCGAACATGAACGCGAACGAGGTGATCTCGAACCGCGCCATCGAGATTCTGGGCGGCGAGCTGGGCTCCAAGAAACCCGTGCATCCGAACGACCATGTGAACATGGGTCAGTCCTCGAACGACACCTTCCCGACCGCGATGCATGTGGCGATTGCCATGCAGGCGCGCGACGTGCTGCTGCCGGGGTTGGAAAAGCTGCACAAGGCGCTGGCCGCGAAAGCGGATGAATTCAAGGACATCATCAAGATCGGCCGCACCCATACGCAGGACGCGACGCCCCTGACCCTGGGTCAGGAATTCGGCGGTTACGCGCATCAGGTCGCCAAGGGCATCGAGCGGGTGAAGCTGGCGCTGGGTGACATCTATGAGCTGGCGCAGGGCGGCACCGCCGTCGGTACCGGCCTGAACACGAAAAAGGGCTGGGACAAGGCCATCGCCGCCGAGATCGCGAAAATCACCAGCCTGCCCTTCGTCACCGCGCCCAACAAGTTCGAGGCACTGGCCGCGCATGACGCGATGGTGTTCTTTTCCGGCGCGCTCAAGACGGTCGCGGCCTCGCTCTACAAGATCGCCAACGACATACGTTTCCTGGGCTCGGGTCCGCGCTCCGGTCTGGGCGAACTGATCCTGCCGGAGAACGAGCCGGGCTCCTCGATCATGCCGGGCAAAGTGAACCCGACCCAGGCCGAGGCGCTGACCATGGTTTGCGCCCATGTCATGGGCAATGACGCGGCGATCGGTTTTGCCGGTTCGCAGGGCCATTTCGAGCTGAACGTCTATAACCCGATGATGTCCTATAACGTGCTGCAATCCATGCAGTTGCTGGGGGACGCGGCGGGGTCCTTCACCGACAATATGGTCGTCGGCACCGAGGCCAATATCGCCCGTATCGACAGGCTGATGAAGGAATCGCTGATGCTGGTGACGGCGCTGGCCCCGACCATCGGCTATGACAATGCGACCAAGGTGGCCAAGACCGCGCACAAGAACGGCACGACGCTGCGCGAAGAGGCGATTGCCCTGGGCTTTGTCGATGGCGAGACCTTCGACCGCGTGGTGCGGCCGGAGCTGATGGTCGGTCCCGAGGACTGATCCTTGGCCGATAGCGGCAAGATCATCAACCTGCGGGCGGCGCGCAAAAGCGCCGCCCGTGACAGCGCCCGCAAACAGGGCGACCAGAACGCCGCGAAATTCGGCCGAAGCAAGGCCGAGAAATTGGCCGAAACGGATGCGGCCGCCCGTGCCGCCCGCCATCTGGACCAGCACAGGCGCGAGACCGGCGATGATTGACCTGCCCGCGATGTCGCCACCGGTGAAACGATCCGTCACCATCGGTGGGCATCGCACCTCTGTCAGCCTTGAGGATGCCTTCTGGTCCGGGCTGCGCGGCATTGCCCGCGCGCAAGGCGTGACCGCGACGGCGCTGATTGCCGCAATCGACGCCGCCCGCCCCCCCGAAGTGGGGCTGGCCACCGCCTTGCGCCTGTATGTGCTGGCGGAAATCGCCGGGGGACGGGGGTAAAGCTTGCGGTGCCGGCCCCGGCTGACTAAAAGCCGCCTCACATATCCAAATTCCGGGACATACCATGGCAGGCCATAGCAAATGGGCCAATATCCAGCATCGCAAGGGCAAGCAGGACAAGCTGCGCTCGAAGCTGTTTTCGAAACTGGCCAAAGAGATCACCGTCGCCGCGAAGATGGGCGACCCTGATCCCGAAAAGAACCCGCGTCTGCGTCTGGCGGTGAAGGAAGCCAAGTCGAACTCGGTCCCCAAGGACGTGATCGACCGGGCGATCAAGAAATCGCAGGGCGGCGACGCCGAGAACTATGACGAGATCCGTTATGAGGGCTACGGCCCGAACGGCATCGCCATCATTGTCGAGGCGATGACCGACAACCGCAATCGCACCGCCTCGAACGTGCGCAGCTATTTCACCAAGCATGGCGGCGATCTGGGGCAGACCGGCTCGGTCAGCTTCATGTTCGACCGCAAGGGCGAGATCATGTATCCGGCCGGCGCCGGCGACGCTGACACGGTGATGATGGCCGCGCTTGAGGCGGGCGCCGAGGATGTGGAAAGCGACGAGGACGGGCACTGGATCTATACTTCGGACAGCGATCTGGCCGAGGTCTCGACCGCGCTGGAGGCGAGCCTTGGCGAATCCGAACATGCCAAGCTGATCTGGAAGCCGCAGGCTCCGACCGAGATCGACCTCGAGACCGCCCAGAAGCTGATGAAGCTGATCGACGCGCTGGAGGAGGATGACGACGTGCAGAACGTCACCGGCAATTTCGACATTCCCGAGGATGTCGCGGCGCAGCTGTAAGTTCCGCCTCCGGCGGGAGTATTTGAAGAACAGAGAAATCAGGGTCGCAGTTCCGCTGCGGCCCTTTCGCGTATTGCGCAGGTCAGCGGCGCGAGCGCCGGGGCCAGCGCGCGCTGCACAAGCCAGTAGAGCGCGATGTCGAGCGGCAGGTCCGGGGCCAGGGGGATCAGCCGGCCCTGCGCCTGCGCGTCGCAGCCCGGCACCGGGTCCGGGTCGGAGCTGATCGCCGCCGCGACCTCGCCCTTTCTGAGCCAGTCGCGGGCGAAGTCCTGGTCGTCCACCACCAGATCATAAGTCACATCGAGCGCGGCCATCACCGGCGGGAACCAGGTCGCGAGGCTGTCGGCATTCACCGCAAGGCGCAGATGCGCCGGATCGCTGTCGCCCTGCAGCGCCTGTTCCAGCAGCCGCACCTGGTCCAGGTGCTGCATCAGCCGCAGCCCGCGCGCGGTGCCGCGCGCCGGCGGGCCGCGGTGGATCAGCGCCTCGCCCAGCCGTTCCTCGAGTCCCTTGATGCGCTGCGACACCGCCGAGGGGGTGACGCCGAGCGCCGAGGCCGCCGCCTCGAAGGAGCCGCGGCGAGTGATCTCGCTGAGGGCCAGGAGCGCGGGATAGTCGAGCATTCAGTCTGGCTTAACAAACATGATGAATTTTAATTTGCCTGAAGGCGCGACCGCCGGCAAGAGGGCGGAAAGGAGACTGCCATGAGTGCCTACCTTGCCGGTCTGGGCAGCAGCCTGTCGCTGATTGTCGCCATCGGGGCGCAGAATGCTTTCGTGCTGAAGCAGGGGCTGATGCGTCATCACGTGCTGGCCACCTGCCTGTTCTGCGCCATTTCGGATGCGCTGCTGATCAGCGCCGGTGTGCTGGGGGCGGGGGCGATCGCGGGCCGGGCGCCGTGGTTCTTGCAGGCGATGCGCTGGGGCGGCGTGGTCTTTCTGCTCGCCTATGGCGGGCGGGCCTTTCTTGCCGCCTGGCGGGGCGGCGCCGTGCTGGCGCTGGGCGAGGGGGCCGGCAGCCTGGCCGCGACGCTGGGGGTGCTGGCGGCGCTGACCTGGCTCAATCCGCATGTCTGGCTGGATACGGTGGTGCTGCTGGGTGCGATCTCGGCCGGATGGGAGGACAAGCCGGGCTTTGTCCTGGGGGCGGTCTCGGGTTCGGTGCTGTTCTTTTTCGCGCTGGGCTACGGGGCGCGGGTGCTGACGCCGCTGTTCGCGCGGCCGCTGGCCTGGCGGGTGCTGGACCTGCTGGTGGGGCTGGTGATGTGGGCGATCGCGCTGGGGCTGGCGCTGGGCGGCTGAGGCTTGCGCCCGCCGCGGCCCTCGGGCAAGTCTCGGGCCATGGAGCAGGATCCTTCCGGCACGCGCGGCGATCTGGCCGGCATCCTGTGGATGCTGACCGCGGGGCTGTGCTTTGTCGCGGTGAACGGCACGGTGCGCTGGCTGGGTCTGGCGCTGCCCGCGGCCGAGGGCGCCTTCATCCGCTTTGCCTTTGGCCTTGTACTGCTGCTGCCGGCGCTGCTGCCGGCGTTGCGCCAGGGGTTCGCGCCGCCGATCTGGCGGCTGTTCGTGCTGCGCGGGGCGCTGCATACGCTGGCAGTGATCCTGTGGTTCTTTGCCATGGCGCGCATCACCGTGGCCGAGGTGACCGCGATCGGTTTCCTGAACCCGATCGTGGTGGCGCTGGGCGCGGTGCTGTTTCTGGGCGAGCGGCTGTCCTGGCGGCGCGGCCTGGCCATTGCGGTGGTGCTGGCGGGCGCCATGGTGGTGCTGCGTCCCGGCCTGCGGCCGCTCGAGCCCGGGCACATGGCACAGCTGGGCGCCTCGGTGATGTTCGGCTCGTCCTATCTGGTGGCCAAGCGGCTGGCGGGGCTGGTGCCGGCGGCGGTGGTGGTGGCGATGATGTCGCTGACCGTCTGCCTTGGTCTGGCGCCGGTGGCGGTGGCGGTCTGGGTGCCGCCCACATTGGGGCAATGCGCGGTGCTGGCGGGCACCGCCGCCTCGGCCACGGCGGGACATTACGCGATGACGCGCGCCTTTGCCGCGGCGCCGCTGACGGTGACGCAGCCGGTGATCTTTCTGCAGCTGATCTGGGCCAGCCTGCTGGGCGCGCTGGTCTTTGCCGAGCCGGTGGATATCTGGGTGCTGGTGGGCGGGGCGATGATGGTCGCCGCGATCAGCTACATGGCCTGGCGCGAGGCGCGGCTGCGGCGGGCGCCGCTGACCCCCTCGCCCGCCGCCACGCGCGAGAATTGAGGGCCGCTCAGCCCGCCCGCGCGGCCTCGTCGCTGGCGGCGGGGCGGGTGGCGAGCCGCGACATGACGCCCTGGCGCGTCACCTGCCGGCCGGCGGGCAACGGCAGCGCCTCGCTTTGGCGCTCGGCCATCAGGCGGATGACCTCGCGCAGCGGCGTGTCAAGGCCGATGGGCGCACCCGGCGCCATGCCGGCCTCGGCCACGTCCTCGGCGGTCAGCACCGCCAGCGGGTTCATGTGGGCGACGAAATCCGCCACATAGCCATTCGCCGGATTGGCGATGATCTGGCGGGCGGTGCCGACCTGGACGATGCGCCCGCCCTCCATCAGCGCGATGCGGTTGCCGACGCGGAAGGCCTCGTCGAGGTCGTGGCTGACGAAGATCATCGTGCGGCGCAATTGCGCCTGCAGCGCCAGCAATTCGTCCTGCAGCCGGGTGCGGATCAGCGGATCCAGCGCCGAGAAGGGCTCGTCCAGCAGCAGGATCGGCGCCTCGGTGGCGAAGGCGCGGGCAAGGCCGACGCGCTGCTGCATGCCGCCCGAGAGCTCGCCCACCTTGCGCTCGGCCCAGTCGGCAAGGCCCACGGTCGCCAGCTGCGCATCGACCCGCTTGCGGCGCTGGTCGGCCGGCACGCCGGCCAGTTCCAGCCCGAGGCCGGCGTTTTCACGCACCGAGCGCCAGGGCAGCAGGCCGAACTGCTGAAACACCATGGCGACGCGTTCGCGGCGTAGCCGCCGCAGCTCGGTGACGCGCGCCTGGCTGACCGGGGTCATGCGACTGCCGTCCCAGACCCTGACCTCGCCGCGGCAGACCGGGTTGAGCCCGTTCACTGCCCGCAACAGCGTCGACTTGCCCGAGCCCGAGAGCCCCATCAGCACCAGGATCTCGCCCTCGCGCACGCAAAGCGAGCAGTCGTGCACGCCCAGGACCTGGCCGGTCTCGGCCTTGATCGGGCCGCGATCCAGGCCCTGGTCCATCAAGGGCAGTGCCGTCTGCGGCCGGTTGCCGAAGACGATGCTGACATTGTCGAATTCCACGGCATTGTGTTCAGTCATCCCCGTGTCCTTTCACCCGCATCATCCGGTCGAGCATGATCGCGACCACGACGATGATGAAACCGCTTTCGAAACCCAGCGCGGTGTTGACGCTGTTCAGCGCCCTGACCACCGGCACCCCCAGGCCCGAGGCCCCAACCAGCGCCGCGATCACCACCATCGACAGCGACAGCATGATCGTCTGGTTCAGCCCGGCCATGATCTGGGGCATGGCGCTGGGCAATTCGACCTTCCACAAAAGCTGGCGCGGCGTGGCGCCGAAGGCGGTCGCGGCCTCGGCCAGCGCCGGCGGGGTCGAGACGATGCCCAGATAGGTCAGCCGGATCGGCGCCGGCAGCACGAAGATCACCGTGGCGATCAGCCCCGGCACCATGCCGATGCCGAAGAACACGATGGCCGGGATCAGATAGACGAAGGTCGGCAGCGTCTGCATCAGATCAAGGACCGGCCGCAGCCAGGCGTAAAGCCGCGGCCGGTGCGCGGCGGCGATGCCGATCGGCACGCCCAGGGTCATGCAGACCACGCAGGCCGACAGCACCAGGGTCAGCGATTGCATGGTCTCCAGCCAGTAGCCCTGGTTGAGGATGAACAGCAGGCTGAGCGCCACCAGCAGGCAGGTCTGCCAGCGCCGCTGCAGCGCCCAGGTCAGCGCCACCGCCAGCAGGGTGAAGATCAGCGGGTCGGGCAGTTCCAGCAAGGTCAGGATGGCGTTGATCAACCCGTCGAGCATGCGCGAGATGAAATCGAAGACGAACGCGGCATGGGCGTTCAGCCAGTCGAAGATCGCCTTGGCCGTGCGGCCGACGGGGATCTTGGTATCGGTCAGGAATGCGGTGAGCTGGTCCATGCGTCCTTGGCTGCCGTTCTGGGTCGGGATGGCCGGGCCCCGGCGGGCGGGAAACCGGCTCCTTGCCGTTTCGGTGATCGCCCGGACCCGGGATGGGTCCGGGCGGCTGCGCGGGCAGGGGGCAGCCCCTGCCGCCGCCCTGTCAGCCCAGGAACTTGGCCAGCGCCGCGGCCGCGTCGCCGCCGTCCACGGTGGTCACGCCGGCGATCCAGGGCGTGGCCGCCTCGGGATTGGCCTTCAGCCAGGTCAGGGCCGCATCCGCCGGCTGCTTGCCGTCGTTCAGGATCAGGCCCATGACCTCGTTCTCCATCGGCAGGGTGAACTCGAGGTTCTGCAGGAACTTGCCGACATTGGGGCATTTTTCGACGTAATCTGCGCGCACGTTGGTATCGACGCGGGCGCCGCCGAAATCGGGGCCGAAGATCTCGTCGCCGCCGGCCAGGTAGGTCATCTTGAACTGGCTGTTCATCGGATGCGGTTCCCAGCCGAGAAAGACCACCGGCTTGCCGGCGCCGTCGGCGCGCGCGACCTGCGCCAGCATGCCCTGTTCGCTGCTTTCCACGATCTCGAACGTGCCGAGGTCGAACTTGTTCTCGGCCACCATTTCCAGCAGCAGGCGGTTGCCGTCATTGCCCGGCTCGATGCCATAGATCTTGCCGCCCAGTTCCTTCTTGTGCGCGGCGATCTTGGAATAGTCGTCGATGCCCAGATCGGCGCCGGCCTGGTTGGTGGCCAGGGTGTATTTCGCCCCGGTCAGGTTGGTGCGCAGCACATCGACCGTGCCGGCGTCGCGATAGGGTTTGATGTCGTTTTCCTGGCTGGGCATCCAGTTGCCCAGGAACACATCGACATCGTCCTTGGCCATGGCGGTATAGGTCACGGGCAGCGACAGGATCTTGGTCTCGGTCTGATAGCCAAGGGCCTGCAGCACGGTCGAGGCAAGCGCCGTGGTCGCGCTGATGTCGGTCCAGCCGACATCCGAGAAGATGACCTTGCGGCAGGTCGCGTCCTCGGCGGCCCAGGCGCTGCCGGTCAGGGCCAGCGTCGCGGCCAGCGCGGTCGCAATTCCTGTGCAGGTGCGGCGAAATTCCATCTTTTTCCCCTTGTGCTTTTGGCCGATGACCAAGTAAAGGTTTCGTCGATTGACGAGTCAATCAAAGATCTGCAGATTCGGATCGTCCGCGCCCGGCGGGGACGAAACGGTGAAGCGGGGGCCATTCCATGCCCAGACTCGGTGCAGAACCTATCCGAAAAGCGGCGTTAATCAACGCCACTATCGCCGTGGTCGGGCAAAAAGGCTCGCTCGACGTGACGGTGGCGCAGATCGCGCGCCAGGCCGGCATGTCCACGGCGCTGGCGCATCACTATTTCGGCGCAAAGGAACGCATCTTTCTTGCTGCGATGCGGCACATCCTGGGCCAGTATGGGCTGGCGGCGCGGGCGGCGCTGGCGGGCGTCGCTGACCCTGACCCGCGCGCGCGGCTTTTCGCCATCGTCCGCGCCAGTTTCGCCGGCGCGAATTTCGAACATGCCACCATCGCCGCCTGGCTGAACTTCTATGCGCTGGCGCTGGTCGATGCCGAGGCGGCGCGGCTGTTGCGTGTCTATCACCGCAGGCTGCGCTCGAATCTGCTGGTGGCGCTGCGGCCGCTGGTCGGGGCGCGGGCCGAGGCTACCGCCAGCACCCTGGGGGCGCTGATCGACGGGCTTTACCTGCGCGCGGCGCTTTCGCCCGAACTCGACGCCGCCACCGCCGAACGCATGACCCTGGATTATCTGGAAAAGGCCCTGACATGAGCATCCTTCCCCGTCCCGATGCGCAACCCGTCGCCAGCCTTCACATCGGCGGCGCCCCGGTCGAGGGCGAGGGCGCGGATCTGCCGGTGCACTACCCCCATAGCGGCGAGGTGATCGCGCGGCTGCGCGAGGCCAGCCCGGCGCAGGTGGCCGCTGCCTGCGCCGCCGCCGCCGCCGCCCAGCCCGCCTGGGCCGCGCTGCGCCCGGTCGAGCGCGGCCGCGTGCTGATGCGCGCCGCCCGGATCATCCGCGAGCGGGGCGAGGAACTGGCGCGGCTCGAGACGCTGGACACCGGCAAGCCGATCCAGGAGACGCGAGTGGCGGACTGGCCCTCGGGCGCGGATGCGCTGGAATATTTCGCCGGGCTGGCGCCCACGGTGACCGGGCAGACCATCCCGCTGGGCGGCGATTTCGTCTATACCATCCGCGAGCCCCTGGGCGTCTGCGCCGGCATCGGCGCCTGGAACTATCCCAGCCAGATCGCCTGCTGGAAGGCGGCGCCGGCGCTGGCCATGGGCAATGCCATGGTCTTCAAGCCCAGCGAGGAAACGCCGCTGGGCGCGCTGCAACTGGCGGCGATCCTGACCGAGGCCGGGCTGCCCGCCGGCATCTTCAACGTCGTGCAGGGGCGCGGCGCGGTCGGCGCGGCGCTGGTAGCCGATTCGCGCGTGGCCAAGGTGTCGCTGACCGGCTCGGTCGCCACCGGGCAGCGGGTCTATGCCGCGGCGGCGCAGGGCATGCGCCATGTCACCATGGAACTGGGCGGCAAGTCGCCGCTGATCGTCTTTGACGACGCCAGCCTCGAGGATGCGGTGGGCGCGGCGATCCTGGCGAATTTCTATTCCTCGGGGCAGATCTGCTCGAACGGCACGCGGGTCTTTGTTCAGGACGGCATCCGCCCGGCGTTCCTGGCGCGGTTGGCCGAGCGGCTGGCCGCGGTCAGGATTGGCGATCCCCTGGACGAGGCGACCCAGCACGGCCCGATCGTCAGCCCGGCGCAGGCGGGCCGCATCCGCGACGCCATCGCGAAGGGCCTGGCCGAGGGCGCGCAGCTCTTGTGCGGCGGCGCGGGCGAGGGGGCGTTCATCCCGCCGACGGTGTTTTCCGCGGCGCACGACGACATGTGGATCGTGCGCGAGGAGATCTTTGGCCCGGTGATGTCGGTGCTGGGTTTTGCCAGCGAGGCCGAGGTCCTGGCGCGGGCCAATGCCAGCCCCTATGGCCTGGCGGCGGGGGTCTTTACCCGCGACCTGGCGCGCGGGCACCGGGTCGCCGCGGCGCTGCAGGCCGGCACCACCTGGATCAACGCCTATAACCTGACGCCGGTCGAGGCGCCCTTTGGCGGCGTCAAGCTGTCGGGTCTGGGGCGCGAGAATTCGGCCGCGGCGATCGAGCATTATACGCAGCTGAAATCGGTCTATGTCGGCATGGGGGGCGTCGATGCACCCTATTGAGCGGCGCCGCGCCGGTGCCAGCGCCGGCATGAGTATTTGGAGAACGAAGAAGTCGCCAGCGCAGGAGGAGGTGGCATGACGCCCGATTACGTGATCGTCGGCGCGGGCTCCGCCGGTTGTGCGCTGGCCTATCGGCTGGTGATGGCCGGCAGGCGCGTCGATCTGATCGAATATGGCGGCAGCGATGTCGGCCCCTTCATCCAGATGCCGGCGGCGCTGAGCTATCCGATGAACATGCGCCGCTATGACTGGGGGTTTTCCTCGGAGCCCGAGCCGCATCTGGGCGGGCGCCGGCTGGTCACGCCGCGCGGCAAGGTGCTGGGCGGGTCGAGTTCGATCAACGGCATGGTCTTCGTGCGCGGCCATGCGCGCGATTTCGACCATTGGGCCGAGGCCGGCGCGGCGGGCTGGGCCTATGCCGATGTGCTGCCCTATTTCATGCGCATGGAGACCTCGCATGGCGCGGTCAGCGAATATCGCGGCACCGAGGGGCCGCTGCATGTGACGCGCGGCTCGCGCAAGAATCCGCTGTTCAATGCCTTCATCCGTGCCGGGCGCGAGGCCGGCTATCCCACCACCGAGGATTACAACGGCGCCCGCCAGGAAGGGTTCGGCGCCATGGAGGCCACGATCTGGGAGGGGCGGCGCTGGTCGGCGGCCAATGCCTATCTGCGCCCGGCGCAACAGACCGGCCTGTTGCGGCTGCGTCGCGGCCTGGCGCAGCGCGTGGTGTTCGAGGATGGGCGCGCCGCCGGGGTCGAGGTAAAAAACACCCGCGGCATCAATGTGTTTCGCGCCGAACGTGAGGTAATACTTTCGGCCGGGCCGATTGGGACGCCAAAGATCCTGATGCTGTCGGGCATCGGACCTGCGGCGCATCTGCGCGCGCAGGGCATCGAGGTCAGGGCGGACCGGCCGGGGGTCGGCGGCAATCTGCAGGACCATCTCGAGGTCTACATGCAGTTCACCGCCACGCAGCCGGTCACGCTTTACAAGCACTGGAACCTTTGGGGCAAGGGCTCGATCGGGGCGCAGTGGATGGCGACCGGGGCCGGGCTCGGGGCCTCGAACCAGTTCGAGAGTTGCGGCTTCATCCGCTCGGCCGCCGGGGTGGAATACCCCGACATCCAGTATCATTTCCTGCCGCTTGCGGTGCGCTATGACGGCAAGGCCGCCGCCGAGGGGCACGGCTTCCAGGTCCATGTCGGGCCGATGCGATCCAAGTCACGCGGCACGGTGCGGCTGAAATCCGCCGATCCGAAGGCGGCACCCGAGATCCGCTTCAACTATATGTCCCATGCCGAGGACTGGGCCGAGTTCCGCGCCTGCGTGCGCCTGACGCGCGAGATCTTTGCCCAGCCCGCCTTTGCCCCCTACAAGGGCCGCGAGATCCAGCCCGGCGAGGCGGTGGAGAGCGATGCCCAGATCGACGCCTTCATCCGCGACCATGCCGAATCGGCCTTTCACCCCTGTGGCACGGCGCGCATCGGCCGCGCCGAGGATCCGCTGGCGGTGGTCGATCCGGAACTGCGGGTGATCGGCGCCGAGGCGCTGCGCGTCGCCGACAGTTCGGTGTTTCCGCGGGTGACCAACGGCAATCTGAACGCGCCGGCGATCATGACCGGCGAGAAAGCCGCCGATCACGTCCTGGGCCGGGGCATGCTGGCGCCGCTGAACCTTGCACCGCAGCTTGAGAAGGATTGGCAGGAAAGGCAGCGTCCCTAGGTGGTTACGGCTTTTTTCCCGAATCCTTCAAGAGGTCGGCCAACCCCGAGAAGGGCTTGCGGGTCTCTTGCTCGGCCGGGGGGGGCGCCAGCGATGCGCCATCCGCACGGGGATAGAGCGGCAGCGCCAGGATCAGTTCCTCGGCCATAATCTCGGCGAGGTCGATGAACTGGCCCAGGGGCTCATGCTCGTCATCGGGCATCTCGGCCTCGTCGCCTTCGGGGATGGTGACATGGGGCGAGAAAGTCCGGTGGATCTTTTCGTGCAGATCGGTGCTGACCGGGGCCAGCGTCACCACGCAGGGCTGCACGACGCGCGCCTCAAGCTGGCCCGCGACCTGCCAGGCGTCGCCCTCGACGGCGCGGATCTGGCCGGCAAAGCTGAGCCGGGGCAGGGCTTTGATGCCCAGGCGGGCGGCCAGGGCGGCGCGCGCGGCGCCGTCGGGGGCCAGAGAGAATTCCGTCGCCTGGCGCGGGTTCAGATGCGCCACGCGAAACCGGGCCGGATGCGGGGTCTTGTCGGTCATGGGGGCCTTTCGCGGGCGGCTCCGCCCTTGGTCTGGATATTCTTGAGCGCGGTGCATGAGTTTGCTAAGCCGGTTGCGCGGCGTCAACAGGCGCGTATGAGGGCAGAGTTCAGATGAAGATTTCCCGGCGCCAGCTCATGGGTTTCGCATTGGTCGCGCCATTTGGGCTTGCCGCCTGCCAGGCCACCTATCGCAACCACGGCTATGTCCCGCCAGACGAGCAGATGGCGCAGGTGGTGGTCGGCAGGACCACGCAGGCCGAGCTTGAGGGGCTGATCGGCAAGCCCTCGGCGCAGGGGCTGCTGACCGGCTCGGCCTGGTATTTCGTCGGCTCGCGCTGGCAGTTCTACGGCGCGCGCGAGCCGCGCGAGATCGACCGCCAGGTGGTCGCGATCAGCTTTGACCCGGCCGGCACGGTCAGCAATGTCGAGCGCTTTGGCCTTGAGCGCGGCCGTGTCGTCGTGCTGTCGCGGCGCGTGACCGAGACCGGCGTGACCAGCCTTGGCCTGATCCGGCAACTGCTGGGCAATGTCGGACGTGTCTCGGCGGGCGAGTTGCTGGCGGACTAGGCGCCTAGCCCTCGGGGACAAAGCGCAGCGCCACGCCGTTGATGCAGTAGCGCAGCCCCGTGGGCGGCGGGCCGTCGGGAAAGACATGGCCAAGATGCGCGTCGCAATGCTGGCAGCGGACCTCGGTGCGGATCATGCCGTGGCTGGCGTCGCGGCGCTCGTCCATGGCGCCGCCCGGGCGCGAGAAGCTGGGCCAGCCGCAGTGGCTTTCGAATTTCGCCTCGCCGTCGAACAGCCGCGCACCGCAGCAGGCGCAGACGAAATGCCCCGGCCCCTGCGGAAAGCCGGGGTGCGAGAAGGGCCGCTCGGTCCCGGCCTGTCGGGTCACGCGATAGGTCTCGGGGTCCAGAAGTTCACGCCATTCGGCATCGGTTCGGTTCATGTTGCCTGACATCTTCGCGCTTCTCTCTGCCATGCTGTTGTTTCAAGATAGGGGCGACACGCGCGGTCGCAAGGCCAGGCCGGCCGCTGCGGCGCGGGCTGGCGGGTGATGATGACCTATCGCAAGGGACGCTACGAGATCAGCCTGCGGGCGGGCAGCGACGACATCGCCGAGGCGCAGCGCCTGCGCGGGCTGTGCTTTCTGGGCCGGCGCCGCTGCGCCATGCCGGGCGATCGGCGCGATGCCGACGAGCATGACGCCGCCTGCACGCATGTGCTGATCCGCGACAGTGCCAGCGGCGGCCTGGTCGCCTGTTTCCGCATGCTGACGCTGCCCGGCGGCACGGCCATCGAGGAAAGCTATTCCGCCCGCCATTACGACCTGGCCGGACTGCGCGCCTACCCGGGCCGCATGGCCGAGATCGGGCGTTTCTGCATCCATCCAGAATGGTCCGATCCCGACATCCTGCGCCTGGCCTGGGGGGCGCTGGCGCGTCAGGTGGACGCGCAGGGCATCGCCATGCTGTTTGGCTGCACCAGCTTTGCCGGCACGGATGCGCGGGGCTATGAGGATGCCTTTGCCATGCTGGGCGAACGCCATCTGGCGCCGCGCTGCTGGCTGCCGCGAGTGAAGGCGCCGCAGGTCTTTCCCTTTGCGCGCATCCTGCGCCGGCGCCGGCCCGACCCGCGCCGGGCGCTGGCCGCCATGCCGCCGCTGCTGCGCAGCTATCTGGCCATGGGCGGCTGGGTCAGCGACCATGCGGTGGTGGACCGGCAGCTTGAGACGCTGCATGTCTTTACCGGGCTCGAGATCGCGGCGATCCCGCCGCAGCGCGCCCGGCTGTTGCGCGCCGCCGGGGCGTAGGGCGGCTTTGCATTGGCCGCGCAAAGCGCCTATGTGCCGGGGATGAGCGACAGATTCCAGTTTACCGTCTCGGCCACCGACGGGCGCGCCCGCGCCGGGGTGATCGACACGCCGCGCGGCCATGTCCGCACCCCGGCCTTCATGCCCGTGGGCACCGCCGCCACCGTCAAGGCCATGCTGCCCGAATCGGTGCGCGCCACCGGCGCCGACATCCTCTTGGGCAATACCTATCACCTGATGCTGCGCCCCGGCGCCGAACGCATCGCGCGGCTTGGGGGTCTGCACCAGTTCATGAACTGGGACCGGCCGATCCTGACCGATTCGGGCGGATTTCAGGTGATGTCGCTGTCATCCTTGCGCAAGCTGAGCGAAGAGGGCGTGACGTTTTCCAGCCATGTCGACGGCTCGAAACATTTCCTGTCGCCCGAGACCAGCATGCAGATCCAGCGCCTGCTGGGTTCGGACATCGTCATGGCCTTTGACGAATGCCCGGCGCTGCCGGCGACCGAGGCGGAGGTGGCGGCATCCATGCGCATGTCGATGCGCTGGGCCGGGCGAAGCCGCGACGCCTTTGGCGACCGGCCGGGGCATGCGCTGTTTGGCATCATGCAGGGCGGCGTCACCCGCGAATTGCGCGAGGAATCCGCCGCGGCGCTGAAATCCATCGGCTTTGAGGGCTATGCCATCGGCGGCCTGGCCGTGGGCGAGGGGCAGGAGGCGATGTTCGGCGTCCTCGATTATGCCCCCGGCTTTCTTCCCGAGGACAAGCCGCGCTATCTGATGGGCGTGGGCAAGCCCGACGACATCGTGGGCGCGGTGCTGCGCGGCGTCGACATGATGGATTGCGTGCTGCCCTCGCGCTCGGGGCGGACGGGGCAGGCCTGGACCCGGCGCGGCCAGGTCAACATCAAGAACGCCCGCCATGCCGAGGACCCGCGGCCGCTGGACGCGGACTGCAGCTGCCCGGCCTGCACCGGCTATTCCCGCGCCTATCTGCACCATGTCTTTCGTGCCGGCGAGATGATCTCGGGGATGCTGCTGACCTGGCACAACCTGCATTATTTCCAGGAACTGATGGCGGGGCTGCGCGAGGCGATCTCGGCCGGGGACCTGGCCGGTTTCGTCGCCCGGTTCGCGGCAATGCGGGCACAGGGCGACATCGAACCGTGCTAGGATCGCCTGCAAGGCCTTGCGCTTGGCCGCGGCTTCGATAATCCCGCAAGGGAATCGCCCGGCGGAGGACCCGCCACCCAGCCCGGCGGAGGACCCGCCACCCAGAAGGAACACGATGCCAGCCGACGCCCTGCCGAACCGCGCCCCCGAGATCCGCACCATCGCCACCACGGCCGAACTGGCCGCATTCTGCGAACTGGCCAAGGCCGAGGCCTATGTCACGCTCGATACGGAATTCCTGCGCGAGCGCACCTATTATTCCAAACTGTGCCTGATCCAGGCGGCGCTGCCCTCGGCCGCCACCGGCAAGGCCGCGGGCGGGCCGGCGGTGCTGATCGATCCGCTGGTCGAGGGCCTGTCGCTTGAGCCGCTTTACGAGCTGTTTCGCCACAAGGCGACGGTCAAGGTGTTCCATGCCGCGCGCCAGGACCTCGAGATCTTTTTTCACGATGCCGGGGTGTTTCCCGACCCGCTGTTCGACACCCAGATCGCCGCCATGGTCTGCGGCTTTGGCGAGCAGGTCGGCTATGAGACCCTGGTCAAGAAGATCGCCCGCCAGCCGCTGGACAAGTCCTCGCGCTTTACCGACTGGTCGCTGCGGCCGTTGTCGGATGCACAGGCGCAATATGCCCTGGCCGATGTGACGCATCTGCGCGCCATCTACGAATTCCTCGCGGCGCAGCTGGAAAAGACCGGGCGCGCGCCCTGGCTGGCCGAGGAGGTCGCGGTGCTGCTTTCACCCGAGACCTATGTCACCCGCCCGGATGACGCCTGGGAACGGGTGCGCACCCGCTCGGGCTCACCGCGCTTTCTGGCGGTGGTGCGCGAACTGGCGCGCTTTCGCGAGACCTTCGCGCAGGAACGCGACATTCCCCGCGCCCGGGTGTTCAAGGATGACGCGCTGATCGAACTGGCCTCGACCAGGCCGCTCAGCGAAGCGGATCTGGGCAAGTCGCGGCTTTTGCTGCGCGATGCGCGGCGCGGCGAGATCGCGAATGGCATCCTGGCCGCGGTCAAGGCCGGGATCGAATGCCAGGACCCGCCGAAGGCCGCCCCCGACGAGCCGGGCCGCCCCGGCAATGGCGCGCTGGCGGAATTGCTGCGCGTGCTGCTGAAGGCCAAGTCCGACGAGGCCGGCGTGGCGCCGCGGCTGATCGCCTCGGCGTCGGAGCTGGACGCCATCGCCTCGGGGCTGCGCGACCTGCCGGCGCTCAGCGGCTGGCGGGGCGAGGTCTTTGGCCGCGACGCGCTGCGCCTGGCCGGGGGCGAGATCGCGCTCTCGGCCCAGGGCGGCGCGATCCGCGTGGTGCAGGTCGCGCCCTGAGCCGCGGGCTCAGCCCGGGCGCGAGGCCTTTTCCGCGATGCCCGAGCGGCCCTCGCGGCGGTCCAGTTCCGCCTCGACATCGGCCAGGGTGATGTCGCGCGCCGCCAGCATCACCAGCAGGTGGTAAAGCGCATCCGCGGCCTCGCCGATCAGCCGCTCGCGGTCGCCCCTGACCGCCTCGATGATCGCCTCGACGGCCTCCTCGCCGAATTTCTCGGCGCATTTTTCCGGCCCCCTGGCCAGCAGCTTTGCGGTCCAGCTGCTGTCGGGGTCGGCGTCCTTCCGTGCCGCGATGGTCGCGGCCAGACTGGCCAGCCCGCTCATGTCAGGCGCACCGGGATGCCGGCGGCGGCCATGTATTCCTTGGCCTCGCGGATGGAATGGGTGCCGAAGTGAAAGATCGAGGCCGCCAGCACGGCGCTGGCATGGCCCTCCAGCACGCCCTCGGCCAGATGTTCCAGCGTGCCGACCCCGCCCGAGGCGATGACCGGGACGGAGACCGCATCGGCCACCGCGCGCGTCAGCGGAATGTTGAAACCGGCCCTGGTGCCGTCGCGGTCCATGCTGGTCAGCAGGATCTCGCCCGCGCCTTTCCGGGCGACGGTGCGGGCAAACTCCACCGCGTCGATGCCGGTGGGCTTGCGGCCGCCATGGGTGAAGATTTCCCATCTGCCCGGCGCCACGGTCTTGGCGTCGATGGCGCAGACGATGCACTGGCTGCCGAACCGGTCGGCGGCATCGGAGATCACGTCGGGGTTCGCCACCGCGGCCGAATTGAAGCTGACCTTGTCGGCCCCGGCCAGCAAGAGCGCGCGCACGTCCTGATGGCTGCGCACGCCGCCGCCCACGGTCAGCGGCACGAAACAGGCTTCGGCGGTGCGGGTAACCAGATCGAACATGGTGCCGCGGTTTTCATGTGTGGCGTGGATGTCGAGAAAGCAGATCTCGTCGGCGCCGGCGGCGTCATAGGCGCGCGCGGCCTCGACCGGATCGCCCGCGTCGATCAGATCGACGAAATTCACCCCCTTGACCACCCGGCCCTCGGCCACGTCCAGGCAGGGGATCACCCTTGTCTTCAGCATCTCGCCCCCCCCTCAGGCCAGCGCGCGCAGCGCCGCGGCCAGATCGATCGCCCCGTCATAAAGCGCCCGGCCGGAAATCGCACCGGCAATCGCGCCGCTGTCGCGCAGCGCCACGAGATCGGCCAGCGAGCTGACCCCGCCCGAGGCGATGACCGGGATGTTCACCGCCCGCGCCAGCGCCGCGGTCGCGGCGATATTGGGCCCCTGCATGGCGCCGTCGCGGTCGATGTCGGTATAGATGATTGCCGCCACGCCCGCGTCCTGAAAGCGCCGCGCGAGGTCGGTGGCCATCACGTCGGTTTCCTCGGCCCAGCCGCGGGTGGCGACGCGGCCCTGGCGCGCGTCGATGCCGACCGCGATCTGTTCCGGAAAGGCCGCGGCGGCGGCCCTGACCAGCGCCGGGTCCTCGACCGCGACGGTGCCAAGGATCACCCGCGAGATGCCGCGCGCGATCCAGCCCTCGATGGTGGCCATGTCGCGGATGCCGCCTCCCAGCTGCGCCGGGATCGAGGTGGCGGCAAGGATCGCCTCGACCGCGGCGCCGTTCACCGGCTGGCCGGCAAAGGCGCCGTTCAGGTCCACCAGATGCAGCCATTCAGCCCCCGCGTCCTGGAAGGCGCGCGCCTGCGCGGCGGGATCGCTGCCAAAGACCGTCGCCGCCTGCATGTCGCCGCGCAGCAGCCGCACGCAATTGCCGTCCTTGAGGTCGATCGCGGGGTAAAGGATCATCGCATCACTCCTGAAAGCGTGGGGTGTCTTTGCCATAGCGGGCCGCGATCGGAAAGGCCCGGACCCCACGTCAGGCTTGATCGGCCGCGAGGCTGTTTCAATCTGGCGCCAAGGCAACAATCCCCGGGGGAGGGGGAATCACCATGAGGACACTGGCACTGGCCGCGGCGCTGTCGCTGACCGCCACCGCCCTGCAGGCGCAAGGCATCGAGGGCATCTTCCAGACCGAGGCCAATGACGACGGCAATGTGGGCATGGTGCAGTTCCATGACTGCGGCGGCAAGTATTGCGGCAAGCTGGTGCGGTCCTTCGACAAGGCCGGCAAGGAAATCGACTCGCCCAATACCGGCAAGAACATCGTTGCCGGCATGACGGATGACGGCGGCGGCAGGTTCTCGGGCGGGACGATCTGGGATCCGGGTTCGGACAAGACCTATCGCTCGAAGATGGTGCTCGAGGGCAAGGTGCTGAAGGTCTCGGGTTGCGTCGCGGTATTTTGCAAGACCCAGCGCTGGACGCGCGTCAAGTAACGGCCTCGTGGCGGGCCTGGTTTTTGGCCTGGATTATGGCGGCGCGGCGCGGTCAATCCTGTTGACTTTGCGTCGCGAATCCATGATACAGCCGCGACCGGCCGGGCAGCAGCCCGTTGCCGGCATGTCATTTTGAACCACACCCGATCCGAAGGGTGCGCAGTCCGAAGGCGGGGCAGACCCGCAAACACCCGCGGGCGCGGGGGCCGAAGGACGCGGCAGAACAAGGAAGAAGCGAATGTTCGCAGTTCTCAAGACGGGCGGCAAGCAGTACCGGGTCCAGGCCGGTGACGTGCTGCGCGTCGAAAAGCTGAACGCCGAGGCCGGCGACAAGGTGCAGTTCAACGAAGTGCTGATGATCGGCTCGACCGTCGGCGCGCCGCTGGTTGCCGGCGCCGCCGTGCAGGCGGAAGTGATCGACGTGATCAAGGCCGACAAGGTCATCACCTTCGTCAAGCGCCGCCGCAAGCATTCGTCGCAGCGCACCCGCGGCCACCGCCAGCAGCTGACGCTGATCCGCGTCACCGACCTGCTGGAGAGCGGCGCCGAGAAAAGCGACGTGAAACCCGCCGTCGGTGCACGCACCAAAGTCGAAGCCGCCAACTGAGGAGACTGACCCATGGCACATAAGAAAGCAGGCGGTTCGTCCCGCAACGGTCGCGATTCGGCCGGTCGCCGTCTTGGCGTGAAACTGTTCGGCGGCCAGTCGGCCGTGGCCGGCAACATCATCGTGCGCCAGCGCGGCACCACCTGGTGGCCGGGCCAGAACGTCGGCATGGGCCGCGACCACACGCTGTTCGCGCTCAGCGACGGCCATGTGACCTTCCGCAAGGGCCTCAAGGGACGCACCTATATTTCCGTGCTGCCCGCCCAGATTGAGGCTGCCGAGTAAGCCGATATTCATACTCGGATGCAAGACTGGGGATCGGCGAAGGCCGGTCCCCTTCGTATTTCAGTTTGTTGCACCCATATATTTCCGCACAATAGGGGGAGATGAGTGACATGATCGACGTGATTGCCGCAGAAGAACGGCAGATCGAGATCGCGACAGAGCGTTTCGTGCTGCGGCCGCTGCGCCTGTCCGACGCCGGGCTGATCGCGCATTACACCGCCGACCGCCGCGTGGCCGAGGGCACCCGCTCGATCCCGCATCCCTTGCCGCCGGGCGCGGCCGAGGCCTATGTGCGCCGCGCTCTGGCCGCCTCGCGCCAGGAAGATGTCTGGGCCATCGACGGCTCGGCCAACAGGCTGGCCGAGGTGCTGGGCGTGGTCTCGCTGACCCGGGTCGAGCGCGAGCAGTCCGAGCTTGGCTTCTGGATCGGCGCCGGGTTCTGGAACACCGGATTCGCCACCGAGGCGGTGGCGGCGCTGGTCGCGGCCAATCCGCACGGCTCGCGCACGCTGTTTGCCGAGGCGTTCCAGGACAACCCCGGCTCGGCCCGGGTGCTGACGAATTGCGGCTTCGAATATCTGGGCGATGCCGAAAGCTGGTCGGTGGCGCGCGATGCGCGCGTCGCGACCTGGACCTATCTGCGCAAGATGGGCTGAGTCCGGCGGACAGGCGGCGGCGCCGGTCTCCTTGCCCCTCAGGGGCGGATGCTGACTGAATTCATCGCCCCCGTGACCACCACCTCGCGCAGGCGCGGCAGCACGGCATTGGGGATGGTCAGCGCCACGGTCAGCATGTCGCTGGCCGGATCGGCGGCATTGGCGGCGGCGAATGTGTCGGGCGCAGGCGGCTTGCCGACCAGGCGCAGGCGCAGGACGCCGTCCTCGTCGGGCTGGACGCGGCCGCGCGGCATCGGCACCTCGGTGACCAGGGCCACATCCCACCAGCCCTTGGAGGCCGCAAGCCCCTCGACGACCAGCATCCGCCCTTCATACAGCGGCTGCCATCTGGCCGAGGCGACATGGGCCACCGGGATGCGCCCGTCGGTGCGCGCCTCGGGATAGCCGCCCTTGGGCTCCAGCGTTTCGGGGCGCGAACTGCCCGACATCCAGGAGAGGGGGTTCCAGCGGCTGTCGCCCATGCGGCCGCAGCCGCCCAGAACAAGCATCGCACAGGCAAGAGAGGCCAGTGTTCCCGTTTTCATGAATGGCGTCCCCCGCGTGCTCCTGGCGTTTTGCGCAGTGATAGGCCATGTCGCCGCAGGGCGAAAGCCTCTTTGACCTTGCCGGCCGGGCGCGCTATGCCGTGCGCGCCCCCCGGGCTCGCACCGATGCGAAAGGATGTCAGATGGCCACGCCCGCCTTTGAAGAGATCGCCGAAACCTTCGATTTTCTCGAGGACTGGGAAGAGCGCTACCGCCATGTCATCGAGCTTGGCAAGGCGATGCCCGCGATGGACCCGCTGCTGCAGGTGCCGGCCAGCAAGGTCGAGGGCTGCGCCAGCCAGGTCTGGATCGTCTCGCGCATCGGGGAGGGGCGCTTTGACTTTCAGGGCGACAGCGATGCGCTGATCGTGCGCGGGCTGGTGGCGATCCTGCATGCGCTTTATGCCGGCGTGCCGCTGGCGGATGTGCCCGGCATCGACGCCAGCGCGGAACTGGGCAGGCTGGGGCTTGAGGGGCATCTGTCGGCGCAGCGCTCGAACGGGCTGCGCGCCATGGTCGAGCGCATCCGCCTGCTGGCGGCGGCGGGCTGATCAGCCGCCGCGGCGCAGGGTGATCCAGCCGCCGCCCAGCACGCGCGTGCCCTCGCTGGCGTAGAACACGCAGGCCTGGCCCGGGCTGACGCCTTCCTCGGGGGAAAGAAGTTCGACCTCGACGCGGCCATTGTCCAGCGCGCGCAGGATCGCCGGCCGCGGCGGCCGGGTCGAGCGGATGCGCACGCTGACCGGGGTCTCGCCGGCCAGGGGCGTGTCGCCCAGCCAGTTCACCTCGCTGACCGGCACGATCCGGGTCGCCAGCGCCTGCCTGGGGCCGACGACGACCTGCCGCGCCTCGGGGTCGAGGCGGAGGACGTAATAGGGATCGTCAAGCCCGCCGATGCCCAGGCCGCGCCGCTGGCCGATGGTATAGTGGATGACGCCGCGGTGGCTGCCCAGCACATTGCCTTGCAGGTCCACGATCTCGCCCGGCTCGGCGGCGCCGGGGCGCAGCTTCTCGATCACCCCGGCGTAATTGCCGTCGGGCACAAAGCAGATGTCCTGGCTGTCGGGCTTGTCGGCGACCGCCAGCCCGTATTGCGCGGCAAGGGCGCGGGTCTCGGCCTTGCTGGCAAGCCCGCCCAGCGGAAAGCGCAGGAAGTCGAGCTGTTCCTGCGTGGTCGAGAACAGGAAATAGCTCTGGTCGCGATGGGGGTCGGCCGCCATGTGCAGCTCGGCGCGCTGCGTGCCCTCGAGGCGGCGGATGTAATGGCCGGTGGCCATGCAATCGGCGTCCAGTTCGCGCGCGGTCTGCAGCAGGTCGCGAAACTTCACCCGCTCATTGCAGCGGATGCAGGGGACGGGGGTGGCGCCGGCCAGATAGGCGTCGGCGAATTCCTCGATCACCGATTCGCGGAACCTGTTTTCATAGTCGAGGACGTAATGCGGGAATCCCAGGCGCTCGGCGACGCGGCGGGCATCGTGGATGTCCTGGCCGGCACAGCAGGCGCCCTTCTTGGCCAGCGCCGCGCCGTGGTCGTAAAGCTGCAAGGTCACGCCGATCACGTCATAGCCCTGTTCGGCCAGCATGGCGGCCACCACCGAACTGTCCACGCCGCCGGACATGGCGACGACTACGCGCGTCTGGCCCGGCGGCTTGCGAAACCCCAGCGAGTTCATGGGCATATCGGGCGCCGGCTGGCGCAGGGAGGGGTATGGCGCGGTCATGGATCGTCCTTGTCGCGGCCGGCCGGCGGGGATGGCGGCGCCGCATTCAGGACATTTATAGGAAAAATGCCGGAATTCTCAAGGGGCGCGGGCGGTGAAAGCCGGCGCGATTTCACCGCGGCTTAAGAAGTTTCGCGCAGAACGGTGCGTGAAAGACAGGAGCTTGCCGATGTTCTTGAAGAAAACCGCCCGTCCGCGCCTTGCCATCCTGTCCGATGGCAGCATCCTCAGCCTGGCGGACCTGCCCGATGCCGACACGCGCTGGGTGGCCAGCCGCAAGGCGACGGTGATCGCCGCGGTCGATCACGGGCTGATGACCCGCGATGAGGCGATCGGCCGCTACGGGCTGACCGGAGAAGAGTTCGATGGCTGGGTCGCGGCACTGCACCGGCATGGGCGCAACGCGCTGAAGATCACCCAGTTGCAGAAGTTTCGACAACCTCAGATTGAATAATGTTGGATCGGCAATCCGGTAACATGATATTAACCTTCGGCGGGCAACACTTGCCCATCGTCAGGTTGGCAAGGGGATATCACATGCGGATCCTGCTGGTGGAGGATGACCACACCATTGCGCGCAGCATCGAACTGATGCTGACCCACGCAAGCTACAACGTCTATTGCACCGACATGGGCGAGGAGGGCATCGATCTTGCCAAGCTTTACGACTATGACCTGATCCTTCTCGATCTCGACCTGCCCGACATGCACGGGATGGAGGTGCTGCGCCAGATCCGCATGTCCCGCATCGACACGCCGATCCTGATCCTGACCGGCTCGGACGACACCGAAAGCAAGCTGCGCGGCTTCGGCTTCGGTGCCGACGATTACATGACGAAGCCGTTCAACCGCGACGAGCTGATCGCCCGCATCCAGGCGATCATCCGCCGCTCGAAGGGGCACAGCCAGTCGTTGATCCGCACCGGCGAGATGGTGGTGAATCTCGACGCCCGCTCGGTCGAGGTCGCGGGCCGGACCGTCGGCCTGACGGGCAAGGAATACCAGATCCTCGAATTGCTCAGCCTGCGCAAGGGCACGACGCTGACCAAGGAGATGTTTCTCAACCATCTCTATGGCGGCATGGACGAGCCCGAGCTGAAGATCATCGATGTGTTCGTCTGCAAGCTGCGCAAGAAGCTTGCCGCCGCCATGGGGGGTGAAAGCCATATCGAGACCGTCTGGGGCAGGGGCTATGTCCTGCGCGATCCGGCGGCGAGCTCGCCCAGCCAGGAACGCCTGGCCCTGCGTGCCTGACCTGTCCAGTTCAGCTTTCTGGCTGACGAATGGCATGACGGTCGCCACCGGCCGTCGTCCCATGTTCCACAGCCGGGATGCAGCCATCCGGTGCTGCGGTGGGCCAGCCGGGCATCGAGATCGGCCTGCAGCGCCCCGACGCTGCCGCGAAGGTTCTCGCGCAGTCCGATGCGACAGAATTCGGCCGCTGAAACGCGCGACAACGCTTTTGGCTCTCGGCGCAAGGGACCTGGTGCCGCGCCGAATATGCGCGACGCGTGTTTCGGGGAGGTCGCCGCGACCCGCCAGGCGCTGCGGGCAGGCGTGATCGGCTTCGATGCGGTGAAGTATCTCCTGCTGTGCCGGGTGGCCGATCTCGGCCGCGAGGGGGTGATCGTCGGCGTCAAGGATTCCTCGGGCGACGACGTGGCATTTCGCCGGCTGATCGCGATGAATGCTACCGCCAACCGGCCTCGCCAATGCCGATGCCGCCGGCTATGTCCGGCTCTGGGCCGCGGCCCGCGCCGGCGACATGACCGGCGCTGTTGCCGAGCAGGAGCGCCTGAACCGCCTGTTCGAGATCGCCTTCCAGACCGTTGGCCGCTCGGGCGATGCCGGCGGCGTCGGCGCCTTCAAGGTGGCGATGGTGGCCATCGGGCTGATCGGCTCGGACCGCATGGCGCTGCCGATCCGGCCTTTCGACGCCGAAAGCATCGCGCGCATTCGCGCCATCGTGCAGCATGTCGGCCTGCTGCCGGCCACACGGCAGCGGGCCTCGGCGACGCATGGATCTGCTCACGCGCCTGCGGGGCGGGGCGCCGATCATCGGCATCGTCAAGAGCTGCCTCGCCGACAGTCCGGTGCGCATCTCCATGCGCCTGGACGAGCTTCGCGCCCTGGCCGCGGCCGGGGCGGATGTGATCGCCTATGACGCGACGCTGCGCCCCCGTCCCACCCCGCGCGAGGCGCTGCGGGCCGAAAACCTCGGGCTTGGCCGCCTGGCCATGGCCGATTGCGCGGCGCCGATGTCGTGGCGCCGATGTCGTGGCGCAGATCGACACCCTGGCCGCGCTTCTGGCCGATCCGGGCTTTCGCCAGGTCGAGGCCCTGGGTGTGGCGGTGGCCGGGCGGGTGGACGCGGCGGGCAACTGGCATGCGGTCAACCGCGACACGCTGCGCGCGATCAGCGCCGCGCCGCCGGGCGCGATGCTTGCGGCGCGCTTTGGCGGGCGCTGCCGCGCCGTCAATGACGCTGCGGCGGCGGCGCTGGCCGAGGCGGCGCTGGGTGCGGGCCGCGGGGCGCGCAACTTTGCCTGTCTGACGGTCTCGACCGGGGTCGGCGGCGGGCTGGTGCTGGGCGGGCGGCGGCTGGACAGCGGCAACGGCCTGGCCGGTCACGTCGGCCTTGTCTCGTCGCGGCTGGCGCAGGACCGCTGCGGCTCGGGGCGGATCGGCACGGTCGAAAGCGTCGCCGGCGGGCGGGCCATTGCCGCTGCCGCGGTGCTGGCGCATCTCTCGGACAAGCCGGAGCTGTTTCGCCCCGCGGTGGTGGCGGCGGAACTGGGCCATGACAGCGGCCTGCTGGGCGCGCTTCTGGCCGCGGCGGGTGGCGCGCCGGACTGAGGCCGCCGGCCTCAGCCTTGCAGCCAGTCGGCGTTGCCGCTGCCGGTCAGTTCGGCCAGCGTCAGCCCCTCGCGGCCCAGCCGCGCGTCGATCTCCTGCGCGATGCGGCTCGCCAGCGAGAAACCCTGATAGATCAGCGCCGAATAGACCTGCACCGCCGAGGCGCCGGCGCGCAGCTTCTGCCAGGCATCCTCGGAGGAGCCGATGCCGCCGACGCCGATCAGCGGCACGCGCCCGCCGGTCCGGCGGTAAAGCCGCGCCAGGACCTGCGTCGCGCGGTGAAACAGCGGCGCGCCCGAAAGCCCGCCGGCCTCGGCGGCGTGGCGCGATGCCAGGCCCGCGCGCGACAGCGTGGTGTTGGTGGCGATGATCGCATCCACCCCGGCGTCCAGCGCGACATCGGCCACGTCGGCGATACCGGCCTCGTCAAGGTCGGGGGCGATCTTGATGAACACCGGCGGGCGGGTGGGCAGCGCGTCGCGCGCCGCCATGACCCCGCGCAGCAGCGCCGCCAGCGCCGCCGCGCCCTGCAGGTCGCGCAGCCGCTCGGTATTGGGCGAGGAGACGTTCACCGTCAGGAAATCGGCGCTGGCGCCGGCGATGCGCACCACCTGGGCGAAATCGCCGGCACGGTCGGCGCTGTCCTTGTTGGCGCCGATGTTCAGCCCGACGGGAACGGGCTGCGCCGGGCGGGCAGCGAGGCGCGCGGCGATGGCCTCGGCGCCGTCATTGTTGAAACCGAAACGGTTGATGATGGCGCGATCCTCGCGCAGGCGAAACAGCCGCGGCCTGGGGTTGCCCGGCTGCGGGCGCGGCGTCGCGGCGCCGACCTCGACAAAGCCGAAGCCCGCGCGCATCAGCGCCGGCAGGGCGCGGGCGTTCTTGTCATAGCCGGCGGCCAGCCCGACCGGATTGGCCAGGTCAAGCCCGGCCAGGCGCAGGCGCAGCCGTGCGGAACTGACCGGCCCGCCGGGCAGCGGCACCAGCCCGCGGCCAAGCGCGAGGATCGACAGGTCATGGGCGCGTTCCGGGTCAAGGCGGTGCAGCGCGGCCAGGCCGAGGCGCTCGATCGGGGTCATGCAAGGTCTCCGGTGTCATGGCCCTCGGGGCCGGGCGGCAGCAGGCGGCTCCAGATCACATCCGCCGCCCGGAGTTCACGGTAGAGATGCGGAAACAGCTCGCCCCCGCGCGCCGGCTCCCAGCAGAGCCCGGTCAGGGCGCCGGCGTCAACCGCCAGCAGATGCAGCAGGCCCTCGCCGGCGAAATGGCGCGCCAGCGTCACCGGCAGCTGCGCCGCGGTCGACAGATGCACATAGCCGTCGGCCAGATCGACGGGGGCGCCATCGCTGCGGCCGTGCCGAAGGAAGGCCGCGTATTCGGCGGGGCGAAAGATCTTGTAAACCAGCATGGCCGGTTCATGCGTCGCGCCGCCGATTGCGTCAAGCGCCAAGTCGCCGGTCTCAGCTCTCGTCGCGGTCCGCGGCCAGCGACACGCGCAGGAACCGCTCGAAATCGTCGAGGTCCACGGGCTCGAACTGGCCAAAGCCCTGCATCCAGACCGAGGCGCGGCGCAGCCCATCCGGCTCGAGCTTGCACCAGATGATGCGCCCGCGCCGCTCCTGCCGGATCAGCCCGGCCGCCGCCAGCACCGTCAGATGTTTCGAGATCGCCGCCAGGCTCATCTCGAAGGGCGAGGCGACATCGGTCACCGTCATGTCATCCTCAAGCAGCATGGCCAGGATCCGCCGCCGCGTCGGATCGGCCAGCGCCGCGAAAATGGCGTCAAGATGGGGGTTGGGCGCGGACATCGGGCTTTCTCAACTTGCGGGTTGAATATGCGGCGGATCGCCCAGGTGCCGCAAGGGCGCGTGTGCCGCCGGGCGCGGGAAATGATGGCTGCTGCAATATCAATGACTTGCGCAACGGTCGCGCTTGCTTGACTCGGCGCGGGCAAGTCCCTATCACCGCGCCAACCGATAACGGGGGTGTGAGCCTTGGCCGAGGACGACCATGACGCCGCACGCGCCCGGGACGCGGAGCGCCTGCGCGATCTTGAGGTCCGCCTGGACCGCAAGGCCGAGCGCAAGCCGTCCTCGCGCGGAGAAGAACATTTCAGCCAGGCCAACATGGCCTGGCGCATGGTGACCGAACTGGTGGCGGGAATGGCCATCGGTCTGGCGATCGGATACGGGCTGGATTACGTGACCGGCCTGCAGCCGGTCTTCATGGTGGTTTTTGTGCTTCTGGGCTTTGTGGCCGGCATAAAGACCATGATGCGGACCGCGAAAGAGATAGGCAAGGCCCCGGAACAGTCCGGCGACGACAAGGGTGAATGAAATGGCGACAGAAGAAGCAGGTGGTCTGACTTTCCATCCGATGGATCAGTTCGTCGTCAAACCGCTGTTTGGCGAGGGCGCGGTCAGCTGGTACACGCCGACCAACGCGACGCTGTGGATGGCGCTGGCGGCACTGGCGATCACCGGGCTTCTGGTCTTTGGCACCCGCGGCCGCGCCATCGTGCCGAACCGCCTGCAATCCATCGCCGAGCTGCTTTACGGCATGGTGCGCAAGATGGTCGAGGATGTCGCCGGCAAGGACGGGCTGAAATACTTCCCCTATGTGATGACGCTGTTTTGCTTCATCCTGTTCGCGAACTTCCTCGGCTTGCTGCCGAAAAGCTTCTCGACCACCTCGCATATCGCGGTGACCGCGGTGCTGGCGGTCATGGTGTTCCTGGGCGTGACCATCCTTGGCTTCGTCAAGCACGGCACGCATTTCCTTGGCCTGTTCTGGGTCGGCTCGGCGCCGCTGCCCTTGCGTCCGGTGCTGGCGATGATCGAGGTGATCTCGTATTTCGTGCGCCCGGTCAGCCATTCGATCCGACTTGCCGGCAACGTCATGGCCGGTCACGCCGTGATCAAGGTCTTTGCCGCCTTCGCCGCGATCGCCGCCATCGCGCCGGTCTCGATCATCGCCATCGCCGCGATGTACGGGCTCGAGGTGCTGGTCGCGCTGATCCAGGCCTATGTCTTCACCATCCTGACCTGCGTCTATCTCAAGGACGCGCTGCATCCGGCGCACTGAGCCGGCCGGCACGGGTCGAAACCAACATCCCTTTCCAAAGTCTCAAGGAGCATGAACATGGAAAATCTGGGTCAACTGGGACAGTATCTCGGCGCAGGTCTGGCTTGCATCGGCATGGCGGGCGCCGCCATGGGGGTGGGCAATGTCGCCGCCAGCTACCTGTCGGGCGCGCTGCGCAACCCGTCGGCCGCCGCCTCGCAGACCGCGACGCTGTTCATCGGCATGGCCTTCGCCGAAGCCCTGGGCATCTTCTCGTTCCTGGTCGCGCTGCTGCTGCTGTTCGCAGTCTGATCCTTTTGCCATCCTTGCGGTTGGGTGGGGGCGTCGCGCGCCCACCCGATTGTGAAACGACCGGCATGGGGTAGGAAATGTTCAGCCTGTTGCAACAGACCGCGCCCGCAGCGGTCCAAGAATCTGAAACGGTGGTCATCACCGAATCCGCCCAGGCGGCGGGCCATGCGGCAGCCGATGCCGCGGCGGGACATGCCGCCTCTGCGCCGGGCATGCCGCAGCTGGATTTCAGCACTTTCGGCAACCAGATCTTCTGGCTGCTCGTCGTGCTGGCGGTGATCTACTGGGTGCTGTCGCGCATCGCGCTGCCGCGCATCGGCGGAGTCATCGCGGACCGTCAGGGCGCCATCACCGGCGATCTGATGGCGGCCGAGGAGTTCAAGCACAAGGCCAAGGAAGCCGAGGCCGCCTATGAGCGCGCCCTGGCCGAGGCCCGCGGCGAGGCCCAGAAGATCGTGGCCGCCAACAAGGCCGAGATCCAGAAGGAACTGGACGCCGCCATCGCCCATGCCGATGCCGAGATCGCCGCGCGCGCCGCGGAATCGGAAAAGCGCATCGGCGAGATCCGCGCCTCGGCCGTCGAGGACGCGCGCAGCGTCGCGCGCGAGGTCACGGCAGCCCTGGTCGAGAATTTCGGCGGCAAGGCAGACCGCAAGCTGGTCGATGCCGCGGTCGATCAGCGACTGAAGGGGGCGCTGCAATGAAACGTCTGAGCGTCCTGCTGACCCTGATCGCAAGCCCGGCGCTTGCCGCCTCGGGGCCGTTCTTCTCGCTGCGCAACACCGATTTCATCGTCACCCTGGCCTTCCTGCTGTTCGTGGGCATCGTGGTCTATTTCCGCGTGCCGCAGATCGTCGGCGGGCTTCTGGACAAGCGTGCCGACGGCATCCGCAACGATCTGGCCGAGGCCCGGCGCCTGCGCGAGGAAGCGCAGGAGATCTATGCCAGCTACGAGCGCCGCCAGCGCGAGGTGAAGACCCTGGCCGACGACATCATCGTCAACGCCCGGCGCGAAGCCACGATCGAGGCCGAAAAGGCCAAGAAGGCGCTGCAGTTGTCGATCGAGCGTCGCCTGAAGGCCGCCGAAGAGCAGATCTCCAGCGCCGAGACCGAGGCGGTGCGCGCGGTGCGCGACCGCGCCATCCAGACCGCCATCGCCGCCGCGACCGAGATCCTCGGCAAGCAGGCCAGCCCGGCCGAGCGTCGCGCCGGCATCGACAAGGCGATCGAGGATGTCGGCCGCCGCCTGAACTGATCTGAAACCGGCTGCGCCCAAGGCAGCCGGACGGGACAGTGACACCTTCCCCGCGGCCCGCGCCGCGGGGATTTTTTCATCTGCGGCCGCTGTCGCCGGGGCTTGCCGGGGCGCGGTTTCCGGGCAAGGCTGGAGCGGCCGCCGCGAAACAGGAGCGCCGGGATGCAGATGACCATCGACGAGGCGCTGGCCCGTGGCGGCGCCGGGCGCTTTCAGCGCCGGCTGCTGGGGATCTTTGGCCTGGTCTGGGCCGCGGACGCCATGCAGGTCATCGCGATCGGCTTTACCGCCGCCTCGATCGCCGCCAGTTTCGGCCTGACGGTGCCGCAGGCGCTGCAGACCGGCACGCTGTTCTTTCTGGGCATGTTCGCCGGCGCGACGCTGTTCGGGCGCATCGCCGACCGCATCGGCCGGCGCCGGGTGCTGCTCTTGACGGTGGCCTGCGATGCGGTCTTCGGCCTTGCCTCGGCCTTCGCGCCGGATTTCCGGGCGCTGCTGATGCTGCGCTTTCTGACCGGCATGGCGGTCGGCGGCACGCTGCCGGTGGATTACGCGATGATGGCCGAGTTCCTGCCGCCGCGCGACCGCGGCCGCTGGCTGGTCTGGCTCGAGGCCTTCTGGGCGCTGGGCACGCTGGCCATCGCCCTGGCGGCCTGGATCGCGCATCTGGCCGGGGTGGCCGAGACCTGGCGCTGGATCTTTGCCATGGCGGCGCTGCCGGCGCTGATCGGCATCTGGCTGCGGCTGTGGCTGCCGGAATCGCCGATGTATCTGCTGCGCCGGGGCGATGAGCCCGGCGCGCGCGCCACGCTGGCGCGGGTGCTGGCCGGCAATGGCGCGCCGCCGCTGCCCGAGGCGGTGCGGCTGGTGCTGCCGCCGGCGCCGGCGGCGGGGCAGGGCCTGTTCGGGCCCGAGCTGCGCCGGCTGTCGCTGGGCATATTCGCCACCTGGTTTCTGGTGTCTCTGTCCTATTACGGGGTGTTCGTCTGGCTGCCGGCAGAACTGGTGAAGGGCGGCTTCGGCTTTGTGCGCGGCTATGGGTTCCTGGTGCTGCTGGCGCTGGCGCAGCTGCCCGGCTATGCGCTGGCCGCGCATGGCGTGGAAAGCTGGGGTCGCCGGCCGACGCTGCAGCTGTTCTTGCTGCTCAGCGCCGCCGGCTGCTTTCTGTTCACCGTTGCCGCCAGCCCCTGGCTGGTCGCGGCCTCGCTCTTGCTGATGAGCTTTGCCCTGCTGGGCACCTGGGGCGCGCTTTACGCCTATACGCCCGAACTTTACCCGACCGGGCTGCGCGGCACCGGCATGGGCACCGCCAGCGCCGTGGCGCGGGTGGGCGGGCTGCTGGCGCCCTCGATCCTCGGCGGGGTGGTGGCGCAGGGCTTTGGCACCGCCATGGGCGTCTTTGCGGCGCTGCTGGCGCTGGCGGTGGTGGCGACGCTCTTCATCCCGACCGAGACGCGCAACCGTCCGATCGGCTGAGGCGGCGAAGGTTGCAACTTGCCCTTGCGGGCCGGGCGGAACTTTGGCAGGGGGCACTCATGGCGAGCGTATCCGAACTTTATCAAGCCCGGGCGGCCTCTGGCCGGCTGGAACCCGATGTCGCGCAGCGCGCGATCCTGCCGGTGCTGGACCGGCTCTTGCGCGATCTGGCCGCGGCCGAGGCGCCACCGCCGGCCCCGGCGAAAACCGGCTGGTTCGGCCGGCTGATCGGCGCGGCACCGGCGCCCGCGCCGGCGGTGCCCGGGATCTATCTGTGGGGCGGGGTCGGGCGCGGCAAGTCCATGCTGATGGACCTGCTCATGGAGGCTGCGCCCCTTTCCCGCAAGCGGCGCGTGCATTTCCACGAATTCATGCAGGAAATCCAGACCGAGCTCGAGGCGGTGCGCAAGACCGGCCAGCAGGACATCGTGCGCCCGGTGGCGATGGAGGTGGCGCGCGAGGCGCAGCTTCTGTGCTTTGACGAGATGCAGATCACCGACATCGCCGATGCAATGATCGTCGGCCGCCTGTTCCAGATCCTGTTCGAACAGGGCGTGACCGTGGTCACCACCTCGAACCGGGTGCCGGACGATCTTTACAAGGACGGGCTGAACCGCCAGCTGTTCCTGCCCTTCATCGACATGATCCGTGCGCATATGCAGGTGATCGAACTGTCGAGCCCCACCGATCACCGCCAGAACCGCGACGAGGGCGGCCAGGTCTGGTTCACCCCCGCCGACAGCATTGCGCATGAGCGCATGGACGCGCTGTGGCGCGCCGAGACCGGCGGCCGCGACACCACGCCGCTGCTGCTGGAGATCAAGGGCCGCCGCGTCGAGATCCCGCAGCATCTGGGCCGCGCCGGCCGCGCAGGCTTCTGGGACCTCTGCGGCAAGCCGCTGGGCCCGGCCGATTACATCGCCATGGCCGAGGCGCTGGACCTGCTGTTCATCGACGCCATCCCGCGTCTGGGCCAGTCGAACTACAACGAGGCCAAGCGTTTCGTCACCCTGATCGACACGCTCTACGAGGCGAAGGTGCGGCTGGTGGCCAGCGCCGCCGACGCGCCCGAGCGGCTTTACGCCGAGGGCGAGGGCGCCTTTGAATTCGAGCGCACCGCCAGCCGCCTGCACGAGATGCGCGACGCAGGTTGGGGCCGGGCCTAGCCGTTCTCGCGCAGCACCTGCCCGGCCAGGTAAAGCGAGCCGCAGATCAGGATGCGCGCGCCCGGATGCGCCGCGGCGATGCGGCTGACGGCGGCCAGCGCGTCCGGCGCCGTATCCGCTTTCAGCCCCGCGCCGGCGGCGGCGGCGGCGGTTTCCTCGGCGGGCAGGGTGTTCGGCTCGCCGGGGATCGCCACCGCGGTCAGGCCCTGCGCCTGCGCCGCCAGCGGGCGCATGTAGCCCGGCACGTCCTTGGTGTTCAGCATGCCGCAGACCAGATAGGTCGGGCGCCGCGCCATGGCGGCCAGCGTCGCCGCCACCGCCTCGCCCCCGGCCGGGTTGTGGCCGCCGTCCAGCCACAATTCGCAGGCCGCCGCCGCCGCGACCAGCGGGCCGCGCGTCAGGCGCTGCATGCGGGCGGGCCATTCGGCCTCGGTGACCGCCGCGCGCGCCTCGATGCGGCCGAAGCCCAGTTCGCGCAGGGCGGCGATGGCGGTGCCGGCGTTCACGATCTGATGCGGGCCGGGCAGCACCGGCAGCGGCAGGTCCATCAGCCCCTGGCCGTCCTGATAGATCAGCGCGTCGCCCTCGCGCCGGCTGTCCCAGTCCTGGCCGGCGATGCGCAGCGGCGCGTCCAGCCGCGCGGCGCGGGTCTCGATCACCTCGCGCGCCACGGGGTCCTGGGGGGCGACGATGCAGGGCGCGCGGCGTTTCAGGATGCCGGCCTTTTCGCCGGCGATCTCGGCCAGGGTCTCGCCCAGATATTGCGTGTGGTCGATGCTGACCGGCGTGATCACGCACAGACGCGGCGCCCTGACGACATTGGTGGCGTCCAGTCGCCCGCCCAGCCCGACCTCGAGCAGGGTGTAATCGGCCGGGCTGCGCGAGAATGCCAGAAAGGCCGCGGCGGTGGTGATCTCAAAGAAGGTGATCGGCTGGCCGGCATTCGCCGCCTCGCATTCGGCCAGCGCCGCGGCCAGCGAATCCTCGCCGATCAGCTCGCCCGTCAGGCGGATGCGCTCGTTGAACTGCGCCAGATGCGGCGAGGTATAGGCATGCACCCTCAGCCCCGCCGATTCGAGCCCGGCCCGGATCATCGCCTGGGTCGAACCCTTGCCATTGGTGCCCGCCACATGGATCGCCGGCGGGATGCGGTCCTGCGGATCGCCCAGCGCCGCCAGAAGGCGGGTCATGCGCTGCAGCGACAGGTCGATGACCTTGGGATGCAGCTGCATCAGCCGCGCGAGGATGGCGTCCGATCTGGTCATCGCCGCTTCAGGCCGGGCTCTCGGCGGCGGGCTCGGCCGGGGCGGGGGCGATGCTGCCCGGCGCCGGCAGCTCGCCCGCCACCGGGGCGGGCAGGCCGCCCAGCATGCGCAGGATCGAGATCAGCTCGTCGCGCAGCTGCTTGCGATGCGTCACCCGGTCCAGCATGCCGTGTTCCAGCAGGTATTCGGCGCGCTGGAAACCCTCGGGCAGCTTCTCGCGGATGGTCTGCTCGATCACCCGCGGCCCGGCAAAGCAGATCAGCGCGTTCGGCTCGGAAATCTGGATGTCGCCCAGCATGGCATAGGAGGCGGTGACGCCGCCGGTGGTCGGATGCGTCAGCACCACGACATAGGGCAGGCCGGCTTCCTTCAGCATCTGCACGGCGACGGTGGTGCGCGGCATCTGCATCAGGGACAGGATGCCCTCCTGCATGCGCGCGCCGCCGGCGGCGGAAAACAGCACCAGGGGCCGGCGCAGGCTGACGGCGCGTTCGGCGGCGGCGATGATCGCATTGCCGACATACATGCCCATCGAGCCGCCCATGAAGGAAAAATCCTGCGCCGCGGCGACGATGGGGGTGCGGCCGATCTCGCCCTCGGCGACCAGCATCGCCTCTTTCTCGCCGGTGGATTTCTGCGCCGCGCGCATGCGGTCGGGGTATTTCTTCTGGTCGCGGAAGGCCAGCGGGTCGGCGACCGGCTCGGGCACCTTCACCTCGTTGAAGATGCCGCCATCGAACAGCGCGGCAAAGCGCGCGCGCGGGCAGATCGCCAGGTGGTGGTCGCAATTCGTGCAGACGTTCAGATTGTCGGCCAGTTCGCGGTGAAACAGCATCGTGCCGCATTCCGGGCATTTCGTCCAAAGGTTCTCGGGCACTTCGCGGCGCGAGAACAGGGAGTTGATGCGCGGGCGGACATAGTTGGTGATCCAGTTCATCGGCGGCCCCTCTCGCTGCGGTCAAGGCCGTGAGATATGCAAACTCGTGCCGAATTGCAATTCCGCGCGCCCGGCGCTTTTATGGCGGCATGTGGACCGAGACCTTCGTTTTCCTGCATTACCTTGCCGCGCTGGCCGTGTCGGTGCGGGTGATCCTGCGCCCGCAGCTGGAACCCACGGTGCGGCTGTCCTGGATCCTGGTGATCGAACTGGTGCCGCTGGTGGGCATCGTCGCCTATGTGATGTTTGGCGAGGTGCGCATGCGCCGCGCCCTGGTCGAGACCCGGGCCAATGTCCGCTCGCACCTGTCGGGCCTGTGGACGCACAGCCCCGAGGAACTGCGCATCCTGCCGGAATTCGCCGCGCCGCTGATCCGGGCGAATCAGGCCACCACCGGCTTCACCGCGGTCTCGGGCAATCGCGCCGCGCTGCTGCCCGAGGATGACAGCGCCATCACCACCATGGTCGAGGCGATCGACGGGGCGCGCGATCACGTCCACATCCTGTTCTACATCTGGCTCGACGACGCCTCGGGCCGGGCCGTGGCCGAGGCGGCCTCGCGCGCGGCGCGGCGCGGGGTCAAGGTGCGGGCGATCATCGACGCCTTCGGCAGCCGGCCCTTTGCCCGTTCGCCCGCCTGGGCAGCGATGAAGCAGGCGGGCGCGGAATGCATCATCGCCCTGCCGCTGAGCCTGCCGGTGATCGGCAGCCTGTTTCACCGCATGGACCTGCGCAACCACCGCAAGATCGTGGTCATCGATCATGTGCTGGGATTCACCGGCAGCCGCAACTGCGCCGATCGCGATTTTGCCGTCAAGCCGCGCTTTGCGCCATGGATCGACGTGCTGCTGGCCATCGAGGGGCCGGTGGTGCGCCAGATGCAGGCGGTGTTCCTGCAGGACTGGATGAGCTATACCGGCGAGGATCTGGGGGACATGCTGCAGATGACCCGCCCGGTCAGCGGCCCGGGCGAGGTGGCGCAGGTCGTGGCCACCGGCCCGGACGAGCATCGCGGCTCGCTTTCCGACAGCATGGTGACGATGATCCATGCCGCGCGCGAGCGGCTGGTGATCACCACGCCCTATTACGTCCCCGACAGCGCGCTGGACAGTGCCGTGCGCAGCGCCGCGCGGCGCGGGGTCGAGGTGACGGTGATCCTGCCGGCCAGAAACGATTCGCTGGTGGTGCAGGCCACCTCCGAGGGCTTCTATCACGGGCTGGTCGCGGCCGGGGTGCGGCTGCTGCTGTTCCAGGAGGGGCTCTTGCATGCCAAGATCATCACCGTGGACGGGCGCATGGCCATGCTCGGCAGCGCCAATATGGACCGGCGCAGCTTCGAGCTGAACTACGAGATGAACATGCTGTTCCTGGGCGGCGATCTGACCGCGCTGCTGGACGCGCGCCAGCAAAGCTACATCCGCCGCGCCCGTCCGGTCGGCCCCGACGAGATCCGCGACTGGTCGCTGGCGCGGCGGCTGCGCAACAACCTTCTGGCGCTGGCGGCGCCGATCCTGTGACGGAGGCAGCCATGACTTCCCTGAGCGAGGCGAAGATAACCGAGGATCCCCCCCTGCTGCGCGACGAGGCCCTGCGCCAGGCGCTGGCCGAACTGCCGCTGTGGGACCTGACCGCCGACGGGCGGGCGATCTGCCGGGAATGGCGCTTCAAGACCTTCCGGCGCGCCGCGGCGCTGGTCAATCTTGCCGCCTGGCAGGCCGAGGCCGGCGGCCACCACCCCGAGATCGCCTTTGGCTGGGGCCATGCCAGCATCACCTATACCACGCATTCCGCCGGGGGCGTGACGATGAACGACCTGATCATGGCCGCAAGGCTGGACGCGGCCAGCGCCTGAGCCGGTCCCGGACCCTTGCCCCTGCCGCGGGCTGGGCCTATCCAGATGGCAGCAAGGGGGTGCGCCATGAAGAACAGCCGTTTCGACAAATCGACCCTGCCCAGCCGGCATGTGACCGAAGGCCCGGCGCGCGCGCCGCACCGCAGCTATTTCTATGCCATGGGCATCACCGAGGACGAGATCCATTCCCCCTGGGTCGGCGTCGCCACCTGCTGGAACGAGGCCGCGCCCTGCAACATCGCCCTGGCGCGCCAGGCGCAGTCGGTCAAGCAGGGCGTCAAGAAGGCCGGCGGCTGCCCGCGCGAATTCACCACCATCACCGTCACCGACGGCATCGCCATGGGGCATGAGGGCATGCGATCGAGCCTGGCCTCGCGCGATGCCATCGCCGATACGGTGGAACTGACCATGCGCGGGCATTGCTATGACGCGCTGGTGGGGCTGGCCGGCTGCGACAAGTCGTTGCCGGGGATGATGATGGCCATGGTGCGGCTGAATGTGCCCAGCGTGTTCATCTATGGCGGCTCGATCCTGCCCGGCAAGCTGAACGGCCATGACGTGGTGGTGCAGGATGTGTTCGAGGCCGTGGGCCAGCACGCCGCCGGCAAGATGTCGGATGCGGAACTGGAAATCCTCGAACGCGTGGCCTGCCCCTCGGCCGGGGCCTGCGGCGGGCAATATACCGCCAATACCATGGCCTGTGTGTCCGAGGCGATCGGGCTGGCGCTGATGAACAGTTCCGGCGCGCCGGCGCCCTACGAATCGCGCGATCAATATGGGCTGGCCTCGGGCGAGGCGGTGATGACCCTGATCGAGAGAAACATCCGCGCCCGCGATGTCGTCACCCGCAAGTCGCTGGAAAACGCCGCGCGCATCGTCGCCTGCACCGGCGGCTCGACCAATGCCGGGCTGCACCTGCCGGCCATCGCCCATGAGGCCGGCATCCCCTTCGACCTGTTCGATGTCTGCGACATCTTCCGCGATACGCCCTATTTCGTGAACCTGCGGCCGGGCGGCGATTACGTCGCCAAGGACCTGTTCGAGGCCGGCGGCGTGCCGGTGGTCATGCGCGAATTGCGCCGCGCCGGGTTGATCCACGAGGATTGCATGACTGCCTCGGGCCGAAGCATCGGCGAGGAGCTGGACCTGGTGACGCGCGAGATCGACGGCAAGGTGATCCACCCGGTCGGCGCGCCGCTGTCGCGGACCGGCGGCGTGGTCGGGCTGAAGGGCAACCTCGCCCCCGACGGCGCCATCGTCAAGGTCGCCGGCATGGCCCCCGAGCATCAGGTGTTTACCGGCCCGGCCCGCGTCTTCGAATGCGAGGAGGAGGCCTTTGCCGCCGTGACCCGGCGCGACTATCAGGAGGGCTGCGTCATCGTCATCCGCAATGAGGGCCCCGCCGGCGGCCCCGGCATGCGCGAGATGCTGGCCACCACCGCGGCGCTGTCGGGCCAGGGCATGGGCAAGAAGGTGGCGCTGATCACCGACGGGCGATTCTCTGGCGCCACGCGCGGCTTCTGCGTCGGCCATGTCGGCCCCGAGGCGGCGCATGGCGGCCCGATCGCGCTGATCCGCGACGGCGACATGATCACCATCGACGCGATCCGCGGCGAGATCTCGGTGGCGCTATCCGACGACGAGCTGACGTTGCGCCGGGCGGAATGGCCGGGCCCGCGCCGGACCGACTATGCTTCCGGGGCACTGTGGAAATATGCGCAGCTGGTCGGCAAGGCCCGGTACGGCGCCGTCACCCATCCGGGGGCGGCGGCCGAGACCCATGTCTACATGGACCAGTGACGGGGCGGCCGGTGGCGATGCGTCCACGCAAATGGCTGGATCGCAAGACGCGCGAAAGTGCGCTGCGGCAATGGGGCGACCTGGCCGCGGCCGAGCGCGCCCCCGGTCCGGTGCGGCTGGCGCTTTTGCGCGACGAGGCGCTGGGCCTGCGCGCGCAGCTTGACCGGTTCCTTGGCCGCACCGACCGCCACGCCGCGCTGTCGGGCGCCGCGCTCGAGGCGCTGGCGCTGCCCGGCGGCACGGACTGGCGCTGGCGCCCGGGGGTGATGGCGGCGCAGCTCTCGCCCCGCGGCCTGGCCGCGCCCGACAGCGGCACCCGTCTGGGCGATGGCGCCGCTGTCTGGCACGACTGCCCCGAGGCGGCGCTGATCCTTGACCAGATCGGCAATCCCGGCCCCACCGACCTGTCGCCCTTCGGCCTGCGGCTCGAGGCCTTCGGTTTTGCCGGCAGCTTCCTGTCGCTGTCGCTGGACCTGCCAGCGGCGGCGCTGCACGGGCTGACGCGCGGCCATGTGCTGCGCCTTGAGACCGAGCTTGTGGCCGAGCGTGCGCTGCGGCTGTTTGCCCGGCTGAATATCTGCCATGGCCCCAATGTCGAGGAGATGACGCTGCAGTTCGACCCGCCCGAACCGGGGCGGCAATGCCAGCGCGTGCTGGAATTCGACCTGGCCTATATGCAGATGCAGGAAAATCGCCTCGAACGGATCTGGCTGGACCTGATCCTCGAGGCGCCGCGGATGAACGCGCTCGAGATCCGCGAGCTGTTCTTCTCGCGCCACCTGCGGGCGCAATTCTGAGGAAACCCCCGATGAGCGAGTTTCAATCCCACGGCCTGAAGGGCGGCATCTGGCAGGCCGAGATCCGCCGCGACGCCGCCCCCGGCCGGCTGCTGCTGCTGCATCTGGGGGCGCGCGTCGGCACGGCGCGGGTCAGCGATCTGGGCGGCGGGCGCTGGCGGATCGAGGCGGCGATCCCGGCGCAGCGCCTGGCCGACGGGGTGCAGAGCTTTCTGCTGCTCGAGGATGAGGGCAGCGGCGTCGAGCCACTGCAGCCCGGCGCCCGGCATCTGGGCAGCCTGACGCTGGTCGCCGGGGCGCTGCTCGACGACGACCTGCGGGCCGAGCTGAGCCTGATGCGCGCCGAACTCGATCTGCTCAAGCGCGAGCTGCGCCGTCTGGCCGTCGGGCAGGCGCCGGATCAGCCGCGGATCCAGTAGCCGTAGCCGCCCAGTTCGGCAAAGCCCGCCCCGGCATAAAGCGCGCGGGCGGCGGCATTCTCGCGCCGCACCGCCAGCGCCAGCCGCGTGGCGCCCTGCGCCGCGGCCCATTGCGCCGCCATGCGCAGCAGCCAGCCCGCCATGCCCCGGCGGCGCAGCGCCGGCACCACCTCGATGGCGTGGATCATCGCCACCGGCCCGTCCGCCGCCACGAAGGCGGCGCCGGCGGCGCGGTCGTCGAGCCGGCCCAGCAGCGCCGTATGCGGCAGGGTGACGCGCGCCATCACCGCCTGCCGCGCCGGGCCGACATTGCCGCCCTGCCAGATGTCGCATTGCACGGCCAGCGGCGGCCAGATGCTGAAGGCGGTCAGCGGCGGGATCGCCGTGCCGGCCAGCGCCGCGCAATCCGCGGCCATGATCGCCGTCGGCGTGTCCAGGTGGTAGCCGCGCGCCGCCAGCGCATCCGCCAGCGCTGGGTCGCCATCGGCGACGCGAAAGCGCGGCGCCTCGTGCCAGCCGCGCTGGATCGCCTCGACCGCGGCCAGATCGGCCCCGGACCAGTCCGGGCCCAGGCGCCGCGCCGAGGCGACGCGGCCGCCGCCGCCCATGCCTCGCCCGACCGCCAGCCCGCCGGCGCGGGCATATTCCGCCGCCGGCCAGGTGGTTTCGAAGGCGCGGGCGATGTCGGGATCGGGGATCACAGCGCCAGCCTGGCGCGCAGTGCCGCCATCGCCTCGGCGACGCGCGCGGCATCAAGCCCGCGCACCACCAGATTCGTACCCCAGCCGGTCGGGTCCTGGAACGGATACGAGCCCAGCGACAGGTCGGCGAATGCCTCGGCCACCTCTTTCAGCCCGTCCGCGACCTCGCTTTCGCCGCGCCGCACGGTGACCGAATCCGACTGCACCGGCCGGCCGCCCGACAGCTGCGGGATCAGCCAGGCGACCATGCCGCGAAACACCTCGGGGACGCCGGCCATGACATGGGTATTGCCGATGGAAAACCCCGGCGCGCCCGACACGGCATTGTCGATCAGCACCGCGCCGACCGGCACACGGGCCATGCGCAGCCGGTTCTCGGTCAGCTCGGTGCCCATGCGGTCGCAGCGGGCCTGCAGGATGGCGCGGGCCCCGGGGTGGATCTCGACCGTGGTGCCATGCGCCGCGGCCACGGCATCGGCGGTGATGTCGTCATGCGTCGGCCCGATGCCGCCCGAGGTGAAGACCAGGTCATGGGCGCCGCCGAGGCTTTTGTCGAAGGCGCGCAGCGCCGCCACGATCTGCTCGTGGTCGTCGGCGACCACCCGGATCTCGCGCAGGTCGAAACCGGTGGCGGTCAGCACGCCGGCCAGATGATGGGCATTGCCCTCGCGCGTGCGGCCCGAGAGGATCTCGTCGCCGATGACGAGGATGGCGGCTGTGGGGTTGTCGGACTGCATCTCGCGCTCCTCATGGCATCCGGCGGGGTCGGGAATGTATAGGTCCGCGCGCGGGGCTGGAACAAGTGGCGGCATGGGTCTATCTGTGGGGGCAAGCACAGCACGAGGACGCCATGAACGACGCACGCCAGACCCGCGAGGGGATCCGCATCCATGACCCCCAGGATTTCGCGGGCATGCATGCGGCCGGGCGCATCGCGGCGCAGATCCTCGACGAGGTGGGGCCGCTGGTCGCGCCAGGGGTCACCACCGCGGCGCTGGACGATTTCATCCGCAACCGGGTCGAGGAACTGGGCACGATCAGCGCCACCATCGGCTATCGCGGCTATCAGCACGCCAGCTGCATCAGCGTGAATCATGTCGTCTGCCACGGCATCCCCGGCGACAAGGTGCTGGCGGATGGCGACATCCTGAACATCGACGTGACGGTGATCCGGGACGGCTGGTTCGGCGACAGTTCGCGCATGTATGTGGCGGGCCGGGCCGGGGTGAAGGCGAGGCGCCTGATCCAGGTCACGCATGACAGCCTGATGAAGGGCATCGAGGCCGTGCGCCCCGGCGCCACATTCGGCGACATCGGCTGGGCGATCCAGTCCCATGTCGAGGCCAACCGCATGTCGGTGGTGCGCGATTTCTGCGGCCACGGCCTGGGCCGCACCTTCCACGCGCCGCCGAACGTGCTGCATTTCGGCCGCCCCGGCAAGGGCCCGGTGCTTGAGGAGGGGATGTTCTTCACCATCGAGCCGATGGTGAACCTCGGCCGCCCCGAGACCAAGATCCTGGCCGACGACTGGACCGCCGTCACCCGCGACAAGTCGCTCTCGGCGCAGTTCGAGCATTCGATCGGCGTCACCGCCGACGGCTGCGAAATCTTCACCCTGTCCCCCGCCGGGCGGTTCTATCCCGATCTCGGCTGAGGCGGCGCTAGCGCCCGCGCGCCCAGGTCTGGTCGTTGCGGCCCAGGCGCACCGCCAGCGCCACCGCGGCATAGGCGGCAAAGCCCAGCGGATCGCCCGCCGCCAGCCGCAGCAGCTCCCCGCGCGTCGGCCGCACCTGGCCCTGCCGCGCCAGCAGATCCGGATAAAGCCGCGCGATCTCGGCCACGCCGGCGTCCTGGCGCCGGCGCACCCGCACCAGCGGGCCGAAACCCTCGACCAGCGGCCAGGAATAGGGCTGGTCGACCAGGATGCGCTCGGATTCGCTGAACTGCAGCCGCGCGAATGTGTCGTCCGAGATGATCTGCGGAAATTCCCCCCAGCGCGCCCGCCCGGGCGCGTTGACCGCGAACAGCCCGGCGCCGGTCACCCCCCGGGCCACGAAGGGCAGCTTTTGCCAGAAGCGGGCATAGGCGCGCGAGACCCGGCTTTTCGCCGGCGCCACCTCCAGCCGGCCGCCGGCATAGCGCGGTGCGGGCACCTCCAGCGCCCGGACGATGCCCGCGACCAGCCCCGGGGCCGGGCGGATGTCGGCGTCCAGATAGATGCGGATGCCGGGGCCGGCCAGCGCATCGCCATGGTTCAGCGCGCCGATCTTGCCGCCCTGCGCCAGTTCCTCGACCACCAGCCGCCAGCCGCGCGCGGCAAAGCCCGGGGCGCAGGCGCGGGCCCGCGCCGCGGTGTCGTCGCGGCAGCCATTGGCGACCACCACGACCAACAGCGCGCCGCGGTGGTCCTGCGCCAGCAGATGTCCAAGGCAGTCGCCGATATAGCCGGCCTCGTCATGGGCGGGGATGATGATCGTGCAATCGCTCATCGGTGCGCCAGCCCTGGGGCTGCGGGGCGAATCGGCGGCGAACACAATCCTAGGTTGATAGCGCTCCAGGCGCCGCCTGCGGGGCGGGTGGCGGGGCCAGAGGCTGGAAAGGGCGGCGTCCTGTCGCAAATGCAGCGCATTGTCGTGATCCGGCGTGTTTTGGGTTGTGGCGTTCCTGCCCGGGACGCTAGCATGGCGCTGCCGGAAAGGTCAGTGGCAGGGTTGCCGCCACGGACCGGCAAGAGGTTGGCAGAGGCAGAGAGGCCACAGGTTTGACGCCCGTGACAGGCAAGGCGCCGGAATTGGTATCGGCAGTTGGGGCGGCAGCGGAACCGGTGCGGCCGCAGGTTTCCAGCAAGTTCATCCGGCGCGAGGCGGCGCTGGCCGCCGAGGACCAGAAACACGCCCGCATCGTGGCGCAGCGCTTTGCGCTGCTGCGCACCCGGCTGCTGCGCGAGATGCGCGAACGCGGCTGGAGCCGGCTTGCCGTGGTGCCGGTGACGCCGGGCGCCGGCGGCACCTTCGTCTCGGTGAACCTGGCGCTGGCGCTGGCGCGCCAGCCCCATACGCGGGTGGCGCTGATCGACCTCGATCTGGGCAATCCGGGTGTGGCGGCGCGGCTGGGCGTGCCGGGCTGCGCCCCGGTGTCCGAAACGCTGGGCGCCGGGCAGGGGCTGGACACGCTGCTGGCCACGGTGAGCGAGGCGCCGAACCTGTCGGTGCTGGCGCCCGAACGCGCCGAACCGGGCGCGGCCGAGATGCTGCAGGATGTCGCCCTGCTGGATGCCATGGCCCGCCTGCACCAGTCCAACCCCGACGAGATCGCGGTGATCGACATCGGCGCGCTTCTGGACGAGGATGCGGCCCTGGCCGCCCTGCCGCTGGCCGATGCGCTGCTGCTGGTCGCCGACGGGCGGCGCGTCACCGCCTCGGACATGGCCGAGACCGAGCGGCTGCTGGCGGGGATGCCGCCGGTGATGGGCGTGGTGCTGAACAAGTCCGAAGACTGAACAAGAGGCAGGGCTCGACAGGTGGGACCGATACAATCCTTGCGGGACCTGATCTCGATGATCTGGCGGCGGCTGCCGCTGATGCTGACGATCGTGGTCCTGGGCGTGCTGATTTCCTTCTATCTGATCGTATCCTCGCCGCGGGTCTATCAGGCATCGGCCATCATCCAGCTGGACATGCCGGCGGCGATCGACCAGGGCAGCGACGCCTCGATGCCCGCCGCGCGCCGGGTGCAGCTGATCGAGCAGCGCCTGATGGCGCGCGAGAACCTGCGCGAGGTGATCGAGCGGCTGAACCTGTTCGCCAAGGCGCCGCTGAGCGAGGCCGAGAAGCTGGGCGCCCTGCGCATGTCGACCCGCATCGAAAGCATCAGCGCCCCCGGCGCCGCCGCCGATGCCCGCCAGTCGCTGGCCGGGATCGTCATCACCTCGCAGGCCGAGACCGCATCGACCGCCGCCGCCATCGCCAATGACTTTGCCGACAGCGTGGTGAACCGCGACCGCGAGAACCGCAAGGCCCGCATCCTGGAATCGCAGGAATTCCTGCGTGCCGAGGAATCCCGGCTTGAGGTGGAACTGGCCAAGCAGGAACGCAAGGTGGTCGAGTTCAGCGCCCGCAACGAGGATTCGCTGCCCGCCTCGCAGGAGTTCCTGCAGACGGAACTGGCGCAGCTTTCGGAAATGGACGCGGCGCTGGAGCGCGATATCATGGGCCTGCAGCGCGAGCGGCTGTCGCTTGAGGCGGGCGGCACGGCCGAGACGCGCTCGCAGGCCTCGCTGGTGCAGAAGATCCGCTCGGCCGAGGTGGAGCTGGCGCAGGCGCGCCGCACCCTGGCCCCCGACCACCCCGAGATCAAGCGGCTCGAGGACAATCTGGTCATGCTCAATGTCGGCGGCGGCGGCAGTTCCGACATGACCCGCCGCCAGGTCGAGCTGATCGACGCGCAGCTGGCCTCGCTGAACGAACAGAAGGCCAAGCTGCTGGGGCGGCGCAACGAGATCGAGCAGGCGCGCAACCGCGCCCCCCAGGTCGGACGCGACCTTGAGGCGATGACCCGCCAGCAGCGCCGCCTGCAGGACCGCTATGCCGAGATCTCGCGCCAGCTGGCGCAGGTCGAGACGCAGCAGCTCTTGATGGACAACGACCAGGCCGAGCGTTTCGTGCTGCTGGAACGTGCCGTGGCGCCGGAATATCCCGCCATGTCGAACCGCAAGAAAAGCGCGGTGCTGGGGGTGGGTGCCAGCGGCGCCCTGGCGCTGGCGGTGGCCTTCCTGCTTGAACTGATGAACCCGGTGCTGCGCAACACCTTGCAATTCGCCCAGGTGACCGGCACCCGGCCGGTGATCGCGCTGCCCTACCGGCTGGGCGCCGCCGATCACCGCGCCCGGCGCCTGCGCACCGCCTATATGGCCTGCCTGCTGGCCGGCGGCGTCTTTGTAGCGCTGTGGCTTTTGGGTGACATTCCCGGCCTGCCCTCGCCCGGGGTGGTCAACACGCCGACGCACGGAATGGGCTGATGAGCGAGCAGGCCGCGACCGCGGTGCCGCCGGCGCCGGCCCGCAAGAGCATCGCCTCGCGCGCCCTGGGCAGCGGCGCCTGGAGCACGATGAATTTCGGCCTGGGCCAGATCATGCGCCTCGGCTCGAACCTGATCCTGACGCGGCTGCTCAGCCCGGACGATTTCGGGCTGATGACCCTGGTCACCAGCTTCCTGATCGGGCTGACCATGTTCAGCGACATGGGCTTTGGCCCCTCGATCATGCAAAGCCGGCGCGGCGACGATCCGGACTTTCTCGACACGATCTGGACGCTGAAGATCGTGCGCGGCTTCATGCTGTTCCTGACGGCGCTGGCCATGTCCTGGCCGTTGGCGGTGTTCTATGACGCGCCGGAATTCGCCTGGGTGTTTCCGGTCGCCGCCAGCTCGCTGATGATCGGCGGGTTTTTCCCGACGCGGATCGATTCGGCGGCGCGGCACCTGCAGATCGGCCGGCTGACGGTGATCGAATTGTGCAACCAGCTGATCGGCGTGCTGCTGACCATCGCCGCGGCGCTGATCCTGCAGTCGGTCTGGGCGCTGGTCTGGGGCAATGTGCTGGGCGCCGTCGCGCAGCTTCTGATGTTTCGCCATTTCCTGCCCGGGCACCGCAACCGCCTGCGCATGGAACCCGAGGCGCGCGCCGAGGTGATGAAATTCGGCCTGTGGATCTTTTTCAGCACCATCTGCGGCTTTGTGCTGTTTCAGGGCGACCGCATCATCCTGGGCCGGGTGCTGACGCTGGAACAGCTGGGCATCTACAATATCGGCCTGTTCCTGGCCACGGTGCCGATGATGCTGGGCTCATCAATCGCGAACCGGCTGTTCATCCCGATGTATCGCCAGCACCCGCCCGGCGAAAGTGCGGCCGACCGGCGCATCCTGGCACGCACGCGGGCCGGGCTGAGCGCGGTGCTGCTTTCGGCGGCGGTGGTGCTGGCCTGGGTCGGCCCGGGACTGGTCGAGCTGCTTTACGACCCGCGCTATCACACGGCGGGCGGCATTCTCGTGGCCATCGCCTGCATCCAGATGCTGCAGGTGATCCCGATCAGCTATGAATATTCGGCGCTGGCGGCGGGCGATTCGCGCGGCTTTTTCATCATGCAGTCGGCGCGGGCGCTGATCTATTTCGCCCTGGTGCTGGCCGGTGCCTGGGCCTTTGGCCTGCCGGGGCTGCTGATCGGGCAGGGGCTGGCGCAGCTGCTGTGCTATCCGGTGACGGTCTGGCTGGCGCGGCGCCACCGCTGCTGGGATCCGCGCCACGATCTGGTCGCCGCGGCGCTGGCGGTGCTGGCCATCGCGCTGGCGCTGGACGGCCATCGCCAGGCGCTGATCGGGGCGCTGTTTTCCTAGGGTCAGCTTCAACGAATTTTTCTCTTTCGATTCCGGGCTGACGGGCGCTATGCCATAGGATCACGTCACGAGGAGAACCCGGCGATGAGCGACGACAACACCCCGCGCAAATCCCGCATCACGCGCGAAGAGGCGCTGGCCTATCACCTTGAACCGCGGCCCGGCAAATACGACATCGTCGCCTCGACGCCCATGGCCACGCAGCGCGACCTATCGCTGGCCTATTCGCCGGGCGTCGCCGTGCCGGTCGAAGCCATCGCCGAGCACCCCGAGACCGCCTATGACTATACGGTCAAGGGCAACATGGTGGCGGTGATCTCGAATGGCACCGCCATCCTGGGGCTGGGCAACCTGGGTGCGCTGGCGTCAAAGCCGGTGATGGAGGGCAAGGCGGTGCTCTTCAAGCGCTTTGCCGATGTGAACGCCGTCGACATCGAGCTGGACACCGAGGACGCCGAGGAGATCATCAACGCCGTCAAGTTGATGGGCCCCAGCTTTGGCGGCATCAACCTCGAGGACATCAAGGCGCCGGAATGCTTCATCATCGAGCAGCGCCTGAAGGAGCTGATGGACATTCCGGTGTTCCACGACGACCAGCACGGCACCGCGGTGATCTGCGCTGCCGGCCTGATCAACGCGCTGGAAATGTCGGGCAAGAAGATCGAGGACGTGCGCATCGTGCTGAACGGCGCCGGCGCCGCCGGCATCGCCTGTCTGGAACTGCTGAAATCCATGGGCGCGCGGCATGAGAACTGCATCATGTGCGACACCAAGGGCGTGATCTACCAGGGCCGCACCGAGGGCATGAACCAGTGGAAATCCGCCCATGCGGTCAAGACCGACCTGCGCACGCTCGACGAGGCGATGAAGGGCGCGGACGTGTTCCTGGGCGTCTCGGCCAAAGGCGCGGTGACGCAGGCCATGGTCATGGCCATGGCCGACAATCCGGTGATCTTCGCCATGGCGAACCCCGACCCCGAGATCACCCCCGAAGAGGCCCATGCCGTGCGCCCCGACGCCATCCTGGCCACCGGGCGCTCGGACTACCCCAACCAGGTGAACAACGTCCTGGGCTTTCCCTATCTGTTCCGCGGCGCGCTGGACATCCATGCCCGCGCCATCAATGACGAGATGAAGATCGCCTGCGCCCAGGCGCTTGCGGAACTGGCGCGGCTGGACGTGCCCGACGAGGTCGCCGTGGCCTATGGCCGCAAGCTGCAGTTCGGCCGCGACTACATCATCCCGACGCCCTTTGACCCGCGGCTGATCCATGTCGTGCCGCCGGCCGTCGCCAAGGCCGGCATGGACACCGGCGTGGCGCGCCGGCCGATCATCGACATGGACGCCTATGTGCAGGCGCTGAAGGCGCGCATGGACCCGACGGCGGCGGTGCTGCAGGGCATCCATGCCCGCGCCCGCCAGGCCCAGGCAAGGATGATCTTTGCCGAGGGCGACGATCTGCGCGTGCTGCGCGCCGCCGTGTCCTGGCAGCGCGGCGGCATGGGCCAGTCGCTGGTCGTCGGGCGCGAGGCCGAGGTGCGCGAGATGCTGGAATCGGTGGGCATGGGCGACGCCTTCCGCGAGTTGACCATCGTCAACAGCGCCAATACCCGCCATCTGGAGACCTATCAGCAATCGCTTTACGCCCGGTTGCAGCGGCGCGGCTTCGACCGCGAGGATGCCTTCAAGCTGGCCAATCGCGATCGCCATGTCTTCGCTTCGCTGCTGCTGCTGCATGGCCATGGCGACGGGCTGGTGACCGGGGCCACGCGCAAGAACGCGCCGACGCTGGCGCAGATCGGCAAGGTCTTTGACGTGAAGCCCGAGGACGGCGCCGTCGGCCTGACCGCGATCCTGCTCAACGGCCGCATCATCATCGTCGGCGACACGCTGGTGCATGAATGGCCCGAGGCCGAGGACCTGGCGCTGATCGCCACCCGCGGCGCGCATGTCGCGCGCGGCCTTGGGCTGGACCCGCGTGTGGCCTTCCTGTCGTTTTCGAACTTCGGCTATCCGCTGAGCGAGCGCGCGGTGAAGATGGCCAAGGCGACCGAGGTGCTGGACGCGCGTGGCGCCGATTTCGAATATGAGGGCGAAATGACCGTGGACGTGGCGCTGAACCCGGTGTCGGCGGCGAAATATCCGTTCTCGCGCCTGACCGGCCCGGCCAATGTGCTGGTGGTGCCGGCACGGCATTCGGCCTCGATCTCGGTCAAGCTCCTGCAGGAGATGGCCGGGGCGACGATGATCGGCCCGATCCTGACCGGTGTGCCGCTGCCGATCCAGATCTGCTCGACCAATTCGACGGTGAACGACATCCTGAACATGGCCGCGATCGCGGCGGGGCGTCTGGGTCAGGTGAAATAGGGGGCTCTGCCCCCAACGCCTGCAGCGCTTCCCCCGGGATATTTCGGCAAGAATGCAGCCGCGCGCCCCCGACCGGGCGCGCGGTTTCTTATTCGGGGGCGGCGAAACATTCGCCGCGTTCGGCCTGGCGCTGGCGGGTGCGAAAGCGCGCGCGGTCGGCGTCGGAGAAGGTGTCGGCGCAGCGGTGGCAGCAGACGCCGTCCTCGAATTCGGGCCGCGCGCGGTCCGCGGGCGAGAGCGGCCGGCGGCAGGCGTGGCACAGGCTGTGGCTGCCCTGGGCGAGTCCATGGCCGAGGCTGACGCGGCGATCGAAGACAAAGCATTCGCCCTGCCAGAGGCTGTCCCGTTCGGGCACCTGTTCGAGATAGTTCAGGATGCCGCCCCTGAGGTGGAACACCTCGGGCACGCCTTCGCCCAGCAGGAAACTGGTCGATTTCTCGCAGCGGATGCCGCCGGTGCAGAACATGGCGATGCGCTTGCCGCGGAAGCGTTGCGCGTTCTGCCGCCACCAGGCGGGAAAGTCGCGAAAGCTGCGCGTGCCGGGATTGACGGCGCCAGCAAAGCTGCCGATCTGCACCTCGTAATCGTTGCGGGTGTCGATCACCGCCACGTCCGGGGCGCTGATCAGCGCGTTCCAGTCGCGCGGCTGGACATGGCGGCCGGTGGCGGCGGTCGGGTCCACCCCGGGCTGGCCCATGGTGACGATCTCGCGCTTGAGGCGCAGCTTCAGGCGGCCGAAGGGCATGGTCCGGGCGGTGCTTTCCTTGCAGTCGAGCGCGGCGCAGCCGGGCAGGGCGCGGATATGGGCCAGCACCGCATCGATGCCGGCGCGCGGCCCGGCGATGGTGCCGTTGATGCCTTCGGGCGCCAGCAGCAGGCTGCCCCTGACGCCCTGCGCCGCGGCCAGTTCGGCCAGCGGCGCTGCAAGCGCCGCGGGGTCGGGAAAGCGGGTGAAGTGATAAAGCGCGGCGACGATCAGCATGGGCCGGCATTACCCGCGGCGGGGCGGCGGATCAAGCTGCGGCATTGACGCCTGCTGCGCCGCCGCCTACCAATTTGCGGGCAGGGGGCAAGCGGGGCCGGGCAATGGCAAGGGCGCTCATCGTCATCGACATGCAGCTGGATTTCTGCCCCGGGGGGCGGCTTGCCGTATCCGGCGGCGACGAGATCCTGACTGCGATCAACGATCTGATGGCCGATCACGACGCGGTGGTGCTGACCCAGGATTGGCACCCGCCCGACCATGCGAGCTTTGCCGAGAATCATCCCGGTGCTGCGGCCTTTTCGCTGGTCGAGATGCCTTACGGCCCGCAGGTGCTGTGGCCCAGCCATTGCGTGATCGGCAGCGCCGGCGCCGGGTTCCATCCAGGGCTGGCGGTCGATTGCGCCGATCTGGTGATTCGCAAGGGCTTTCGCCCGCAGATCGACAGCTATTCGGCCTTCCACGACAATGACCGCCGCACCGCCACCGGCCTGGCCGGCTATCTGCGCGAGCGCGACCTGCTGGATCTGAGTTTCGTCGGGCTGGCGCTTGACTTCTGCGTGGCCTGGTCGGCCATCGACGCGGCAAAGCTGGGCTTTCGCGCCAGGGTGATCGAGCAGGCGACCCGCGCCATCGACCTGAACGGCTCGCGCGAGGCGGCGCGGGCAGAGATGACCCGCGCCGGCGTGGTGCTGGCATGATCACCCCGACCGTCGACATCGCCGCCCGCGTCTATGCCCATAAATGGAAGATCGACCCGATCGTGCGCTCGCGGATCGACGACGATTTCTACAAGTTGCTGATGTGCCAGTCGGTGTTTCGCAACCGGCCCGACACGCGGGTGACCTTCAGCCTGATCAACCGCAGCAGCCGCATCCGCCTGGCCGAGCTGATCGACGAGGGCGAGCTGCGCGAGCAGCTTGACCATGTGCGCAGCCTGTCGCTGACGCGCGGCGAAAGCACCTGGCTGCGCGGCAATACCTTTTACGGCAAGCGCCAGATGTTCCGCCCGGATTTCATGGAATTCCTCGAGAACCTGCGCCTGCCGCCCTATCACCTGGAAAAGCGCGATGGCCAGTATGAGCTGAGCTTCGAAGGCCGCTGGCCCGAGGTCATGCTGTGGGAAATCCCGGCGCTGGCGATCATCATGGAGCTGCGTTCGCGCGCGGTGCTGGGCGACATGGGCCGGTTCGAGCTGCAGGTGCTTTATGCCCGCGCCATGACCCGGGTCTGGGAAAAGATCGAGGCGCTGCGCGCGCTTGGCCCCGACCTGCGCATCGCCGATTTCGGCACCCGGCGGCGCCACAGCTTCCTGTGGCAGGACTGGTGCGTGCAGGCCATGGTCGAGGGGCTGGGGGATGAGCGTTTCATCGGCACCTCGAACTGCCTGATCGCCATGCGCCGCGACATCGAGGCCATCGGCACCAATGCCCATGAACTGCCGATGGTTTTTGCCGCGCTTGCCGACAGCGACGAGGAATTGCGCCGCGCCCCCTATCGCGTGCTGGCCGACTGGCACGAGGAACATGAGGGCAATCTGCGCATCATCCTGCCCGATACCTATGGCACCCAGGGCTTTCTGGACCACGCCCCGGACTGGCTGGCGGGCTGGACCGGCATCCGCGTCGACAGCGGCGACCCGGCCGAGGGCGCCGAGATTGCGATCCGCTGGTGGCAAAACCGCGGCGAGGACCCGCGCCGCAAGCTGATCATCTTCTCGGACGGGCTGGATGTCGGCAAGATCGGCGAGCTGTTTCGGCAATTCCATGGCCGGGTGAAGGTCAGCTTCGGCTGGGGCACGCTGCTGACCAACGATTTCCGCGGCCTGGTGCCCGAGGATCGGCTGGCGCCGTTTTCGCTGGTGTGCAAGGCGGTGGCGGCAGACGGGCGCCCGACGGTCAAGCTGTCGGACAACCCCGGCAAGGCCACCGGCCCGGCAGCGGAAATCGCCCGCTACAGGCGCGTCTTCGAGGTCGGCGCGCAGCAGGCGCTGGCGGTCGAGGTCTGACCCGGCCGACGGCGCGCGGCCGTCGGGCCCCGGCATGTGGTGGTCCGGGACCCGCGGCCCGGCGCGCCTTGTCCTGCCGGCCCGGGGGAAATGCCCGCCGCCACGGCAGGCGGTCCGCGCCGAAACCCTGTCCGCCCAGAGGCCATGATAGGCGCCGCGCCCGCGCAGGCACGTGACATCTGCTTAAAATGCCACGCAGTTTCCGGCGCCCGGCCGCGTGCCTACAGCCGGTCGCGCCAGCGGTTCACCAGCGGATAGCGGCGGTCCAGCCAGAAGGCCCGGGTCGAGATCCGCGGCCCCGGCGCCGCCTGGTAGCGTTTCCATTCGCTGCCATAAAGCAGCGCTTCGACCCGGCGCACCGTGTCGGGGTCAAAGCCCTGCGCCACCAGATCGACCAGCGCCAGATCCTTTTCCACCAGCCCTTCGAGGATCGCGTCCAGCACCTCATAGGGCGGCAGGCTGTCCTGGTCGGTCTGGTTCGGGCGCAGCTCGGCCGATGGCGGCTTGGCGATCACCTGCGGCGGCACCACCTCGCCCGCCGCGCCCCGCATCCAGTCGCGGTGGTTCAGGTTGCGCCAGTGGCAGGTGCGGAATACCCGGGTCTTGTAGAGGTCCTTGATCGGATTGTAGCCGCCGGCCATGTCGCCATAGATCGTGGCATAGCCGACCGCGATCTCGGACTTGTTGCCGGTGGTCAGCAAGAGTTCCCCGAACTTGTTCGAGATCGCCATCAGCATGACGCCGCGCAGCCGCGACTGGATGTTTTCCTCGGTGGTGTCGGGGGTGGTGCCCGCCATCAGCGGCGCCAGCGCCGCACCCACCGCGTCGCGCGCGCCCTCGATCTGCACGCTGTCCAGCCGCACCCCCAGCCGGCGCGCGCAATCCGCGGCATCCTCCAGGCTGGAGGGCGAGGTATATTCGCTGGGCAGCATGACGCAGCGCACGTTCTCGGGCCCGATCGCGTCGCAGGCGATGGTGGCGACCAGCGCGGAATCGATGCCGCCCGAAAGCCCCAGCACCACCTTGCGAAAGCCGGACTTGCCCATGTAGTCGCGCAACCCCTCGGTCATGGCGCGATAGTCCTGTTCCCATTCGTCGGGCTGGTGGTCCATCTGGCCGGGCACCGCGCGCCAGCCCTGCGGCGTGCGGGTGAAATCGACATGGGCCAGGGCCTCGTCGAAAGGGGCAAGCTGCATGACCTTGACCGCGCCGCCGTCCTCGCCGGGGTTCAGCACGAAGCTGGCGCCGTCATAGATCTGGTCGTCCTGGCCGCCGACCGAGTTCAGATAGATCAACGGCAGCCCGGTCTCGACCACGCGCGCGACCATATGGCCCATGCGCAGGTCCAGCTTGTTTCGGTGATAGGGGCTGCCGTTCGGCACCAGCAGCAGTTCCGCCCCGGTCTCGGCCAGGGTCTCGGTCACCTCGGGCCACCAGGCGTCCTCGCAGATCGGGCTGCCGATGCGCAACCCGTTCACGCTGTAGGGGCCGCTGACCGGGCCCTGGTCGAACAGGCGCAATTCGTCGAAAAGCTGCTTGTGCGGCAGTTCGTGCTTCAGCACCCGCGCCGCCACGCGTCCGTCCCTGAGGATCCAGTAGGCGTTGTAGAGCTTGTCGCCCTCGGCCAAGGGGCCGCCGATGGCGATGGCGGGGCCGTCGGCGCAGTCGCGGGCCAGCGCCTCGACATGGGCCATGGCGTCGCGGGTGAAGGCGGATTTCAGCACCAGGTCCTGGGTCTGGTAGCCGGTGATGAACATCTCGGGCAGGGCCAACAACCTGGCGCCGGCAGCGCGCGCCTGCGCCCAGGCGTCGCGGGCCCTGGCCGCATTGCCGGGCAGGTCGCCCACGGTGGGGTTCAGCTGTCCCAGGGTGATGCGGATCTTGTCGGCCATGGCGCGCCCCTTCAGCGGATGTCGCCCCCGTGATAGGCGAGGTCGCGGCAAAGGAAAAGTCGGCTTTGCGCCGGCAGGACCCATGCGCTAGAACCGGGGCGGGAAACCGCACGGGAGGAAGAGGGTCATGAAGGCAGCCGTTGTCGCCGGCGCGATGATCCTGGCCGGCGCCGGCATGGCCGCGGCCGGGCCGGTGGTCAGCAAGCATTATGACGATGGCGGCGTCTATGAGGGCAGCTTTCGCAACGGCCGCCAGCACGGAAGCGGCACCTATCGCCTGCCCTCGGGCTATGAATACAGCGGCGACTGGGTGGATGGCGTGATCCAGGGCCGGGGCCGGGCGAAATTCCCCAATGGCTCGGTCTATGAGGGCGAGTTTGCCCAGGGCAAGCCGCAGGGCCGCGGCAAGATCACCTATGCCGATGGCGGCACCTATGAGGGCGACTGGCTGGACGGGCAGATCACCGGCCAGGGTGTGGCGCATTATGCCAATGGCTCGGTCTATGAGGGCGGCTTTGTGAACGCGCTGCACGACGGGCGCGGCGTGCTGACCCAGCCGAACGGTTTTCGTTATGAGGGCGGCTGGAAACAGGGGCTCAAGCAGGGCTCGGGCAAGATCGTCTATGCCGACGGCGCCACCTATCAGGGCGAGATGAAGGCCGACCGGCGCGAGGGCCGCGGCCGCTTCACCATGCCCGACGGCCTGATCTATGAGGGGCACTGGGCCGGCGGGCAGATGTCTGGCCAGGGCAGGCTGACCCAGCCCTCGGGCGACAGCTATGAGGGGCGCTTTGCCAATGGCCGGCGCGAGGGAAGGGGCGTGGCGGTCTTTGCCAATGGCGACCGCTATGAGGGGGATTTCCGCGGCGACCGGCACTGGGGCACCGGCACATTCACCGGCCATGATGGCTATGTCTATGCCGGCGACTGGGTCGAGGGCCGCATGGAGGGGCTGGGGCGCATCACCTATCCCGACGGCTCGGTCTATGAGGGGGCGCTGAAGGACGACCTGCCGCAGGGGCGCGGGCTGATTACCTATGCCGACGGCGCCAGCTATGACGGCGAATGGCAGGCCGGGGTGATCGAGGGGCAGGGCGTGGCGAAATATGCCAATGGCCTTGTCTATGAGGGCGCCTTCCGGCGCGGCCGCAACGAGGGCCAGGGTCGCATGACCTATCCCGACGGCTATGTCTACAACGGCGCCTGGCTGGACGGCCAGCGTCACGGCCAGGGCCAGGCGACCTATGCCGACGGCACCAGCTATGACGGCGCCTTCGCGCATGGCCTGCGCGAGGGCCGGGGCCGGCTGATCGCCCCCGACGGCTTTCGCTACGAGGGCGCCTGGAAGGCGGGCGAGATCGACGGCGAGGGGGTCGCCACCTATGCCAATGGCGATATCTATACCGGGCATTTCAGTGCCGGCAAGCGCCAGGGCACCGGGGTCATGCGCTATGCCAGCGGCCAGACCGCCGCGGGCCAGTGGGAGGACAACCGCCTGACCGACCCCGAAGGCGCCAGTCCGGCGCCCGCGGCCACGCCCGAGGCCGCAATGCCCGACGAACCCGCCTAGGCACCGCGGCAAGAGGCCGGATCAGCCGGCCATGCGCCCGACGGTGCGGCCGCGCGACTGGCGGGCATGGATCACCGCCATCAGGATGTGGCCCAGGATCAGCGCGCCCATGATCAGGCCCAGCTCGCCATGGAAGGTGCCGCCGATCCAGGTGGCAAAGCCCACCACCTGCTCTGGCTCGCGGCCGGGAAAGACCTCGATGCCGAAGGGCGAATAGCCCCATTTGCCGCCCCAGGCGCGCAGCAGCGCCGCAGCCGGCACCAGCACCATCAGCGCGTAAAGCGCCAGATGGCCCGCCTTGGCCAGCTGCCCGCGCAGGCCCTCGTCATGCGGCGGCCGGTTGTGGCGGTTGGCAAAGGCCCAGATCAGGCGCAAGACGATCAGCACGGCCAGCATCGTCCCGACCTCGGTGTGATTGCCCGACAGCGCCGCCGCGAGGCCGTTCTCCTCGCCCAGCGCCTTCTTGGCCAGCACGCCGCCGAATTGCCAGACCATCAATGCCGCCATGCCCCAGTGCAACGGTCGGGAAATGGCTCCGTAACGCTCGTGGCTGTCCCAAATCTGCATGTTCCTGCTCCTGACAAGATTCTCCAGGTTTGCGCAGGGTAGGCTATCCGCATCGGCCCCGCGATCAGGGCCGAAATAGCGGCGGCAAACCAAACCGCAACCAAACGGAACCGCTTGCCGCCTGCGACCTTTTGTCAGCCGCGCCGCTAGAGCTTGCGCATCCAGAACTGCAGCCGCTTGCGCGTCGGCGCGTTCTGGCCGATGTCCTTCCAGTCGAAGCCGGCATCGACATCGGGCAGCGGGCGATAGCCGCGCCGCTGCCAGAACGCATCCATCGGCTGAAAGCCCGGCGGCCGCAGCAGGTGGTTTTCGGGGCGCAGCACCCGGCAAAAGGCGCTGAAGCGGCGCCCCAAGAGCCGGCCATGCGCCTCGCGCCCGTCGAAAAAGGCCCGCGCCAGCCCCTTGCCGCGATATTGCGGCAGGACCACCGATTCCGCGCAATAGAAGATCTGGTGCAGCTTTTCCGGCCGATGCGCGAAGGCCGGGGCGAATTCCTCGGCGTGGTCCTCCATCGGGGCGCCGGTGGCGGCGCCGACCAGCGTCGCGCCGTCCCAGGCGCCGACCATCACCGACCCGGGCGTGAGGCAGCATTGCAGGTATTCGCGCTCGTAATCCAGATCGCCGTCGTAAAGATAGGGCCAGTCGCGAAATACCGTGATGCGCAGCCGCGCCAGTTCGTCCAGCAGCGGCGCGATGGCATCGCCGGTCAGGATGCGGGTGCGGATCGCGCCGCCACCCGCCGCCGCTCCTGCGCGCATCGGCGCCGCGTGATCGGGCTGCGGCTTTTCCATCGGCGTCCCCCCCCCTTGCCAGTCTAGCGCGACCGGGGCCGCGGGTCATCAGCCGCGACCGGCTGTTTCCATCGCCTTGCGGCTGCTATAGCCACGTCAGGGCAGAATGGGGGATGGAATGAGTGTTCCGGCAGGGGCGCCCGCGCGGCGTATCGACTGTTTCAAGGCCTATGACGTGCGCGGCCGGCTGGGCAGCGAACTGGATGCCGACATCGCCTGGCGCATCGGCCGCGCCTTTGCCCAGGTGCTGGCCGCGCGCGAGGTGATCGTCGGGCGCGACTGCCGCGCCAGCTCGCCCGAACTGGCGGCGGCGCTGATCCGCGGCCTGAACGAGGGCGGCGCCAATGTCCGCGACCTCGGCCTTGCCGGCACCGAGGAGATGTATTTCGCCACCGGCCATTCCGGCGCCGACGGCGGCATCGAGGTCACCGCCTCGCACAATCCGATCGACTACAACGGCATGAAGCTGGTCGGGCGCGGCGCGGCGCCGCTGGACCCCGAGGGCGATTTCGCCGCCATCGCCGCGCTGGCACAATCGGGCGATTTCGTCCCATCCGCGCGCCGGGGCAGCACGGTCGATTTCGCCCGGGCGCGCGACAGCTATGCCGCGGCTCTGGTCGACTTCATCGACATCGCGGCGCTGCGGCCGATGACGGTGCTGGTCAATGCCGGCAACGGCACCGCCGGGCCGACCTTCGACGCCATCGCCGCGGAACTGGCGCGGCGCGGCGCGCCGCTGCGCTTTGTCCGCATCAACCACGACCCGGACCCGGCCTTTCCGAACGGCATCCCGAACCCGCTGCTGCCCGAGAACCAGCCGATGACCGCCGAGGCGGTGCGCGCGCATGGCGCCGATCTGGGCCTGGCCTGGGACGGGGATTTCGACCGCTGCTTCTTCTTCGACGGGCAGGGGAATTTCATTCCCGGGGAGTATGTGGTGGGGCTGCTGGCCGCGGCCTTTCTGGAACGGCATCCGGGCGCGCGCATCGTGCATGACCCGCGCGTGGTGCTGAACACCCGCGACGTGATCGCGGCGGCGGGCGGGCAGGCGGTGCAGGCCCGCACCGGTCATGCCTTCGTCAAGCGCGCCATGCGCGAGAGCGGCGCGATCTATGGCGGCGAGATGTCGGCGCATCACTATTTCCGCGATTTTTACCATGCCGACAGCGGCATGCTGCCCTGGCTTCTGGTGGTGGAGCTGCTCTCGCGCAAGGGTTGCGGCCTTGATGCGCTGCTGGCGGCCAGGATGCGGGCCTTTCCCTCCTCGGGCGAGATCAACTTCCGCCTCGCCGATCCCGGGGCGGCGATCGCGCGCGTGCTGGCGCGTTTCGCCCCCGATGCAGCCGGGCGCGACGACACCGACGGCATCAGCCTGGAATTTGCCGACTGGCGCTTCAACCTGCGGCGATCGAACACCGAGCCGGTGGTGCGGCTGAACGTGGAATCGCGCGGCGACGCCGGCCTGGTCGCGGCGCGCCGCGATGAGATCGCGGCGCTGTTGCAGGGCGGCGCCTAGCCGGGCTGCGCCGAGGGCGGCACGCGCAGGATCGCCTCGTGCAGGGCGATCGCTTCCTCGAGATCCTCAAAGACGCTGACCCGGCCGTGATCCAGCACCGCGCCCATGTTGCACATGTTGCGCACCATCGGCATGGAATGGCTGACCACGATGGCGCCCGCGGTGCTCATGCGGTCGTTGAACACGCGCTGCGACTTGGCGCGGAAATCGGCGTCGCCGACGCTGGTGACCTCATCGACCAGATAGGTGTCGAAATGGATGCCCATGCTGGTGCCCATCGCCAGCCGCGAGCGCATGCCCGAGGAATAGCTGCCGAAGGGCTGGTGGTAATGCTGCCCGAGATCGGCGAAATCGGCGACGTAATCCACCAGCTCGTCCGTGTCGACGCCGTAGATGCGGGCGACGAAGCGCACGTTCTGCGCCCCGGTCAGCTCAAGGTGAAAGCTGCCGGCAAAGCCCACCGGCCATGAGATGCTTCCGTCCGACAGCACCCGGCCCGAGGTCGGCTTGACCGTGCCGGCGATCATGCGCAGCAGCGTGGACTTGCCGGCACCGTTGCGCCCGAGCAGCGCCACCGAGGCGCCGGTCGGAAACACCGCGTTCAACCTGTCCGCCACCACGGTCTGCCGGCCCTTGAGCCGATAGACCTTGGTCAGATTCTCGAGCAGGATCATGGCTCAGCCGCGGTCGCGGATGCTGTAGTAGATCAGCACGAGGATCGACCAGCCGGTGAACAGCAGGCCGGCGACGACGAAAAGCAACCACAGCCGGTTCGGCTCGGTCGAGCTTTGCGCCACCTTGGGCTGGATATGCGCCGCCAGATAGCGCGACTGCCGGCGGGCCTCGGCTAGCGCGGTCTCATAGGCGATGCGGGCTGAGCGATAGGCGCCCTCGGCGAATTCGCGGTCCACCGCCAGTTTTTCATATTCCGCCATCAGCTGGGCATAGCTTTCCCCGGCCGGACCCTTGCCGCCGGCGCCGAACTTGGAGCGCTCGCTGTCGATCAGGCGGCGCAGGGCGTCGATCTTCTGTTGCGACTGGGTGACGCGGTGATCGGTCGCCGGCGCGTTCTCGATCAGCAGGTCATGGGCGACCAGAGCCTCGGCCAGCTGCGCCTGCAGCCCGCTCAGCACGCCCATCTGGCCGGCAAGATCGGCCTCGGGATCGACGATCTGCGTCTCCATGCGGAAGGCGGTCATCGCCTGGCGGGTGCGGGTCAGATCCTCGCGGATCTTGTCCAGTTCCTCGCTGGCCAGGCGTGTGGCATCGTCACGCGCGATCGAGGACAGTTCGTTGATCTTGTCCGAGCTTTCCTGAAACACCGCCGCCGCGATCAGCTGCGCGTCCTCGGGGGAAAAGGCGCTGATATTGAGGGTGATCAGCCGCGTGCTGTTGTCGTAAAGCACCCTGACCTGGCGCTGCCAGTAATCGGTCAGGTCCTCGATCTGGCCCGAGGGGTCGAAGGCAAAGACGAAATCATGCGGCCAGTCGCGGGAAAAGCGCGCGCGCAGGTCCAGCTTGGCGTCGATCCTTTCCACCATGTCCTGGCTGCGGATGTATTCGTAAAGCACGTCCGTGTCCGAGGCGCCGCCGCCGCCGGTAAAGGGCATGAGCCCGCCCAGCAGGTCCATCGAGGGCGTCATCTGTTCCGTGCGCACCGAAAATCCGACGCTGGAGACATACTGGTCCGAGGCCCGCGCCCAGAGATACCAGGACCATACGAGCGTGGGCAGCGCCACCAGAAGCAGGAACGAGACCAGGATCAGCCAGTGCCGGCGGCGCGGCTGGGCGATGGCCACGGTCGGGCGGATCGGCTGCACCGGCGTGGGCGGCACGACCGGGGCGGGCTTGACCACCGCGGTGGCGACCGGCCGGACCGGGATCGGCTGCGCCGGAGCGGGGCGCACCGCCGGCGGTTGCGCCGAGGTGGGCGCGACAGGGGTGGCGGCTGCAGGCGCCTCGGCTGCGGGCGCCGGTGCCGGGGACGGGGCAGTAGCGGGCGGCGTCATCGCCGGATTGCCCTGGAAGGGGCGCGCGGTCGCGGCCGGCCCGGCTGCGGCGGGTTTCGGCGTGGCGGCCGCGTCCTGTTGCCCGCCAGGGGCCTGGGCGGGTTGGCCGACATTGCTGCCGGCCGAAGAAGTGGGGGTGCTCACCGCAGGGACGCTTTCGCTGGTTTACCTTTTCGGCGCAGTTGTTACATATTGCCGGTTCCCAAGGCCAGCATTTGTGTTCACATGTCCGACATCTCAGGCGAAACCCGCCGCGCCCAGCGGCCATTGCGCAAAGGCCCGCGGTTTCGCATGCTGCGCATCGTCGTGGCGCTGATGCTGCGCGAGATGGCGACCACCTATGGCCGCTCGGCCGGGGGTTATGTCTGGGCGGTGCTCGAGCCGGTGCTGGGCGTGGCCCTGCTGACGGTGATCTTCAGCATGGCGCTCAGAAGCCCCGGAATCGGCTCGAACTTTGCGCTGTTCTATGCGTCCGGCTTTCTGCCATTTGCCATGTTCAACGACCTGACGCACAAGGTCGCGGCCTCGATCCGCTACTCGCGCCCGTTTCTGGCCTATCCCAGCGTGACCTTCATCGACGCGATGATCGCGCGCACGGTGCTGAATGCGCTGACCCATACCGCGGTCATCGGCATCGTGCTGAGCGCGATCTTCATCATCTACCAGCTGCCGGTGCTGATCGACATGGCGGCGATCCTCGAATCGCTCATGCTGGTCACGCTGCTCGCGGTCGGCGTGGGGTCGCTGAACTGCTATCTGATGACGGCATTCCCGATCTGGGAACGGGTCTGGAGCATCCTGACACGGCCGCTGTTCCTGATGTCGGGGATCTTCTTTCTCTATGAGGTGATGCCGACGAAGGCGCAGGAGGTGCTGTGGTTCAACCCGCTGATCCATTGCGTGGCGCTGATGCGGCGCGGGCTTTATCCGACCTATGAGGCCAGCTATGTCAGCCGGGGCTATGTCATCGGCCTCGCGGTGTTCTTGCTGTTCATCGGCCTGATGTTGCTCGAGCGCACGCATCGTTACCTGCTGGAGCGCTAGAACAGGAAACTCCCGGTATCGATGCCGACGTGCGTGTTGGTGCCCTCAAACGTGATGGTCAGGTCCGCCATGCGGTCGCCGTCCATGTCGACCAGCAGGCGATGGCCATTGCCCTGCACCTCGAGCCGGGCCTGGCCCGCGGCGGTGAAGGCGTCATATCCGACAAAGCTCAGCCCAAGCCCGCGCAGGTCGAGCATGTCAAACGCCCGCTGGTAATCGGTGATCACGTCGGTGCTGCCGTCCAGATCCGCCATCGCAAAGACGAAGATGTCGGCGCCGGCGCCCCCGGTCAGCGTGTCATTGCCCGCGCCGCCCGAGATCAGGTCGTCGCCCATCCCGCCCTCGATGGAATCGTGGCCTTCCTGGCCGAACAGGCGGTCGTTGCCGGCGTCGCCAAAGATCAGGTCGTTGCCCAGCCCACCGGTGGCGGAATCATTGCCCTCGCCGCCGCGCAGGATATCCTCGCCGGCCTCGCCATGCAGCGTGTCGTTGCCCTCTCCGCCCAGCATCGGGTCGTTGCCGTCGCCGCCGAACAGCAGGTCGTCGCCCCAGTCGCCGTAAAGCGTGTCCGACCCGACGCCGCCGAACAGCGTGTCATTGCCCAGCCAGCCGAACAGCACGTCATGGCCGCTGTCGCCATGGATCAGATCGTTGCCGGTCTGGCCGTTCAGCGTGTCATGGCCGTCGCCGCCGCGCATCAGGTCGTTGCCGTCGCCGCCCAGCATCATGTCGTTGCCGCTGCCGCCCGCGACCGTGTCGTTGCCGTCGCCGCCGTCGAGAAGGTCGTTGCCGGCCTCGCCATCCAGCGAATCATTGCCGCTGCCGCCGTAAAGACTGTCATGGCCGGCGCCTGCCAGCATGTGGTCGTTGTGATCGCCGCCGTAAAGGATGTCATGGCCGGCGGCGGCGATCAGCGTGTCGTTGCCCGCCCCGCCCGACAGCGTGTTGTGCCCCGCCGCATCCGACAGATAGTCGGCATCGAGGTCGCCATAAAGAAAATCATTGCCGTCGCCGCCGTGCAGCGTGTCGAAACCGGCGCCGCCGTAAAGCGAATCCTGGTCCCCCCCGCCGTAGAGGATGTCGTTGCCGGCGCCGCCCGACAGGAAGTCGTTGCCGAACTCCCCCACCAGGCTGTCATTCGCATCCCCGCCGTTCAGCGTGTCATGGCCGGCGCCGCCCATCAGCAGATCCCGGCCGAGGCCGCCGATCAGCATGTCGTTGCCGCCATAGCCATAGATGCTCGAGCCATGGCGCGAGGCGGTCAGCCTGTCGGCCAAGGCGGTGCCCAGCACCTTCGTGCGCATGCTGGGGGCGGCGTAATGCGCCACCGGAATCAGCGAATTGTCGAAATCCTTTGCCTGCAATGTGGTGCCGTTCTTGGTCACAACCCGTATCTCCGTGGTTCCGAATGAAATCTTGATGCCGGTGCCCTGCGGCACGAATCGCAGCTGCGCGGTGCTGCGCAACATGCCCAGAAAGGACAGGTCGATGCGGTCCTGCCCGGGCTCGAAGTCGCGGATGACGATCTGGCCGGTCACCGCGCTGGGCACGAAGATGTCGGCCCCCATGCCGCCGACCATGGCCAGCGGGCGGTCCCCGGCGATCAGGATGTCGTCTCCGGCGCCGCCCGACAACCATTCCGTCCCCGAGGAGGCCATCATCATGTCACTGCCATCGGTGCCATATTGATCGCCTGCGCCGACGGTGGCGGTCAGGCCGATGCTGCCCGGCTCGAACACGAACTGGCTGATGCCGGCCTCGCTGTGCGAGGAGACGAACAGCGCGATCTTGCCGCCGATCACCGCTGCCGACATTGCCGAGACATCCGCCAGGCTGCGGTCGTCGGCATCCGCCAGTGTGGTCAGATGCAAGAGCTTGCCCTCGGGCGTAAGGGTGAAGACGCTGATGCCGTCGTCGCCGCCGCCGACAAAGACAAAGGCGCGCCCGCCCATGCTCACGGTCTCCAGCGCGGTGGTGCGCTGGAAGCGGGTGGTCAGCTCGTCGATGACGTGATCGACGGGGATCAGCTCGCCCCCGTAGGTCAGGCGCATGGTGGTCAGCGACGAGCTTTGCGCCGAGGCGACCACCACATAGGTCGTGCCCGCCACGCTGGCGAGGCCGAGGTGGCGCGGCTGGTTCAGGCCCACGCCGTCATGCGCCCACAGCATCTGCGCGGCACCGGCGCTGCCATCGGCATTGACGATCTGCGCCGCGACATAATTGCCCAGCGCCGAGGCGGTGACGATGAAGCTGCGGTCGGCGAGCTGCGCCAGCTGCATGGCGTCGATCTCGGCGCCCTGCAGGCCGGGGCCGGCGGGCAGGGCGGCGCGGGTCACATGCGCCAGCGCGCCCGCGGCGCCGATGCGCCAGATGTCGAAGGCGGTCTGCCCGTCGCGCACCGTATAGAGAAAGCTGCCCGCCGGGGTCTGGAACTGGCCCATGCGGATGACATCGCTGGCCAGCCCGGCAGCGGCCAGCTGGCCGCTGCCAAGAAAGCTGCCGTCGGCACCCAGGGCGATGCCGGCGCCCAGGCTGTTGGTCAGCCCGGTGCCGAACAGCAGCGGCCCGGCGCCCAGGTCGACGATGCTGGCAAGCGGCGTGCCGGCATGGGAAAGCGCGGGCGCATAGGCCCGGCTGGTCGCCATCATGATCGGCTGGTCGGCGGCGGTGATGCGATAGGCGGTCATGCCGCCGCCGCGCTGCGTCAGGCTGAACAGCGCGAGCCCCCCGGCCCCGGCATGGGTGCGCAGGTCGCTGATCCCGGCGGCGAAGGGCAGGGCCGTCCCGGTATGGGTCGCAACGAGGCGGTAACGCATTGCGGTTGTCGTCCCTGCTGGCCGGCCTGCTGGCTGACGTGGTGGCGGCGGTGACTCGGAACCATTTCCGATCGCTTAAGGAAGTCCCTGCAAGGCCTTCCAAGTCACGCGTTATTCCCCGTGCATTTTATCGGCCGAGGCCATAGTTTGGGCGCGAAGGCCGATTTCGGGCACGACGATTCCCTGCCGGCGCGTTGACCCGCGCCGCCACTCTGGACGATGAGCGATGAATATCGAGAAGACCCCACTGGCCGGGGTCCTGATCCTGACGCCAGCGCGGCACGGCGATGCGCGCGGGTTTTTTGCCGAAAGCTGGAACCGGCGCACATTGCTGGCCGCCGGGCTGGACCTGCCGGAATTCGTGCAGGACAATCATTCGCTTTCGACCGCTGCCGGCACCTTGCGCGGCCTGCACTTCCAGGCGCCGCCGCATGCCCAGGGCAAGCTGGTGCGCTGCGGGCGCGGGCGGCTGTTCGATGTCGCGGTCGACATCCGCAAGGGCAGCCCAAGTTACGGGCGATGGACCGGGGCCGAGCTGTCCTTTGACAACGGCCGCCAGTTGTGGATCCCGGCCGGCTTTCTGCACGGCTTCGTCACCCGCGAGCCGGACACGGAAATTTGCTACAAATGCACCGATCATTATGCGCCGGAATGCGATGGCGCGGTGGCCTGGGACAGCGCCGGCATCGACTGGGGGCTGGGCGCGCCGCCGCTGCTGTCGGGCAAGGACGCCGCGGCGGTGCGGCTTTGCGATTTCGACAGCCCGTTCACCTTCGCGGGCGCAGAGGGACAAGAGGACGGAAGATGAAGATTCTGGTAACGGGCGGCGCGGGCTTCATCGGCTCGGCGGTGGTGCGGCTGGCGGTGGCGCGCGGGCATCGGGTGGTGAACCTCGATGCGCTGACCTATGCGGCGAACCTGGAAAACGTCGCCTCGGTGGCCGAGAGCCCGCTTTACGCCTTTGAACACGCCGATCTGCGCGATCCCGCGGCGCTGGAGCGCGTGCTGGCCACGCATCAGCCCGATGCGATCATGCATCTGGCGGCGGAAAGCCATGTCGACCGCTCGATCGACGGGCCGGGCGATTTCATCGACACCAATATCACCGGCACCTACAATCTGCTCGAGGCCGCGCGCCGCTACTGGATCCGGCAGGACCGGCCCGAGAGCTTCCGCTTTCACCACGTCTCGACCGATGAGGTCTTCGGCTCGCTGGGGGAAGAGGGGCAGTTCACCGAGGATACCCCCTATGACCCGCGCAGCCCCTATTCGGCCTCCAAGGCGGCCTCGGACCATCTGGTGCGCGCCTGGCACGAGACCTACGGCCTGCCGGTGGTGCTGACCAATTGCTCGAACAATTATGGGCCGTTCCATTTCCCGGAAAAGCTGGTGCCGGTGGTGATCCTGAATGCGCTGCACGGCCGGCCGATCCCGGTCTATGGCGATGGCGGCAATGTGCGCGACTGGCTTTATGTCGAGGATCACGCCGATGCGCTGCTTTTGGTGCTGGAAAAGGGCCGGATCGGCCGCAGCTACAATATCGGCGGCGAGAACGAGGCCAAGAATATCGATCTCGTGCGCGTGATCTGCGCGCATATGGACCGGCTGCGCCCCGAAGCCGCCCCGCACGACCGCTTGATCACCTTCGTCACCGACCGCCCCGGCCATGACCGGCGCTATGCCATCGACCCGACCCGCATCCGCGACGAGCTGGGCTGGCGCCCCTCGGTCACCGTCGAGGAGGGGCTGGCGCGCACCGTCGCATGGTATCTCGACAATGCCGTCTGGTGGCAGCCGCTGCTCGGCCGAAAGGGCGTCGGGCAAAGGCTGGGGGCGGCGTGAGCGGACTGCTGGTCTTTGGCCGCAGCGGGCAGCTGGCGACCGAACTGGCCCGGATCGCCCCCGCGGCGCAGTTCCTGGGGCGCGAAAGCGCCGATCTGACTGACGCCGGTGCCTGCGCCGCGGCGATCCGCGCCCTGCGCCCGGCGGCGGTGATCAATGCCGCCGCCCATACCGCCGTCGACCGCGCCGAATCCGAGCCCGACCTGGCCCATGCCGTCAACGCGCTGGCCCCCGCCGCCATGGCGCGGGCCGCGGCGGAGCTGGGCGTGCCCTTCATCCATGTCTCGACCGATTACGTCTTCGACGGCTCGGGTGAACGCCCCTGGCGGGAAAGCGACCCGACCGGGCCGCTGGGCGTCTATGGCGCCAGCAAACTGGCCGGCGAGCAGGGCATCAGGGCCGCCGGCGGGCAATGGCTGGTACTGCGCACCTCCTGGGTGTTCTCGGCGCATGGGACGAATTTCGTCAAGACCATGCTGCGACTGGGCGCCGAGCGCGAGGAGTTGCGCGTCGTCGCCGACCAATGGGGCGGCCCGACCCCCGCCGCCGCCATCGCCGCCGCCTGCCTGAAGATCACGGATGCCCTGCGCGCGGGCGCGGACCGCACCGGCATCTATCACTTTGCCGGGGCGCCCGACGTGACCTGGGCGGATTTCGCGCGCGCGATCATGGCTCAGGCCGGGCTTGCCTGCCGCATCACCGACATTGCGACCGCGGACTATCCCACCCCCGCCCGGCGTCCGGCGAATTCCCGCCTGGATTGCGCCGCCATTTTGCAGGACTTCGGCCTTGCCCGCCCCGACTGGCAGGCCGGTCTTGCCCAGACATTGCAGGAGTTGAATCCATGACCAATGCCATTTCCAGTCTGCCCGGCCAGCGCAAGGGCATCATCCTGGCCGGCGGCTCGGGCACGCGGCTTTATCCGATCACCATGGGCGTGTCGAAACAGCTTTTGCCGATCTATGACAAGCCGATGATCTATTACCCGATCACGGTGCTGATGCTCGCCGGCATCCGCGACATCGCGGTGATCACCACGCCCGAGGACCAGGCGCAGTTCCGCCGCCTGATGGGCGATGGCAGCCAATGGGGGGTGAGGTTCGAATATATCGTCCAGCCCTCGCCCGACGGGCTGGCGCAGGCCTATCTGCTGGCCGAGGATTTCCTGGCCGGCAGTCCTTCGGCCATGGTGCTGGGCGACAACATCTTTTTCGGCCACGGCCTGCCCTTGCTGCTTGCGGCCGCCGACCGCCGCCCCGCCGGCGGCACGGTCTTCGGCTATCGCGTCTCGGACCCCGAGCGCTACGGCGTCGTCGGCTTTGACGCCGAGGGCCGGGCGCGGGAGATTGTCGAAAAGCCCGAGGTGCCGCCCTCGGATTATGCGGTGACCGGGCTTTACTTTCTCGACGGCACGGCGCCGGCGCGGGCGCGAGAGGTGCGCCCCTCGGCGCGGGGCGAGCTGGAGATCACCACGCTGCTGGAAACCTATCTGCACGAGGGCAGCCTGACGGTCGAGCGCATGGGCCGCGGCTTTGCCTGGCTCGACACGGGCACACACGCAAGCCTGCTGGACGCCGGCAATTTCGTGCGCACGCTGGAACAGCGCCAGGGGTTGCAAACCGGCTGCCCCGAGGAAATCGCCTATGACCAGGGCTGGATCAGCGCCGATGAGTTGCGCGAACAGGCCGCCAGATACGCCAAGAACGATTACGGAAGGTATCTGGCAAGGCTGCTGGCCTGATCCGGGCGGGGATTGCGGGCGGCCCCGGGGCGCGGGCATCGGATCTTTCCTGTCGCACCGGGACGAGGCCGCGCGGCGCCGGGCGCGTCGGCCCGCTGACCGCAATCCGGGATGTCTTGCGCCGATGCGGCCGGGTCTTGCGGTCGGCAGACATGGCGTCGCCCGCGCGTCCCGGCGCTGTGGCGCCGCTCAGCGCTGGCGCAACCGTCCGGCCAGCGCGGCCGCCAGCACCGCCAGCGTTCCCGCACTGGTCTGGCGGTAAAGCCGCATGCGCATGAACTCGCGGCAGGCGCGCGGGCCGCTGGCGCGCAGAGCCTGGCCGAAACGCTGCAGCAGTTCGCGGTTTTCGGGCAGCAGCAGCCCGGCCATCGGCTCAAGCGCGCGCTGGTTGCGCCCCAGCCAATCGGCAAAATGGCCGTCATGCAGCATCATGGCCCGCAGCGCCCTGGCGCGGAAGGTGTCGTTGCGCCCCATCAGGTTCCGGCCATGCTGGCGATAGATCAGCGCCGGGGCCGGGTCACGGCGGATATGCGCCCCCGCCCCGGCCAGCAGCTGATAGGCCCACCAGTCATGCGCGACGACATCGGCCGCATCGGCCGCTTTCGCCCCCGCCTGCAGCAGCTGCAGGGCCTCGGCATTGGCCAGGATGGTGTTTCCTGGCAGGCAGGCCTGGATCAGCGCATTGCGAAAGCCGAAAGGGCCGCGCAAATGCGGCGCCGGGCCAAGCGGCCGCAGGTCCTGATCGCCCAGCATGGTTCGGGCGGCATGCACGGCCGGGCCGTGGTGCTGCACCAGGAATTCGACGCCGCGCTGCAGCCGCTCGGGAAACCACTGGTCGTCCTGATCGGCAAAGGCCAGCCAGCCCGAGGGATCGGCATGGCGGGTGGCGTGCAGGAAATTGGCGGTCGCGCCGCGGCAGGGGCCGTCGATCAGTTCGACCTGGCCGGCGGCGCGGCCCCGGGCAAAGTCCTGCACGATCTGGCGCGTGGCGTCGCGCGACCCGTCATCGCTGACCAGCAGCCGCCAGTTCGTCACGGTCTGCGCCGCGATGCTGTCAAGCTGGGTGCCGATGTGGCGCGCGCCGTTGCACGAGGCGAGGACGATGGTGATGGTCGGGTGCAACGGGCTCTCCGCTTGGATCTGCGGGGTCTATAGCCGATGCCGCGGGCGGGCGGAAAGCGGCTATTGCGCCTGCCGGCCGATGTCCTCGACCAGCACCCGCACGACCGAGGGACCGGCGGCATTGCGGGCCGCCGCCAGCAGGGCGCCGCGCAGCCGCTGCATTGCGGCATCCGAGGTGAAATTGCCGTCGAACGCGCCGGTATTGGCCTCGGCCATCAGCGCGCTCAGCAGGGCGTCGCGCAGCCGGTGTTCCTGGGATTCGATGTCGGTGCGGCCCGAGGCGCGGATCTCGAGCCCGAGCGACAGGATCATCACCGCATCGGCGCTGCCGTTGCGCAGGATCGGCACGAAGAACTGGTTGGGAAACTTGAACCAGTCAAGGCCGCCGGCACCGTCATCCGCGCCATGGCCCGCGGCGGCGGTCTCGGCCTCGGCCCCGTGCCCGGCGTCCGGCGCAGCCTCGGCCCCGCCGGAGGCGGCGGTTTCGGGGCCGGTTTTGGGCGCGGTGGCTGCGGGCTGCAGCATGGTGCCGCCGGCGGCGCCCAGGGCAAGGCCCAGCAGGGGCAGCAGCACGAGCAGAAGCTTTTTCATTGCGGGCCTCAATAGGGCAGAAGGATATCGGCGACCTGCTGGCCATAGCGCGGCTGCTGCACGTCGCTGATCTGGCCATGCCCGCCATAGGAAATGCGCGCCCCGGCGATGCGGTCATAGGCGATCTCGTTGCGTCGGCCGATGTCCGAGGGCCGCACGAAGCCGCTGACCGTCAGCTCGCGCACCTCATAGTTCACCCGCACCTCCTGGCTGCCCTGGATGCGCAGCACGCCGTTGGGCAGCCGGTCGATCACCGTCGCCGCCACGCGCAGGGTCAGCTTGTCGCGCCGCGAGATATTGCCCGAGCCCTTGAAGCTCGAGGAGGCCTTTGCCTCGGCCATCTCCTCCATGCTGGCGCCGTCGGGCAGCAATTCGTCGATGCGCTGCGGCAGCCCGACCATCGCCGGGATGCTGGCCTTGTCGGCGGCGCTGCGGCTGCGGCCCGAGCTGTTCTGGATCTCGGCCCGGTCGTCGATCTCGATCACCACGGTCAGGATGTCGCCGCGGCTGGCGGCGCGCCGGTCGGTGATCAGCGAGCCGGGCTGCGTCGTCCACAGCGAGGCGGCGCTGTCGGGCCGCTCGGGCAGGGGCTCGCCGCCATAGGCGGTGGCGGCCATGGCCTGGAATTCGACGCTGTTCTCGGGCTGGCTCATTTTCGGGACCTGGCCGATCTGCGAGGCGCGGCCGCAGGCGGCGGCCATCAGGACAAGCGCCGCGAGAGCGATCAGGCTGGCGGGGCAGGAGGATGACATCTTGGGCATGGGGCTCTCAGTTCTGGCTGATGACGACGGTGCCGTCCGGGGCGACGCGCCCCGAGACGGTCACGCGCGAGCTGCTGTTCATGACGCGGACGGTCTGGCCGATGCTGCCGGCCGAAAGCGCCCGGCCCTCGGCCTCGATGCGCAGGGCGGCGTTTTCATAGATGAGGGTCACGATCTGGTTGCGCCCGACCAGCGTCGGTGCGCTGAGATAAGAGGGGTCGATGCGGCGGCCCTGATAGACCATGACCCGCAGCTGCTGGCCGAGGACCTGCGCGGGGTCGTCAATCCCGCCCTCGCTTTCGTCCGAGAGCGACACGTCCGCCGCGGCCAGCACGGTGCCGGCGGGCAGGGTGCGTGTGGCCAGCAGCGTGCCGGCCCCGGCCCAGCCCGGCGTCAGCGACAGGATCAGCGCCAGCCATTTCATCAGCGCACCTGCACGGTGGTGGCCAGCATCTGGTCGGCGGCGGTGATGACCTTCGAGTTCAGCTCATATCCGCGCTGGGCCTTGATCAGCTCGGCGATCTCGCGCACCGGATCGACGGCGCTTTCCTCAAGAAAGCCGGCGCGGATCGTGCCCAGCCCCTCCTGGCCCGGCGCGGCGACCAGCGGCGCACCCGAGGCGGTGGTCTCCAGAAACAGGTTGCCCCCGGTCGCCTCGAGCCCCTTTTCGTTCACGAATGTCGCCAGGGTGATCTGGCCCAGGTTCTCGGGTTCGACGCGGTCGCTGAAATAGGCAAAGACCTCGCCGCCGGCATTGATCGAGATGCTGCGCGCGCCCTCGGGAATGGTGATGTCAGGCACCAGCGGATAGCCCTCGGAGGTGACGATCTGCCCCTCGGCCGAGCGTTTCAGGCTGCCGTCGCGGGTATAGGCCGAGATGCCCGAGGGCAGTGTCACCTCAAGATAGCCGCTGCCGTCGATGGCGAGGTCCAGGTCGCCATTGGTCTGCGTCAGCGCCCCCTGGCCCAGCATCACGGCGACGCTGGCCGGGCGCACGCCCAGGCCCAGTTGCACGCCCGCGGGCACCATGGCGCCATTGGTCGCGGTCAGCGTGCCGGGGCGCGTCGCCTGCTGGTATTGCAGGTCGGCGAATTCGGCCCGGCGCGGGTTGTAGCCGGTGGTCGACATGTTGGCGAGGTTGTTCGAGATCACCTCGACGCGCATCTGCTGCGCGCTCATGCCGGTGGCGGCGATTTGCAATGCTCTCATGTGCTGTCCTTTCACCTGGTGAGCGAGGTGATGGCCTGGCGGATGCGCTGATCCTCCTGGTCCAGAAAGCTCTGGCCCAGTTCATAGGCGCGCTGCACCTCGATCATGCGCGAGATCTCCATCACCGGATCGACGTTCGATTCCTCGAGAAAGCCCTGGCGCAGCCGGGCATCCTCCTGCGGCTCGGCGGCGCCGCCCGGGTCGATCAGCGTCCCGGCCTCAAGCCGCAGCTTCGCCGGATCGGGGGCGGCGAACACGCCGATGCGCCCGACCGGATTGCCATCGGCCGAGATCGTGCCGTCCAGCCCGATGCCGACGCTGCGCACCCCCGCGGGCAGCACGACCGGCGCCTGGCCGTCGTCCAGCAGCGCATGGCCGTCGGGGTTGACCAGCACGCCCTCGGCATTGGTCGCGAAGGCGCCGGCGCGGGTCAGGCGGTTGCCCGCGGGCGTCTGCACCATCAGGAAACCCTCGCCGTCGATGGCAAGGTCATATTTGCCGTTGGTCTGGATCATGCCGCCCGGACCAAGGTCGAGGCTGCGGCCGCGGCCATTGGCCATGGCCAGCGTCTCGCCGCCACGATCGAGCGAGACCATGAATTCGGAGAAGATCACGCCCTCGCGCCGGAAGCCGGTGGTGCTGGCATTGGCGATATTGTTGGCGACGGTGCGCATCTCGCGCATCAGGCCGGACTGGCGGGTCAGCGTCGCATAGATGGCGTTGTCCATGGCCTATGACCCGGCGATCTGCGGCAGGATCTGGTCGGTGAAGAAGCTCGCCAGCGTCGAGGTCATGAAGCTCATCGAGACCCAGAACACCACCAGCATCAGCCCGATCTTGGGCACGAAGGTCAGCGTCATCTCCTGCACCGAGGTCAGCGCCTGGAACAGGCCGATGACCACGCCGGTGACCAGCGCCACCACCAGCAGCGGCGCCGACATGCGCACAGCGATCCACAGCGCCTGGCGGGTCAGGTCGAAGATCAGATTCTCGTCCATCGCGGGCCCCCTATACCGGCATGCGCAGGATTTCCTGATAGGCCTCGACCACCTTGTCGCGGATGGCGACCGCGGTCTCGAGCGCGATCTCGGCCTGGGCGATGCTTTGCACCAGCTCATGCGTCTCGGTCCGGCCGGTCATGGCGCCGGTCGCGGACAGGTCCACCTGCTCCATCACCCTGGCAAAGTCGGATGCGGCGGCGGAGACGCCCTGGGCGCGGCCCTCGGCCGGGGCAACCATGCTGCGGGCGCGGTCATAGGCGGTGGCGGCGATCGTCGATGAAATCATGGCTTGCCTCCCTAGCGGCGAATCAGGTCGAGCAGCGCGCTGCCCATCTGGCGGGATTGTTCGAAGACGCGCAGATTGGCCTCGTAGCTGCGCCCGGCCTCTTTCGCGTCGGCGATCTCGACCACCAGATCGACGTTCGAGCCCTGGTAATAGCCCTCGTCATCGGCCATCGGATGCGAGGGATCGTGGATGCGGGGCAGTTCGCGCCGGTCAAGGCGCGCCGGACCGGCGCTTACGCCGCCCAGGGGGCGGGCGAAATCCATCTGCTCCTCGAAGGCGACAAGCTTGCGGCGGTAGCCGGGCGTGTCGACATTGGCGATGTTTTCCGAGATGTGGCGCAGGCGGACGGCCTGGGCGCGCATGCCGGTGGCGGCAATCTCGACGGCAGAAGCCGGAATGGTCATGTCCTCTCTCCCTAAGCGCGGCGCCCGAGGCTGGTGCGGATCAGCGACAGCGAGGCGCGGGTGACGGCCAGCGACAGGTCGAACTCGCGCCTCGCGGCGGCGGTGCGCACCATTTCCTCCTCGAGCGAGACGGTATTGCCGTTCGGCGCCGGCTCGGAGGCGGTCTCCATGTCCCGGCCCGCGCCCATGCCCCAGCCGGCCCCGACAAGATGGCCCGGGCGCGAGGCCCGCATCCCTGTCGCGGCCCCCGCCCGATAGCCCTCGGCAAAGCCGGCAAGATCGCGGGCGCGAAAGCCGGGCGTGTCCGCATTGGCGACGTTGCGGGCGATCAGCTTCTGGCGCTGGGCCGCATGGGCGGTCAGCGCGCCCGCCATCCGCAAGGTCTCGATCCGGTCAAACATCGGCGCACTCCCTGGTTCCGATAAACCGGGTCTTAACCTCGACTGGTTTAAAAACCGTTTCGAAGCCGGCGCCGGCGAGGAAAAAAGAGGAAAACCGCCATGGACAGGATGCAGCCCATCGTCGCGCGCATGCAGCGTCTGCGCATGACGCGCCATTTCGGAGAGGTCAGCGCCGTCGAGGGCGGGCTGATTCTGGCCGCGGGGCTGAACGGCCATGCCGCCATGGGCGACAGGGTGGTGTTTACCGGCCGCCCAGGCCAGCCCCTCGCCGGCGAGATCGTGGGCCTGCAGGCCGAGAGCGCCGCCATCCTGCCCGAGGGGCCGATCGACGGGCTCTCGATCGGCGCCGGAGTCGAGCTGGTCTTCGCGCCGGAACTTGCGCCCTCCAATGCCTGGATCGGCCGCATCATCGATCCGTTCGGGCGGCCGCTGGACGGGCGCGACCTGCCTGCGGGCGGGGTCCGGCGCAGCTTTCGCGCGCCGCCGCCGCCGGCCGCCTCGCGAAACCGGCTGGGGGCGCGACTCGACACCGGGCTTGCGGTCATGGACACCATGTTGCCGCTGGTGCGCGGCCAGCGCATGGGGCTGTTCGCCGGCTCGGGCGTCGGCAAGTCGACGCTGCTCTCGGCGCTGGCCTGCGGCGTCGCCGCCGATGTTGCGGTCATCGCCCTGGTGGGCGAGCGCGGGCGTGAGCTGCGCGAATTCGTCGAGGAAATCCTTGGCGAGCAGGGCATGGCGCGCTCGGTCGTGGTCGCGGCGACCTCGGACCAATCGCCCTTGATGCGCCGGCGTTGCGCCTGGGCGGCGATGACCGTGGCCGAACATTTCCGCGACCAGGGCCGGCATGTGCTGTTTCTGGCCGATTCGATCACCCGTTTCGCCGAGGCCCACCGCGAGATCGCGCTGGCCGCCGGCGAAAGCCCCAGCTACCGCGGCTTTCCGCCCTCGACCGCGCATCTGATCATGTCCCTGGCCGAGCGTTCCGGCCCCGGACCCGAGGGCAGCGGCGACATCACCGCGGTCTTCAGCGTGCTGGTCGCCGGTTCCGACATGGAGGAGCCGGTCGCCGACATCCTGCGCGGCGTGCTGGACGGGCATGTGGTGCTTGACCGCGCCATCGCCGAGCGTGGGCGCTATCCGGCGGTCGACGTGCTGCGCTCGGTCTCGCGCGCGCTGCCGCAGGCGGCCAGCCCGGGCGAGAATGCGCTGATTGCGCGCGCGCGCGCCCTGCTCGGCACCTATGCCGAATCGGAGCTGATGATCCGGGCCGGGCTTTATGCCCCGGGCTCGGACCCGCGGCTTGACGAGGCGGTGCGCCTCTTCCCGGCGCTCGACACCTTCTTCACCCGCAAAAGCCCGGACGCGCGCCAGAGTTTTGCCATGCTGGCCGAGGCGATCGGCCCGGCCGATGCCCGCGCAGCGTAAGCGCGGGCCTCGCGTTCTCCGCATGCCCGCAGCCTCTGGCCCGGCGATTTTCGCGGTATGCGGCGCATGCGTCCCGCGCTAGGATCGCGCCCGGTCATGGGCATCTTCCGGAGGCGCAATGAAGATCATCATCTGCGGCGCGGGCCAGGTCGGCTGGCATGTCGCAAGGCATCTCTCGGGCGAGCGCAACGATGTCACGGTCATCGACAACAATGCCGAGCTGGTGCGCCGCGCCACCGATGCGCTGGACGTGCAGGGGGTCACCGGATTCGCCAGCCATCCCGATGTGCTTGACCGCGCCGGCGCGCGCGACGCCGACCTGATCATCGCCGCGACCTATTCCGACGAGGTGAACATGGTCACCTGCCAGATCGCGCATTCGGTGTTCCAGGTGCCGCGCAAGATCGCCCGGCTGCGCAGCCCGGCCTATCTGGACGCGATCTATTCCGACCTCTACCGCACCGATCATCTGGCCATCGACGTGGTGATCAGCCCCGAACGCGAGGTGGCGCGCTCGGCGCTGCAGCGGCTGTCGGCGCCCTCGACCTTCGATGCCGAGACCTTTCTCGAGGGCCGGCTGCATCTGCTGGGCATCCTGCTCGAGGCCGATTGCCCGGTGCTGAACACGCCGCTTCGGCAATTGAACGAGACCTTCACCAGCCTCAGCGCCGTGGTGGCCGGGGTGCGGCGCGGCGCGCGGCTGTTCGCCCCCGAGCCGGGCGACCAGCTGTTCGAGGGCGACCAGGCCTATGTCTTTGCCCGCACCGAGGACATGGCGCGCACACTGGAAATCTTTGGCAAGGCGAGCGAGCGCCAGGAGCATATCGTCATCATCGGCGCCGGCAATGTCGGCCTGGCCGTGGCCCAGGCGCTGGAGGCGCGTCCCGAACGCGTGCGCGTGAAGCTGATCGAGCGCAACCGCGCCCGGGCCGAGGATGCGGCAGACGCGCTCAACCGCACCATCGTGCTGAACGGCGACGGGCTTTCGGCCGAGCTGCTCGAGGAGGCGGCGGTGCCGCGCGCCGATGCGGTGCTGGCGATCACCGACGACGACAAGACCAATATCCTCGCTGCGGTGCGCGCCAAGCAGGCGGGGGCAAGGCTGGCGATCTCGCTGGTCAACGACCCGACGCTGATGCCGCTGATGGAGACGCTCGACATCGACGCCTTCATCAATCCGCGCGCCTCCACCGTCTCGACCATCCTGCGCCATATCCGGCACGGGCGAGTGCGCGACATCTATTCCGTGGGCGATGCCGAGGCCGAGGTGATCGAGGCGCAGGTCCTCTCGACCTCGCCGATCTGCGGCCGCGCCATCCGCGACATCGAATTTCCCGAGGGTGCGCTGCTGGGTGCGGTGCAGAAGGCCGGCCGCGTCGTCAAGCCCATGGGCGATCTGCGCATCGAGGAGGGCGACATCGTGGTGATCTTTGCCCTGACCTCGGATATCCCCGAGGTCGAGAGCCTGCTGCAGGTCTCGATCGATTTCTTCTGAGCCCGGCATGGAGATCCTGTCCCGCCTGCCGCTGATCGTCATCCTGGCCGGGATCGGGGCCGTGGCCATGGTGGTGCCGGGGCTTTACGCGCATGCCATTGACAGCCACCGCATCGGCGCGATCTTTCTGGGCGCGGCCGGGCTGTTTCTGGTGCTGGTGGCGCTCGTGGGGCTGGCGACCGCCGGCCGGCCCGAGGGGCCGCGGGCGCGCAGCGTGCTGATGACCATGCTGGGCACCATGGTGCTGCTGCCGGCGATGCTGGCGCTGCCCTTCGCGCTGGCGCTGCCCGACACCGGCTTCCTGAACGCCTGGTGGGAGATGATCTCGTCGCTGACCACCACCGGTGCCTCGCTTTACGCGGCCGAACTGCTGGCGCCGCCGTTGCATCTCTGGCGGGCGCTGGTGGGCTGGCTGGGGGGGCTGTTCATGCTGGTCGCGGCCATCGCGCTGCTGGCGCCGCTGCGCGTCGGCGGGTTCGAACTGATGGCGGCGCCCTATGGCCGCGACGAGCGATTCGAGCGCCTGCCCGGCGGCTCGGCCTTGCCGCGCATGACCTCGCATCTGGTGGCGCCGGCCTTCCAGGCCGAGCTGGCGGACCCGGCGCACCGGCTGCTGCGCGCCGGGCGGGCGGTGGCGCCGGTCTATGCCGGGCTGACGCTGCTGATGTGGGTGGTGCTGCTCATGCTGGGCGAGGAGGGGCTGGTGGCGCTGACCCGCGCGCTGGGCACGCTCTCGACCAGCGGCATCAGCCCGGTGAACGGCCCGGCGGGCCAGGGCAGCGGCATCGCCGGCGAGATGGTGATCTTCCTGTTCCTGATCCCGGCCCTGTCGCGGCGTTTCTGGCCCGGGGGGGACGAGCTGCGCATCTCGGAGAGCTGGCGGGGCGATCCGGAACTGCAGATGGCGGCCGGGGCGGTGGCGCTGATCTCGGGGATGATGTTCCTGCGCCATTTCCTGGGTGCGATCGACGTGACCCAGGGCGGCGCGCGCGGCATGCTCGAGACCATGGACAGCGCGGCCTCGGCGGCCTGGGGCGGCATCTTCAACGCGCTCAGCTATCTGACCACCACCGGCTGGAGTTCGCGCGAATGGCAGGGCGCGCGCAACTGGTCGGGGATCAGCTCTCCCGGGCTGATGCTGGCCGGGCTGGCGATGATGGGCGGGGGGGTGGCGACCACGGCGGGCGGCGTCAAGCTGCTGCGCGTCTATGCCCTGGCGCGTCACAGCCAGCGCGAGATCGAGCGCGTGGTCCACCCGAGTTCCGTCGGCGGCGGCGGTGTGCTGGCGCGGCGGCTGCGGCGCGAGGGCGCCTATCTGGCCTTCATCTTCTTCATGCTGTTTGCCAGTTCCATCGCGGTGGTGGTGATGCTGATCTCGTTGCAGCAGATCGAGTTCGACAGCGCCACCATCCTGTCGGTGGCGGCGCTGACCAATACCGGGCAGCTGGCCGGGGTGATTCCGCTGGCGCCGGCCTTCCAGGGCTCGGCCGGCATGGCCGGCGCCCCGTGGGAGGGCTGGGCCGGGCTGCCGGGGCTGACCAAGGCGATCCTGGCCGGAACCATGGTCGCCGGCCGCGTCGAGACGCTGGCCATCCTCGCGCTGCTGTCGCCCGAATCCTGGCGGCGCTGATCCTGGCTGCATGCGCCGCTTGCAAGGTGAACCGGCCTCGCCTAAGTCTTGAAAATCAGCGATAAGAACAAGGTGCTTCGAATGGCCGGCGACAAACAGAACCTCCAGGACGCCTTTTTGAACCATGTCCGCAAGGGCAAGGTTCCGGTCACCATCTTCCTGATCAACGGCGTGAAGCTGCAAGGTGTCATCACCTGGTTCGACAATTTCTGCGTGCTGCTGCGCCGCGACGGGCAGTCGCAGCTGGTCTACAAGCATGCGATCTCGACCATCATGCCGGGACAGCCGATCAACCTCTACGACGGCGAGGACTGATTGCCCGATCCGGCGCAGACGCGCGAGCGCCCGACCCGTGCCTGGGTGATCCATCCCGATCTGGGCAATGCGCGCACCCGCCGCCAGCCCGGACTGGCGCTGGCGGAGGCGGTGGCGCTGGCGCACGCGCTGCCGGCGATCGAGGTTGCCGGCGCCGAGGTGGCGCGGCTGCGCAACCCCGATGCGGGCATGCTGTTTTCCCGCGGCAAGCGCGAGGAGATCGGCCAGCATCTGCAGGCCGCCTGTGACGGCGAGGGGATCGAGCTGGTGCTGGTGGACGGGCCGGTGACCCCGGTGCAGCAGCGCAATCTGGAAAAGGAATGGGGGGTCAAGATCCTCGATCGCACCGGGCTGATCCTGGAAATCTTTGCCGACCGGGCGCAGACGCGCGAAGGGGTGCTGCAGGTCGAGCTGGCGGCGCTGGCCTATCAGCGTACGCGGCTGGTCAGGGCCTGGACGCATCTTGAACGCCAGCGTGGCGGGTTCGGTTTCGTCGGCGGTCCCGGCGAGACCCAGATCGAGGCCGACCGCCGCGCCATCGACGAGCAGGTGATCCGCCTGCGCCGGCAGCTGGAGCGCGTGGTCAAGACCCGCGATCTGCATCGCAAGGCCCGCGCCAAGGTGCCCTATCCGATCGTGGCACTGGTGGGCTATACCAATGCCGGGAAATCGACGCTGTTCAACCGCCTGACCGGCGCCGAGGTCGTGGCCAGGGACCAGCTTTTCGCCACGCTGGACCCGACCATGCGGCAGTTGGTGCTGCCGGGCGGGCGGCGGGTGATCCTGTCCGACACCGTAGGCTTCATCAGCGATCTGCCCCATGAGCTGGTCGCGGCCTTTCGCGCCACGCTGGAGGAGGTTCTGGCCGCCGACCTGATCTTGCATGTGCGCGACATCAGCCATCCCGAGACCGAGGAGCAGGCCGCCGACGTGAACGAGATCCTTGCCTCCCTTGGCGTCGAGGATGACGTGCCGCTGATCGAGGTCTGGAACAAGATCGATGCGCTGTCGCCCGAGATGCGCGAGGCGCTGCAGCGCATGGATGCGCGCACCGAGGGCGTGCAGGCGGTCTCGGCGCTGACCGGCGAGGGGTTGGCCGGGTTGCAGGCGGTCATCGATGCGCGGCTGGCGGCGGCGCTTGATGAGCCGGCCGAGCCGGCGGAACTGCTGCTGGCGCATGAGGACGGGCGCCGCCGCGCCTGGCTGCACCGGCAGGGCATCGTGGTCTCGGAGGAGATCGGCGAGCAGGGCGTGCGGTTGCTGCTGCGCTGGACGGCACGGCAGAAGGCGAGTTTCGAGGCGCTTTGAGCGGTGGCGCGGTTGCCTGAGTATTCTTGGAACGAAGAAATGCGGGGCCGCGCCAGGGATGGCGGCGGTCCCGTTTTCCGTCAGATCAACTCATGCGCCCAGGGCGGGTTGGCGCCGGGGCGCGAGACGGTGACCGCCGCCGCGCGCGTGCCCAGTGTCAGGGCGGCCAGCAGGGTGTCGGCGTCCAGTTGCGCGAGCCCGTCGCGCGTGAGCGCGCCGGCGCGGTCGAGCGCCGCCAGCACGCCGGCATTGAACGTGTCGCCGGCACCGATGGTGTCGGCCACGCTGACGCCGGAGGCTGGAACGGTCAGGGTCTTGCCCGCCCAGAAGGCGCGGGCGCCGGCGGCTCCGCCAGTCAGGAAGACCACGCGCGGCCCCTGGGCCAGGATGGTGCGGGCGGCATCCTCCGGGCTGGCGCCGGGCAGCAGCCAATCGAGATCGTCGCCCGAGAGCTTGACCAGATCGGCCAGCGCGAAAAGCCGGTCGAGCCGGGCGCGATAGGCGGCGGCGTCGGCGATGAAGAAGGGGCGGATATTGGGGTCGAGCATCACCGGCAGGCGCAGCGAGAGGCGCCTTGCCAGGGTCTCGACGGTATCGCCGCAGGGATCGGGCACGAGGCTGATGCCGCCGATGAACAGCGCCGAGACCCGGTCCGGGATCGCCGGCAGCTCGGCGGGGGTGAACATGCGCCCGGCCGAACCCTCGTCGTAGAAGGCGTAGCGCGCCTCGCCTGCGGTCAGGGTGACGAAGGCCAGCGTGGTCAGCCGCTCCGAGCGCGGGCAGAGCGCGGTATCGACGCCGGCCTCGGCCAGGGGAGCAAGCAGCAGGCTGCCGAAGCCGTCGCGCGAGATCGGCCAGAGATAGCCCGCATCCGCGCCCATGCGGCCGAGCGCGATGGCGGTGTTGTAGACCGAGCCGCCGGGCAGGGGCCGGAAGTCGCCGCCCTGCGGCACCATGTCGATGAGCGATTCTCCGGCGCAAAGGATCATGCCTGCCGTCCCCCCTGAAACCCTGGCGGCGATTCAGCCGCTGCCGGTCATCTGATAGCGGTAACCGGGGCGCGGGGGAATATCCGCCGTCGCGCCGGCCTCGCCGAGGCGGATGACGTTGCCGCGCTCGTTGAGCCAGATGAGGCCGAGCAGCAGCGCCGCCGCCAGCAGGACGGCGAAGGCGATCTTCCATACCGACCAGGGGCGTTCGCCCTGTACGCGGCCGGACTGGCCGTTGACCACGAAGCGGTAGCTTTTGCCGTTGTAGCGATATGCGGCGGTCCAGATCGGCAGCAGCACATGCTTGAAGGTCTCATGCGTGTGGCTGGTGTCGATGGCGTTGATGCGCTGTTCGTCGCCGCCGATGGCGCGGCGCACGTCCGCGGCGATGACGCCGGCCATTTCCTGGCGCGCGATGTCATGGCCGGAGGCAAGCGGGACCGTGTAGCCCTCGGCCAGGAAACCGGCCAGAAATTCCGGGCGGTAGCCGGTCAGCTGCGACAGGTCCCAGGGCGTCAGCGCGTCGGTGATGCGGCGCGGCAGCGAGTTTGCCGCCAGCACCAACATGTCATCGAAATCCCGCGCCACCTGACCCGAGACCGGGGCCCAATGCGTGCGCCGCACCTGCTGGGTCACGCGCTGCGGCCGGCCGTCGATGGTCTGCGTCACCTGCACGGTTTCATAATACCAGTCGCCGCGGGCGCCGGAGTAGCGCGAGCGCGTGTCGGCGTCGAAGGTCCAGAAGGGCGAATAGACGCCGGTCAGCCGCTTGCCGCGCCGGGCGTAGGCGGTCAGCCCCGAGGGGGCGAACCAGAGCCCGCCGAGCCAGCCCTCGAGCGCGGCCCTGGCCCGGGATTCGTCGATGACGAAGGGCAGCACCGCCTGCGGCTTGATGCGGCGCGCGGCACCGGTGTCGGTGACCACGGCGGTGGCGCAGAACGGGCAGGCGGTGGCGTGGCTGGTGTTGTCGATCTCGAGCAGGGCGCCGCAATTGGGGCAGGAGAGGCTGCGCACCGTGCGGGTGAGGTAGCTGTTCCGGTCGAGGTCGAGCCCGTCCTGCAGCGGCAATTCCTGCAGATGCGGGGATTTCTTGCCCGCGTCCCATTGCAGCGCGCGCCCGCTGGCCGGGTCGGGCAGGGCGGCGCTTGCGCCCCAGGGGCCCTGCCGGGCGGGGGCGGTGTCCGGGCCGATGGCCTGGGTGTGGCCGCAATAGGGGCAGAGCAGTTCCTGCTGGCCGGGCGAAAATTCCAGCCCGGCGCCGCAATTCTCGCAGGGGTAGCGGTATTCCGCGGGCGGCACCGGCATTGCCCGACTATCCCGCCTGCGGCGGCAGGGGCGGCGGCGCGGGGGTGAACCGGGGGGCGATCAGGGCGGCAAGCTCGGGCACTTCGCGCGCCGGCTTCCAGCCCTCCTGGCCGGGGGTCCAGACCAGGGTTTCGGCGGCAAGCTTGCCGGCGCGCGCCAGTTCCGCCAGTTCCGCCTGGCCGAGCGGGCCCTTGGGTTCTCCGTCCAGCGCGACATGCCAGGGCGCGCTGCCCGGCAGGGGCGGCGGCGCTGGCGCGGCGCCGGCCTGCGGCACCGCGCCCCAGGGGCCGCGCCCGGCCATGGCGGCGCCCAGCCCGGCCCCGAGCCCCGCGCCAAGACCCGCGCCCATGCCCGCCCCCATGCCGCCGGGCTGGCTTGAGGCGTTCAGCATCGCCTCGGAGGCGGCATATTGGCCGAAGCGGTTCAGATCGCCGACGACGCCCATCGAGGTGCGCTTGTCGAGCATCTTCTCAACCTCCTCGGGCAGGCTTATGTTTTCAACGTAAAATTCCGGGATGGTCAGCCCGTAGGCGGCGACGATCGGGCTGATCGCCTGGGCCACCATGCGGCCGAAATCGCCGGTATTGGCCGCCATGTCGAGGACCGGGATGCCCGAACCCGCGATCATGCGCGAGAATTCCTGCACGATCACATTGCGCAGCTGAAAGCTGATCTCGTCGCGGGTGAATTCGCCATCCGTGCCGACGATCTCCGTCATGAATTTGCCTGGCTCGGTCACGCGCATGGAATAGGTGCCGAAGGCGCGCAGCCGCACCGGGCCGAATTCCGGGTCCCGCGCGATCACCGGGTTCTTCGTGCCCCATTTCAGGTCGTTGAAGCGCGTGGTGTTGACGTAATAGACCTCGGACTTGAAGGGGCTTTGGAAGCCGTGGTCCCAGTGCTGCAGCCGGGTCAGCACCGGCAGGTTGTTGGTTTCGAGCATGTAGAGGCCGGGGGAAAAGACATCGGCCAGTTGCCCCTCGTGGATGAAGACCGCGGCCTGCCCCTCGCGAACGGTCAGCTTGGCGCCGTATTTGATCGCCTTGCCGACGGTCGGATAGCGAAAGACCATGGTATCGCGCGTGTCGTCGGTCCATTCGATGATCTCGATGAACTCGCCGCCGAGGATGTCGAAGATGCTCATGGGGCTGCCTTTCGCGCTGCACTTGCGCGCGATTGTGCCCCGCACCCGGCGCGCGTCAAGCCCCGGGCGCGGGCGGCTGCTGTGGCGCCAGCAACTCGCGCGCGATCTGCTCGACGATCGGGCGGGCCTCGGCCTCGGTCATGCCGGGGCGCAGGCGCGGGTCGTAGAGCATGCGCAGCAGCAATTCGTCATGCCGGGTCAGATAGGCGAATTCCTCGTCGTCGTTGAAGATCGAGGGCCGCGCCCGCGGGCTGTCATTGGCCAGGCCCATGCCCTGGGCCAGTTCCTCATGCAGGCACGAGCGGCGCAGTCGCGGCGGCAGCTCCGCCCGGATCAGCACCACCGCCCGGGCATAGCCGGGGGTGCGGTTGTCGGAATAGGCAAAGACCGTGCAATAGTTCTGCGGTGCCAGTTCGCGCAGCGCCGCGATGTCGGCGGGCGGGATGCCGGGCACCAGCGCCGCCAGGCGCGGGCCGATGGTGCGGCGCTCGTCCTCGTTCAGGACCAGCAGGGTGACATTGCCGCCGCTGCCGGTCAGCGACACCGGATGGCCGCTGGCACGCTGCAGCCGGGCGGCAAAGGCCGCGACCTCGGCGCGGTCGCGGGCGCGCTCGGCCGGGGCGACGGAATCGCCGAATTCGATCTGGATCCGCACCGGCTGCTGCCAGCGGCGCAGCGGCGCCGGCGTCGTGCGCGAGATCAGCTTGCCGCCCTCGCGCAGATATTCGTCGCGCAGGGCGATGGCGATGAAATCCTCGGCCAGCCTTTCGGGGGTGAGCGCGATGTCACCGCCATTGTCGGTGCGCAGATGGCCGCGGGCGATCAGGGTTTGCTCGACCCCGGCCAGATAGTCGCGCATGTTGCGGCTGGCCGGCGAGGCGGCGGCGGCATCGGCACGCGCCGCGGCCGAGCGTGCGTCCTCGGCCCGGGCGCGGCGCAGCGCCGCCTGATCGACCGGCGCGGGCGTCACCTCGGCGGGCGGGGGCGGCGCGGTCTCGGGCGGCG
>NZ_JBDHSP010000006.1:0-104517 GCF_039808215.1 Paracoccus sp. (in: a-proteobacteria)
GCGTTTCGACGCCTGACCGTATCTGAAACCGCATGGGCCCGCTCAGATACACAGAGTTTCAGACACTCCCCGTGATCGGGATCAATCATCATTCTCCTCCGATCCAGGCTCAGCGATCGAAGGCCTTGGCCAAAAAATCCCGCTCGACGACGAGCTGGCCGATCTTGGCGTGCAGTTTCGTCACCTCGGCTTCCCGGCCGACCTGCGCATCCGAAGCCTTGTCGTCGAACGCCTTGGCCAGATTCTCGATGGCCTGCCGTTTCCACTGCGTGATCTGGTTCGGGTGAAGCTGGTGCTTCGTCGCCAGCTCCGAAATCGTCCGCTCGCCGCGGATCGCTTCAAGCGCAACCTTGGCCTTGAACTCGGCCGTAAACCGTCTGCGTGTCTTCATGCTGGATCGTCCTTTTCATCGGTCGATCCACCTTATGCCCCTGTCTCAGAAACCGGCACCTCCTCTGACCGGTTCCCCGCGCCGCGGCGGGGCGCGGATCGCACGCTAATGGCTTGCAGCGCGGCGGCACAGCGTCCACAAATCGGTCCAGACGAAAGGACCGCCCATGACGATTTCCGCCTGCCGCCCCCTGACCCACTTCCTGACCGGCTGCCTGCCGCGCGACGGCAATGCCCTGCCCGCGGTCGAGGAGCCACGCTTTGACCGCCTGCCGGAATGGGACCTGAGCGACCTTTATGCCGCCCCGGACGCGCCCGAACTGCTGCGCGACCTCGAGGCGGTCGAACAGGGTTGTTGCGAATTCGCCCGCGACTACGAAGGCAAGCTGGCGGCGCTGGACCCCGCCGGCATGCTGGCCTGCATCGAGCGCTATCAGCAGATCGACATCCTCGCCGGCCGCATCATGTCCTATGCCGGGCTGCGCTATTACCAGAACACCAGTGATTCCGAACGCGCCAAGCAGCTGGGCGACCTGCAGGACCGCATCACCCGGGCGACCACGAAGCTGGTCTTCTTCAGCCTCGAATTCAACCGCATCGCCGATGCGCGCTATGCCGAGATCTTTGCCGCCGCCGATGGTCCGGCGCGCTATCGCCCGGTCTTCGACCGCATGCGCGCCATGCGGCCCTATCAGCTGTCGAACGAGCTGGAACGCTTTCTGCACGACAATTCGGTGGTCGGTGCCGCCGCCTGGAACCGGCTGTTCGATGAGACCACCGCCGGCCTGAGCTTCGATGTCGCGGGCGAGCAAATGGGTCTCGAGGCGACGCTGAACCTGATGGCCGACCACGACCGCGCCCGGCGCGAGGCCGGCGCCCGGGCGCTGGCCGAGGTCTTTGGCCGCAATGTCAAGCTGTTCGCCCGCATCCACAACACGCTGGCCAAGGAAAAGGCCATCGAGGACCAGTGGCGCAAGATGCCGACGCCGCAGACAGCGCGGCATCTGTCGAACCATGTCGAACCCGAGGTGGTCGAGGCGCTGCGAAATGCCGTGACCGCCGCCTATCCGCGCCTGTCGCACCGCTACTACGCGCTGAAGGCGGAATGGCTGGGTCTGGAAAAGCTGCAGGTCTGGGACCGCAACGCCCCCCTGCCCAGCGAGACCCCGCGCCTGATCGACTGGCCGGAGGCGCAGGCGACGGTGCTGGATGCCTATGCCGGCTTCTCGCCGCGGCTGGCGGAACTGGCCGCGCCCTTCTTCGACAGGGGCTGGATCGATGCCGGCGTCAAGCCCGGCAAGGCGCCCGGCGCCTTCGCGCATCCGACGGTGACAACGGTGCATCCCTATGTGCTGCTGAACTATCTGGGCAAGCCGCGCGACGTGATGACGCTGGCGCATGAACTGGGTCACGGCGTCCACCAGCGCCTGGCCGCCGCGCAGGGCGAGCTGCTGGCCGCGACGCCGCTGACCCTGGCCGAGACCGCCAGCGTCTTTGGCGAGATGCTGACCTTCCGTGCGCTGCTGGCCGGCACCTCCGACCCCGCGCAGCGCAAGTCGCTGCTGGCCGGCAAGGTCGAAGACATGATCAACACCGTCGTGCGCCAGATCGCCTTCTATGACTTCGAATGCCGGCTGCACGCCGCCCGCGCCGAGGGCGAACTGACCCCCGAGGACATCAACGCGCTGTGGATGTCGGTGCAGGGCGAAAGCCTTGGCCCGGTCTTTGAATTCATGCCGGGCTATGAATGTTTCTGGACCTATGTGCCGCATTTCGTGCATTCGCCCTTCTATGTCTATGCCTATGCCTTTGGCGACGGGCTGGTGAACGCACTTTACGCCGCCTATGAATCCGGCCTGCCCGATTTCCAGGCGAAATATTTCGACATGCTGGCCGCGGGCGGCTCACGCCATCACCGGGAACTGCTGGCGCCCTTTGGCCTTGACGCCTCGGACCCGGCCTTCTGGGACCGCGGCCTTGCGATGATCGAGGGCTTTATCGACGAGCTCGAGGCGATGGAGGCGTGAGCGCCGGGCAGACGTCCCGTCCTGGCGCAGCACGCAAGGCAAGGGGGGCGGCATGATCCGCCTGATCCGGCGCCTGATCCTCTGGACGCTGGCGCTGGGGCTGCTGGCGGCGGCGGCTGTCGCCATCCGCGGACCGGCCTGGATCGAGGCGCGGCTGAATCCGGTCGCCATGCCCCAGGGTGGCTGGCCGGTGTCGGCCGAGGCGCGGGAACTGCACACGCGCCTGGTCATTGGCGATCTGCATTCCGACGCGCTGCTTTGGGACCGCGACCTTCTGCTGCGCGCCGGACGCGGCCATGTCGACATTCCGCGCCTGGCCGAGGGCAATGTCGCGGTTCAGGTCTTTGCCACCGTCACCAAAAGCCCGCGCGGCCAGACCTATGGCGCCAATTCCGCCGATGCGCCCGACAATATCACGCCGCTGTTCATCGGCCAGCTGCGGCCGGTGCCGGCCTGGTTCAGCCTCAAGGAGCGCGCGCTGGTGCAGGCGGCGGCGCTGCGGCGCATGGCCGGGCGCGCGCCTGGGGATCTGGTGCTGATCCGCTCGGCCGCGGATCTGCAGCACCTGCTGGCGGCGCGGCGCGACGGGGCGCGAACCCTGGGCGCGATCCTTGCCACCGAGGGCGCGCATCCGCTTGAGGGCCGGATCGACAATCTGCAGGTGCTTTATGGCGCCGGGTTCCGGATGATCGGACTGACGCATTTCTTCGACAACGAACTGGGCGGCAGCCTGCACGGCACCAGCGGCCAGGGCCTGAGCGCCTTTGGCCATGAGGTGGTGGCCGAGGCCCAGGCGCGGCGCATGATCATCGACTTGTCCCATGCCGGCCCGCAAGTGGTGCGCGACGTGCTGGCCATTCCCGGCACAAGTCCGATCCTGTCCCATACCGGCGTGCATGGCCAATGCGCCACGCCGCGCAACCTGCCCGACGATCTGCTGCGCGCCATCGCCGACAAGGGTGGGCTGGTCGGCATCGGCTTCTGGGCCGATGTCACCTGCGGGCGCACGCCGGCCGACATCGCCAAGGCGATCCGCGCCGCCATCGCGCTGCTGGGCGAGGAGCACGTGGCACTCGGCTCGGATTTCGACGGCGCGGTCGAGGTGCCCTTCGACGCGGCGCATCTGCAGGCGCTGACCCAGGCGCTGCTGGATGCGGGCCTTTCGGCGCCGCAGATCGGCAAGGTCATGGGCGGCAACATGATGCGCTATCTTGCGCAGAACCTCTAGCCGGGCCTAACCTCGCGCCAGGGGCGAAGGAGAACGACAATGCTGACCGTCTATGGCGTCACCCGCTCGCGCGCGTCGCGCATCATCTGGCTGTGCTACGAACTCGGGCTGCCGTTCCGGCAGGTGCCGGTGATCCAGGCCTATCGTCTGGCCGATCCGGATGCGCCCGACGCGCCGCTGCACACGCGCTCGGAAAGCTTTCTGCGGCTGTCGCCGGCGGGGGCGGTGCCGGTCATACAGGACGGGGATCTGGTGCTGTCGGAATCCATGGCCTGCACGCTGCATCTGGCGCGCCGCCATGCCCAGCCGCTGGGCCCGGCCGATGCCGTCGAGGACGCGCTGATGCTGCAATGGACCTTCTATGCCGCCACCACGATCGAGCCGAATTCGCTGGCGGTGCAGACCAACCTGCGTCCCGGCGCCAACGCGGCGGCGCTGGCGGCGGCGGTCGAACGCCTGCCGCGGCCGCTGCGCGTGCTTGAGGACCATATCGCGCGGCACGGCCATCTGGTCGGCGGCCGCTTTACCGTGGCCGACATCAACATGGCCGAGGTGGTGCGCTATGCCCAGGGCCATGCCGGGCTGATGGCGCAGTTTCCCGCCACCGCCGCCTGGCTTGCCGCCTGTCAGGCCCGCCCGGCCTTTCAGCGCATGTGGCGCGAACGCATGGCCGAGCCGGAGTAGAGGGGCCACAGCCGCCCTTGCCCCCGCCCCGCCCGGCATGAGATAACGCCCGCCCATAAGAACAAGACGAGCAGAGCCATGGCCGACGATCTCTTTCCCGCCTCCGACAAGGCAACCGACAGCTATTCGGCCGCTTCGATCGAGGTGCTGGAAGGGCTCGAGCCGGTGCGCAAGCGCCCCGGCATGTATATCGGCGGCACGGATGAACGCGCGCTGCACCATCTGGTGGCCGAGATCCTCGACAACTCGATGGACGAGGCCGTGGCCGGCCACGCCAGCCGCATCGAGGTCGAACTGCTGGAGGATTACAGCGTCGTGGTGCGCGACAATGGCCGCGGCATCCCGATCGACCCGCATCCGAAATTCCCCGGCAAGTCGGCGCTGGAGGTGATCCTGTGCACACTGCATGCCGGCGGCAAGTTCACCGAGGGCGCCTATCAGACCTCGGGGGGACTGCACGGCGTCGGCGCATCCGTCGTGAACGCGCTTTCCGACAGCATGGTGGTGCAGGTGGCGCGCAACCGCGAGCTGTTCGAGCAGCGCTTTTCGCGCGGTATCCCGCAAGGCCCGGTCGCGAGGATCGGCGCCGCCCCGAACCGGCGCGGCACCACCGTCACCTTCCATGCCGACGAGCAGATCTTTGGCCACCACCGCTTTCGCCCGGCGCGGCTGCTGCGCATGGTCAAGTCCAAGGCCTATCTGTTCTCGGGCGTGGAAATCCGCTGGAAATCCGCCATCGACGACGGCGAGACGCCGCTCGAGGCCGTGTTTCATTTCCCCGGCGGTCTGGCCGACTATCTGACCGAGGTGCTTGGCAAGGCCTCGACCTATGCCGACCGGCCCTTCGCGGGCAGCGTCGATTTCAAGGAAAAGTTCGGCGTCCCTGGCAAGGTGGACTGGGCGATCAACTGGACGCCCTCGCGCGACGGCTTCATCCAGTCCTATTGCAACACCGTGCCCACCCCCGAGGGCGGCACGCATGAGGCCGGGTTCTGGTCGGCGATCCTGCGCGGGTTGCGCGCCTATGGCGAGCGCGTGAACAACCGCAAGGCCGCGAACATCACCCGCGAGGACCTGCTGACCGGCGGTTGCGCCCTGGTCAGCTGTTTCATCCGCGAGCCCGAATTCGTCGGCCAGACCAAGGACCGCCTCGCCACGACCGAGGCCGCCCGCCTGGTCGAAGGTGCGGTGCGCGATCATTTCGACAACTGGCTGGCTGCGGATACGAAATCGGCGGGCGCGATCCTCGATTTCCTGGTGCTGCGCGCCGAAGAGCGCCTGCGCCGCAAGCAGGAAAAGGAAACCGCGCGCAAATCCGCCACCAAGAAGCTGCGCCTGCCCGGCAAGCTGGTCGATTGCGCGAACAACGCGCGCGAGGGCACCGAGCTGTTCATCGTCGAGGGCGATTCGGCTGGCGGCAGCGCCAAGATGGCGCGCGAACGCAAGACCCAGGCGCTGCTGCCCCTGCGCGGCAAGATCCTGAACGTGCTGGGCGCGGCCAGTTCCAAGCTGGGCTCGAACCAGGAGATCAGCGATCTCTGCCAGGCGCTGGGCGTCGGCATGGGCAGCAAGTTCAATGTCGACGACCTGCGCTATGACAAGATCATCATCATGACCGATGCCGATGTGGACGGCGCCCATATCGCCAGCCTGCTGATGACCTTCTTCTTTACCCAGATGCGGCCCTTGATCGACAAGGGCCACCTCTATCTGGCCTGCCCGCCGCTTTACCGCCTGACGCAGGGGGCGCATCGCGTCTATGTCGCCGACGACGCGGAAAAGGAACGCCTGCTGGCCAAAGGCATCGGCGGAAAGGGCAAGATCGACGTGCAGCGCTTCAAGGGTCTGGGCGAGATGGACGCCAAGGACCTGAAGGACACCACGATGAACCCCGAGACGCGCAAGCTGATCCGGGTCTCGATCGACGAGGAGGAGGGCGGTGAGACCGGCGATCTGGTCGAGCGGCTGATGGGCAAGAAGCCCGAACTGCGCTTCCAGTTCATCCAGGAGAACGCCCGTTTCGTCGAGGAACTGGATGTCTAGCGCCCGGGGCTAGCCCTCGTCGCGCGCCGCCAGGTCCAGCCACTCCTCCTCGGCTGCGGAGAGCGCGTGCTGGCGTTCGGCCAGGCCCTCGCTGGCGCGGGCGAACTTGGCCGGGGCGGTCTGGAACAGGTCGGGCTGCGACAGGAAATCCGACAGCTTGCCGATCTCGGCCTCGAGGCGCTCGATGACGGCGGGCAGGGCGTCGAGGCGCTTGCGCTCGGTAAAGCTCAGGCCGGCGCGTTCGGGGGCAGGCCGCGCCTCGGGGCGCGGCGCGGTGGCGGCGGGCCGCGCCGGTTCGGCCGCGGGGGCATCCTCGGGGCGCTGGCGGCGATAGTCGGACCAGCCGCCGGGATAGATCACCGCGCGGCCGTCGCCCTCCATCGCCACGGTCGAGGTGGCGACGCGGTCGATGAAGTCGCGGTCGTGGCTGACCAGCAGCACCGTGCCGTCATAATCGCCCAGGATGTCTTGCAGCAGATCCAGCGTCTCCACGTCCAGATCGTTCGTCGGCTCGTCCAGCACCAGAAGGTTCGAGGGCCGCGCCATGATCCGCGCCAGCAGGAGCCGCGCCTTTTCCCCGCCCGAAAGGCTGCCCACGGGGGCGCGGGCCTGCGCCTCGTCGAACAGGAAATCCTTGAGATAGGCCACGACATGACGCGGATTGCCGCGCACCATGACCTGATCGGCCCGGCCCGAGACGCGCATCTCGGGGTCCCCCGCCAGCGCGTCCCACAGCGATACCGTCTCGTCGATGGCCGAGCGCGCCTGGTCGAAGACCGCGATTTCCAGATTGGTGCCATGACTGACCTCGCCCGCGTCGGGGGCCATCTCGCCGGTCAGCATCTTGATCAGCGTGGTCTTGCCGGCGCCATTGGGGCCGACAAAGGCCACGCGGTCGCCGCGCAGCACCCGCAGGTCAAAGGGTTTCAGGATGACGCGGTCGCCAAAGGACTTGGCGATGCCCTTGGCGTCGATCACCCGCTTGCCGGACTGTTGCCCGGCGTCCAGTTCCATCGCCGCCGTGCCCTGGCGGCGGATCTGGCCGGCGCGTTCCTCGCGCAGCGCCGCCAGGGCGCGCACCCGGCCCTGGTTGCGTTTCCGGCGCGCGCTGATCCCCTCGACCGCCCAGCGGGCTTCGGCCTTGATCTTGCGGTCCAGCTTGTGGCGGGCCTCGTCCTCGGCGGCCCAGACGGTCTCGCGCCAGTCCTCGAAATGCTCGAAACCGCGCTCCTGGCGGCGAACTTCGCCACGGTCGATCCACAGCGTCGCACGCGTCAGGGCGCGCAGGAAGGCGCGGTCGTGGCTGATCAGCACGAAGCCGGCGCGGGTGGCGGACAGCTGTTCCTCGAGCCAGGCGATGGCCTGGATGTCCAGATGGTTCGTCGGCTCGTCGAGCAGCATCAGTTCCGGCGCCTCGGCCAGCAGCCGCGCCAGCGCCGCGCGCCGTCGCTCGCCGCCCGAGGCGGTGGCGACAGGGCGGTCGGGGTCGAATTTCAGCCCCTCGGCCGCCATTTCGACGCGGTAACCCTCAGTCTCGCCCAGGCCGGCGCGGGCGAAATCGCCCAGGGTGGCATAGCCCGAAAGGTCGGGGTCCTGTTCCATATAGCCGACATGCGTGCCGGCCGGGGTGACGACCTGGCCGGCGTCGGGCTCGACCAGCCCGGCCATGACCTTCATCAGCGTCGACTTGCCCGAGCCGTTGCGCCCGACCAGCGCCAGCCGGTCGCCCTGCTGCACGGTCAGGTTCAGCCCGTCAAAGACGGGGTTGCCGCCGAAGGTCAGCGAAATCTCGGTCAATTGCAGAAGCGGTGCGCGTGCCATGGCGCGCGACTATCCCGCCCGGTGCCACCCGTCAACGGGCCACGGGCGGGTGGGGCGATACCCGATAATATCCCTCAGCCATTGACCCCGGCCGCAGCCTTTGCCATGAGCCGGCCGGAAGCCACAGGAATCGCCATGCCCCAGACCCTCTGCACCGTCCCGACGCCCCATGCCAGCCGCTATCTGCAGCAGCTCTGCAAGCATTGGGCGCACAAGTTCGAGGTCGAGTTCGACGCCGCCCAGGGCCGCATCACCATGCCCGAGGCGCGCGGCGTGGTGCTGAGCGCCACGCCCGAGGCGCTGCACATCCGCCTGACCGCGCCGGTCGATTCCATGCAGCACATGCAGCAGGTCGTCGACAGCCATATCGCCCGCTTCGCCTTCCGCGAGGAGCTGGCCTTCGACTGGCAGGCCGGCTGAACGCTTCGGCGGTTGTCGCCCCGGCGCGCCGCCGCTAGTCTGCGCCCATCTGACCAGGGCCGAGAGATGAGCGAGAGCGAACAGAACTATCAGGTGCTGGCGCGGAAATACCGCCCCGAGACATTCGCCGATCTGGTCGGCCAGGACGCCATGGTGCGCACGCTGAAGAACGCCTTCGCCGCGGATCGCATCGCCCAGGCCTTCGTGATGACCGGCATCCGCGGCACCGGCAAGACCACGACCGCGCGCATCATCGCCAAGGGGCTGAACTGCATCGGTGCGGACGGGCAGGGCGGCCCCACGACCGAACCCTGCGGCACCTGCGAACATTGCGTGGCGATCAGCGAGGGCCGCCATGTCGATGTGCTGGAGATGGACGCGGCCTCGCGCACCGGTGTCAACGACATCCGCGAGATCATCGAATCGGTGCATTACCGCGCCGCCTCGGCGCGCTACAAGATCTACATCATCGACGAAGTGCACATGCTCTCGACCAGCGCCTTCAACGCGCTCTTGAAGACGCTGGAAGAACCGCCGCCGCATGTGAAGTTCATCTTTGCCACCACGGAAATCCGCAAGGTGCCGGTCACGGTGCTGTCGCGTTGCCAGCGCTTCGATCTGCGCCGCATCGAGCCCGAGGTGATGATCGCGCTGCTGCGCCGCATCGCCGCGGCCGAGGGCGCCGGGATCAGCGATGACGCGCTGGCGCTGATCACCCGCGCCGCCGAAGGTTCGGCCCGCGACGCGACCAGCCTGCTGGATCAGGCGATCAGCCATGGCGCCGGTGAAACCACGGCGCTGCAGGTGCGCGCCATGCTGGGACTGGCCGACCGCGGGCGGGTGCTGGACCTGTTTGACATGATCCTGCGCGGCGATGCGGCCGCGGCGCTGGCCGAGTTGCAGGCGCAATATGCCGATGGCGCCGATCCGATGGCGGTGCTGCGCGACCTGGCCGAGATCACCCATTGGATCTCGATCGCCAAGATCACCCCCGAGGCGCTGGAGGATCCGACCGTCGGCCCCGACGAGCGCGCCCGCGGCGGCGCGATCGCCGGGCGCGTCCCGATGCGCGCCCTGACCCGGCTCTGGCAGATGCTGCTGAAATCGCTCGAGGAGGTCGCCGTCGCCCCGAATGCGATGATGGCCGCGGAAATGGCGGTCATCCGTCTGACCCATGTCGCAGACCTGCCCGACCCCGAGACGCTGATCCGCCGGGTGCAGGCCGCCGCCAGCGCCGGCGAACTCGGCCAGCGCGCCGCCGCCGCGCCCGGCCACAATGACGCCCCCCGCGCCATGGCTCCACGTGCCCCCGTCGCCGCCCGACCGGACGGCGCGGCGGCGGCGGTTGCCGTCTCGCCCGATGCGCTGGCCGGATTGCCCGATTTCGAATCGGTGATCGAACTGATCCGCCGCATGCGCGACATGAAGCTGCTGCTCGATGTCGAGGATCACCTGCACCTCGTGCGCTATGCCCCCGGACGCATCGAGTTCCGGCCCGGCGACCGGGCGCCCCGCGACTTCGCGCAACGCCTCGCCGAACGCTTGCGCGGCTGGACCGGCGGGCAGCGCTGGGCGGTCAGCGTGGTCTCGGAAGGCGGTCTGCCCACGATCAGCGAAAGACGCGCCCTGCGCGAGGCCGAGGCCCGCGCCCGCGCCATGGACAATCCGACCGTGCAGGCGATCATGGCCGTCTTCCCGGGGGCAAAAATCACCAAGATCCGTCCCGTGCCGGTGCCGGTGCCGGTTGAAAACCCCGCGGGCGAGGATACATCCCCGCATGACCTGACCGAAGGCCCGGTGGCCGAGGTCGCGGAATGGGACCCTTTCGAGGACGAGGAATAGACGATGTTCAAGGGACTTGGCGACATGGGCGATCTGTCGAAGATGATGGAGGCCGCCCAGCAGATGCAGGCGAAGATGACCGAGATGCAGGAGGGGCTGAACCGCCTTTCCGTCACCGGCGAGGCCGGCGGCGGCCTGGTCAAGGCCACGGCGACCGCCAAGGGCGAGCTGACCGGCCTCGACATCGACCCGTTGATCTTCCGCTCCGAGGACAAGGAGGTGGTCGAGGACCTGATCCTCGCCGCGATCAAGGACGCGCAGCGCCGCGCCCAGGAGCGGGCGGCAGAGGAAATGGCCCGCCTGACCCGCGAGATGGGCCTGCCGGCCGATCTGAAGATGCCCTTCTGACATGGCCGCCGCCGCCGGCGACCAGATCGAGACGCTGATCTCGGCCATGGCGCGGCTGCCGGGACTGGGGCCGCGCTCGGCGCGGCGGGTGGTGCTGCATCTGATCCGCCGGCGCAGCGGCCAGATGGCGCAACTGGCCAGCCTCATGGCCAGCGTCGCGGACAGCGCCCGCGAATGCGTGCATTGCGGCAATATCACCCAGTCCGACATCTGCCCGATCTGCGCCGACCCCGCGCGCGCCAATGGCGAGATCTGCGTGGTGACCGAGGTTGCCGACCTCTGGGCGCTGGAACGCGGCCGGGCCTTTCGCGGCCGCTACCACGTCCTTGGCGGCAGCCTCTCGGCGCTGGACGAGATCGGTCCCGAAGACCTGCGCATCCCGCAACTGATCGCCCGCATCGCGGACGAAAGCATCACCGAGGTGATCCTCGCCCTCGCCGCCACGGTCGAGGGCCAGACGACCGCGCATTACATCGCCGAGGCGCTGGCACCCTCGGGCGTCGCCGTCACCGGCCTTGCCCAGGGTGTGCCGATCGGGGGCGAACTCGACTATCTCGACGACGGCACCATCACCGCCGCGCTGCGCGCCCGCCGCCGGTTCTGACATTTGCGGGCGCCACGCCCTGCATGACGCCCGCTTCTTCGTTCTGCAAATACTCCGGGGGCGCGGGGGCAGCGCCCCCGCTCAGGCGCGCTCAGGCATCCAACCGGTTGACCGACCCGGCCGCTTTCGCGATCTCGATGCGGCGCGGCTTCAGTGCCTCGGGGATCTCGCGCACGAGGTCGATGTTCAGCATGCCGTCCACATGGCTTGCACCATCGACGCGCACATGGTCGGCCAGGGTAAAGCGGCGTTCAAAGGCGCGGGTGGCGATGCCGCGATGCAGATAGTTGCGGCTCTCGTCCTCGGCGGCCTTGCGGCCCGAGACGATCACCGCGCCGTCGCGGACCTCGACGGTCAACTCGTCTGCCGCAAACCCGGCCACGGCAATCGAGATGCGATAGGCGCTCTCGCCGGTCTTCTCGATATTGTAGGGCGGATAGGTGGCGATGTCGGCCGACAGGGCCCGGTCCATGACATCTGCCATGCGGTCAAAGCCGACCGAGGCACGGTAAAGCGGAGTCAGGTCAAGATTGCGCATGTTCGCATCCTTCTTCAAGCGATACAAAGGCTTGCCCCCCGAAACCGGGCGGGCAGGTCCGTCGGCGCCCATGGGCCATCCGACTGATGCCGACTTGGGGACGATGCGCGGTATTTCAAGTCCGCCGGGGGTCAGGCCGCCGGTATCGGGCCGCGGGTGTCAGGCCAGTGCGTCCATGAGCATCGCCAGCGCGTGTTCGACGCTCGCCGCGCGCACGGCGGAACGGCCGATGGCGCCGAATTCGACCGTTTCGGTCCTGACGCCGCCGGCATCGGCAATGCCGAAGCAGACCCGGCCCTCGGGCTTGCTCTCGGACCCGCCGGGGCCGGCGATGCCGGTGACCGCAACCGCGATGCCGGCGGCCGACCGCGCCAGCGCTCCTGCGGCCATTTCGGCGGCGATTTCCTCGCTGACTGCCCCATGGGCGGCAAGGGTCTCGGGGCGGATCCCCAGCATCTCGATCTTGGCGGCATTGGAATAGGTGACAAAGCCGCGATCCACCGCGTCCGAGGACCCCGGCACATTGGTCAGCCGGCCGATGATCAGCCCGCCGGTGCAGCTTTCGGCGGTGGCGATCAGCACGCCGCGCGCCCGCGCCCGCGCCAGGATCTCGGCCGGACCGGTCACAGCAGCGGCTCCAGCAGCCGGTGCCAGAGCCCGGCCAGCAGGACCGAGACCACGCCTGCGAACAGTCCGGCCCAAAGGTCGTCCAGCATCACGCCGGCTGCGTCGCCGCGCCGGTCGGCGCGGCCGACCAGCCAGGGCTTCCAGATGTCGAACAGGCGAAACAGCAGGAAGGGCACGACGAACGCCGGCCAGGCGTCCAGGATGGATACGCCGTGCCACCAGAGCGGCAGCACGGTAAAGCTCATCGCCAGCCATTGCCCGGCCACCTCGTCGATGACGATCTCGGACGGGTCCTTGTCGGCGCTGCCCGCGATCACCCGCGGCACCGCCCAGAGACCCAGGACCGTGGCCAGCAATGCCCCCAGGGGCACCAGTGGTGCCGCGCCGGTCTCGACCGCCAGCACCGCCAGTGCCACAGCGGCCAGTGAGCCCCAGGTGCCCGGCGCCGGGCGCAGCCTGCCGATGCCGAAGAATGTCGCGATCATCCGCTCCATGGCTCAGTCCCGGATCAGCGTGGCGGTGGCGATGGCGGCGATGCCCTCCTCGCGGCCGGTAAAACCCAGCCGTTCCGAGGTGGTGGCCTTGACGCTGACGCGGTCGGTCTCGATGCCGAGGAATTCGGACAGGCGCAGCGCCATTGCGCCGGCATGCGGCCCGATCTTGGGGCGCTCGCAGATCAGCGTCACGTCGGCATTCGAGATCGCATAGCCCATCTGCCGCGCCAGCTCCGCGGCATGGCGCAGGAATACATGGCTTTCCGCCCCTTTCCACTGCGGGTCCGAGGGCGGGAAATGCCGGCCGATGTCGCCCTGCGCCAGCGCGCCATAGATGGCGTCGGTCAGCGCATGCATGCCCACATCGGCGTCCGAATGGCCAAGCAGCGCCCTGTCATGCGCGATCCTGACCCCGCAGAGCCAGACATGGTCGCCCGCCGTAAAGGCGTGCACGTCGAAACCGTTGCCAAGGCGAATGTCCATCGCGCCCTCCAGAATGCGTCTTGCCCGTGCAAAGTCGCCGGGCCAGGTCAGTTTCAGATTGTCCTCGTCGCCCGGGGTGATGCTGACCGCAAGGCCGGCGCGCAGCGCCAGTTCCACATCGTCCGCGGCACCCTCGGGATGGGCGCGATGCGCAGCAAGGATCGGCGCCAGCGCAAATCCCTGCGGCGTCTGCGCGCGCATCAGCCCCTCGCGCGCAACGGCGGCGGTCACGCGGCCCCGATCGGCGCGCCACAGCGCATCGGTGACCGGCAGCGCCGGGGCGGCGGCAGGCGCGCCCGCCTTCAGCGCCGCGACGACGCCGGCGATGGTGGCGGCAGAAACCAGCGGCCTTGCGCCGTCATGGATCAGCACATGCGTGACGCCGCTGCCCTCGAGGCTTTCCAGCGCCGCGCGCACGCTGTCGCTGCGGCTGGCGCCGCCCGCGACCAGCGTCACCGGGCCGGACAGCTCGTCCAGGCCGCGGGCCATGTCCTCGGGGGCCAGCGTCACCACGATGCGCGAAAAATCGGCGAAGGCCGCGATGCTGCGCGCCAGCACCGTGCGGCCGGCAAGCGCGCGCCACTGCTTGGGCGGGCCTTCGCCGGCGCGGGTGCCGCGGCCGGCGGCAGTGATGATGGCGGCATATGAGGGTGGAATGATCATGGCCGCCAGCTTTAGGTCAGGGCCGGGCGCGACGCAATCACCCGCAGAGGGCAGGAAAAATGCGCCCGGCGGTGGCCCATGGCGCTGGCGCCCGCTATAACCGCAAGAAAAGCTGCCATCTTGCCAGGAAACCGCGCCATGACCGATCCCGCCATCACCGATCTTTCCAAGGATGCCGCCGCGCGCGCCGCGGCACTGCTGGTGCGGCCGGGGATGCGGCTGGGCCTGGGCACGGGCTCGACCGCGGCGATCTTTGTCCGCCGCCTGGCGGAACGGGTCAGGGCCGAGGGTTTCGATCTGCGTTGCGCCGCCACCTCGAAGGCCACGGCGGATCTGGCGCAGTCGCTGGGGCTGAAGGTCGAGGAACTGGACGATATCGGCTGGCTCGACCTGACCATCGACGGCGCCGACGAGGTCGATCCCGACCTGAACCTGATCAAGGGCGGCGGCGCGGCGCATCTGCGCGAAAAGATCGTCGCCACCGCCTCGGACCGCATGGTGGTGATCGCCGACCAGGGCAAGCTGGTGGACCGGCTGGGCCAGTTTCACCTGCCGGTCGAGGTGATCCGCTTTGGCGCCGAGGCGACCCAGGTCCTGATCCGGCGCGCGCTGGAGGATCTGGGGCTGGACCGGCGCCCGATCCTGCTGCGCAAGCGCGACGGCCAGCCGGTGCTGACCGACGAGGGCAATCATGTGCTTGACCTCGCGCTTGAATCGATTCCCGACGCCACGGCACTGGCCGAGCGGCTGGCCGGGATCGCCGGGGTGGTTGAACACGGGCTTTTCCTGAATATCTGCCAGCTTGCGATCATCGGCCGCCCGGACGGCTCGGTGGCGGAACTGCGGCGCGAGGACCTGGCATGAAATTCGACTACGATCTTTTCGTCATCGGCGGCGGCTCGGGCGGGGTGCGCGCGGCGCGCATCGCGGCGGGCGAATACGGCGCCCGCGTGGGCCTGGCCGAGGAAAGCCGCATGGGCGGCACCTGTGTCATCCGCGGCTGCGTGCCGAAAAAGCTGATGATCTTCGCCTCGCAGGCCGGGGCCATGGCGGCGGAATCGCGCGGCTATGGCTGGGCGGATGCGGGCGAGGGCGGTTTCGACTGGCCGGGCTTTCACGGCAAGCTGATGCGCGAGCTGGACCGGCTCGAGGGCGCCTATACCTCGGGGCTGGAGGGGGCGGGCGTGGACATCCACCACCAGCGCGCGCGACTGCATGACGCGCATACGGTGGAACTGGCTGACGGCAGCCGCCACAGCGCCAAGCACATCCTGTTCGCCGTCGGCGGGCGCCCGGTGCGCCCCGACATTCCGGGCAAGGAACTGGGGCTGATCTCGGACGATCTGTTCACTCTGGACAGGCTGCCGGGCCGGGTGCTGGTCATGGGCGGCGGCTTCATCGCCTGCGAATTTGCCACCATCCTGCAGGGCCTGGGCAGCCAGACCGTGCTGGCCTATCGCGGCGACGCGGTGCTGCGCGGCTTTGACGGCGAGATGCGCCGCCAGGCCACAGAACAGCTGCGCAGCGTCGGCATCGACCTGCGCCTGGGCTGCAATCCCACGCGGCTTGACCGCGCGGGCGCGGGCATCCGCGTCAGCTTTGCCGATTCCAGCAGCGAGATCTTTGACGCGGTGATGTTCGCCACCGGCCGCGCCCCCTATACCCGCGGCCTCGGCCTTGAAGAGGCCGGCGTGAAGCTGGGCCGCAAGGGCGAGATCGTGGTGGACGGATGGTCGCAAAGCTCGGTGCCCTCGGTCTATGCGGTGGGCGACGTGACCGACCGGGTGAACCTGACGCCGGTCGCCATCCGCGAGGGGCACAGCTTTGCCGATACCGTCTTTGGCGCGAAGCCGCGCAGGGTCGATCACAGCCTGGTCGCCAGCGCCGTCTATCTGCGCCCGCATGAGGTCGCGAGCATCGGCCTGACCGAGGAGGAGGCCGCGGTCGCCGGCCCCGCGGATGTCTTTGTCGCCAGCTTCCGGCCGATGCGCTCGCTGTTTGCCGGCTCGGACGCGCGGGCGGTGATGAAGCTGATCGTCGCGCCGGACGGTGGGCGCGTGCTGGGCTGCCACATCTTCGGTCCCGAGGCGGGCGAGATGATCCAGCTGGTCGCCGTCCCGATGGGCATGGGCGCCAGCAAGGCCGATTTCGACGCCGCCATCGCCGTGCATCCGACCCTGGCCGAAGAGCTGGTCACCATGCGCAAGCCCACGCGCCGCATCGGCGCGATTGCCGCGCCGGCTTGATTTTCCCGGCCGGGGCACCAGTTTCAACGAAAACTCTGCATATAGAAGCGAGGCAAGAGACGCATGGCGGGACAAGGCCCTTGGGGCGGCGGCGGGGACGACGGCAAGGGCGGCAAGCAGCCGCCCGGGGGGCAGCGCCCCTGGGGCAGTGCCGGCGGCAATCAGGGTGACGACGGCGATCGCAGGCCGCAGGGCCCGCAAGGCGGCCAGGGCTCTGAAATCGAGGAACTGGTCCGCAAGGGCCAGGACCGGCTGCGCGTGCTGATGGGCGGCAAGGGCGGCGGCAACCGCCCCGGCGGTCCGGGCGGTCCGCAGCGCCCGCGCGGACCGGGGTTCTCGATGGGCCCCGGCGCCTGGGTGATCGCGGCGCTGGTGGTGGGAGGGTTCTGGGCCTTCAGCTCGTTCTATACCGTCAAGCCCGAGGAACGTGCGGTCGAGCTTTTGTTCGGCAAGCCCGTCGGCACCGGCGAGCCGGGCCTGAACTTTGCCCCCTGGCCCGCCGTCACCGCCGAGGTGGTGCAGGTCTCGCGCGAGCGCACGACCGAGATCGGCACCGGCACCAACGGCCCCGCCGATGGCGCGCTGATGCTGACGCGCGACCAGAACATCGTCGACATGGCCTATCAGGTGGTCTGGAACATCTCGGACCCCGAAAAATTCCTGTTCAACCTTGCCGATCCCGAGGACACCATCCGCGCCGTGTCGGAATCGGCCATGCGCGACATCGTGGCGCGTTCGGAACTGGCGCCGATCCTGAACCGCGACCGCGGCGCCATCGGCGAGGATCTGAAGCTGGCGGTGCAGAACACGCTGAACGAATACGAGGCCGGGATCAATGTGCTGCGCGTCAACCTCGACCGCGCCGACCCGCCCAAGGAGGTCATCGACAGCTTCCGCGAGGTGCAGGCCGCGCAGCAGGAACGCGACCGGCTTGAAAAAGAGGCCGATGCCTATGCCAACCGCGTGCTGGCCAATGCCCGCGGCGAGGCGGCGGCGGTGATCGAACGCGCCGAGGCCTATCGCGCCGAGGCGGTGAATACCGCCGAGGGCGAGACCGCGCGCTTCAACTCGGTCTATGCGGAATATGTCAAGGCGCCCGAGGTGACGCGCCGCAGGATGTATATGGAAACCATGGAAAAGGTTCTTGGCGGGGTGCACAAGGTCATCCTGGACGGCGATGCCGCCGCGGGCGTCGTGCCCTATCTGCCGCTGGGGCAGCTGCAGGGCGGCACCACGGGCGAGGCAAAACCGGGCGAGCCGAAGTCGGGCAAGGCCGCCGGAGGGACGCAGTGATGAATCGGACGATCAAGCTTCTGGTCCTGCCGGCCCTTGCCGTGGTCACGCTTCTGGTCGTGGCCTCGATCTATATCGTCGACGTGCGCGATAAGGCGCTGGTCCTGCGCTTTGGCGAGGTGGTCGAGGTGCGCGAGGAGCCGGGCCTTGGCATCAAGGTGCCCTTCCTCGACAATGTGGTGAAATACGACGCCCGCATCCTTGGCCTGCAGACGCCGCCAATGGAGGTGACGCCGCTGGACGACCGCCGCCTGGTGGTGGACGCCTTCGCGCGCTGGCAGATCTCCGATGTCGTGCAGTTCCGCCGCGCCGTGGGGTCGGGCGGGGTCGAATTCGCCCAGCGCCGGCTTGAGCCGATCGTGACCAACGCCATCCGCCAGGTGCTGGGCTCGGTCCCCTCGACCATGGTGCTGTCGGACGACCGCACGCCGCTGATGAACCGCATCCGCGATCTCGCGCGCGAGGATGCCAAGGATCTGGGGGTGCGGGTGATCGACGTGCGCCTGACCCGCACCGACCTGCCCGAGCAGAACCTGAACGCAACCTATGCCCGCATGCGCGCCGAGCGCGAGCGCGAGGCCGCCGACGAGATCGCCCGCGGCGGCGAGGCGGCGCAGCGTGTGCGTGCCGCCGCCGACCGCACCGTGGTCGAACTGACCTCGGAGGCGCGCAAGAAGGCCGAGATCGTGCGCGGCGAGGCCGATGCGAAACGCAACGCCATCTATGCCGAGGCCTTTGGCCGCGCCCCCGAGTTCTTTGCCTTCACCCGCTCGCTGACCTCTTATGAGCGCTCGATGCAGGGTGATTCGACCTCGATGGTGATCGAGCCGAAATGGCAGTTCTTCGACTATCTGCACGGCGATGGCGCGGCCGGTGCCGACCCTCTGCCGGCGCCCGGCGCCGCCGAGGCCGCCGCTGCCGCCGCACTCAGCGCCGCCGACAGCGAACCGGTCAAGACCGGCGAGACCACGCGCGAGGGCGAGCCGCTGGGTGCGGCCGCCGGCGTCACGCTGACGCCGATGCCCGAGACGCTGGCCAGCCCGCCGCAGGAAGAACCGGTGGTGGCACCCAAGCCCGCCCCGGCGGACTGACCGGGGCCGGGTCCCGATCCCCAGCGGGGGCGCCGGTCCTGGCGCCCCGCCTGGCGCGGCGGCGCTTGGAACGCGGCGCGGCATTGGCTATGACGGCAAGCCAGACAGCCACAGGAGGCCCGCCGTGCAGACAGCCGAGCGCATCTATCGCATCATCGCCACCGAGATCGGCGCCAGCCCGGCGCAGGTGCTGGCAGCCACCGGGCTTCTGGACGGCGGCGCGACCGTGCCTTTCGTCGCGCGCTATCGCAAGGAGGTCACCGGCGGGCTGGACGACACGCAGCTGCGCAACCTCGCCGAGCGCCTGGCCTATCTGCGCGAGCTTGAGGCGCGGCGCGGCGCCATTCTTGAATCGGTGCGCGGCCAGGGCAAGCTGACCGAGGAACTGGCCCGCGCCATCGCCACGGCCGAGACCAAGGCCACGCTCGAGGACATCTATCTGCCCTTCAAGCCCAAGCGCCGCACCCGGGCGATGATCGCGCGCGAGAACGGGCTTGAGCCGCTGTTGCGCGCCATCGAGGCAGACCGCCACGCCCAGCCCGAGGCGCTGGCCGCGGCCTATCTGTCGGAAGCGGTGGCCGATGTGAAGACGGCACTTGACGGGGCGCGCGACATCCTGGCCGAGGAACTGTCGGAAAACGCGGCCCTGCTGGGCCGGCTGCGCGAATTCATGCAGGCCGAGGCGGTCATCTCCTCGAAACTGGTGCCGGGCAAGGAACAGAGCGGCGCCAAGTTCAGCGACTATTTCGCGCAAAGCGAGAAATGGGCGACCATTCCGGCGCATCGGGCGCTGGCGATCCTGCGCGGCGCCAGGGAAGAGGTGCTGACCATCGACATCGCCCCCGAGCCGGAAACCGGCGCCGCCCGCGCCGAGGCCATCGTCTGCGCGGCGCTGGGCCGGTTGGGCGAGGGGCCGGGCGATCTGTGGCTGCGCAAGATCGCGGGCTGGTGCTGGCGGGTGAAGCTGTCGAACGGCATGTATGTCGAACTGCTGGCGGATCTGCGCAGCCGCGCCCATGCCGAGGCGATCCGGGTCTTTGCCCGCAACCTGCGCGACCTGCTGCTGGCCTCGCCCGCCGGGCCGCGCGCCACCATCGGGCTGGACCCGGGCATCCGCACCGGGGTCAAGCTGGCGGCGGTGGACGCCACCGGCAAGCTGCTCGAGACCGCGACGCTGCATCCCTTCCCGCCGAAATCCGACCTGCGCGGCGCCGAGGCGGCGCTGGCGGCGGCAATCCTGCGCCACAAGGTCGAGTTGATCGCCATCGGCAACGGCACCGCCAGCCGCGAGACCGAGCGCATGGTCGCCGAGGTGCTGAAACGCCTGCCCGAAGGGGTGAAGCCGCCGGTGAAGGTCATCGTCTCCGAGGCCGGGGCCTCGGTCTATTCGGCATCCGAACTGGCGGCGCGCGAATTTCCGGATCTGGACGTGTCCTTGCGCGGCGCGGTCTCGATCGCGCGGCGGTTGCAGGACCCGCTGGCGGAACTGGTCAAGGTGCCACCCGAATCGATCGGCGTCGGGCAATACCAGCATGACGTGGACCAGCGGCAACTGGCCAGGACGCTGCAGGCGGTGGTCGAGGATGCGGTGAATGCCGTGGGGGTCGATCTGAACACCGCCTCGGCACCGTTGCTGGCGCATGTCGCGGGGCTGGGACCGGCACTGGCGCAGAACATCGTCGCGCATCGCGATGCCGAGGGCGCCTTCGCCTCGCGCGCGGCACTGAAGAAGGTCACCGGCCTTGGCCCGCGCGCCTTTGAACAATGCGCCGGTTTTTTGCGCATCCGCGGCGGAAAGGAGCCTCTGGACGCCTCATCCGTCCACCCCGAGGCTTACGGCGTCGCGCGCCGCATCGTTGCCGCCTGCGGCCGCGACATCCGCCAGATCATCGGCGACGGCACGGCGCTGAGGAGCCTGCGCGCCGAGCAGTTCGTGGACGAGCATTTCGGCCTGCCGACGGTCCGCGACATCCTGGCAGAGCTGGAAAAGCCCGGCCGCGACCCGCGCCCGAGCTTTGTTACCGCCAGCTTTGCCGAAGGGGTCGAGGACATCAGGGACCTGCGCCCCGGCATGGCACTGGAAGGCACGGTGACCAATGTCGCGGCCTTTGGCGCCTTCGTCGATATCGGCGTGCATCAGGACGGGCTGGTGCATGTCAGCCAGCTGGCCGACCGTTTCGTGAAGGACCCGAACGAGGTGGTCAAGGTGGGCGACGTGGTGCGGGTTCGGGTGACCGAGGTGGACGTGGCGCGCAAGCGCATCGGGCTCAGCATGCGCAAGGACGGTGGCGCCAGTGCACGCGATGCGCAGGCCGAACGGGCGCAAAGTCCCCGCCCGCGCGCGGCGCGAAATCCGTCGGACCCGCAGAGAGCGGCGCGCCGGGCGCGCTGGGTGCAGCGCTGCTGAACGCGCTGCGCAAGGGCTAGCCGGCCAAAGGGTCGCCCAAGAAAGATGCCGGCGCGATGGCGCCGGCATCTTCAGGCATGCGGATTTGCCGTACCGCTCAGGCCGCGGCCTTGGCCGGGTTGGCGCGCAGCCAGGCCAGCACCGTCTCGGGCGAGGTCTCGCCATAGGGGTCTTCGGGGCAGTTGTCGCTGCGGCCCGGCTCTTCGAACCAGGCCTCGATCACCCCGTCCCTGACCACGGCGGCATAGCGCCAGCTGCGGGCGCCAAAGCCCAGGTTGTCCTTGCGCACCATCATGCCGATGCCGTCGGTGAATTCGCCCGAGCCATCGGGGATGACTTTGACGTTTTCAAGGTTCTGGGACTTTGCCCATTGATTCATCACGAAACTGTCGTTCACCGACAGGCAGTAGATGTCGTCGATGCCGAGGTCGGCCATCTCGTCGGCGGCCTTCTCGAAGCCCGGCAGCTGATAGGTCGAGCAGGTCGGCGTGAAGGCGCCCGGCAGCGAGAACAGCACCACGCGCTTGCCGCCGAAATAATCGCCGGTGGTCACGTCCTGCCAGCGGAACGGATTGGGGCCGCCCACGGCCTCGTCGCGCACGCGGGTGCGGAAGGTCACTTTCGGCAGGCTGGATCCGGTTTTCATCGTCATCTCCTTGGTTCGGTTCGTCGGTTCGGTTCATCGGGCGCGGCCCCTGCCGCGCCGGTTCTTCATTGGCTTGCCCATATATAGTGCCGCACCGCAGTTTCTGCAATGCAGCGAAGGAGGGGCGCCGCCCGGCACGCCGTCTGGCGGAAAGCTGCCATATTGTCGCAGCCGCTCTGCCGTTGCGTTTTGGCGCCACAAGCGGTATTGCTGCGCGAACCGCGACCCGAAAAGGACAAGCCCTTGCGCGATCTCCGGATGCCCGAGCAACGCCACCCCGAAAAGGCCCACCGGCCCGATCAGGAACAGCCCAAGAAGCCGTCCTGGATCCGCGTCAAGGCGCCGACCTCGGAGGGCTACAAGCAGACGCGCGACATCATGCGCGACAACCGGCTCTCGACCGTCTGCGAAGAGGCGGGCTGTCCCAACGTCGGCGAATGCTGGTCGGCCGGCCATGCCACCATGATGATCATGGGCGAGATCTGCACCCGCGGCTGCACCTTCTGCAACGTCGCCACCGGCAAGCCCAAGGCGCTGGACGTGTTCGAACCCGGCCGTGTCGCCCATGCCGTGCAGAAGCTGGGCCTGAAACATGTGGTGATCACCTCGGTCGATCGCGACGACCTTGACGACGGCGGCGCCGAGCATTTCGCCCAGACCATCCGCGCCATCCGCCATCGCGCTCCCGGCTCGACCATCGAGGTGCTGGTGCCGGACTTTCTGAAATCGCGCGCTGACGCGCTGGAAACCGTGGTCGAGGCGCGGCCCGACGTGTTCAACCACAATCTGGAAACCGTGCCCGGGCTTTACCCCGAGGTGCGGCCCGGCGCGCGCTATTTCCACTCGCTGCGGCTGCTGCAGCGGGTGAAGGAACTGGACCCGGCGATGTTCACCAAATCGGGGATCATGGTCGGCCTTGGCGAGGACCGGCAGGGCGTCATGCAGGTCATGGATGACATGCGCGCCGCCGACATCGATTTCATCACCATCGGCCAGTATCTGCAGCCGACGCCCAAGCATCACCGCGTCGACCGTTTCGTGACCCCCGAGGAATTCAAGGGCTATGAGAAGGCCGCCTATGGCAAGGGCTTTCTCATGGTTTCCGCGACGCCGCTGACGCGCTCCTCCTATCACGCCGGCGACGATTTCGCGCAGCTGCGCGCGGCGCGCCTGGCCAAGCTGGGCCGCGCCTGAACGCCAGGGCTGAGGCGGGGCTTGCGTGCCGCGCCGCTGGCCGTCACCCTGCATCAGGGCGAATCCCGCCCGGGCAAGGGGGGTGACGATGACGCAGACGCCGGTCCCGCGCGCGCTGAACCTGATCGGGGCAGAATGGCTGCCCGCCCGGGACGGGGCGGAGCTGCCGGTGATCTCGCCCGTCGACGGCCAGCCCTTTGCCGCCATCGCCGATTCCGGCCCCGAGGAAATCTCGGCTGCCATCCGCGCTGCCCGCGCAGCGCTTGCCGGCGACTGGGGCCGGCTGACGGCTGCGGAACGCGGCCGGCTGATGCTGCGCCTTGCCCTGCGCATCGAGGCCGGGGCCGAGGATCTGGCCCGGCTGGAAAGCCGCGACAACGGCAAGCCCATCGCCCAGGCGCGCGCCGACATGCAGGCGCTGGCGCGCTATTTCGAATACTACGGCGGCGCCGCCGACAAGCTGCATGGCGAGGTGATCCCCTTCCTGAACGGCCATGACGCGCTGTCCCTGCGCGAGCCGCATGGCGTCACCGGCCATATCATCCCCTGGAACTATCTGGTGCAGATCTTTGGCCGCTCGGTCGGGGCGGCGCTGGCCATGGGCAATGCCACGGTGACGAAACCGGCCGAGGACGCCTGCCTCAGCATCCTGCGCCTGGGCGAACTGGCGCTGGCCTCGGGGTTTCCTCCGGGCGCGATCAATATCGTCACCGGCCGCGGCACGGTGGCGGGCCGGGCGCTGGCCGAACATCCCGGGGTCGATTTCATCAGCTTTACCGGCTCGCCCGAGGTGGGTGAGGCGATCCAGATCGCGGCGGCGCCCAACCACATCCCCTGCACGCTGGAACTGGGCGGCAAGTCGCCGCAGATCGTCTTTGCCGATGCCGATCTGGATGCCGCGGCCCCGGTCATCGTCAACGCCATCGTGCAGAACGGCGGCCAGACCTGTTCGGCCGGCTCGCGGGTGCTGATCCAGCGCCCGGTCTGGGAGCGGCTGACCGCGATGCTGGCCGAACGCTTTCGCGCCATCAGCGCCCGCCCGCCCGACGAAGGCGCGCTGCTGGGGCCGCTGATCTCGGCCCGGCAGCGGGCGCGGGTGCAGGCCCACATCGAGGCCGCCGCGGCGCCGCTGATCGCCCGCGGCAGCATCGCCGCCGAGGCGCCGCCGGGCGGCTTTTATGTGGCGCCGGCGCTGTTCGGCCCAGTCGATCCGGCCAGCTCGCTGGCGCAGGAGGAAATCTTTGGCCCGGTGCTGGCCGCCATCCCCTTCGAGACCGAGGCCGAGGCGATCGCCGTCGCCAATGGCACCGATTACGGGCTGGTCGCCGGCATCTGGACCCGCGACGGCGACCGTCAGGCGCGCGTCGCCCGCGCCCTGCGCTGCGGTCAGGTGTTCATCAACTGCTATGGCGCCGGGGGCGGGATCGAGCTGCCCTTTGGCGGCGTGCGCCGCTCGGGCCACGGCCGGGAAAAGGGCTTTGCCGCGCTTTACGAATTCTCGCGGCTGAAGACCATCGTTCATCGCTTTGCCTGAGGAGGGGTTCATGCGGCTGCGCGGCAAGACGGCACTGGTGACCGGGGCGGGCTCGGGATTTGGCCGCGGCATCGCCGAGCGCTTTGCGCGCGAAGGGGCGCGCGTCGCAATCCTCGACATCGACGGCGACAGTGCCGCAGCAGTCGCGCGCGACATCGACGGGTTGGTGCTGGCCTGCGATGTCAGCCGCGGCGAGCAGGTGGCGGCGGCGGTGGCCAGCGCGCGCTCGGCCTTCGGCAGTCTCGACATCGTGGTGAACAATGCCGGCTGGACCACGGCCAACGGCCCGCTTCTGGCCACCGACGAGGCGGCCTTCCGCCGGATATTCGATGTGAACGTGCTGTCGATCTTTCACATGACGCATGGGATCGTGCCTTACTGGCGCGAACGCGGCACGGCGCGCGGGCAGGGGGTGATGATCAATGTGGGATCGACCGCAGGCATCCGGCCGCGGCCCGGCCTGACCTGGTACAACGCCTCCAAGGGGGCGGTGAACCTGATGACGCGCAGCCTGGCGGTGGAACTGGCGCCCGATGGCATCCGGGTGAACGGCATCGCCCCGGTCATGGGCGAGACGGGGCTGCTCGAGCGGTTCATGGGCTGCCCCGACACGCCCGAAAACTGCGCCCGCTTTGTCGCCACCATCCCGATGGGCCGGCTGTCGCAGCCGCGCGACATTGCCAATGCCGCGCTTTATCTCGCCTCGGACGAGGCGGATTTCATCACCGGCGTCATCCTCGAGGTGGATGGCGGGCGCACGATCTGACCCTGCCCGCGCCGACCGGCGCGGGCGATGCGCCGCTTAGCCGCGCAGGATGGTGCGGCCAGCATATTCCGCCGTCGCGCCCAGCATTTCCTCGATGCGGATCAGCTGGTTGTATTTCGCCAGCCGGTCCGAGCGCGCAAGGCTGCCGGTCTTGATCTGGCCGCAATTCGTCGCCACGGCGAGATCGGCGATGGTCGCGTCCTCGGTCTCGCCCGAGCGGTGCGACATGACCGAAGTATAGCCGGCGCGGTCGGCCATGCGCACCGCGTCCAGGGTCTCGGTCAGGGTGCCGATCTGGTTGACCTTGACCAGCAGCGAATTGCCACAGCCCCGGGCGATGCCCTCGGCCAGGCGCACAGGGTTGGTGACGAACAGATCGTCGCCGACCAGCTGCACGCGGCCGCCCAGCGTGTCGGTCAGCAGTTTCCAGCCATCCCAGTCATCCTCGGAACAGCCGTCCTCGATCGACAGGATCGGGTAATCGTTGCACAGCGCCTGAAGATAGGCGACGTTCTCGGCGGGGGTCAGCGACTTGCCCTCGCCCTTCATCTCGTATTTGCCGCCCTTGAAATATTCGGTCGAGGCACAGTCCAGCGCCAGCATGATGTCCTCGCCCGGCGCGTAGCCGGCCTTCTCGATCGCCCGCAGGATGAAATCCAGCGCCTCGCGGGCCGAGGAAAGGTTCGGGGCAAAGCCGCCCTCGTCGCCGATCCCCGTGTTCAGGCCCGCCGCCGAAAGCTCCTTTTTCAGCGTGTGAAAGACTTCGGACCCCATGCGTACGGCGTCGCGGATGTTTTCCGCCGCCACCGGCATGATCATGAATTCCTGGATGTCGATCGGGTTGTCGGCATGTTCGCCGCCGTTGATGATGTTCATCATCGGCACCGGCAGGATGCGTGCGCCGGTGCCGCCGACATAGCGGTAAAGCGGCTGCGCCGTCGCCTCGGCCGCGGCCTTGGCCACCGCCAGCGATACGCCGAGGATGGCGTTGGCGCCCAGGCGACCCTTGTTCGCGGTGCCATCCAGTTCGATCATCAGCCGGTCGATGCCCACCTGCTCGGTCGCGTCCTCGCCGATCAGGTTCTCGGCGATCTCGCCGTTGACGGCGTTGACGGCCTCAAGCACGCCCTTGCCCAGATAGCGCCCCTTGTCGCCGTCGCGTTTTTCCACCGCCTCATGCGCGCCGGTCGAGGCGCCCGAGGGCACGGCGGCGCGGCCCATGGTGCCGTCTTCCAGGGTGACATCGACCTCGACGGTCGGATTGCCGCGGCTGTCAAGGATCTCGCGCGCGAAAATGTCGATGATGGCGGTCATGGGCCTTGCGTCCTTGTTCTGACGAGAGTTGCGGTTGTTTAGCCGAGGAAGCCGCGGCAAGAAAGCGTCATTCTGCCCCGGCCACGCCGGTGATGCCGGGGATGCGCGAGGCGATGCGCGCCACCGGCAGGCCGCGCGGTGCATCCTGATGCGCGTCCACCGCCAGGTCGGCCCAGACCGGCAGATGATCCGAGGCCTGGCGCGCCATTTCGCTGGCCACCACGCCGCAGGCCAGCACGGCAATGCCGCGCGACAGGGCGAAGCGGTCATAGCGCAGGCGCGGAAAGGGCGCGGGCCAGCTGGGGCCGGGGGCGATGACGCGCAGCGGGCTTAACGCCTCAAGGCCGCGGGTGTCGTGCCATTCGTTGAAATCCCCGGTCAGCACCACGCGGTCATTGCCGATGCGGCGCACCTGCGCGACGATGCGCGACAGCTGCGCGCGCCGCGACGAGCGCATAAGCCCTAGGTGCAGCGCCACCACCGTCACCCCGGGCAGGCGCAGCACCAGCGCGCCGCGCGGCTCGATCCCCGGCAGCGGCAGGCGGCGGATCTCGGCCCGGGCCAGAAGTTCCGGGCGCATCAGGATGGTCTGGCCGTGCCAGCCCAGCGAATTTTCCCCCGTGCCCAGAAAGGGCGCCGGCACCAGCCCGGTAAAGCGCTCGATCAGGGCGCGCGGCAGCGCCTCGGGCCGGGCGCCAAAGCGGAAATCCACCTCCTGCAGGGCGATCACGTCGGCGCGCAGTTCCGCGATGACGCGCAGGTTGCGCTCGGGCGCGTGCGGGCCGGTCATGCCCCGGCATTTGTGCAGGTTGTAGCTGGCCAGCCGCAGGCGGGCGATGCTGCGCACCCCGGGGGCGGCGGTATCGTTCATGTGCCGCAGAAGGTGCAATGCACCACCTGCTCGGGGCGCGGCGCCAGGGCGAACCCGTCCCATTCCGGCCGATCCTCGCCGGGGGCGGCCAGCGCCGCCTCAAGCGCGTGGAACGGGGCGAAATCGCCGCCGCAGGCGGCGGCGATGACCTCCTCGATGCGGTGGTTGCGCGGGATGCGGCGCGGATTGGCGCGCGCCATGACCGCGGCCGTGTCGGGCAGGTCGCGGATGCGCGCCTGCCAGTCCGCGGCCCAGGCGTCGAAGGGTGCGGGGGCGGCGAATTCGTCCCGGGCGCGCCCGTCCGCCAGCCCGGCAAAGACGCGGGTGAAATCCGCGCCCGCCGCCGCCATCAGCGCCAGCAGCCGCTCGATCAGGGCGCGGTCGCCGAGGCGCGGCTGCGCGATGCCCAGCTTGGCGGCGAAACGCTGCAGCCAGGCGCGCTGGTAAAGCTCGGGAAAGCCGTGGACGATGCGCGTGGCCTCGGCCACCGCGGCCTCCTCCTCGCCCATCAGCGGCACGAGGCAGCTGGCCAGCTGCGCCAGGTTCCAGACCGCGACATTGGGCTGCTCGTCCCAGGCGTAGCGGCCGCGCGCGTCGATCGAGCTGAACACCGTGTCGGGCCGGTAGGCGTCCATGAAGGCGCAGGGGCCATAGTCGATGGTCTCGCCCGAGACCGACATGTTGTCGGTGTTCATCACCCCATGGACGAAACCCAGCGCCATCCAGCCGGCGATGGTTCCGGCCTGGGCGGCGACGACGCGCGCCAGCAGTTCGGCCGCGCCCGAGGCGCCGGGATAGTGGCGGGCGATGACGTGATCTGCCAGCAGCTGCAGCCGCGCCCGGTCGCCCCTTGCCGCGTAGAATTCAAAGGTGCCGACGCGGATATGGCTTGAGGCGACGCGGGTCAGCACCGCACCGGGCAGCAGCGATTCGCGCACCACCGTCTCGCCGGTGCTGACGGCGGCCAGGGCGCGTGTGGTCCGGATGCAGGCGGCGGCCATGAATTCGCTGACCAGATATTCGCGCAGCACCGGGCCCAGCCAGGCCCTGCCGTCGCCCTGACGCGAGAAGGGCGTGGGCCCTGCGCCCTTAAGCTGCAGGTCGAAGCGTGCGCCGTCCGGCGCCACCACCTCGCCCAGCAGCAGCGCCCGCCCGTCGCCAAGCTGCGGTACGAAGCCGCCGAACTGGTGGCCGGCATAGGCCTGGGCGATGGGCTCGGCGCCGCGGGGCAGGGCGTTGCCGGCCAGCATGGCCAGACCCTCGGGACTGGAAAGCCAGTCGGCGTCCAGCCCCAGCCGCGCCGCCAGCGGCCGGTTCAGCGCCACCAGGGCCGGGGCGCGCACCGGGGTCGGTGCCGTGCGGGTGAAGAAGCCTTGCGGCAGTCGGGCATAGCTGTTGTCGAACAGGATCATCGGGCCCTCCTTCCCGATATTATCTAGCCCTGACGCGGCGAATGTGAAGGGGCCTGCCTCAATGCGTGATGCTGCCGGAAAACAGGTGCACGATGATGACGCCGGCCACGATCAGGCAAAGGCCCAGCACGGCGGCGCCGTCCAGCCGCTGGCCGAAGGCGAAAAGCCCGATGACCGAGATCGCGACGATGCCCAGCCCGCTCCAGATCGCATAGGCGATGCCCAGCGGCATGGATCGCAGCGTCAGCGACAGGAAGTAGAATGCGCCGGCATAGCACAGCCCGGTCAGCAGCGTCGGCAGCAGGCGGGTGAATTGCTCGCTGCGCTGCAGGAAAGTGGTGCCGGCCACCTCAAGCGTGACGGCGGCAAGAAGCGTGGCATAGGGCAGGGCGGGCATGGCGTCTCCGTTCGTTCGCATTGCCTCATGCCCTGCCCGGGCGCGAAAGTCACGCCGCACTTGAACCGGCAGGGGCAAGCGCGTATCCCCGGCCTGCCGCAGTCTTGCAAGGAAACCAGCGCGTGAAATTCCTCGATCTTGCCAAGGTCTATGTCCGCTCGGGCGGGGGCGGTGCCGGCTGCGTGTCCTTTCGCCGCGAGAAGTTCATCGAATACGGCGGACCCGACGGCGGCGACGGCGGCCGCGGCGGCGATGTCTGGGCCGAGGCGGCGGCGGGGCTGAACACGCTGATCGATTTCCGCTTCCAGCAGCATTTCTTCGCGAAGTCGGGCGGCCACGGCATGGGTTCGCAGCGCACCGGCGCCTCGGGCGAGGACATCGTGCTGCGCGTGCCGGTCGGCACCGAGATCCTCGACGAGGACCAGGAAACAGTGGTCGCCGACCTGACCGAGCCGGGAAGCCGCGTGCTGCTGGCGCGCGGCGGCAATGGCGGCTTCGGCAACCTGCATTTCAAAAGCTCGACCAATCGCGCCCCGCGCCACGCCAACCCCGGCCAGCCTGGGATCGAGCGCACGCTGTGGCTGCGGCTGAAGCTGATCGCGGATGCGGGCCTTGTCGGCCTGCCCAATGCCGGCAAGTCGACCTTCCTGGCGGCGGTGTCGAACGCGCGGCCCAAGATCGCCGACTATCCCTTTACCACGCTGCACCCGAACCTCGGCGTCGTCGGCATCGACGGGCATGAATTCGTCATGGCCGACATTCCCGGCCTGATCGAGGGTGCCTCCGAGGGTCGCGGCCTCGGCGATCAGTTCCTGGGCCATGTCGAACGCTCGCGCGTGTTGCTGCATCTGGTCGACGGCACATCCGAGGACGTGGCCCATGACGCCCATACCATCCTGATCGAACTGGCCGCCTATTCCCCAAAACTGGCGCAAAAGCCGCGCATCACCGCGCTGAACAAGATCGACGCGCTGGACCCCGAGACCCTGGCCGAGCGCAAGGCCGCGCTCGAGGGCGCGATCGGCGGGCGGGTGCTGCTGATGTCGGGCGTGGCGCATCTGGGCGTCAGCGAGGTGCTGCGCGCGCTCTGGTCCGAGATCGGGCCGGCGCGCCTGCCGGCCCCCGAACAGCAGGACAGGCCGTGGCAGCCGTGACCCCGGTGCTGGGCCGCGCCGCGCGGCTGGTGGTCAAGATCGGCTCGGCGCTGCTGGTGGGCGAGCGCGGGCTGCGCGGCGACTGGCTGAGGGCGCTGTGCGACGACGTGGCGGCGGCGCGGGCGCGGGGCACGGATGTGGTGCTGGTATCCTCGGGCGCCATCGCGCTGGGGCGCAAGGTGCTGGAACTGCCCGCCGGCCCCCTGCGGGTCGAGCAGTCGCAGGCCGCGGCGGCGGTGGGCCAGATCCGCCTGGCCCGCGCCTATGAGGAGGCGCTGGCCCCGCATGGCGTCAAGACCGCGCAGCTGCTGATGACGCTTGACGACACCACCGACCGGCGGCGCTATCTCAACAGCCGCGCCACCATGCAGACGCTGCTGGGCCTGGGCGTGGTGCCGATCGTGAATGAAAACGACACCGTGGCCACGGACGAGATCCGCTTTGGCGACAACGACCGGCTGGCGGCGCAGATCGCGGTGACCTGCGGCGCGGACCAGCTGCTGCTGCTGTCGGATGTGGACGGGCTTTACACCGCCAATCCCAAGACCGACCCCGATGCCCGCCACCTGCCGGTGATCGCGCAGATCACCCCGGAGATCGAGGCCATGGCCGGCGATCCGGTCTCGGGCCTCAGCAAGGGCGGCATGAAGACCAAGCTGATGGCGGCGCGCACCGCGGTTGCCGGTGGCTGCGCCATGGCCATTGCCGAAGGCTCGGTGCTGAACCCGCTGACGGCGGTGGCCAAGGGTGCGCGCAGCACCTGGTTCCTGCCTGACACCGATCCGCAGGCGGCGCGCAAGCGCTGGATCGCGGCGATGAAGCCAAAGGGCGAGATCACCGTCGATGCCGGTGCCGCCCAGGCGCTGGGCCAGGGCAAGTCGCTGCTGCCCGCCGGCGTCACCGCGGTCTCGGGCCGTTTCGGGCGCGGCGATCCGGTGCTGGTGCTGGACGGCCGGGGCGGGCGGCTGGCCGCCGGTCTGGTGCGCTATTCCGCCGTCGAGGCCCGCGCCATCGCCGGCCATCGCAGCGCCGAGATCGAGGTGATCCTGGGCTATCCCGGCCGCGCGGCACTGATCCACCGCGACGACATGGTGGTGTAGCCGGATGGCGATGTGACCGGCGCCGCCGCCTGGCTAGCCCGCCACGGCCAGGATGCGCGTGACCATCTCGGCGGTATTGCGCGACAGGCCCGCAAGCGCGGCGATGCGCTCCAGCGCGGCGCGGGCCCGGACCTGGCGACCGGCGTCATAGCGCGTCCAGGTCTCGAAGGCCGAACACATGCGGGCGGTGGTCTGCGGGTTCACCGGGTCGAGCCGCATCAGCCATTCGGCCAGAAAGTCATAGCCCGAGCCGTCGGCGGCATGAAAGGCCGCGTGATTGCCCGAAACCCCCGAGATCAGCGCCCGGAAGCGGTTCGGATTCTTCCAGTCGAAATCGGCGCGCGTCGCCAGTTCGCGGGCGCGGACCACGGCCTGCGCCGGCGCGGCGCGCAGCGGCTGCACCATGAACCACTTGTCCATGACCAGGCGGTTGTCGCCGAACATCTGCACGAATTCGGCCAGGGCCGCAGCGTCGCGCCCGGCGGCGATCAGGCATTCCAGCGCGCCCTGCCGCTCGGTCATGTTGCCGGCACCGGCGAACAGCGCCTCGGCGCGCGCCCCGCCGTCCAGGCGCGAGAGATAGCCAAGGCAGGCCAGACGCAGGCTGCGCCGTGCCGCGCCCTGCGCGTCGGGACGAAAGCGGCCCGTATCCTGCATGGCATCGAAAAACCGGGCCAGTGCGGCATCGTGCAGGGCGGCAAGGTCGCGGGCCAGGGATTCGCGGGCGCCGTGGATGGCGTCGGGGTCGGGGGTGGTGCCGGCCACGGCGATCTCGGTCGCGACCTCCTCCTCGCCGGGCAGGGCGAGGCAGAGCGCGGCAAAGGCCGGGTCGACTGCCGCATCGTCCAGAAGCCCGCCCAACGCCTGCAGGAAGGCCGCCCCGGCGCCGCCGTCGCCCTGCGCGCGCGCGATCAGCGCCGCCAGCGCCAGGTCGTGCCCGGCCTGCCAGCGCGCGAAGGCGTCGCTGTCATGGGCCAGCAGCAGCGCCTGCGCCTCGGGCGCGATCTCGCGCGTGACGGTCACCGGGGCGGAAAAGCCGCGCAGCAGTGACACCACCGGGCGCGCGCCCAGCCCGTCGAAATGAAAGCTCTGCTCGGGCGCGGTCATCTCGAGCACGGTGGTCGGCAGCACCTCGTCGCCATTCGGGCCGATCAGCCCCAGCGCGATCGGGATGACGCGGGCGGGCTTTTCGGGCTGGCCCGGCGTCGGCGCGGTCCGCTGGCTGAAGTTCAGCGTCAGCCGGCCATCGGCCCAGTCCTCGGACAGCCTCAGCCGCGGCGTGCCGGCGTCGGTATACCAGCGCTTGAACTGCGCAAGGTCGCGGCCGGTGGCGTCCTGAAACACCGCGATCCAGTCCTCGATGGTGCAGGCCTGGCCGTCGTGGCGGGTGAAATACAGATCCAGCGCCTTGGCGTAGCCGTCATCGCCCACCAGCCGCTTGAGCATCCCGATCACCTCGGCGCCCTTTTCATAAACGGTGGCGGTGTAGAAATTGTTGATTTCCTGATAGTGGTCGGGGCGCGGCGGATGCGCGAGCGGGCCCGCATCCTCGCGGAACTGGCGCGCGCGCAGGGTCTGCACGTCGCTGATGCGCTTGACCGCCGCCGAGCGCATGTCGGAGGTGAACTGCTGGTCGCGAAACACCGTCAGCCCTTCCTTCAGGCACAGCTGGAACCAGTCGCGGCAGGTGATGCGGTTGCCGGTCCAGTTGTGGAAATATTCATGCCCGATCACCGCCTCGATGCGTTCGTAATCGCTGTCGGTGGCGGTCTCGGCGCTGGCCAGCACCAGTTTCGAGTTGAAGATGTTCAACCCCTTGTTTTCCATCGCGCCCATGTTGAAGTCATCGACAGCGACGATGTTGAACACGTCCAGATCGTATTCACGGCCATAGGCGCTCTCGTCCCATTCCATCGCGCGGATCAGGCTTTCCATGGCATAGCCGGCGCGATCCTGGTCGCCGGGGCGGACCCAGACGTTCAGCGCCACCTTGCGCCCCGACATGGTGGTGAAACTGTCGGGGATCGCCACCAGATCGCCGGCGACCAGCGCGAACAGATAGGCGGGCTTGGGCCAGGGGTCGTGCCAGACCGCCTCGCCCGGCGCCGAGGCTACCGGGTTGCCGTTCGACAGGAGCACCGGCTTGTCCGACCGCACGGTGACGCGGAAGGGCGCCATCACGTCCGGGCGGTCGGGATACCAGGTGATGTGGCGGAACCCCTCGGCCTCGCATTGGGTGCAGAAGATGCCGCCCGACAGGTAAAGCCCCTCCAGCGCGGTATTGGCCTCGGGGTCGATCTCGACCAGGGCCTCGAAGGTGAAGCGCTCGGGCAGCAGGGCGGCGGGCACCACCAGGCGCTCTTCGGCCTCGCGGATCAGCCCGAGGTCCAGCGGCCGGCCGTCCACCGCCAGCGCCAGGGTCTTCAGCCCGGCGCCGTCCAGCACCAGATCGCCCGGCGTCAGGCGGCGGAAATCGATCTGCGAGCGCACCTGCGTCGCGCGCGGCGCAAGGTCGAATTCCAGCCGCGTCTGCGCGATCTCGAATGCATAGGGGCGCCAGTCGGCGAGATGCTGGGTGATGGTCATGGCGACACCTTCGGGCAGGTGAAAATCTGGGCGGGCCCGGGAACTTGTACGAGTGTCAAGTGTTAGTCGCTGACCGGCCGGGTCGCAAGCGGCACATGCCCCTGCCGGCCGGGCAGGACATGGCAACGAGGACCCCCAGATGGCGCATTACGACCCCAACGACCCCAAGCGCACCGAAAGCAGCGATCCGCACCGCCCGGCGGGCAGTCAGCCCGCGACCGATCCGGCGCAGCTGCGCGCCTCGCCGCTGCCGCTGGTCATCGGGGTACTGCTGGCGCTGGCCGTCGCCTATTTCGCGCTGCAGTATTTCATGGCCGGCAACCAGGTCGGCACCACCGGCGAAGATGCCGCCGTCACCACCACCGCCCCGGCCGATGCCGGCTCCGAGCCGCAGGAAGGCGCAGCCGCGCCGCTGGAAAAGGCCAGGGATGCCGCAAGGGCCGTGGTCGGGCAGGCCGCCGATGCCGCGGGCGAGGCCGCCAGAGCCGGGGCCGCCGCCGTCACCACCGCCGTCACCGAGACCAGCGAGGCCGCCGGTGCCGCCGCCGAAAGGGCGGCCGAGGCGGTCGGCGCCGCCGCCGGCAAGGCGAGCGACGCCGCCGGGGCGGCGCTGCAGGGTGCGGGCGAGGCGGCCCGGGATGCGGTCAACCGCGCCGGTGAGGCGCTGGACGCCGCCACCGGCACCGCAAGGCCGGCCGAGGGGACCACGGCCGCGCCCGCGAACTGAGGACCCGCGATCCACCGCCCCGCGCGGGCGCCGGATTGCCCATGAAAGCGCAAGACAGCCTCGCGGCAGCGTGGAAAATCGGCCCGGTTGAACAAATGCGCGTTTTGGCATACCACGGTGCACCAAATCGCCGAGACACTGGAACTGGAAGGGCACGAACATGGGTCGCGTGGAAAAGGCAGGATTGCGGGTCGAAGGGACGCTGGCCAAATTCATCAGCGAGCGGGCGCTGCCGGGCAGCGGTGTCGCGCCCGAGCGCTTCTGGGAGGGGCTCTCGCGGCTGATCCATGACTTCGGGCCGCGCAACCGCGCGCTGCTGGACCGGCGCGCAGAGTTGCAGACCGCCATCGACGGCTGGCACATCGCCCATCGCGCCCAGCCGCGCGACGCCGGCGCATATCGCGATTTTCTGGCCGAGATCGGCTATCTGGTCCCCGAGGGTGAGGATTTCGCCATCGAGACCCCGGCCACCGACCCGGAATTCTCCAGCATCGCCGGGCCGCAACTGGTGGTGCCGATCACCAATGCCCGCTTTGCGCTGAATGCCGCCAATGCGCGCTGGGGCAGCCTTTACGACGCGCTTTACGGCTCGGATGCCCTGGGCGACCTGCCGCAGGGCAAGGGCTATGACGCCGCGCGCGGCGCCCGGGTCATCGCCTGGGGGCGCGAGTTCCTCGATCAGGCGGTGCCGCTGGCGCAGGGGTCCTGGACCGATGCCACCAGCCTTGCGGTCAGGGACGGGGTGCTGGTCCCGGCGCTGCGCGAGGGTGCGAAATTCGCCGGCCATGACGGCGACGCCGCCGCGCCGCAATCGGTCTTCTTGCGCAACAACGGGCTGCTGATCCGCCTGGTGGTCGATGGCTCGACCCCGGTCGGCGGCCAGGATCGGCTGGGCATCTCGGACATCGTGATCGAATCGGCGCTGTCGGCGATCATGGATTGCGAGGATTCCGTCGCCTGCGTCGATGGCGAGGACAAGGCGCTGGCCTATGGCAACTGGCTGGGCCTGATGGACGGCACGCTTGCCGAAGAGGTGACCAAGGGCGGCAGGACCTTCACCCGCAAGCTGCACCCCGATATCGAATTCACCGCCCCCGATGGCAGCCGCGTCACCGCCAGGGGCCGCGCGCTGATGCTGGTGCGCAATGTCGGCCATCTGATGACCACTCCGGCCGTTCTGGACCGCGACGGCAACGAGGTCTACGAGGGGCTGCTGGACGCGATGGTGACCGCGCTTTGCGCCAAGCACAATCTGGACCGCGAGGGGCCGAAGAACTCGGTCACCGGCTCGATCTATGTGGTGAAGCCCAAGATGCACGGCCCCGAGGAAGTGGCCTTCGCCAGCGAGATCTTCGATTTCGTCGAGGAGGTGCTGGGTCTGCCGCGCCACACCGTCAAGCTGGGCATCATGGACGAGGAACGCCGCACCAGCGCCAATCTCAAGGAATGCATCCGCGCCGCGAAACACCGCGTCGCCTTCATCAACACCGGCTTTCTGGACCGCACCGGCGACGAATACCACAGCTCGATCGAGGCGGGCCCCATGCTGGCCAAGGGCGAGATGCGCGGCCAGCCCTGGATCATGGCGTATGAGGATCGCAACGTCGACATCGGCCTTGCCTGCGGCCTGGCCGGCAAGGCGCAGATCGGCAAGGGCATGTGGGCGATTCCCGACAACATGGCCGACATGCTGGCACAAAAGATCGCGCATCCAATGGCCGGCGCCAACACCGCCTGGGTGCCCAGCCCGACCGCCGCGACGCTGCACGCCACCCATTACCACCGCGTGGACGTGCATGCCCGCCAGGCCGAGATCGCGGCGCAGCACCGCCCGTCGCGCCTTGACGACCTGCTGACCATCCCGCTGGCCGCCGGGCGCAACTACAGCGACGCCGAGATCACCCGCGAGTTGGAAAACAACTGCCAGGGCATCCTTGGCTATGTCGTGCGCTGGATCGATCAGGGGGTCGGCTGCTCGAAGGTGCCCGACATCAACGATGTCGGCCTGATGGAGGACCGCGCCACGCTGCGCATCTCGGCACAGGCGCTGGCGAACTGGCTGCTGCACGGCATCGTCGACGAACGCCAGGTCATGGACGCCTTCCGCAAGATGGCCGCGGTGGTGGACGGACAGAACCGGGGCGACGCGGCCTATCGCCCGATGGCGCCGGGTTTTGACGGCGCCGCCTTCCAGGCCGCCTGCGATCTGGTGTTCCTCGGCCGGGTGCAGCCCTCGGGCTATACCGAGCCGGTGCTGCATGCCCGCCGGTTGCAGGCTAAGGCCGAGCAGGCCAAGCGCGTCGCCTGATGTGGCGCGCCCTGGACCTGCCGCCGGTCTGGCTGGCGCTGTTCGCGCTGGCCGGCTGGGGGCTGGTCCCGGCGCTTGACCCGCCCGCGGTGTGGCGCTGGGCGGGTTTTCTCGTTCTGGCGGCAGGGCTTGCGCTGATGGTCTGGGCGGCGCTGACCATGCGACGCGCGCGCACCACGATCATTCCCGGGCGCCGGCCCGAGGCGCTGGTGACTTCGGGTCCGTTTGGGTATTCGCGCAATCCGATCTATCTGGCGGATCTTCTGCTGTTTGCCGGGCTGATGCTGGCCTCGGGCCGGATCGCCGGGCTGCTGCTGGTGCCGGTGCTGGCGCTGGTGCTGCAGCAGCGCTTCATCCGGCACGAGGAGGAGGTGATTGCCCGCGCCTTTCCCGATGCCTATAGCAGCTACAGGCAGAAGGTCAGGCGCTGGATCTGAGGGGGAGAAAGCCGATGAAGCGTTCGCGCATCAACGAGATCATGGCCGATGCGGCTGCGATGATTGCACGGGCGGGCTTTCACCTGCCGCCCTTTGCGCATTGGAGCCCGGCCGAGTTTCGCGACAGGGCCACGCCCGCGATTCGCGACGGTCGGCTGGGCTGGGACATCACCGATTACGGCCAGGGCGATTTCGACCGGCTGGGCCTGTTCCTGTTCACCCTCAGGAATGGCCGGCTCTCCGACCTGCAGGCCGGGCGCGGCATGGTCTATGCCGAAAAGCTGCTGATCAGCCAGGAAAACCAGATCAGCCCCATGCACACCCATGTCATCAAGACAGAGGACATCATCAACCGCTGGGGCGCGACGCTGGCCATCCGGCTGTGCGGCTCGGACGGGCAGGGGCGGCTGGACCGCAACGCGCCCTGCCGCGTCGATTGCGACGGCACCCCGCGCGAGGTGGCACCGGGCGGGGTCATCCGCCTTGCCCCCGGCGAATCCGTCACCCTGCGCCCCGGTGACTGGCACGAATTCTGGGCCGAGGGCGGGCCGGTGCTGATCGGCGAGGTCTCGACCGTCAATGACGACCTGACCGACAATGTCTTTGCCGCGCCCATCGGCCGTTTCGCCAAGGTGCAGGAGGACGTGGCGCCGACGCATCTGCTGGTCAGCGACTACGATTCCGACGTGGCGTAACTTTCCTTGGCCGCACAGGCCGTCTCGCCCTTGTGAAAGAATGTTGCGCGATGCTATGCAGAGCGCTGCATGTCGCAAGCAGAGGAGGTCGCCTCGTGAAGATCGGCGCGTTGAAGGAAGTTTACGAGGGGGAGGCGCGCGTCGCGGTAACTCCCTCATCGGCCGCCCATCTGAGGAAGCTGGGCCATGAGGTTTTTGTGGAATCGGGCGCGGGCCTGCGCGCGGGCTTTTCCGATGCGGCCTACAAGGCGGCCGAGGTCACGGTCGAATCCAATGCCGCGGCGCTGATCGGCGCCGTCGATGTGGTGATCAAGGTGCGCCCGCCCAGCGAGACCGAGCTGAAGCAGATGCGGCGCGGCCAGACGCTGATCTCGCATTTCTGGCCGGCGCAGAATGCCGAACTGCTGGAAGCGGCGCGCGAACAGGGCGTCACCGCCATCGCCATGGACATGGTGCCGCGCATCTCGCGCGCACAGAAGATGGATGCGCTGTCCTCGATGGCCAATATCGCCGGCTACCGTGCGGTGATCGAGGCGGCGAACAACTATGGCCGCTTTTTCACCGGCCAGGTGACCGCGGCGGGCAAGGTGCCCCCGGCCAAGGTGCTGATCGTCGGCGCCGGCGTCGCGGGCCTTGCCGCGATCGGCGCCGCGACCAGCCTGGGCGCGCAGGTCTATGCCTTTGACGTGCGCCCCGAGGTGGCCGAGCAGATCGAATCGATGGGCGCCGAGTTCGTCTTTCTCGATTTCAGTGAAGCCCAGACCGACGGCGCGGCGACCGGCGGCTATGCCGCCCCCTCGAGCCCCGAGTTCCGCGAGGCGCAGCTCAAGCGTTTCCGCGAACTGGCGCCCGAGATGGACATCGTCATCACCACGGCGCTGATCCCCGGCCGTCCGGCGCCCAAGCTGTGGACCGATGACATGGTCGCGGCGATGAAGACCGGCTCGGTCATCGTCGATCTTGCGGCCGAGCGCGGCGGCAACTGCGACCTGACCGTGGCCGACCAGCGCATCGTCAGCGACAATGGCGTGGTGGTCATCGGCTATACCGACTTCCCCTCGCGCATGGGGGCGCAGGCCTCCGAGCTTTACGGCAACAACATCCGCCACATGCTGACCGACCTGACGCCGGGCAAGGACGGGGTCATCGTCCAGAACATGGAGGATGATGTCATCCGCGGCGCCACCGTCACCCATGACGGCGACGTGACCTGGCCACCACCGCCGCCGAAAGTGGCCGCGATCGCGGCGCAGAAGCCCAAGGAAAAGGTCAAGGAACTGACGCTGGAGGAGCGGCGCGCCAAGGAACTGGCGGATTTCCGCGCCCAGACCCGGTCGCAGGTGATGCTGCTGGTGGTGGGCGCAGTCGCGATGCTGCTGGTGGGCATGATCGCGCCGATCAGCTTTCTTCAGCATTTTATCGTCTTCGTGCTGTCGTGCTTTGTCGGCTTCCAGGTGATCTGGAACGTCAGCCATTCGCTGCACACGCCCTTGATGGCGATCACCAACGCCATTTCCTCGATCATCATCGTCGGCGCGCTGTTGCAGATCGGCTCGGGCTCGTGGCTGGTGGTGTTTCTGGCGGCGCTGTCGGTGCTGATGGCCGGGGTCAACATCTTTGGCGGCTTCCTGGTCACGCGCCGGATGCTGGCCATGTTCCAGAAGTCGTAAGGAGAGGGTGATGGAATACGGATTCACCACTGCCGCCTATGTGGTCGCCGCCGTCCTGTTCATCCTGTCGCTTGGCGGGCTTTCGGGGCAGGAAAGTGCCAAGCGCGCGGTCTGGTATGGTATCGCGGCCATGGCGCTGGCGGTCTTTGCCACGCTGATCGGGCCCGGCTCCGGCAACTGGGGTCTGACGCTGCTGATGCTGGTCATGGGCGGCGCCGTCGGCTGGGTCGTGGCCATGCGCGTGCAGATGACCGAGATGCCGCAGCTGATCGCGGCCATGCACAGCCTTGTCGGCCTGGCCGCCGTGCTGATCGGCTTCAACGCGCAATTCGAACTGTCGCGCATGCTGCGCGCACGCGCACGCGATGCCGCGGCCGAATTCGAGGGCTTCGCCGCCGTGCTGGCGCACAAGACCGCGGCCGAGATCTCGATGCTGAAGGTCGAGGTGGCGCTGGGCATCTTCATCGGCGCGGTGACCTTCACCGGCTCGATCGTGGCCTTCGGCAAGCTGGCGGGCAAGATCGACGGCAAGCCGAAGAAACTGCCGGGCGGGCATCTGCTGAACGCCGGCGCCGCGGCCGCCTCGCTCGTGGCGCTGATCCTTTACTGCTCGGTCGGGGCGCCGGTGCTGTGGCTCTTGCTGATCACCGCATTTGCGCTGTTCATCGGCTATCACCTGATCATGGGCATCGGCGGCGCCGACATGCCGGTGGTGGTGTCGATGCTGAACAGCTATTCGGGCTGGGCGGCGGCGGCCATCGGCTTTACCCTGGGCAATGACCTGCTGATCGTGGTGGGGGCGCTGGTCGGCTCCTCGGGTGCGATCCTGAGCTATATCATGTGCAAGGCGATGAACCGCAATTTCGTCAGCGTGATTCTGGGTGGATTCGGCGGCGAATCGGGTCCGGCCATGGAGATCGAGGGCGAACAGATCGCCATCGACGCCGAGGGCGTGGCCGCGGCGCTGAACGACGCCGACAGCGTGATCCTGGTGCCGGGCTATGGCATGGCGGTGGCGCAGGCGCAGCAGGCGGTCTCGGAACTGGTGCGCAAGCTGCGCGACGCCGGCAAGGAGGTGCGCTTTGCCATCCACCCCGTCGCCGGGCGTCTGCCCGGGCACATGAACGTGCTTCTGGCCGAGGCGCGCGTGCCCTATGACATCGTGATGGAGATGGACGAGATCAACGACGATTTCCCCAGCACGGATGTGGTCATCGTCATCGGCTCGAACGACATCGTGAACCCGGCGGCGCAAGAGGATCCGAACAGCCCCATCGCCGGCATGCCGGTGCTGGAGGTCTGGAAGGCCAAGCAGGTGTTCGTCTCCAAGCGCGGTCAGGGCACAGGCTATTCCGGCATCGAGAACCCGCTGTTCTACAAGGAGAACACGCGCATGTTCTATGGCGACGCCCGCAAGTCGGTGGACCAGCTGCTGCCGATGATCGAATAGGCGGGCTGGTTCTGAAACGCGCAAAGGCGGGCCCCGGGCCCGCCTTTTTGCTGTCGGATCAACGGTTCAGATCGCGTCCAGCATGGATTTGATCACATCCGCGGGCAGGGCGGGATGCAGCGCCAGCTTGCGCGTGCGCTTGCCCTTGCGCGGGATCAGCAGCGCGCAACGCGTGGCGATGGCGTGGGAATGTTCGGAGCTGGCGACGATCAGCCCCGCCCGCCAGCGCGAGCGCGGGCCAAAGCGCAGCACACTTTCGATCGAGCCGGGGACATAGCCCTCGGTCTCGGCGGAATCGATCAGCGCCTCGGAAATATGCGGTGGCAGATACATGCGACTCGGTGCTCGATGACTGGCAATTAAGATAATTTGTAAATCCATGCCGGCCATCGGGCCTATCTGGTCTTTTGATCAGGTCGGTCGTTTTTACGGTTCCGGCGGTCGTATTCGGCCGGCGCCGGCAAGGTTCCGCCTATGGCGTGATCACGATCGGCGTGCCGTCGCGGACCATGGCGTAGATGTCCTCGACCTCGTCATCGGTGACGGCGATGCAGCCGGCGGTCCAGTCCTGTTTCAGCTTGGACTGCACGCGGCCCTCGGGACCCTGGCCGTGGATGAAGATGTCGCCACCGGCGCTGCGCCCCATCGATTCGGCCAGCGCCAGGTCCTGCGCATTGGGATATGAGACCCCCACCGAAAGGTAATAGCGGCTGTCGGGGTTGCGGCGGTCGATGAAATAGATGCCCTCGGGTGTCTTGCCGTCGCCCTCGAACTGCTTGTGGCCGATCGGCTCGTTGCCAAGGCCGATGCGATAGGATTTCAGCACTTTGTTGCCGCTCAGCAGATACATCTGCCGCTCGCCCTTGTGCACCACGACCTGGGTGACGGGCGGGCCGGAATAGGTCTTGAACTTGCTGGGCGCGCAGGCGGCCAGACCGGCGATCAAACCGGCGGCCATGATCCGCCCCACCCAGTGCATGTTCATTCCGATTGTCCCTTCGTCCGGCGTTTTGCCGCATTCTGCCCCGCCGCCGCCCGCCCGGCAATGCAAGGCGCGATCACGAAATCCTGAAGGCGCGCCCGCCTGCGCTTTCCGGTTGCCAGAGCGCCGTGCCGCGCTAAACATGCCGCCATGACCGCGACCGACGATCACCCGCTGCGCTATGCGCTGACCAATGAACTGCACGCCCGGCCCTCGCCGCGGCTGCAGACGCCCTGCACCGCGGTCTATCTGGCGTTCAAGGAACCGCGCGATGCCGCCAACCGCGATCGCTCGCGCGATGTCGCGCATCTGGCCGATCTGTGCAGCCGCCACGGCGCGCCGCGCCCCGACACCAGCGCCGGCCATTACGCCGCGCAGCTGGGCCGGCACCATCTGCGCTGGGAAAGCCACACCGAATTCGTCACCTATGCCGCCTTCGCGCCGGGCCTGCCGGCGCGCGCCTTCGACCCCTGCGCGGCCGAGATCTTTGCCGCCGACTGGCAAGGCCAGGCCCCGGGCAAACGCGTCGCCGCCGCCATCGTCCAGGTCGAGCCTCTGCCCGACGATCCGGGCAGCATCATGCCGCGCCTGCACGAATGGTTCGCGGCCGACAGCCTTGCCACCGTCTGGGTGGTCGAGGAGGCAGCGGTGGTCGCCGGCGATTTCCGCATCGACCCGATGGGCTGGATGCGCTTTGCCGTCTTCGTGCGGGCCGGCACGCAGCCTGACCGCATCGGCCGCATCGTGCAGCGGCTGCTGGATCTCGAGACCTATCGCGCCATGTCCATGCTGGGGCTTGAGCGCGCGCGCGAACTGACGGCGCAGCTCAATGTGCTCGATGTGCAGCTCAGCGACATCGTGCAGGGCATGACCGATGATTCGCGCCCGGCCGAGGCGGTGCTGCACGACCTGCTTTCGGTCTCGGCGCGGTTGGAGAGCGCGGCGACGCAGCACTCTTTTCGCTTTGGCGCCAATGCGGCCTATGAGGCGATCGTGACCGACCGCATTGCGGCGCTGCGCGAAAGCCGCTTTCCCGGCGGGCAGATGCTGGCCGAATTCATGGCGCGGCGCTATCTGCCGGCGATGCGCACGGCGAAATCGGCCGAGCGGCGGCTGGCGGCGATGCTTGACCGCAGCGAGCGGGCCGGCGATCTGCTGCGCACCCGCGTCGATGTCTGGCGCGGCGCCCAGAACCAGGAGCTGATGCAGCGCATGGACCGCCGCGCCGATCTGCAGCTGCGGCTGCAGCACACGGTCGAGGGCCTGTCGGTGGTGGCGATCAGCTATTACGCCGTCGGGCTGCTGGGCTATGCGCTGTATCCGCTGGCGCATGCGCTGTCGATCGACAAGGCGGTGCTGGTCGCGGCGCTGACCCCGGTCGCGGTGCTCAGCGTCTGGCTGGGCATGCGCCGCATCCGCGCCCGGCTGCATGATGGCCGGCACTAGAACAGGAAGGACCCAAGGATGAGACTGCTCTTTTCCCTTGCCGCGCTTCTGGCCCTTGCCGGATGCGACGTGCCGCTGGTGCCGTTGATCTGATGCAAAAACAACTTGAGATGTTTGGCCTTGCCCACTGTTCCACCTGCCAGAAAGCGCTGACCGACCTTGAGGCCGCAGGCTGGCGCGTGCTGTTTCGCGATGTCAGGACCGCGCCCCTGTCGAACAGCGAATGGCAGCAGATGATCGCGGGTTTCGGCGAAAGGCTGGTCAATCGCGCCAGCCTGACCTGGCGCGCCATGTCCGAGGAAGAGCGCGCCGCCACGCCGCTGGCCATGCTGTCGGCGCGCCCGGCGCTGATGAAGCGGCCGGCGATCATCGTCGAGGGGCAGCGGCTGCTGGGTTGGACCGCGAATGTCAAACGCGCGCTGGGGGTGGCGGCGTAAGTCGGCGACCTCAGGCGATATAGCGGTCGCGGCGGTGGTTGATGGCGATGACCAGGTTCAGCACCACTGCGCCCAGAAAGGACCAGGCGACGGCGCGCCAGTCCGGCAGCAGCGCCAGCGCGGCGGCAAAGATCGCGGCATCGACGATCATCTGCGTCCAGCCGGCGCGGAATCCGGTGCGGTCCTGCAGGTAAAGCGCCACGATGCCGATGCCGCCCAGCGAGGCGCCATGCCGGAACAGCGCCAGCAGCGCCGAGCCCGAGATGAAGCCGATCATCACCGCCCCGATCGCCGGATGGATATGGCCGAATTGCAGCACCGGCGGCAGGAACGCCGCCAGCGCCGACATCAGCCCGACGGCAAGAAAGCTTTTCACCATGAACGCAAGGCCGAGCCGGCGGTAGCCTAGCCAGTAGAAGGGCAGGTTCACCACGAAGAACACCGGGCCGAAGCCCCAGCCGCTGGCATATGAGATCAGCAGCGCCAGCCCTGCGGTCTGGCCGGTGACAAAGCCCAGATGCGTCAGCAGCAAAATGCCGACGGCGGCCATGAAACTGCCATAGGCCAGGCCCTGGGCGTCCTCGATTGCGGTGTGTTTCTTCGTCTCGGCTGGATCTGGCATGCGCGCCTCATGCCCGGGCCGGCGGCCAAGGGCAAGGGGGGATCACGGGGTTTGCGCCACCTGCGGCTGCGCCGCGATGTCGCGGATGGCATGGGTCAGCGCGCCCTCGGGCGGGCGGGCCAGCACCGCCTGCGGTCCGCCGGCCAGCAGGGTGTCGATGCCATGGCGCAGCGCCGCCTCGTCGGGACGAAAGCCGGGGGCAAGGATGCCGGCCATGTCGCGCAGCATGCGGGTGTTGTGCGCCAGCGCCCCGGCGTCGGGATCGGGGCCCAAGAGCAGGTGCGCCGTGGCCTCGGGATCGGCCAGGGCCTCGTGCCAGCCCCTCATGCTGGCGCGCAGGAAACCCGCCAGTTGCCGGTCCATCCCGGGCTTGGCCAGCAGCGGGGCCAGGACATAAATCCCGTCCTCAAGCAGTGCGGCGCCCTGGGTCGCGGGATCCAGCGTCACCGTGTCCGGCAGGCCCGGCGGATCGTGGCGCAGCGTGCTGATGCAATCGGCCTGTTTCTGGCGCAGCATCGCGTCCCCCTCGCCCTGGTTCAGCAGCGCCACCCCGGAAAGGCTGCCGTCGGACCGCAGCCCCAGCCGGTTCAACCAGGCGAGCAGCGGCAGTTCGCTGCCGCCAAAGCGGCTGCCGACGGTCTTGCCGCGCAGGTCGCCGGCCTCGGCGACGCCGGCATCGCCATTGCAGGTCAGCCGCAGCGCCGGGCGGGCAAAGACCTGGGCGATATTGACCAGCGGCAGGCCATGTTCGCGCGCCACCAGCGCCGCGGGCAGCCACTCCACCGCCAGCTGCGCCTCGCCGCGTGCGAGGCTTTCCAGCGCCGGGCCGTCCGAGGGCGGCAGCAGCGTGACCTGCAGCGATTCGTCCGCGTAATAGCCGCGCGCATGCGCCAGGTGGTAGCCGGCCGATGCGGCCAGCGTCGGGCCGCGAAGCTGCACCGCCAGTTCCGCGGCCGCGGCGCCCGATGCGGCCAGCGCCAGCATCGCGGCCAGGATCAGCTGTCTTATCATTGCGGCCCCTGTTCCAGCGCCGTCATGGTTAGCCGCGCCCCGGACCGCCGGCAAGCAAGCGCGCCGCACAAAGCCGCGATCAGCCGCGGGAATAGACATCCTCGTAGCGGATGATGTCATCCTCGCCCAGATAGGCGCCGGTCTGCACCTCGATCAGCACCATCGGCACCTTGCCGGGGTTTTCCATGCGGTGCACGGCGCCCAGCGGCACATAGATCGACTGGTTCTCGGTGACCAGCGTCACCACCTCGTTCACGGTCACCCGCGCGGTGCCCGAGACCACGATCCAGTGTTCCGAGCGGTGAAAATGCGACTGCAGCGACAGCGCCGCGCCAGGGTTCACCACGATGCGCTTGACCTGAAAGCGCTCGGCCAGCGCCAGCGTCTCGAACCAGCCCCAGGGGCGGTGGTCGCGCAGAAAGGATTCCGCCTGGCGCGCGCCCTTGTCCTTCAGCGCGGCGACCGCCTGGCGCACGTCCTGCGCGCGATCCATGGGCGCGACCAGCACCGCGTCATTGGTGGCCACCACCATCATGTCACGCAACCCGATGCCCACCACCTCGAGCCCCTCGTGCTGCGAGCGCAGCAGCACATTGTCGCAATCGATGGCGGTCGAGCGCGCATCGGTGACGGCGCCGCGTTCGGCCGGCGCCGCGTCCTGTTCCTCGCGCCAGACCGCGTCCCAGCCGCCCAGATCCGACCAATGCCCGGAAAAGCGCACCACCGACAGGTTGCCGGCCTTTTCCAGCACCGCATAGTCGATCGAGAGATCGGGCAGCCGGTCCCATGGCTCGGGCGCCAGGCGCAGAAAGCCCAGGTCGGGGCGCGCCTCGGTCAGCGCCGCCTGCACCGGGATCAGGTATTCGGGGGCATGCGCCCGGAACGCCTCGATCATGGTGCGGGCAGCGAACAGGAAGATGCCGGCGTTCCACAGGTAATTGCCCTGGGCGATCATGCGCGCGGCCTTTTCGGCCTGCGGCTTTTCGACAAAGCGCTTCAGGGCCAGGGGGCCGGCGCCGCTGCCCTCGGCCTCCATATAGCCATAGCCGGTCTCGGGGCGAGTGGGGGTGATGCCGAAGGTGACGATGCGGCCGGCACGCGCCGCCGGCAGGCCCAGATCGACGGTGCGGCCAAAGCCCTCGGCATCGGGCACGACGTGATCCGAGGGTGCGACCAGCAGCACCGCGTCCGGGTCCCGCTCGAAAGCGTCCAGCGCCGCAGCCAGGATGGCGGGAGCGGTGTTGCGGCCCATGGGCTCGATCAGGATCGCGGCGGGCGCAATGCCGATCTGGTCCAGCTGTTCGGCCACGATGAAGCGGAAATCGGCATTGGTCATCACCACCGGCGCGCCGTAACGCGGCCCCGACAGCCGGCGCGCCGAGGCCTGGAACAGGCTTTCCTCGCCCACCAGCGGCGCGAACTGCTTGGGAAAGCTCTTGCGCGACACCGGCCAAAGCCGGGTGCCGGAACCGCCTGCCAGAAGAACGGGGGTAATCGTCATCAAGTCACTCCATCGGGCCGGGGCCGTTTGCCTTGCCCTGTTATCAACCGGGCGCGGTTCTCGTGCAAGTTGCGCCTGCCTGCCGGCAGCGGGTTTCGCGCCGGACTGGGGTCAATAGCCGCGCCGGCGGTCCACAAGGTAAAGCGGCGGCTCGCCCCGCATGGCGCGGCGCAGGTTCGCGGCCACGACCGGGGCGGCGGTGGCCGGGCGGGTCTCGGCCGCGACATGCGGGGTGACGGTGACGCGGGGATCGTGCCAGAACGGGTGATCCGCGGGCAGGGGTTCGGTGCGGAACACGTCCAGCACCGCCCGCGCCGGCCGGCCCCCGGCCAGCGCCGCCAGCAGCGCGGCATCGTCGATCAGCGTGCCGCGCCCGGCATTGATCAGCGTGGCGCCCGGCGGCAGCAGCGCCAGCCGCCGGGCATCCAGCAGGTCGCGGGTGTCCGGGGTGTCGGGCAACAGGCAGATCAGGATCTCGGCCCGGGCCAACGCTGCGGGCAGCATCGTGGCGGGCATGACCTCGATCCCCGGCACCGGCCGGCCCGAGCGCGACCAGCCCGCGACCCGGAACCCCAGCCCGGCCAGCGCCAGCGCGACGGCGCGGCCCAGTTCGCCCATGCCCAGCACGGTGACGGCGCGGTCGCGCGCCAGCGGCGGCACGGCGTCATGGCGCCAGATGCCGTCCTGGGCGTGGCGGTCCATGCCCAGATGCGCGCGCAGCGCCCAGCCGGCGCAGTAATCGACCATGCCCAGCGCCAGGCCCGGATCGACCATGCGGCACAGGGGCTGGGTCAGCGTCGGGTTGGTGACGATGCGCTCGACCCCGGCCCAGAGGCTTTGCACCAGGCGGGCGCGGGTGAAGGGGGTGAAATCCAGCGTGCCGCCGTCCTCGGGATAGCCGGGGGCATAGATCAGCGCGTCAAAGCCCGCCGGATCGCCGGCGCGGCACAGTTCCATCTCGGGGCAGGCGGCGCGCAGGGCCGGGGACCAGGCGTCCCACAGCTGCGCGGGGGCGGCGAACAGCACCCTCATCCGCGCGGCCACCTAACCGCGCGGCCTGTGCACATGCGCCGACTGCACGATGCCAAAGCCCATCAGCAGGATCATCAGCGAGGTCCCCCCGTAGCTGACCAGCGGCAGGGGCGATCCCTTGGCCGGCAGCATGCCCATCACCGTCGCCATGTTGATGGCGAAGTAAAGAAAGAACGTGCCGGCGATGCCGACGGTCAGTAGGCTGGCAAAGCGGTCGCGGTTGCTCAGCGCCGAATGCAGGCAGAATCCCAGGATCAGCACGTAAAGCGCCAGCAGCGAGATGGCGCCGACAAAGCCGAATTCCTCGGCCAGCGAGGTAAAGATGAAATCGGTGTGCTTCTCGGGCAGGAAGTTCAGCCGCGACTGCGTGCCCTGCATGAAGCCGCGCCCCGACCAGCCGCCCGAGCCGAGCGCGATCTGCGCCTGCATGATGTTGTAGCCCGCCCCCAAGGGGTCCGAGCCGGGGTCGAGGAAGGTGTCGATACGCTTGAACTGATAGTCGTGCAGCAATTGCCAGTCGGTGCCGCGGCTTTTCATCACCGCGGTGACAAGGCCCGCCACCATGGCGATGACGGCGCCGAAATACCACAGGCTGACGCCGGCGGCAAACATGACGATGCCGCCCCCGGCGACCAGCATGACCGAGGTGCCCAGGTCGGGCTGCATCAGCACCAGCCCGGTTGGCGCCAGGATCAGCAGCACCGGGATCAGCACCCACAGCGGCCGCGAGACCTTTTCCACCGGCAGCCAGTCGTAATAGGCGGCCAGCATCAGCACATAGGCGATCTTGGTCAGCTCCGACGGCTGGATGCGCAGCGGCCCCAAGACCAGCCAGCGCTGCGCCCCCATGCCGACATCGCCCATCACCTCGACCAGCACCAGCAGCAGCAGGCACAAGCCGTAGGCCGCGGCCGCGACCGCGCGCCAGAACCAGATCGGCACGAAGGCCAGCGCCAGCATCAGCGCCATGCCGACGCCAAAGCGTTGGATCTGCGGCATGGCCCAGCGGTCGATGTCGCCGCCCGAAACGGAATAAAGCATCAGAAAGCCGATGCAGCTGACGGCGGTGACCAGAAACACCAGCGGCCAGTTCAGGTGCAGCACCTTGCGCCAGCCGGTCGGGACATGCGTGACCTGATAGTTCAGATAGCCCATGTCAGGCCCGCGCCCGCACGGTCCTGGCCGGCTCGGGCCGGATCAGGTTCATCTTCGACCAGATCTCCTGCACCTTGGCGCGCTCGCTCTCGGGATAGGCCGAGAGCGGTGGCAGGCCGCCCGCCAACGCGAACAGCAGGATGTCGCGGGCGATCGGCGCCGCCACCGCCGAGCCGCCGCCGCCGTGTTCGACCACCACCGAGACGGCATAGCGCGGCATGTCGAAGGGCGCGAAACAGACGAACAGCGCGTGGTCGCGCCGCTCCCATGGCAGCTGGTCGTTCGAGATCACGCCGCGCGCGCGCTCGGCCGCGGTGATGTTTCGGACCTGCGAGGTGCCGGTCTTGCCCGCCATCTGCCATTCCGGCGCGAGGATGCGCGCGCGCCGCGCCGTGCCGTGGCTGCCGTTCATCACCGCATCCATTCCGGCGCGGGCGGTGCGCAGGTGCAAGGGGCCGATGCCCAGGTCCGGCCAGTCCGGCACCGGGGCCACCACCCCGTCCACCGCGCGCACCAGCCGCGGCGCCACCGCCCGCCCGGTGGCGATGCGCGCCGTCATCACCGCAAGCTGCAGGGGCGAGGCCAGCACATAGCCCTGGCCGATCGAGGCATTGATGGAATCGCCCAACTGCCATTCCTGGTTGTAGCGGGCGCGCTTCCAGGCGCGGTCGGGGGCGATGCCCTCGGCAATGGCCGACATCGGCAGGTCGTGGCGCACGCCCAGCCCGAGCTTGCGCGCCATGGCGGCGATGCGGTCGATGCCGACGCGCTGCGCCAGTTCGTAATAGAAGACATCGCAGGAGCGCTCGAGGCTCTGGACCGTATTGACGGTGCCGTGACCGCCGCGGCTCCAGCAATGGAACCGGCGGCCGGCAACCTGCAGCGAGCCGGGGCAGTAAAAGCGCGAGCCGGGGTTGATCACCCCCGATTCGAGCCCGGCCAGCAGCGTCACCATCTTGAAGGTCGAGCCCGGCGGATAGGCGCCCTGCACGGTCTTGTCGGCCAGCGGCCGGTGGTCGTGGTTCATCAGCGCGCGATAGTCCGGCCCCGAGATGCCGCGCACGAACTTGTTGGGATCGAAGACCGGCGACGAGGAAATCGCCAGGATGTCGCCGTTCGTCACGTCGATGACCACGGCGGCGGCGCTTTCGCTGCCCAGCCGCTGCGTGGCAAAGTTCTGCAGCCCCGCGTCCAGCGTTGTCTGCACCGTCGCGCCCTGATCGCCCTCCTGGCGGGACAGTTCGCGCATCTCGCGCCCGACGCTGTTGACCTCGATGCGGCGCGCGCCAGCCTTGCCGCGCAGCACCTCCTCGAGCTTGGCCTCCATGCCGACCTTGCCCAGCTGGAACTCGGGCAGGCGCAGCACCGGGTCGGGGTTCTCGATCCGCGACAGGTCGAAATCCGAGACCGGCCCGACATAGCCCAGCACATGCGCGAAATCCCCGCCGCGCGGATAGCTGCGCGACAGGCCCGATTCCGGCGCCACCCCGGGCAGGGCCGGGGTATTGAGCGCGATCGAGGAAAACTCGGCCCAGCTCAGCCGGTCGGCGACCATGACCGGGGTCACGGCGCTGCGCTTGCGGATCTCGGCCAGGATCTCGGCGGCCTGGCGGTCGGTCATCGGGATGATGCGGCGCAGGCCGGCGATGACCGCCGAGACATCGCCCGCCTCCTCGCGCGTCAGGGTCACGCGATAATTCTGTTCATTGCCGGCGATGATCGTGCCGTTGCGGTCCAGGATCAACCCGCGCGCCGGCGGCAGCAGCCGGATCTTGATGGAATTGCCGTCCGCCAGCAGGCGGAACTCGTCGGCATGGTCAAGCTGCAGCGAGCGCAGCCTGAGCCCCAGCACCGAGACCACCGCCGCCTGGATCACCCCCAGCATCAAGACGCGGCGGGTGATCAGCCGGCTGCTTTCCGCGATGTCCTTGTCCGATCTGCGCATGGCTCAGCCATGCCCCGGGGCGCGTTCGGCCGGGTTGCGGCGCAGCCCCAGCGCCCAGGCGCAAAGCCCGGCCAGCGGCGGATAGACGGCGACCGTGGCCAGATAATGCACGATCACCATGCCCAGCGCCGGCAGGGGCAGGAAGGTCACGCTCATCAGGAAACGGTTTGTCAGCATCATCAGGGCCAGAAGGATCGCCACACGCAGCCATTCAACCATGAACGGCAGCTGACGCCAACGCTGCTCGCGCGTTCGTGCGGCCTCGGTGCCGATCACCGCGATGGCGGCGCCGAGGCCAATCGGCTGCATGAGCAGCACGTCGGCGACCAGAAACAGCAGCGCCACGGTCAGCACCGGCAGATTCTGCGGGCGGCGCAGCACCCACAGCAGCGCCAGGCACAGCCCCAGGTCGGGCCCCGGCCAGGCCGCCCGACCCGGCGCCAGCGGCAGCGGCAGCAGGCGCCAGAACAGGATGGCCAGGAACAGTGCCGCGAACAGGGCCTGACCGGCCAGGCGCTGGCGGCGCGCGGGCTCAATCATCGCCGGCCCCGGCGGGCGCGGCGCTGATCGGCGGCATCGGCGGCATCGGCGGGCCGATGAATTCGGCCTGGGGCGGCGGGATCAGCAAGCCGGTATCGCCCAGCCGCTCGGCCGGGTGGCTGCGCAGCACGCGCAGGAATTCAAGCCTGCCGTAATCGGCGGCCAGCCGCACGCGCAGCCGCCCGTCGCTGGCCTGCGCCACCTGGCCGACCAGCAGGCCGGCCGGGAACACGCCGCCATCGCCGGAACTGGTCACGCGGTCGCCCGGGCGGATGTCCTCGGGGCTTTCGATGAACTCCAGCGCGGGCAGGGCGGTATTGTCGCCACCCATCAGCGCATGCTGCCCAGAGGGCAGGATGGTCACCGGGATGCGGCTGGAGGGATCGGTCAGCAACAGCACCCGGCTGCTGGTGCGGCCCACGCCCGAGATGCGCCCGACCAGCCCGAGCCCGTCCATCGTGGCCCAGCCGTCCAGGATGCCGTCGCGCGCGCCGACGTTCAGCAGCACCGACTGGCGAAAGGCCGTGCCGCTGTCGGTCAGCACCACCCCGGAAACCGAGGTCAGCGCCGGGTCGATTCGCACGTTGTTCTGCGCCAGCAGCTTGGCGTTTTCCTGCTCCAGCTGCACGGCGGCCTCTTTCCAGGCGGACATCTTCTGCAATTCGCGGCGCAATTCGCGGTTCTGTTCGTAAAGCCGGGCATAGGACTGGAACCCGGCGACCATGCGCGACAGGCGGGTGACCGGCAGCATGGCCCATTCGAAGCCGGGCACGAAACGGTCAACGATGGCCGCACGCATGCGCTCGGCCCGCGGGCTGTCGATCTGCCAGAACAGAAAGACCGACAGCAGCACCAGCACCAGCAGCGATACCAGGATGCGGCGGACCGGAGCCGCGTAATCAGGGCCCTTGCGCGCCATCGGCCGGGACCGGTCAGCTGTCGTAGTCGATCACGTGGCGCAGCTGCTTTTCGAATTCCAGCGCCTTGCCGGTGCCCAGTGCCACGCAGTGCATCGGCTGATCGGCCAGGCTGACCATCAGCCCGGTCTGCTCGCGCAGCGCCAGATCCAGTTCGCCCAGCATGGCGCCGCCACCGGTCAGCATCACGCCGCGATCGACGATGTCGGCGCCCAGGTCGGGGGGCGTCGCCTCAAGTGCGACCATCACCGCCTCGCAGATCTGCTGCACCGGCTCCGAGAGCGCCTCGGCGACCATGGCCTGGGTGACCTCCATTTCCCTGGGGATGCCGTTCTGCAGGTCGCGGCCGCGCACCAGGATCGTGGCGCCGCGACCATCGTCGGGCATGCGGGCGGTGCCGATCTGGGTCTTGACGCGCTCGGCCGTGGCCTCGCCGATCAGCAGGTTGTGGTTGCGCCGCAGGTAGTTGATCAGCGCGTCGTCCATGCGGTCGCCGCCGATGCGGACCGAGCGCGCATAGACCACATCGCCCAGCGACAGGACCGCGACCTCGGTGGTGCCGCCGCCGATGTCCACGACCATGCTGCCGGTCGGCTCGGTGATCGGCATGCCGGCGCCGATGGCGGCGGCGATGGGTTCGGCGATCAGCCCGGCCCGGCGGGCGCCGGCCGACAGCACCGACTGGCGGATGGCGCGCTTTTCGACCGGAGTGGCGCCGTGGGGCACGCAGACGATGATCTTGGGCTTGCTGAAGGTGGTGCGCTTGAACACTTTCTTGATGAAATGCTTGATCATTTCCTCGGCGCTGTCGAAATCGGCAATGACGCCGTCGCGCATCGGCCGGATCGCCTCGATGCTGCCGGGGGTGCGGCCCAGCATCAGCTTGGCGTCCTCGCCCACGGCCAGGACCTGCTTCTTGCCGTCCTTGACGTGATAGGCCACGACCGAGGGTTCGTTCAGGATCACGCCCTTGCCCTTGACATAGATCAGCGTATTCGCCGTCCCCAGATCAATCGCGATATCGGTCGAAAACAACCCGCCAAAGGCCATGTGAAAATCCCTTCTGCCGTCCCTGCCGCGACGGCGGTTCGGCCATCGTTGTCCCGACGGCCCTTGCCCGATTGCCCCGACGAGTCACGCAGCCGGAGATTGCGCAGGTATAGGCTGTGCCGGGCCGGGGGAAAACCGGAAACTTTGCCCATGCAGCGCCCCGCGGGTGCCTGCTTGATCCCGCGGGGTGGGCCACATAGGGTGCCGCCGGCGACCGGGCCGCAAGGAGGGTTGAATTGCGTGATGATATCGTCGGTATCTGCCGGTTTTCCTTTCTGGGCAGATGCGACTGGGTCGGAAGTTCGCAGGGCACCGCTGGCGCCATCGCCCGCCGCGCCGGGATGCTTTATGCGCCTTCGCGGCTGGAACGCCGTTTCGCCGCCTTCGAGACGCTTTGCCTGCCCTCGATCAGGGCGCAGACCGATGCGGATTTCAGCTTCTGGATCCTGACCTCGCCCGAATTGCCGGCGCCGTGGCTGGAGCGGCTGCGCGACCTTTGTGCCGGCGTGCCGCAGATCAGGCTGATCCTGTCAGACACGCGCGACACCCGCAACGCGCTGCGCGAGCATCTGCTGGCGGCGGCGGAGGCGGCGGGCCGGTCGGTGGTTCAGTTCCGCCTCGATGACGATGACGCGCTCAGCCGTCATCATGTCGCGCGCCTGCGCGGCCATGCGCGGCGATTTGCCGACCTGCCGGGCTTTGCCCTCAGCTTTCCTCAAGGTCTGGCCCTGGGCAGCTATGACCACGAGCCGGTCAGCTTCTGGCGTACGCATCAGAGTTTTGTCTCGGCCGGGGCGGCAGTCAGGATGCGCGGGCCGGGCCGCTGCATCTATGCCTACCACCATTTCCAGTTGCCAAGGCATTTCCCGGCTTTCACCGACAACTCGGGCAATGGCTATGTGCTGACGCGCTGGGACGAGGGCGATTCCGTCGCAACCATCGTCGCCCGCTTTCCGAAATGGTTCGAGCCGCTGTCGCCCGAGGCCTTCCAGTGCGAACTGGCCGAGGATTTCCCCTTTCTGCGCGACATAGACCTGGGGTTCGCGCAGCGAAAGAGGGCGGCCTAGGTCGCCCTTTCGCCTGCCTGCGCCCGTCAGTGCGAATACATGCTGACCTGCTTGGCGTCGGCGCCTTCGCCGACCATCTCACGCCGCACCTTCAGCCGGTTCAGCGCGCCGACATAGGCCTTGACGCTGGCGAGGATGGTGTCGGTGTCGGCGGCCTGGCCAGTGACGATGCGGCCGTCCTCCTCCATGCGCACGCTGACCGTGGCCTGGGCGTCGGTGCCGCCGGTCACTGCATGGACCTGGTAAAGCTGCAGCCGCGCCTCATGCGGCCAGATCGCGTTCACCGCCCTGAAACAGGCGTCAACCGGCCCATCGCCCTCGGCGTGCACGGATTTCTCGGCATCGCCCACGATCATCGTCAGGTCGGCCGACTGGCCGTCGCTGCCGCAGACCACGCGCAGGTGCTTGACCTGAAGGAAGTCGTGTTCGGTATTGGCGGCGCTGTCCTGCATCAGCGCGACCAGATCCTCATCGAAGATCTCCTTCTTGCGGTCGGCCAGCGCCTTGAAGCGCACGAAGATGTCCTTGAGCTGGTTGTCGCCCAGATCAAAGCCCAGATCGTGCAGCTTGGATCGCAGCGCCGCGCGGCCCGAATGCTTGCCCATGGCGATATTGGCCTCGTTCAACCCGATGTCGGCGGGGCGCATGATTTCAAAGGTCTCGACATTCTTCAGCACCCCGTCCTGATGGATGCCGGATTCGTGCAGGAAGGCGTTCTTGCCCACCACCGCCTTGTTCGGCTGCACCACGAACCCCGAGGCCTGCGCCACCCGCCGCGACAGGCCGATGATCTTGGTGGTGTCGATATTGGTGGCATAGGGCATGATGTCATGGCGAACCTTCAGCGCCATCACCACTTCCTCCAGCGCGGTATTGCCGGCCCGCTCGCCCAGACCGTTGATCGTGCATTCGATCTGGCGCGCACCGGCGCAGACCGCGGCCAGCGAATTGGCCGTGGCCATGCCCAGATCGTTGTGGCAATGCGTGGCAAAGATCACCCCGTCGGCGCCCGGCACCCGCTCCAGCAGCATGCGGATCAGATCGGCCGATTCCGAGGGCGCAGTATAACCCACGGTATCGGGGATGTTGATGGTGGTGGCGCCGCAGCGGATGGCGATCTCGACCACGCGGCACAGATAGTCGTGCTCGGTCCTTGTGGCGTCCATGGCCGACCATTGCACGTTGTCGCACAGGTTGCGGGCATGGGTCACGGTCTGTTCGATGCGCTCGGCCATCTGGTCCATGTCCAGGTTCGGAATGGCGCGATGCAGCGGCGAGGTGCCGATGAAGGTGTGGATGCGCGGGCGTTTCGCGTGGCGCACCGCCTCCCAGCAGCGGTCGATGTCGGGGATCTGCGCCCGCGCCAGCCCGCAGATCACCGCGTTCTGCGCGCGTCTCGCGATGTCGCTGACGGCGGCGAAATCCCCCTCCGAGGCGATGGGAAAGCCCGCCTCGATGATGTCCACGCGCATGTCGTCCAGCATCTCGGCGATGTCCAGCTTCTCGTCATGGGTCATCGTCGCGCCGGGCGACTGCTCGCCGTCGCGCAGGGTGGTGTCAAAGATCAATACGCGGTTCTTGTCGGTCATTGCTGCTGGTCCTTCTTGCGCTGTCAGGGTGTCCGGGCGCGAACCTGTCTGAGCGGCGGCCCGGAAGACCCGCTCAGCGCAGCGTCAGAAGAAGAAGACCGCGAAGCTGCACGGCAATACGCGCGCCGTTGCGCGCGTCCCGGGCCGTGGCAATGATCTGTCTGCTCCGCATCATGGCCGGGACTATAGGACCAGCGCTGCGCGGTTGAAAAGCCGAAAAAACACCCCCGGGGCAATTTCCCCGCCGCGGCGATGAAACGGGGCGCGATGCAGCCAGCGCCGCCCCTTGTTCTTCTTCGTTCCTCAAATACTCATCGCGACAGCCATCACCCGCGGGGCGCATCAAAGCGCGCGCCAGCCGATGTCGCGGCGAAAAAAGCCTTCCGGCCAGTCGATGGCCTCTGCCAGCCGATAGGCGCGGGCATGCGCCTCGGCCAGGGTGACGCCACGCCCGGTCGCGGCCAGCACCCTTCCGCCATTGGCAACGATCTGCCCATCCGCGCGCGCCGTGCCGGCGTGAAAGACCATGCGCGTGCTGTCCTCGGCGAGGCGCTCCAGCCCGCCGATGCGACTGCCCTTGTCATGGGCGCCGGGATAGCCCTTCGCGGCCAGAACGACCGTCAGCGCGTGATCCTCGGCCCAGGTCACCTGCATGTCGGCCAGCCGGCCCTCGGCGCAGGCCAGGATCAGGTCCAGCGCCTGCGCGCCCAGCCGCATCATCAGCACCTGACATTCCGGGTCGCCGAAGCGGACATTGTATTCGACCAGCCGGGCGCGGCCGGCCTCGATCATCAGCCCGACATAAAGCACGCCCTGGAACGGCGTGCCGCGCGCGGCCATCTCGGCCACGGTCGGGCGCACGATCTCGGCCATCACCCGGTCCTGGATCGCCTGGGTCAGCACCGGGGCCGGGGAATAGGCGCCCATGCCGCCGGTATTCGGGCCGGTATCGCCTTCGCCCACGCGCTTGTGGTCCTGGGCGGTGCCGATGGGCAGGCAGTCCTTGCCGTCGCACAGCACGAAAAAGCTCGCCTCCTCGCCGGACATGAACTCCTCGATCACCACCTCGGCGCCGGCCGCGCCAAAGGCGCCGCCAAAGGCATCCTCAAGCGCCGCGATGGCCTCGGCCTCGGTCATGGCCACGGTCACGCCCTTGCCGGCGGCCAGCCCGTCGGCCTTGATGACGATCGGCGCGCCCTGGGCGCGGACATGGGCCACCGCAGGCGCCAGCGCGTCAAAGCGCGCCCAGGCGGCGGTGGGCGCGCCGCAGGCGTCGCAGACCTCCTTGGTAAAGCTTTTCGAGGCCTCCAGCCGCGCCGCCGCCGCCGAGGGCCCGAACACCAGGATGCCCGCGCCGCGCAGATCGTCGGCCACACCCGCCGCCAGCGGCGCCTCAGGACCGATCACCACCAGGTCGATGGCGTTTTCCTCGCAAAAGCCGATCACCGCCGGGCCCGAGAGGATGTCCAGCGCCGCCAGCCGCGCCATCGGCTCGATCCCGGCATTGCCGGGGGCGACGAACAGCCGGTCGCATTTCGGGTTCTGCCGGATCGCCCAGGCCAGCGCATGTTCGCGCCCGCCGCTGCCAAGGATCAGGATGTTCATGCGTTGGCCCCTCTGGATGGTCCCGCGCCTTCTAGGAACTGGCCGGGCGCGGATCAATCCCCTTGATCCCGCGGCGGTCGCGCGCCACAACCGAGGGCATGGAACTGATCGAAGACACCCCCGCCAGCAATGCGCCGGAATTTACCGTCTCGGAAATCTCGGGCGCGGTCAAACGCGTGCTCGAGGGCGAATTCGGCCGCGTGCGCGTGCGCGGCGAGATCGGCCGCGTCTCGCGCCCGTCCTCGGGGCATCTGTATTTCGACCTCAAGGATGACCGCGCGGTGATCGCCGCCGTGACCTGGAAGGGGCAGGCGGCAAGGCTCTCGACCCGGCCCGAGGAAGGCATCGAGGTCATCGCCACCGGCCGCCTGACCACCTTTCCCGGCCAGTCGAAATATCAGCTCATCGTCGACGAGATCGAGCCGGCGGGCGCCGGCGCGCTGATGCTGATGCTGGAGAAACGCCGCAAGGCGCTGGCGGCCGAGGGGCTGTTCGACGATGCCCGCAAGCGGCCGCTGCCCTACCTGCCGCGGGTGATTGGCGTCGTCACCTCGCCCTCGGGCGCGGTCATCCGCGACATCCTGCACCGGCTTCGCGATCGCTTTCCGAGCCGGGTGCTGATCTGGCCGGTGGCGGTGCAGGGCGAGAGCTGCGCGCCGCAGGTCGCCGCCGCCATCCGCGGCTTCAACGCGCTGGACGCGGACGGCCAGATCCCGCGCCCCGAGCTGATCATCGTGGCGCGCGGCGGCGGCAGCCTCGAGGATCTCTGGGGGTTCAACGAGGAAATCGTCGTGCGCGCCGCCGCCGAAAGCCGCATCCCGCTGATCTCGGCAGTGGGGCATGAGACGGACACGACGCTGATCGACCTCGCCGCCGACCGCCGCGCGCCGACGCCGACCGCCGCCGCCGAGATCGCCGTGCCGGTGCGCACCGACCTGGCCGCCCGCCTGGCCGAGATGCAGGCCCGCATCCTGCGCGCCAGCCAGACGCAGGATCAGCGCCTGCGTCAGCGTCTCAGCGACCTTGGCCGCGCATTGGGCCGGCCGCAGGCGCTGACCGATTCCGCCCGCCAGCGCTTTGACCTGTTTGCCGAACGGCTGGAGCCGGCGCTGCGGAACTTCATGCGCTCGCGCCGCGAGCGGCTGAATGCGCTGCCGCTGTCGCTGTCGCTGCTGCATGCCAATCTGCGCAACCGCCGCCAGCGGCTGGACGATCACGCCGGGCGCCTGCCGCAATGCCTGACGCGGCTGCGCAGCCGCCGGGCCGAGCGCCTGTCGGATCTGGCCGCACGGCTGACCCGCGCCCGCGCCCGCATGCTGTCGGATGCGCGGCGCAATCTGGACCGCGACCGCCAGCGCGCCCAACTGCTGGCCGCGCGGTTGCAGGCCAGCACCGCCCGCATCCTTGCGCCGCGCCGCGACAGCCTCGAGCGGCTCGACCGGTTGCGTCAGACCCTGGGCTACCGCGAAACCCTGCGCCGCGGCTTTGCCGTCATCCACGGACCCGCGGGCCTTCTGACCCGCGCCGAGGCCGCCGCCCAGACCCCGCGCTTCGAGATCGAGTTCCACGACGGCCAGATCGCCGCCCGCCCTGACACCCCTCAGGGCAAGCCCCGCAAGCCGCGCAAGGAACAGGAACAGAAATCCCTGTTCTGAATTCTTTCCTGCCCAAATATCCCGCAGGGGGTGGGGACAAGCCCCCCTTTCTACCTGGCCGCCTCACGCGGGCGCAGCATCAGCCAGATCAGCGCGCCCCCGGCCAGCACCAGGAAGGGCAGCATGGCAAGGTTCACCGCATTCCAGCCGCCTTGCGGCGAGCCGCCCCAGCAGTTCATCAGCCCTCCCGATGACAGCGAGGCGACAAAGACCCCGGCAAAGACCACGGCATCGTTCAGCCCCTGCACGGTCTCGCGCTCGTCGGAGTGATAGGCGCGGGTCAGCATGGCGGTGGCGCCGATATAGCCGAAATTCCAGCCGAGCCCCAGCAGCACCAGCGCCAGATAGAAATGCGTCAGCTCGACCCCCGACAGCGCCACGGCGCCGGCGCCGGCCAGGATCGCCAGCCCCGCCATGACGATGCGCGTGGCCCCGAAACGCGCGATCAGATGCCCGGTGAAGAACGAGGGCGCGAACATCGCCAGCACATGCCCCGAGACCACATTCGCCGCATCGGCGGTCTGGAAGCCGCAGCCCACCACCGCCAGCGGCGCCGAGGTCATCACCAGGTTCATCAGCGCATAGGATACCATGCCGCAGATCATCGCCACCGCGATCGCCGGCACCCGGATCAGTTCCCTGACCGGCCTGCCGCGCGGGTGGCCGGCCGGCGCGGGTGCGGGGCGGGGAATGTCAAGAAAGGCAAACAGCAGCGGCCCCAGCAGGTTCAAGCCGACGATCGCGGCATAGGTGGCCAGGAAGGGGATCGCCGTTGCCTCGGCGGTCAGGCGCACCAGATAGGGGCCGGTAAAGGCCGCGGCCAGCCCGCCCGCCAGCACCAGCGAGATGGCGCGCGACTGGAACTCGGGCGGGGCGCAGTCGGTGGCGGCAAAGCGGTAAAAGCCCTGCGCCGACTGATAGACGCCGGTAAACAGCCCGCTCAGCATGAACAGCCAGAAATTGCCCAGGATCAGCCCGCCGGCGGCGCAGGCCGCGCCCAGCGCCCCCGAAAGGCAGGCCAGCAGGAAACCCCTGCGCCGGCCGTTGCGGCGCATGAACGCCGCCAGCGGCCGCGCCGCCAGCGCCGAGCCCAGCACCACCATCGACAGCGGCAGCGTGGCAATGCAGGGGTTGGGGCTGAGCATCTGCCCGGCCAGCCCGCCGACGATGAAGATCATCGACATCTGCGCGCCCAGCAGCGCCTGCGCCAGCAGCAGGACCGCGACATTGCGCCAGGCGCGGCGCATGGAAAATTCGGCGGCGATCATCTGCGGGTCATTTCAGCGCGGCGGCCTGGCGAGCGCGGGCCTCGATCGCGGCCCAGTCGCCGGCGGCGACATCGGCATCGGGGGCGATCCAGCTGCCGCCAACGCAGGTCACATTGGCCAGCGCCAGATAGTCGGGCGCGCTGGCCGGCGTCACGCCGCCGGTGGGACAGAAGCTGACCTGCGGCAGCGGTGCTCCGATGGCCTTCAGCGCGCGGACCCCGCCCGCGGCCTCGGCGGGAAAGAATTTCAGCATGGAAAAGCCCATCTCCATCGCCCGCATCACCTCGGAGGCGGTGACGGCGCCCGGAAGCAGCGGCAGGCCGATCTCCTCGCAGGCGGCAACCAGCCTTTCGGTGGCGCCGGGCGAGACGGCAAAGCTTGCCCCGGCGTCGCGTGCGCGCCTTGCGTCATCGGCGGTCAGCACGGTGCCGGCGCCGACATGGCCGCCGGTCACACGCGCCATATGGGCGATCGCCGCCAGCGCCGCGGGCGTGCGCAGGGTCACCTCAAGCACCGACAGCCCGCCGGCGACCAGCGCCTGCGCCAGCCCCTCGGCCCGTGCCGCGTCCGGGACGACCAGCACCGGCACCACCGGGGCAAGCTGGCACAGGGCGCGGGTCGTCTGGGACTGCATCTCGGGAGTCATGGCGCACCTTGAGGCTGGAGGGGCTGGAATTGCGCCGCCGAGATTGCCGCCATTCCGGCGCCGGCACAACCCGCGACCGCATCAGCCGCCGGAGCCGGCGCGCGTCCCCGGCTTGGCGGTGGCGCCGGCGCCAAAGCCGCCGCGGCTTTGCACCTGCACCGCGGTCATCGGCGGCTTGCCGATGGTCGAGGGCGCGCGCTGGAAGGCCGTGGCCGACACCTTGCCGGCGCCGCTGTTCGACGAAAAGCTCTGGCCGCCGCCGGGTGTCGCATAGCGCCCGTCCGGCGTGGAGACCATCGGCTGCGAGAACAGCCCGCCGCCGCGCGACAGCATCGAGCCCATCATGAAGCCCATCAGCATCGGCATGAAGGAGAACCCGCCGCCCGAGGCCTGCGCCGCCGGATCGCCGCCGCAATTGCCGGCGCCGTGTTCCTGTTCGCACAATTCCTTGGATTCGTAGCGCGGCGCGGTCTCGAGCAGTTCCTGTTCGGCGGCGGCAAAGTTCTTGCGGCAGTCGTCCGCGGTGAACCAGCCATTGGCGTCCGCGGCCGCGGCGATGCAGGCGTCGAGATTGGGGAAGGCCTGGGCGTCCACGCGGTCGTCCTCGCAGGCGGCCAGCGCCAGCGTTGCGGTTCCGGCCAGCACCAGCGCCACATGGCGCGAGCGTTTGCGAAGCGGGGAATGTGTCATGGGTCAGCCCTCGATGAAATGCGGCTTGAAGCGCGACAGGTTGTGGGTAATGCGGGCGCGGTCCTCGCGCAGGCCAAGGCCGCAGCAGTTCTCGCCCACGATCCATGCGCCCAGCACCGGGTGGAAGCCGTCGAATTCGGGCAGCGGCGCCAGCGCCTGCACGATCATCGGATGGTGCGAATAGCTGTCGTCCTGCGTGCGCGCCACCTCGCGCCCGTGTTCGTGGATCACCACGCCCGCCCCCTCGCGCGAGAAGATCGGCTTGGTGACATGGCCGCGGGCCAGCTCCTCGCGCGCGGCCGCGAAGGCCTCGGCCAGATGCGGGGCGGGGCTGCCGCCGGTCAGCGCGTCCTGCACATCCGCGGCAAAGAAGGCCGGCAGCAGGTTCGGATGGCCGGGAAACATCTGCCACAAGAGCGGTAGAAGGCCCTTGTTCGACAGCACCGCCTTCCAGGGCGGCTCGATGAAGCGCGCACCCGAGCCCTGCAGATGCGCGGCGAATCGGTCGCGCAGCATGTCCTCCCAGGGGTAAAGCTTGAAGAGCGTGCCGATGACGCGCGACTGCTCGTCGGCGAACTGCCCCTCATCGGTCAGGCCGATCTGGGCAAGCGGGGTGAAATGTGCGCCCAGACCCGCCTCGCGCGCGGCCCAGGCCAGGGTCTCGACGGTGGCGTAATCCTCGGGGTTGTCGGGGTCGGCGGCGAAATGCACATCCTCGCCATCGGCGCAGATCTGGCTCCAGCGCGCGACGATGGCCTCGTGGATGCCGTTGAACTGGTCGCATTCCTCGTCCAGCACGCCGGCGGCCTGCTGCTGTTCGAACCACAGCCACTGGAAACTGGCGGATTCGTAAAGCGAGGTCGGGGTGTCGGCGTTGTATTCCAGCAGTTTCGCCGGGCCCTTGCCGTCATAGGCCAGGTCCATGCGGCCATAAAGCTCGGGCTCGGCCATGGCCCAGCTGGCGGCGACCAGATCGCGATGCGCCTCGGGGATGGCAAGCCGCGCAAGCCAGGTCTCGTCGCGCACCGCCAGGTCCACGGCCTCGCGGCACATGGCATGCAGTTCGGTCGCGGGCGCCTCGATGTCCTGCTCGATCTCGTTCAGGGTGAAGGCATAGGCGCCGGTTTCGTCCCAATAGGGCTCTCCGCCCATGTCGGCGAAGGTGAAGCCCAGCCTTTCGGCTTCCTCGCGCCAGCCGGGCCGTTCGGGAAGGATGCGTTTGTCCATGATCTCTCCTGCTTGCCCCGAGATGGCCGACTGCGCGCGCCCTTGCAAGCCCGCAGCGCGATCGCCGGTCCCGAGGTGACCCCCGACAAGACCCTGACGAGGGGCTTGCGGGACGCCCGGCTTCGCGCCAAGGTGCGGGCATTCAAGCCCCGGACAAGCGGGCGTGACAACAGGGATCAGACAATCATGCACAACCGCCTTGCGCTTCGCGCGCTGCTTCTGGCCTCGGCCGTGTCGCTGGCCGCCCCCGCCGCCTGGGCCGAGACCCCGGCCGATACGCTGGTCATCGCCGCGCAGATCGACGACATCATCAGCCTCGATCCGGGGCAAAGCTTCGAGTTCTCGGGCCAGGACGTGATCCACAACCTTTACGACCGGCTGGTCGATTTCGACCCGCTGGACCTGAAGGCCGGCATCAAGCCCAGCCTGGCCGAGGCATGGGAGGTCAGCGAAGATGGCAAGACCATCACCCTGACCATGCGCGAGGGGGTCAAGTTCCAGTCCGGCAATCCGGTCCGGGCCGAGGACGCCGCCTGGTCGCTGCAGCGCGCCGTCAAGCTGAACAAGTCGCCCGCCTTCATCCTGAACCAGTTCGGCTTTACCCCGGAGAACGTCGACCAGACGGTGACCTTCGACGGCAACAAGCTGATCCTGAAGCTGGACCAGCCCTATGCGCAAAGTTTCGTGCTGAACAGCCTCGCCTCGGAAGTCGGCTCGGTCGTCGACAAGGAAACGGCGATGCAGCATGCCGAGGGCGATGATTTCGGCAATGCCTGGCTTTCGACCAATGCCGCCGGCTCGGGCGCGTTCAGCCTGGGCGCCTGGAAGCCGAACGAGGCCGTGCAGCTGGTCGCCAATCCCGATTACTGGCAGGGTGCGCCCGGCATGGCGCGGGTGATCGTGCGCCACATCCAGGAAAGCAGCGCCCAGCGCCTGCTGCTGGAACAGGGCGACATCGACGTGGCGCGCAACCTGACGCCCACCGATGTCGATGGCGTCGCGGGCAATGACAAGCTGAAGGTCACGGACGAGCTGCGCGGCCGCATCCTGTATATGGGCCTGTCGCAGAAAGACCCGCTGCTGTCGCAGCCCGCCGTGATCGAGGCGATGAAATATCTGGTCGATTACAAGGGCATCGAGGGCAGCTTCCTGAAGGGGCAGTGGAAGATCCACCAGAACTTCCTGCCCGAGGGCTATCTGGGCGCCTCGGATGAAAATCCCTGGAGCTTTGATGTCGAGAAGGCGAAGAAGATCCTTGCCGACGCCGGCATCACCTCGGGCACGGTCAAGACCGTGGTGCGCGACATCCCCGAATATGTGAACGTGGCGCAGACACTGCAGGCATCGATGGCGCAGGCCGGGCTGACGCTGGAGATCCAGCAGATGACCGGGGCGCAGGTGCTGGACGCCTATCGCGCGCGGCAGGTGCCGATCTTCATCGGTGAATGGGGTCCGGATTATGCCGATCCGAACACCAACGCCTCGACCTTTGCCTATAATCCCAACAACGCCGATGACGCGGGCCTGTCGCAGCTGGCCTGGCGCAACAGCTGGGCCGTGCCCGAGGAGATGAACAAGGCCACGGTGGCGGCGACGCTGGAAGGCGACACCGACAAGCGCGTGCAGATGTATCTGGACATCCAGAAGCAATACCGCGAGATCGCGCCGATCATCCCGATGTTCCAGAAGATCGAACAGGTCGCGACGCAGAAGAACGTCAAGGACTGGACCTCGGGCGGATCGGTCAGCTCCGTCATCTATCGCCAGGTCACCAAGGAGTAACGGGTGGGCCGCGAGGCAACCGCCACCGGCGGGGGGCCGACGCGGCCCCCGGCCAGCGGCCGCGGGCAGGGGCCCTGGCAGCGGCGCGCAAGGGCCGCGGCCGGGGTGCTGCTGTCGCTGTTGCTGACCCTGCTCGGGCTTTTGCTGGTCACCTTCGTCATCGGGCGGGTCATGCCGATCGACCCGGTGCTGAAGGTGGTGGGCGAACGCGCCAGCCAGGCGCAATATGACGCCGCCCGCGTCGCCATGGGGCTGGACAAGCCGATCTGGCAGCAGTTCCTGCGCTACATGGGCGAGGTGCTGCGCGGCGATTTCGGCCGCTCGATCTCGACCGGGCATCCGGTGGCGCAGGACCTGCGGCGGGTGTTCCCGGCGACCCTGGAACTGGCGACGCTGGGCACGCTGATCGGCGTCAGCGTCGGCGTGCCGCTGGGCGTCATCGCCGCGGCACGTCGGCGCGGCGTCACCGACCAGATCGCTCGCGTGGTGGCGCTGGTCGGCTATTCCATGCCGATCTTCTGGCTGGGGCTGATGGGGCTCTTGCTGTTTTACGGCACGCTGGGCTGGGTCGGCGGTCCGGGCCGGCAGGGCATCATCTTTGACGGCATGGTGCCCGAGGTCACCGGCATGATCCTGGTGGACAGCGCCCTGGCGGGCGACTGGCCGGCCTTCCGCGACGCCTTCAGCCACATCATCCTGCCGGCCAGCCTGCTGGGTTATTTCAGCCTCGCCTATATCAGCCGCATGACTCGCAGCTTCATGCTGGAGCAGCTTTCGGCGGAATATGTCACCACCGCCCGCGTCAAGGGCCTGTCCGAGACGCGGGTGATCTGGGGTCATGCCTTCCGCAACGTGCTGGTGCCGCTGATCACGGTGATCGCGCTCAGCTTCGGCTCGCTGCTCGAAGGATCGGTGCTGACCGAGATCGTCTTTGCCTGGCCCGGCATCGGCCAGTACATCACCAAGGCGCTGCTGGCCGGGGACATGAACGCCGTGCTGGGCGGCACGGTGATCGTCGGCGCCTGCTTCGTGGCGCTGAACCTGTTTTCCGACCTGCTTTACCGCGTGCTGGACCCGAGGGCGAAATGACCGAAACCACGCGCCAGTGGCTGCTCAGCGACGCGCCGCAGACCCGGCGGCAGGCGAGGCTCGGCGCCGTCTATCAGGGCTGGCTGACCTTCCGGGGCAATGGTCTGGCCATGCTGGGGCTGGTGATCCTCGTGCTGCTGGTGCTGGTTGCGGCCTTTGCGCCCTGGATCTCGCCGCAGGATCCTTTTGCCCAGGATCTGGCCAACCGGTTGGCACCGCCTTCGCCCGCGCATTGGCTGGGTTCGGATGCGCTGGGGCGGGACATCCTGTCGCGGCTGATCCACGGCTCGCGCATCACGCTGTTCATCGTCGGCACCGTGGCGCTGGTCGCGCCGGTGATCGGGCTGCTGATCGGTACCGTCGCGGGCTTTGCCGGCGGGCTGGCCGATCAGGTGCTGATGCGGGTCACCGACATCTTCCTGGCCTTTCCCAAGCTGATTCTGGCGCTGGCCTTCGTCGCGGCGCTTGGCCCCGGTATCGGCAATGCCGTGCTGGCGCTGGCGATCACCTCATGGCCGGCCTATGCGCGTCTGGCCCGGGCCGAGACGCTCAGCGTCCGCAACGCCGACTACATCGCCGCGGCGCGGCTGCAGGGCGCGGGGCCGCTGCGGCTGCTGATTGGCCATGTCTGGCCGCTGTGCATCAGCTCGCTCATCGTCAGGGTGGCGCTCGACATGGCGGGGATCATCCTTTCGGCGGCGGGGCTGGGCTTTCTGGGGCTTGGCGCGCAGCCGCCGATGCCGGAATGGGGGGCGATGATCTCGGACGGGCGCGCTTTCATCCTGGATTTCTGGTGGGTCGCGGCCATGCCGGGGCTGGCCATCTTCATTGTCAGCCTGGCCTTCAACCTGCTCGGTGACGGGCTGCGCGACGTGCTCGATCCCAAGGGGGACAAAGAATGAGCCCGCTGCTGTCCGTGCGCAACCTGCGCGTGACCTTCCCGACCCGCAGCGGCGAATTCCAGGCGGTGCGCGGCGTCAGCTTCGACCTCGGGCGCGAAAGGTTGGGGGTGGTGGGCGAATCCGGCTCGGGCAAGTCAATGACCGGGCGCGCCATCCTCGGGCTGGTGCGGCCGCCGGGCCGGGTCACCGCCGACCGGATGGACCTGGGCGGGGCCTCGATCCTGAACCTGCCCGAGCGGCAGATGCGCGAGTTGCGCGGCGCGCGCATCTCGATGGTGATGCAGGATCCGAAGTTCAGCCTGAACCCGGTGATGACCGTGGGCCAGCAGCTGGTCGAGGGATACCGCCAGCACAGCCGCGCCAGCCGCGCCGCCGCCCGCGACAAGGCGCTCGAGATGCTCGCCGCCGTGCAGATCCGCGACCCCGAACGCGTCTTCGCCGCCTATCCGCACGAGGTCTCGGGCGGCATGGGCCAGCGCATCATGATCGCGATGATGCTGGCGCCGGATCCGGAAATCCTGATCGCGGACGAGCCCACCTCGGCCCTCGATGTCTCGGTCCGCAATGAGGTGCTGCGCATCATGGACGGGCTGGTCTCGGCCCGCGGCATGGGGCTGATCTTCATCAGCCACGACCTGAACCTCGTGGCGCAGTTCTGCGACCGGGTGCTGATCATGTATGCCGGCCGCGTGGTCGAGGAACTGGCCGCCGCCGATCTGCACGCGGCAAGGCATCCCTATACGCAGGGCCTGCTGAACAGCCTGCCGCGGCTCGATCACCCGGTCGCGCGCCTGCCGGTGCTGCAGCGCCAGGACAGCTGGCGCGACGAGGAAATCGACACCCCCCTGCCAGGAGGGCTGTGATGCGTCTTCTTCGTTCCTCAAATACTCAATTGCGGCGGCGCCACCCATGCTGACGGTCGACAATCTTCACGTCTGGTTCGGCCATGCCCCGGACCGGGTCGATGCGGTCAGGGATGCCGGCTTCACCGTGGCGCAGGGCGAAAGCTTTGGCCTCGTCGGTGAAAGCGGCTCGGGCAAGTCCACGATCCTGCGCGCGATCACCGGCCTGCTCGGCACCTGGTCGGGCCAGATCGCGGTGGCTGGCGAGACGGTGTCGGGCCAGCACCGCTCGCGCGGGTTTCACAAAACGGTGCAGATGGTCTTTCAGGACCCCTATGCCAGCCTGCACCCCCGGCATTCGGTCGATCGCGTGCTGTCCGAAACCCTGCAACTGCAGGGCATGGACCAGATCGACGCCCGCATCACCCGGCTCCTGGATCAGGTCGGGCTTGGCCGCGGTTTCCGTTTTCGCTATCCGCATCAGCTGTCGGGCGGCCAGCGCCAGCGCGTCGCCATCGCCCGCGCCCTGGCCGCCGAGCCGCGGCTGCTGCTGCTCGATGAGCCGACCTCGGCGCTTGATGTCAGCGTGCAGGCCGAGATCCTGAACCTGCTGGCCGAGCTGCGCGAGGAACGCGGCCTGACCTATGTCATGGTCAGCCATGATCTGGCGGTGGTGGCGCATATGTGTGACCGGCTGGCGGTCATGCGCGGCGGCGAGATCGTCGAGCGGATGCCGGCGCAGGCGCTGCGCGACCGCAAGGCGCGGACCGACTATGCCCGCAACCTGCTCGAGGCCAGCGAAAGCTATCAGCGCGGCTGAGTCGGCTCCTCGGCAGCGGCCAGCGCCGATCAGGCCAGTTCGAGGTTGAGCCGCTTCTCGAAGGCGCCGCGGTAAAGGGCCGAGAGCTCGGTCAGGGGGGCCGCGTCGCCGCCCAGCGCCACCTTGGCGCCGCCAAAGCGGCCAACGACGGTCAGCGGCACGCCTGCGGCCGCGGCGGAGCCGGTCAGTGCCGCGGCGCGTTGCGGGGTGCAGGCAAGCAGGTAGCGGGCCTGATCCTCACCGAAAAGCTGGGCGATGTCAGCGTGCTCGATCATCACGCCCAGCCCCGCGGCCTCGGCCATCTCGAAGGCCGCCAGCGCCAGCCCGCCGTCCGAAAGGTCGCAGGCGGCCGAGACCAGCTTGCCATTGGCGCGCAGGAATTCGCCATGCTTGCGCTCGGCCGCCAGATCGACGGGCGGCGCGTCGCCCGCCTCGATGCCGAAGGCCTCGGCGGCCAGTGCCGACTGGCCAAGATGGCCGCGGGTCTCGCCGATGACCAGCGCCAGATCGCCTTCGCCGGGCAGACCGCCGATCAGATCGTCCAGATGCGCGATCAGGCCGACGCCGCCGATGGTGGGGGTGGGCATGATGCCCTTGCCGTCGGTCTCGTTGTAAAGCGAGACATTGCCCGAGACGATCGGGAAGTCGAGCGCCGCGCAGGCCTCGCCGATGCCCTTGATCGCGCCGACCAGCTGACCCATGATCTCGGGCTTTTCGGGGTTGCCGAAGTTCAGGTTGTCGGTGGTCGCCAAGGGCAGGGCGCCGCAGGCGGAAAGATTGCGATAAGCCTCGGCGACCGCCTGCTTGCCGCCCTCATGGGGGTTGGCCAGGACATAGCGCGGCGTCACGTCGCTGGTGAAGGCGAGCGCCTTTTGTGTGCCATGGACGCGCACCACGCCGGCGCCAAGGCCGGGACGGCGCACGGTATCGGCGCCGACCTGGGTGTCATACTGCTCCCAGACCCAGGCCTTGTGCGCGTAATTGGGCGAACCGATCAGGGATTTCAGCGCTGCGATGGGGGTGATCGCAGGCAGGGCGGGCAGGGCGGAGGCCGCGGGGGTCGGAACCCAGGGACGGTCGTATTCCGGCGCGCTGGACGACAGCTTCGACAGCGGCAGGTCGGCCTTGACCTCGTTGTGGTGCAGGATCAGGAAACGGTCCTCGGCGATGGTCTCGCCGACGATGGCAAAGTCGAGGTCCCATTTTTCGAAGATCGCGCGGGCCTCGGCCTCTTTCTCGGGTTTCAGCACCATGAGCATCCGTTCCTGGCTTTCCGAGAGCATCATTTCGTAAGCCGACATATTGGCCTCGCGCTGCGGCACGTTTTCAAGGTTCAGCCGGATGCCCAAGCCCCCCTTGTCGCCCATCTCGACCGCCGAGCAGGTCAGGCCCGCGGCACCCATGTCCTGGATCGAGATCACACTGTCAGTCTGCATCAGCTCAAGGCAGGCTTCCAGCAGGCATTTTTCGGTGAAGGGGTCGCCGACCTGCACGGTCGGGCGCTTTTCCTCGATGGTGTCGTCGAATTCCGCGCTGGCCATGGTGGCGCCGCCGACGCCGTCGCGCCCGGTCTTGGCGCCCAGATAGACCACCGGCATGCCAATGCCCGATGCAGCCGAATAGAAGATCTTGTCGGCATCGGCGAGTCCGGCCGCAAAGGCGTTCACCAGGCAGTTGCCGTCATAGGAGGCGTGGAAACGCACCTCGCCGCCGACGTTCGGGACGCCGAATGCGTTGCCGTAGGCGCCGATGCCCTCGACCACGCCCTTGACCAGATGCGCGGTCTTGGGGTGATCGGGACGGCCGAAGCTGAGCGCGTCCATGGCGGCGATCGGGCGCGCGCCCATGGTGAAGACATCGCGCAGGATGCCGCCGACGCCTGTCGCCGCGCCCTGATGCGGCTCGATATAGCTGGGGTGGTTGTGGCTTTCCATCTTGAAGACCACGGCCTGGCCGTCGCCGATGTCGACCACACCCGCGTTTTCGCCCGGGCCGCAGATCACCTGCGGACCGGTGGTGGGCAGGGTGCGCAGCCATTTCTTCGACGATTTGTAGGAGCAATGCTCGTTCCACATGGCCGAGAAGATGCCCAGTTCCGTGAAGCTCGGTTTGCGGCCGATGATCTCAAGGATGCGCTGGTATTCGTCGGGCTTGAGGCCGTGCGAAGCAATCAGGTCCTCGGTGATCTGCGGTTCGGTCATGCTGGCACCCCTTTCCCGGTTTTGCGGCCTTTTAAGCGCCGGCAGCGGTTTAGGAAAGGGGCCGCGGGCCGCGCCGGGCAAAACCCCGGCCGGCAGGGCAAAAAAAAAGCCGGGCACGAAGCCCGGCTCAAGTCCAACAGGGAGGTTGAAGAAGATGAGAGTTTCCTCGGATCATCGCCTTCGAGACCGGAAATAGGCGTTGGGCGCGCATGGATCAAGGATGAAATCCCGGTTCGCGGGCATGGCCGCTATGCGTGCAGCGAATGGCTCGTGCAAGCGGCAGGGTTGCCCGGGCCTAGTCCGGGGCGATGTCGGGGGTCAGTTCCTCGGTCTGCTGGCGGCGCAGATACTGGATTTCCTCAAGCACGAAGTCGCGGAAGGCCGCCACGCGGCGCGAGGTGCGCAATTCCTCGGGGAAGGCAAGGAATACCGGCACCTCTCCGGATTCGACTGATGGCAACACCCTGACAAGGTTCGGAAAATCTATGGTCAGGTAATCGGGCAGCACGCCGAGGCCGACATGGCTGAGCACGCCCTGCAGCACGCCGAAGTAATTGTTGACGGTCAGGCTGGAACTCATGTTGCGAGCCAGCAGCATCTGCGAAAGCACGGCGCCCGAACTGACCTGCGGCGTCTGCGGATTTTGGCAGATCAGCCGGTGCGGCGCGAGATCGTCCAGCGACTGCGGCGTGCCGGCCTTGTCGAGATATTCCTGCGTCGCGTAAAGCCGCATCCGGATGTTCAGCAGGCGGCGGCGGATCAGGTCCTGCTGGTTCGGTTCCTTCATGCGGATGGCCACGTCGGCCTCGCGCATGGGCAGGTCCAGCACGCGTTCCTCGAGCATGAGGTCGATCTTGAGATCGGGATAGCGGTCATAGAGCTTGGCCAGGCGCGGCACCAGCCACATGCTGCCGAAGCCGGTAGTGGTGGTCACCTTCAACTCGCCAAAGACGCCTTCTTCGCTGTCGCGGATGCGCGCGGCGGTGGTGTCGAGCTTTCTGACCATCGAGGAGGTGGCATCGAACAGCAGTTCGCCCTGTTCGGTCAGGATCAGCCCGCGGGCGTGGCGGTGAAACAGCGTGGTGGCCAGCGAATCCTCAAGCGCGCGGATCTGGCGGCTGACGGCGGACTGCGACAGGTGCAGCACATCGCCCGCATGCGTCAGGCTGCCCGCATCGGCCACGGCGTGAAAGATTCGCAGCTTGTCCCAGTCCATCAAAATGCTTTCTTGCGGCAGCAGCCATGCATTCAGTGCAACCCTTACCACAGAACCTTGTGCGGACAAGCCGCAAAGCACAGGAAAACCCCTTGCCCGGCAGTGCTGCTGACCGGAATCGGGCGCACGCCATCGCCATGGCCGGAATATCCTTCCTGGCCCCGGACAAGGCGCGATCGGCTGCGGCCAAGTGACATAAGTCATGGCATTCGGGCCTGCCGCACCCTAAATAGGGCGCGTCGCGAGCAGGAGGCTATTCATGGCGGTGGGCGTATTCGATTCCGGTCTGGGCGGGCTGACCGTGCACAACGCCATTGCCGCACGCCTGCCGGACCTGCCGCTGGTCTATCTGGGCGACAACCGCCACACGCCCTATGGCGTGCGCGATGCCGAGGACATCTTCAACCTGACCTGCGCCGGGGTCGAGCGGCTTTGGGACGAGGGCTGCGATCTGGTGATCCTGGCCTGCAACACCGCCTCGGCGGCGGCGCTGCGGCGCATGCAGGAGACCTGGCTGCCGGGCGACAAGCGCGTGCTCGGGGTGTTCGTGCCGATGATCGAGGCGCTGACCGAACGCCGCTGGGGCGACAATTCGCCGCCGCGCGAGGTGGCGGTCAAGCATGTGGCGCTGTTTGCCACCCCGGCCACGGTGGCCAGCCGCGCCTTTCAGCGCGAACTGGCCTTTCGTGCCATCGGCGTCGATGTCGAGGCGCAGCCCTGCGGTGGTGTCGTCGATGCCATCGAGATGGGCGACGAGATCCTGGCCGAGGCGCTGGTGACCAGCCATGTCGAGGCGCTGCTGCGCCGCATGCCCCATCCCGAGGCGGCGATCCTGGGCTGCACGCATTACCCGCTGGTGCAGGCGGCCTTCCAGAAGGCGCTGGGCCCGGGTGTCCGGGTCTATTCCCAGCCCGATCTGGTGGCCGAAAGCCTTGAGGACTATCTGGCGCGCCATCCTGCCATGCTGGGCGCGGGCACGGTGCCGCGCTTTCTGACCACCGGCGATCCCGACCGCGTGTCGGGCAAGGCCACGCAATTCCTGCGCCAATCGGTCAGGTTCGAGAACGCCTGACATTCAAAGGGCAATACAATGAAATCGCTGAAAAAAAAGCGCCGCATCCAGGTCATCGTCGCCGCTGCCGTGGCTTTGGTCCTGGCGGTGGCGCTGATCGGCTACGGCTTTCGCGACGGCATCAACCTGTATCGCGCCCCCAGCCAGATGGCCGAGAACCCGCCCTCAGCGGGCGAGGTCTTTCGCCTTGGCGGCCTGGTCGAGGAAGGCACGCTGGTGCGTGGCGCCAGCGAGACGGTCAGTTTCAACGTCACCGATGGCGGCGCCTCGGTCCCGGTGCGCTTTACCGGCGTGCTGCCCGATCTTTTCGCCGAGGGCCAGGGCATGATCGGCACCGGCCAGATGCAGGGCGGCACCTTTGTCGCAACCGAGATCCTGGCCAAGCACGACGAGAATTATGTCCCGCGCGAGGTCATCGATTCGCTCAAGGACCAGGGCATCTACGAGGACCCGAACTCGTGAGGCAACGCGCGGCCGGTTAAGGAAAGGTTAACCGCGGCTCTCCAGCCTTGTGTCAGCTTGTCACGGGGGCTGGAATGAAGACGGTGGAGCAGATCGCGGCCGAGATCGTCGCGCGTGAAGGGGGCTATGTCAACGACCCCGACGACCCCGGCGGGGCGACGAATTTCGGCGTCACGCTGGCGACGCTGCGGCGGCTGGGTTTCGACAAGACCGGCGATGGCCGCGTGGACGTGGCCGATGTGCGCGCCCTGAGCCGCGCCGATGCCCAGCGCATCTTCGTCGAGCATTATTTCCGCAAGCCGGGGCTGGATACGCTGCCCGAGGCGCTGCAGGCCTCGGTCTTCGACATGTATGTGAACGCTGGCACCAATGCGGTGAAGATCCTGCAGAAGCTGGTGACGCGCATGGGCTTTGCCGCCACTGCCGACGGCATCCTCGGGCCGCGCAGCCTGATGGCGGTGCGCCAGGCCGAGGCGGCGGCGCCCGGACATCTTGTCGATGCCTATGGCATCGAGCGGCGCAACTATTACTACGCCCTGGGCGATGCCCGCCCGGCCAGCCGCAAATACGCCCGCGCCCGCGACGGCGGCAAGGGCGGCTGGATCATCCGGGCCGAGGAGTTCATCTCGGCCCGCTATCATCTGACGGCGGCGCAGCATCGGGCGAGGGTGGCGAAATGGGCGTGATGGATCGGTTTCTGGGCGCGGGCGCGGCGGTGACCACCATGGCCAATGCCGCCACCGGCGTCGCCGAGGTGTTTCGCGAGAACTCGACCCGGCGCATGGAACTGGAGGAAGAGGCGCAGGCACGCGCCGTCGCGCAGTTCTCGGCCGAGTTCGCGGCGCAGCCGCGCGGGTGGTTCGACGGGGCGATGAACGGGCTGAACCGCCTGCCGCGGCCGCTGCTGACCTTGGGGACGCTGGCGCTGTTCGGCTATGCCATGGTCGAGCCGGTGGGGTTCGGCCTGCGCATGCAGAACCTGAACCTCGTGCCCGAGCCGCTGTGGTGGCTGCTGGGGGCGGTGATCAGCTTTTATTTCGGGGCGCGCGAGGCGCATTATTTCCGCAGCCGTCCCATCATCCGCAACCCGCCGCTGCCACCGCAGGCGCTTGCGCTGCCGGGTGGCGAGGCATTTGCCGACAATGCCGCGCTGCGCGACTGGGCCGAGACGGTGGCGGCGCGCTAGCGCGCATGTGACAACCTGGCAGGCGCGGGGGGCTGGTCTGCCGCCCGCGCCGGCGCTATCCTTCGGCGCCAGCCAGCCGGAGCACGTCCATGATCGCCGAACTCGGCCATTTCGCCCTGATCCTCGCCTTTGTCGTGGCGCTTTTCCAGTCGGTGGTGCCGATGATCGGCGCCCACAAGGGCTGGAGCGGCTGGATCGATGCGGCGCGCCCGGCGGCGGTGGCGCAGTTCGGGCTGATCGCCATGTCATTCGCCGCGCTGACCGCGGCCTTCGTCACCTCGGACTTCTCGGTGGCGCTGGTCTATGAGAATTCGCATACCGCCAAGCCCATGCTTTACAAGATCACCGGCGTCTGGGGCAACCACGAGGGCTCGATGCTGCTGTGGGTGCTGATCCTGGCGCTGTTCGGAGCGGCCGCGGCCACATTCGACGCCAATCTGCCGCCGCGGCTGCGGGCGCGGGTGCTGGGGGTGCAGGCGGCGATCGGCGCGACCTTCCTGGGCTTCATCCTGTTCACCTCGAACCCGTTCCTGCGCATGGCGAACCCGCCCTTCAACGGCCGCGACCTGAACCCGCTGCTGCAGGACCCCGGCCTCGCCTTTCACCCGCCGTTCCTGTATCTGGGCTATGTCGGGCTTTCGATGGCCTTCAGCTTTGCCGTCGCCGCCCTGATCGAGGGCCGGGTCGATGCCGCCTGGGCGCGCTGGGTCAGGCCCTGGACGCTGGCGGCCTGGGTGTTTCTGACCATCGGCATCGCCATCGGCTCGTGGTGGGCCTATTATGAATTGGGCTGGGGCGGCTTCTGGTTCTGGGACCCGGTCGAGAACGCCAGCTTCATGCCCTGGCTGATCGCCGCGGCGCTGCTGCATTCCGCCATCGTGGTGGAAAAGCGCGAGGTGCTGAAGAGCTGGACCATCCTGCTGGCCATCCTGGCCTTCGGATTCTCGCTGATCGGCACCTTCATCGTGCGCTCGGGGGTGATCACCTCGGTGCACAGCTTTGCCAGCGATCCGGCGCGCGGCGTGTTCATCCTGGGCATCCTTGCGGTCTTTGTCGGGGGGGCGCTGGCGCTGTTTGCCTTGCGTGCCGCCTCGATGCAGGCCAAGGGCGTCTTTGCCCCCGTCTCGCGCGAGGGGGCGCTGGTGCTCAACAACATCCTGCTGGCGGTCTCGGCCTTCGTGGTCTTCATCGGCACGGTCTGGCCGCTGGTGGCCGAGATGCTGTGGGACCGCAAGCTCTCGGTCGGGGCGCCGTTCTTTGAACAGGCCTTCACCCCCTTCATGGTGGCGCTGGCGATCATCCTGCCGCTGGGCGCGATCCTGCCGTGGAAGCGCGGCCGGCTGGGCCGGGCGTTCCACTCGCTGCGCGGCGCCCTGATGCTGAGCGTGGCGGTGATGGCGCTGGTCTTTGCCGTCTCGACCGGGCATTCGGCGCTGGCGGTGATCGGCGCCGGGCTGGGCAGCTGGCTGGTGGCCGGGGCGGCGGTGGACCTGTGGCTGCGCACCGGCAATTCCGGCCTGTCGCGCCTGCGCCGCCTGCCGCGCGCCGACTGGGGCAAGGCGGTCGCCCATGCCGGGCTGGGCGTCACCTTCATCGGCGTCAGCCTGCTCATGGCCTGGTCGGTCGAGGACATCCGCGTGGCGCGGCTGGGCGAAAGCTTTGTCGTCGCCGGCTATGAGATCACCCTGGAGGGGATCGAGGAGCGGCCGGGTCCGAACTACGATTCGACCGTCGCCACCATGCGCGTCAGCCGCAACGGCCGCGAGGTCGCCCTGCTGCATCCCGAAAAGCGCGTCTATCCCGTGCAGGCCATGCCCACGACCGAGGCGGCGATCCAGAACGGGATGTTCCGCGACCTCTATCTGGTGATCGGCGACCGGCAGGATGGCGGCGGCTGGGCGGTGCGCAGCTATATCAAGCCCTTCGCCAGTTGGATCTGGCTGGGCGCGGCGCTGATGGCGCTGGGGGGCTGCATCAGCCTGTCGGACCGCCGTTACCGCGTCGCGGCCGGGGCGCATCGGCCGCGCGCCGCCATGCAGCCGGCGGAATAGCCCATGCGGGTCCTGCTGCTGTGCCTGTCGCTGCTGATGGCCCTGCCGGTGCTGGCGGTGCAGCCCGACGAGGTCCTGCCCGACCCCGCGCTGGAGGCGCGGGCGCGCGAGATCTCCAAGGGGCTGCGCTGCCCGGTCTGCCAGGGTGAAAGCATCGACGAATCGAATGCGCCGATCAGCCGCGATCTGCGGCTTTACCTGCGCGAGCGGCTGGTCGCTGGCGACAGCGACCGCGAGGCGGTGCAGGCGGTCACCGACCGTTTCGGCGAATATGTCCTGTTCGAGCCGCCGGCGCGCGGGGTCAACTGGCTGCTGTATCTGGCCGGGCCGGCAATGCTGCTGCTGGGGCTGGTGCTGGGCTGGCGCTTTGTGCGCGGGCGCGGCGCCGCCGACGAGGCGGCACCCGCGCCGGCGCTGAGCGAGGACGAGAAGGCCCGGCTCGAGCGGATCATGCGCGACTGACGCAGGGTCCGGGGTTTCACGCCCGCAGGCGCTTCGGCAGGATGGTCGAAACGGGGGGCGGGAATGAACTGGCAGACCATCGAACTGACGCATCACCGCGGCATCACCCGGCTGGCTCTGAACCGGCCCGAGGTGATGAACGCGCTGGACCGCCGCATGCGCGCCGAGATCGTCACGGCGCTGCGCGATCTGCCGGCGGACACGCGCTGCATCCTGCTGACCGGGCATGGCCGCGCCTTTTGCTCGGGCCAGGATCTGGGCGATGCCGCTGCCGGTTTCGATGTCGAGCGCATCCTGCGCGAGGAATATGAGCCGATGCTGGCCGCAATCAGCGAGGCGCCGGTGCCGGTGATCGCGGCGGTGAACGGCATCGCCGCCGGGGCCGGGGCCAATCTGGCGCTGGCCGCCGATGTGGTCATCGCTGCCGAAAGCGCAAGCTTCGTGCAGGCCTTCAGCCGCATCGGCCTGGTGCCGGATGCGGGCGGCAGTTTCATCGTGCCGCGGGCGGTCGGTGTGGCGCGCGCCATGGGCATGATGCTGTTTGCCGACCGCATCCCGGCCGGCCAGGCCGCCGACTGGGGCCTGATCTGGGAGGCGGTGCCCGACCACGAGTTCGAATCCGTGGTTGCCGCCCGCGCCCGGGCACTGGCCGAGGGGCCGACCGCGGCCTTCATGGCGATCCGCGCGCTGCTGCGCGCCTCGGGCGGCAATGACATGGCGGCGCAACTGCGGCTTGAGGCGCGCCTGCAGGGCGAGATGGCGCGCACCGCCGATTTCCGCGAGGGCGTCAGCGCATTCCTGCAAAAGCGCGCGCCGCGCTTCCTGGGGCGCTAGGCGCGACCCGCCCCGGCGCGCAGATGCTGCATTCGCGTTATCTTGATAATGCCGCCGCTGCCGGGCGGGACTGCGGCTGCCACCGGGCGGAAGTCCTGTCCGGGGCAGGCTTTTTCGCGCTGCCGGCTGTCGGCGCAGCCAATTCGCAGCGTTTTCCTCAGGATAAGGGACGGTTTTGGCGCTGGCCATGCGGCATTTTTGCCCTATATTTTCCTGACTTTGATACTTATCAAGTTCTCACCCGCGGGATCAGGCCATGATCCCCCAAGCGAGCAAGTTCTAGCAAGGCAAGGGACGCGAGATGGACTATTCAGCCGCCCTCGATCACGCCATCGAAAAGCTGCACGAGGAGGGCCGCTACCGGACCTTCATCGATATCGAGCGGCGCAAGGGCGCCTATCCGCAGGCGGTCTGGGTGCGTCCCGACGGCAGCGAATCCGAGATCACCGTCTGGTGCGGCAACGACTATCTGGGCATGGGCCAGCATCCGGCGGTGCTGGCCGCCATGCATGAGGCGCTGGACGCGACCGGCGCCGGTTCGGGCGGCACACGCAACATCTCGGGCACCACGGTCTATCACAAGCGGCTTGAGGCCGAACTGGCCGACCTGCACGGCAAGGAGGCCGCGCTGGTCTTTTCCAGCGCCTATATCGCCAATGACGCGACGCTTTCGACGCTGCGCAAGCTGTTTCCGGGGCTGATCATCTATTCCGACGCGCTGAACCACGCCTCGATGATCGAGGGGATCAAGCGTTTCGACGGCGCCAAACGCATCTTCCGCCACAATGATGTGGCGCATCTGCGCGAATTGCTGGCTGCCGACGACCCCGCGGCGCCCAAGCTGATCGCCTTCGAATCGATCTATTCCATGGACGGCGATTTCGGCCCGCTTGCGGCGATCTGCGATCTGGCGGAGGAATTCAACGCGCTGACCTATCTCGACGAGGTCCATGCGGTCGGCATGTATGGCCCCCGCGGCGGCGGCGTGGCCGAGCGCGACGGGCTTGCGGGGCGCATCGACATCTTCAACGGCACGCTGGGCAAGGCTTTTGGCGTCTTTGGCGGCTATATCGCGGCCTCGGCCCGGATGGTGGATGCGATCCGCTCCTATGCGCCGGGCTTCATCTTCACCACCTCGATCCCGCCGGCGGTGGCGGCAGGTGCGGCGGCCTCGATCGCATTCCTCAAGACCGCCGAGGGGCAGATCCTGCGCGACAGGCAGCAGCTGCACGCCCGCATCCTGAAGATGCGGCTGCGCGGCCTTGGCATGCCGATCATGGATCACGGCAGCCATATCGTGCCGGTCCATGTCGGCCATCCCGTGCATTGCAAGGCGCTGTCGGACATGCTGCTGGCGGAATTCGGCATCTATGTGCAGCCGATCAACTTCCCGACCGTGCCGCGCGGCACCGAGCGCCTGCGCTTTACCCCCTCGCCGGTGCATGACGCCCGGCAGATCGACCATCTGGTGCGCGCCATGGACAGGCTTTGGTCGCAGTGCAAGCTGGGACGCTGCGTTTCGGTCGCCTGACAGGAATGCGCGTGATCACCTCTCGTGCCCGTGATAAGCTTGCCTTAATCAACTTGTGAGATCCTCCCGATTCGGGGGAGCTGGCAAAGAAAATGGGGCAGGCGCAATGATCGGGCTGAGGGGGGAACCCCTGATTCATGGTCAGCATGAAACTGCGGCGCAACCGCAGGGATTTGACGATCCAGACATCCGCCTTGGCGATCTGATGCGGGGTGAACGGGCGACTTTGGGCAAGTCGCTGCTGGACGTGCAGCGCGAGTTGCGCATCCGCGCCGCCTATATCGCCGCGATCGAGAATTGCGACCTCTCGGCCTTTGACGCACCCAGCTTCGTCGCCGGCTATGTGCGTTCCTATGCCCGCTATCTGCGGCTTGATGCCGACTGGACCTTTCACCGCTTCTGCCAGGAATCCGGGTTCCAGCCGCCGCATGGGATGGTGGCGGGCGCCGCCGCCCCCGGGCCGCAGCGCCGGTCCCCGGATGCGACCGGGACCTTGACGGATCCGCATCCGATCTTCCTGCCCAGGCCCGAAAGCCTCTGGTCCTCGGTCGAGCCGGGGGCCGTCGGCTCGCTTCTGGTGATGCTGGCCCTGGCCTGCGGGCTGGGCTATGGCGGCTGGGCGGTGCTGCAAGAGGTGCAGAAGGTCAATCTGACGCCCGGCGATTATGCGCCCGGCGTCATTGCCACGCTCGACCCGGTGCAGGACGCGGCGCAGCCCGAAACCGTCGATACCGCCGAGGTCAACCTGCCGCGCCCCGAGGGGCTTGACCGGACCTACCGGCCGCAGGCGCTGTCGGTGCCGGTGCTGGTGGCGCGTGACGGGCCGATCGCCGCCATCGATCCGGGGCTGGGGGCGGCAAGCACCGCGCCCGCCGACCGCGGCAATGCCCTGTCCGGACAGGCATTCGGCCCCGAGATGCCGGCCAGCCAGGCCGCGGTGCGCACCGTCGCCCCCGACGCCGCCGAGATCGAGATCCTTGCCGCGCGCCCCGCCTGGGTGCGGGTGACCTCGGCCGACGGCACGGTGCTGCTGGAAAAGACCATGGATGCGGGCGAACGCTTTGCCCTGCCCAAGCTCGAGGCGGCGCCGGTCCTGCGCGCCGGCAATTCGGGCGCGATCTATTTCGCGGTGAACGGCCGCACCTACGGGCCGGCGGCGCCGGGCGCCAAGGTGGTGCGCAATCTCGAACTCTCGCAGACGGCGCTGACCTCGAACCTGGCCCTCGCCGATCCCGGCAAGGACCCGGAACTGGCCCAGATGGTGGCCCTTGCCTCCTCTGCCAGCCCCGAGGCGGTGCCGGCGCAGGACTGACCCCGGCTGCCGGCCTCGCGCGGCTGTGGCTTGTCCGCCGGACTGCATCGGCCTATCTGTGGCGCTGATACCGATCCGCGCAGGAAAAGGCCCAGCCCATGACACACAATCCGATCCGCCCCTGGCGCAATATCGACAGGCGCAAGTCGCGCCAGATCATGGTGGGATCGGTGCCGGTCGGCGGGGATGCGCCGATCAGCGTCCAGACCATGACCAATACCGACACCAGCGATGTCATCGCGACGCTGGACCAGGTGATCCGCGCCGCCGAGGCCGGGGCCGACATCGTGCGCGTCTCGACCCCGGACGAGGCATCGACCCGCGCCCTGCGCGAGATCTGCCGCGAAAGCCCGGTGCCGATCGTCGCCGACATTCATTTCCACTACAGGCGCGCCATCGAGGCGGCCGAGGCCGGCGCCGCCTGCCTGCGCATCAACCCGGGCAATATCGGCGACGCCGCCCGCGTGCGCGAGGTGATCCGCGCCGCCCGTGACCACGGCTGCTCGATGCGCATCGGCGTCAATGCCGGCAGCCTGGAAAAGCATCTGCTGGAAAAATACGGCGAACCCTGCCCGGATGCGATGGTCGAATCCGGCCTCGACCACATCAGGATCCTGCAGGACAACGATTTTCACGAGTTCAAGATCAGCGTGAAGGCGTCGGACGTGTTCATGGCCGCCGCCGCCTATCAGCAACTGGCCGAGGCGACCGACGCGCCGATCCACCTCGGGATCACCGAGGCGGGCGGGATGATCGCCGGCACGGTCAAATCCGCCATCGGGCTTGGCAATCTGCTGTGGATGGGCATTGGCGACACGATCCGCGTCAGCCTCTCGGCCGATCTGGTCGAGGAGGTGCGCGTCGGCTTCGAGATCCTGAAATCGCTGGGCCTGCGCACGCGCGGCGTGCAGATCATCTCCTGTCCCAGCTGTGCGCGCCAGGGTTTCGACGTGATCAGGACCGTCGAGATCCTGGAAAAGCGGCTTGAACACATCAAGACGCCGCTCAGCCTGTCGATCATCGGTTGCGTGGTGAACGGCCCGGGCGAGGCGCTGATGACCGACATCGGCTTTACCGGCGGCGGTGCCGGCGCGGGCATGGTCTATGTCGGCGGCAAGCCCGACCACAAGATGACCAATGCGCAGATGGTCGATCACATCGTGGAACTGGTGGAGAGGCGTGCCGCCGAGATCGAGGCGAAAGCCGCCGACGCCGCCGAGTAGGCACCGCGCGCCGCTTTCCGTTTTCCAGATGCCCCGACCGCCGTGCCGCAGGCGCGGCGACCGGTGCTGGCTCAGCCCTTGGCCGCGCGTGCGCGCGCGATGGTGTCCTCCAGCCCGTCGGCCGGCACGCCGCGAACCATCTCGCCCTCGATGATGAAGGTGGGCGTGCCCATGATGCGCATGCGCTCGGCCAGCTGGTGGTTCTTGCGGATTACCTCAGAAACCTCTTCGGTGTTCATCCGCTTCAGCACCGCCGGCCCGTCCACGCCCAGATCGCCCGCAAGCTTGCTCAGGCTTTCCAGATTGACCGGTCCGCGCGATTCCATCAGCGCGTCATGCGCCTTCTTGTAGGCCTCGGGCCCGGCCTCTTGCTGCACGGCCACGGCGAAACGCGCCGCCATGTCGCTTTCCTGGGTCAGGATCGGGAATTCCTTGAGGATCCAGCGGATATTGCCATCGGCGGCGATCAGCTTCTCCAGGTCGGGATGGACGCGCTTGCAGAAGCTGCAGCGATAGTCGATGAACTCGACCAGCGTCACATCGCCCTCGGGGTTGCCGCCGATCCAGCTGTGCCCGTCCTTGAAGATCGCGTCACGGTTCGTCTCGACCAGCGTCTTGTCGTTCTGGACCTCGTCGGCGGCGCGACGGGCCTCGAGCACGTTGATCGACTCGACCAGGACCTCGGGATTGGCCATCAGATAGTCGCGCACCGCCTCGCCGAAGGCGGCCTTCTCGGCCTCGCTCATCCTGGCCGGGTCAAAGGCAAGGGCGGGCAGGGCGGTCGCCGCAAGCAGCGCGGCACTCAGCAGGGCTTTCATCTGATGTCCTCTCATGTTGCGGCGGAACTTGGCCATTCGGCGCCGATCTTGCAAGCGGCGCGTCCGGGGATCACGCGGGCTTGACCGCGAAAGCCCGACCGCGACAGCTTGACCGCGGCTGGTGCAGTTGTGATACCCGCAGGAAATTCAGCGAGGCAGACATGAGACAATCCCGCCGCGGTCAGGTCGATCCGTTCATCGTCATGGATGTGATGGAGGCGGCGCGGCGCGCCGAGGCCGCCGGGCGCCACATCATCCACATGGAGGTGGGCCAGCCCTCGACGCCGGCGCCCGAGGGTGCGCGCCGGGCGCTGGCCGCGGCACTGGACCAGCCGCTGGGCTATACGGTGGCGCTGGGCCTGCCCGAGTTGCGCCGGGGCATCGCCGGGCTTTACCGGCGCTGGTATGGCGTCGATCTGGACCCGGCGCGGGTGGTGGTGACGCCGGGTTCCTCGGGGGCCTTCCTGCTGGCCTTTTCGGCGCTGTTCGACGCCGGTGATCGCGTCGCCCTGGGTGAGCCGGGCTACCCGAGCTATCGCCAGATCCTGCGCGCCATGTCGCTGGAGCCCGTCGGCATCCAGACCCGGATCGAGGACCGCTATCAGCCGCGCCCTGCGGATATTCCCGCCGACGTGCAGGGGCTGATCCTTGCCTCGCCCGGCAACCCTTCGGGCACGGTGCTGCGGCGGGACGAACTGGCGGCGCTGAGCGCGCGCGCGGCGGAACTGCGCGTCAACCTGATCTCGGACGAGATCTATCACGGGCTCGATTATGGCGCGGGCTTTCACTCGGCGCTCGAGGTCACGGACGAGGTTTTCGTGATCAACAGCTTTTCCAAGTATTTCAGCATGACCGGCTGGCGCATCGGCTGGATGGTGGTCCCCGAGGACCAGATCCGCACCGTCGAGCGCATCGCCCAGAACATGTTCATCTGTCCGCCCCATGCCAGCCAGGTGGCGGCGCTGGCGGCGCTGGACTGTTCTGCCGAGGCCGATGCCAACCTTGCCGTCTATGCGCAGAACCGCAAGCTGATGCTGGAGCGTCTGCCGCAGATCGGCTTTCACCGCATCGCGCCACCCGAGGGGGCCTTCTACATCTATGCCGATGTGTCGGACCTGACGGATGACAGCTTGAAGTTCTGCGCCGAGATCCTTGAAAAGGCGGGTGTCGCCGTGACGCCGGGGCTGGATTTCGATCCGCGGCGCGGGGCGCGGACGCTGCGTTTCAGCTATGCCCGTTCCAGCGCCGACATTGCCGAGGGGCTTGAGCGGCTGGCGGCCTTCATGGCGGCGCGATGATCCGGCTCTGCGCGCTGGTGCTGCTGCTTTTCGCCGCGCCGGCGCGGGCGCAGCAGGATGCGCTGCCGGCGCAGCTGGACCTGACGCAATCGGTGCTGCTGGCCGAGGGGCGCGACCGCGGCAGGCCGCGGCCGCTGGAACTGCGGCTGGCGCTGGGCCGGGCGGTGCCTTACCGCGTGTATTTCCTTGCCGAGCCGCCGCGGCTGGTGGTGGATTTCCGCGGGCTGGAACTGGCCGACAGCGCGCATGCGGCGCTGGCCGGGCGCGACCTGGTGCCGGCGCTGCGCTGGGGACGGTTCCGCCCCGGCTGGTCGCGGCTGGTGATGGAACTGCCCGGTCCCTATGCGCTGGTCTCGGCCGAGCAGACGCGCGGGGACGCGGGCGCGCTGCTGGCGCTGCGCATCGAGCCGACCGGTGCCGAGGGTTTTGTCACCCGCGGCGATGCGCTGGCAGCGCTGCGCGACCTGCCCCGGCCCGAGGCGCTGGCGCCGGCGCCGCAGCGGCGCCAGGGCGGGCGGGCGCTGCGCGTGGCGCTGGACCCCGGCCATGGCGGCCACGACCCCGGCGCGCTGGTCGGGGCGATCAGCGAGGCGGCGGTGATGCGCGGCTTTGCCCGCGAACTGGCCGAGGAACTGACCCGCGCCGGCCATGAGGTGGTGCTGACCCGCGACGACGACAGCTTCATCCCGCTCGAGCGGCGCATGACGCTGGCGCGCAGTGGCGGGGCCGACCTGTTCATCTCGCTGCATGCCGACGCGCTGCCCGCGGGCGGGGCGGCGGGGCTGTCGATCCATGTCTGGAACCCGCATGCCGACGACCGCGCCACGCGCGAACTGGCGGCGCGCCACGACCGCGACGACCTGCTGGCGGGGCTCGACCTTGCCGGCACCGACAATCAGGTGGCGGGGGCGCTGATGGACCTGGCGCGCACCGAGACGCAGCCGCGCTCCGAGGCATTCGCCAAGTTCGCGGTCTCGGAACTGAACCGCGCCGGCATCGTCATGCACAGCCGCCCGGTGCGGGGCGCGGCGTTTTCGGTGCTGAAATCGCCCGACATTCCCTCGGTGCTGGTCGAGCTGGGCTTTCTGACCGACGCCGGCGACCGCGCCAATCTGTTCGACCCGGAATGGCGGCGTCGCACGGCGCTGGCGATCACCCGCGCCGTCGGTGCCTGGGCCGAGGACGATGTCGTGCGCGCCTCGCTGGCGCGCAAATAGCGCAAGGTTGTTTTGACGCGCCGCGCCTGGCTGTCTATAGAAACCGCGAACTGTCCCAGAGGCCCCCTTGCTGCGCTTCGTCCTGTCCTTTATCGGCGCGTTCTTTTCCTGGATCGTGACCGCCCTGGTCTTTGCCGCCCTGACCCTGGGCGCGGTTTTCTGGATGTATTCGCGCGACCTGCCCAGCCATGAGCAGCTGGCGAAATACGCCCCCAAGACCATCAGCCGCATCTATTCCGGCGAGGGCCGCCTGATCGACGAATTCGCCGAGGAGCGCCGCATCTTCGTCCCCATCGACGAGATCCCGCCCCTGGTGCGCGAGGCCTTCATCAGCGCCGAGGACAAGAATTTCTACCACCACCACGGTTTCGACCCGCGCGGCATGATCGGTGCCCTGGTGCAGGCGGTAAAGACCCGGGGCGAGAACGTGCGCGGCGCCTCGACCATCACGCAGCAGGTGATGAAGAACTTCCTGCTCAGCTCGGATCGCAGCGTCGAGCGCAAGATCAAGGAGCTGATCCTGGCCACCCGGCTGGAACAGACGCTGAGCAAGGACCAGATCCTTGAGCTTTACCTGAACGAGATCTTCCTTGGCCAGAACAGCTTTGGCGTCGCCGCCGCGGCGCAGACCTATTTCAACAAGCCCCTGACCGAGCTTGCCCCGCATGAGGCGGCGACGCTGGCCGCCATGCCGCAGGCGCCGGGCCGCTATCATCCGGTGCGCGCGCGTGAGCGCGTGACCGAGCGGCGCAACTATGTCCTGCGCGAGATGTGGCAGAACGGCTTCATCGACCAGGCCACCTATGAGGCGGAGGCGCAGTTGCCGCTGCGCTCGGTGCAGAACGGCGACTTCCCCGGATTCCAGCAGCAACTGCCGCCGCGCGACTATTTCACCGACGAGATCCGCCGCCAGCTTTCGGCGCAGTTCGGCGAGGAGGAGTTCTTTGGCGGCGGGCTGGCGATCCGGGCCACGGTCTCGCCGCAGTTGCAGCAGATCGCGGCGCGTGCCCTGCAACGCGCGCTGGAGCAATATGACCGCGGCCGCGGCATCTGGCGCGGCACCCGCCAGAGCATCCCGGCCGAAAAGCTGGCCGCCGATGCCGACTGGCGCGCCGCCCTGGCCGCGGCGCCGGTGCCGCGCGACATTCCCGGCTGGTATCCGGCCGTGGTGCTGTCGCTGGGCGAAAGCGACGCCACCATCGGCATCGAGGGTCAGAAGGACAGCGCCACCATCCCCGCCAAGGACGTGCAATGGGCGCGAAAGCGCCTGGCTGACGGCAATCTGGCGCCCAAGGCCAAGGTGGCCGCCGACCTGCTGGATGTGGGCGACGTGGTGCTGGTGCGGCAGATGACCGATGACAAGGACGGCAGCTTCATCCGCTGGACCCTGCGCCAAGTGCCCGAGATCGAGGGCGGCTTCATGGCCATGGACGTGAACACCGGCCGGGTCATCGCCATGCAGGGCGGGTTCTCCTATCAAAGTTCGGTCTTCAACCGCGCCACGCAGGCGCAGCGCCAGCCGGGCTCCAGCTTCAAGCCCTTCGTCTATGCGGCGGCGCTGGATTCGGGTTTCACCCCGGCCACGATCGTCGTCGACGAGCCGATTACGCTCAACACGCCGCAGGGGCTGTGGACGCCCAAGAACGCCAGCGGCAAGTTCTATGGCCCGACGCCGCTGCGCACCGGCATCGAGCAGTCGCGCAACCTGATGACCATTCGCGTGGCCCAGGACATCGGCATGGACACGGTGGCGAAATACGCCGAAAAATTCGGCGTCTATGACCATCTGGGCCATTACCTCGCCAATGCCCTGGGCGCTCAGGAGACGACGCTGTTCAAGATGGTCGCCGCCTATGCGATGTTTGCCAATGGCGGCGAACGGGTGGAACCCACGCTGGTCGACCGCGTGCAGGACCGCCGCGGCCGCACCATCTATCGCCACGACCGCCGCGAATGCCTGACCTGCGACCAGCCGACCCTGCCCGCAGGCGTGGCGCCCGAGATCCGCTCGAACCGCGAAAGGGTGATGGATGCGGTCACCGCCTATCAGCTGACCTCGATGCTGGAGGGCGTGGTCAAGCGCGGCTCGGGGCGCGGGGTGGAACTGCCGGTGCCGGTCGCCGGCAAGACCGGCACCACCAATGACGCCAAGGACGTGTGGTTCATCGGCTTCACCTCGAACCTGGTCGCCGGCTGCTATCTGGGCTACGACCAGCCGCGCACCCTGGGCCGCAACGCCTATGGCGGCACGCTATGCGTGCCGGTGTTCAACGAATTCATGAAGGAGGCGGTCAAGGAATTCGGCGGCACCGCCTTCAAGGTTCCGCCGGGCGGGCATTTCGTCAACATCGACCGCTTCTCGGGGGCGATCCTTGGCCCGGATGCCAAGGGCGACAATGTGATCGCCGAATATTTCCGCGACGGCCAGGAAAATACCGCCATCGCCCTGATCGACGGCGGCTTTGGCCGCGCCGATCCGGCGACGCTGCCGCTGTTCACCGAGCAGCGCGACAGCGGCCAGGCGGTGACCACCTCGACCGGCAAGCGCAAGATCATTCCCAAGAAGGCCGATTTCGGCACCCTGTCCTCGGGCGGGCTTTACTGAGGCGCGGCTTGCGGGCCGCCGCGCCCCGCGCTATCTGTCTTGCCCTATCCGAACCCGCGACCTGAAAGTGAGTGCCGCATGCGCGCCGAAACCCAAGCCACCATCGAGGCGATCCGCAAATCGCTGAAACTGCTCGGCCAGCGCATGGACTGGGAAACCGCCCCGCACCGTCTGGAGGAACTGAACGCGATGATCGAGGCCGGCGACATCTGGTCCGATCCCGCGCGGGCGCAAAAGCTGATGCGCGACCGCCAGATGCTGTCGGATGCGGTGGAAACCTATCGCCGCATCGACAGCGAACTGCGCGACAATGCCGAGCTGATCGAACTGGGCGAAGCCGAGGACGACGCCGAGATCGTCGCTGACGCCGAAGGCTCGCTGAAGGCGCTGGCGGAACTGGCGGCGCAAAAAGAGCTTGAGGCGCTCTTGAACGGCGAGGCGGACGGCAACGACACCTTCCTTGAGATCAACGCCGGCGCCGGCGGCACGGAAAGCGCCGACTGGGCCTCGATGCTGGCACGCATGTATGTGCGCTGGGCCGAGAAGAAGGGCTACAATGTCGATCTGCTGTCGGAAACCCCGGGCGAGGAGGCCGGCATCCGTTCGGCCGCCTACAGGATCAGCGGCGCCAATGCCTATGGCTGGCTGAAGTCGGAATCGGGCGTGCACCGGCTGGTGCGCATCTCGCCCTATGATTCGGCGGCGCGGCGACACACGTCCTTCAGCTCGGTCTGGGTCTATCCGGTGGTCGACGACAATATCGACATCACCATCCCCGACAACGAGATCCGCATCGACACCTATCGCTCGTCGGGGGCGGGCGGACAGCACGTCAACACCACCGATTCGGCGGTCAGGATCACCCACCTGCCGACCGGCATCGTGGTGACCAGCAGCGAAAAATCCCAGCACCAGAACCGCGCCAACGCCATGGCGGCGCTGAAGGCGCGGCTTTACCAGCTGGAACTGGACAAGCGCAACGCCGCGATCAACGCCCAGCACGAGGCCAAGGGCGATGCCGGCTGGGGCAACCAGATCCGCTCATACGTTCTGCATCCCTATCAGATGGTGAAGGACCTGCGCACCGCGCATGAGACCTCGGACACGCAAGGCGTGCTGGACGGCGATCTCGACGCCTTCATGGCGGCGACGCTGGCGCTGGACGTGGCCGGCAAGTCGCGGGCCGAGGCGCAGGCCGAGGACTGAGGCGGCACGGGTGCGGCATGGGGGCGGGGGTATCTGGAAAACGGCATGACCGCCGGGCGCTGTGGTGGCGCTGCATCCATTTCTGCCCGGCGGGTTCTGTGCGGTTCCATGTCGGCGGGCGCCAGGTTAGCTTTACCCAGAGTTGAACGACAAGGGGGACGGCATGGCCGCGAAACGGATCAATCTGGCCTTGCAGGGCGGCGGCGCGCATGGCGCCTTTGCCTGGGGCGTGCTCGACCGGCTGCTTGACGAGCCGCGGATCGAGATCGCGGCGATCAGCGGCACCTCGGCCGGGGCGCTGAACGGCGCGGCGCTGGCCGCGGGTCTGGCCTGCGGGCCGGGCCGGCACGGGCGCGAGGCGGCGCGCCAGAACCTGGCGCATATCTGGTCCGAGATCGGCATGGTCAGCGACAATCTGATGGTGCGCTGGCTGCATTCGATGTTTCCGGCGCCGCGCGGCTGGCAGCGGCTGACCGAACTGCTCTCGCCCGTAGGTTGGCTTGAATCGCTGTCGCGGGTGTTCAGCCCCTATGACACCGGGCCGTTCTATTCCAACCCGCTGTCGGCCATCCTGCGCGAGATGCCGCACCCGCAGCTTGGCCGCCCCGGGGGGCCGGCGTTTTTCGTCACCGCCACCAATGTGCGCAGCGGCCAGATCCGCATATTCTCTGACGGCGAGGTGACGGTCGACACCATCCTGGCCTCGGCCTGCCTGCCGGAACTGTTCCGCGCCGTCGAGATCGACGATCCGAAGACTGGGCGGCGCGAGGCTTTCTGGGACGGCGGCTATTCCGGCAATCCGGCGCTGTTTCCGCTGTTCCATCCCGAACTGCCCCGCGACATCGTCATCGTGAACATCAACCCGATGCACAGCGAGAACATCCCGAAGACGCCCTCCGCGATCCAGGACCGGGTGAACGAGATCAGCTTCAACGCCTCGCTTCTGGCCGAGCTTCGGGCGATCAATTTCGTCAAGCGCCTGCATGCCGAAAACCGGCTGGGGGGGCGGCCGATGAAGAACGTGCTGCTGCATGCGATCAAGGACGACGATCTGATGAACTCGCTGGGCGCCGGCAGCAAGCTGATGCCGCCGCCGGGCCTGCTGGCGCGGATGCATGCGGCCGGCGTCGCTGCCGCCGAGGGTTTTCTGGAAAGCTGCACCGATCATCTTGGCGCGCGCGACACTTATGACCCGTCAGGGCTGCTTCATGCCGCGCATTGAGCCATGGCGGCGGCGATGCGCGCCGCCAGCCGGGCGTTGTTCAGCACCAGCGCGATATTGGCGTCAAGCGAGCGTCCGCCGGTCAGTTCGAAGATGCGCTGCAGCAGGAAGGGCGTGACCGCCTTGGCGCTGATGCCCCGGGCCTCGGCCTCGGCCAGCGCCTTTTCGACCACGGGGACCATCTCGGCGCGCGCGATCTCGGCCTCGGCGGGGATCGGATTCACCACCAGCTGGCCGCCGCCAAGGCCAAGCTCGCGCCGCAGCCGCGCCGCGGCGGCGATCTGTGCCGGCTCGTCCATGCGCAGCGGCGCCTGCAGGCCCGATTCGCGCGACCAGAAGGCGGGAAGCTGGTCCTGGCCGAAGGCGATCACCGGCACGCCCAGCGTTTCCAGCACCTCGAGCGTCTTGGGCAGGTCGAGGATGGCCTTGGCGCCGGCGGCGACCACCGTGACCGGGCTTTGCGCCAGTTCCTGCAGGTCGGCCGAGATGTCGAAGGAGTCCTCGGCGCCGCGATGCACGCCGCCGATGCCGCCGGTGGCGAAGGTGGCGATGCCCGCCAGATGCGCGCAGATCATCGTCGCCGCCACCGTGGTCGCGCCGGTGCGGCCCATGGCCAGGCAGGCGGCCAGATCGGCGCGCGAGAGTTTCATCACCTGCTCGCCCGGGGTGGCGGCCAGGTCTTCCAGCACCTGTTCCTCAAGCCCGACGCGGATGCGCCCGCCCATGACGGCGATGGTGGCGGGGACGGCGCCGGCCTCGCGCACCGTGGCCTCGACCTGACGCGCGACCTCGAGGTTCTGCGGATAGGGCATGCCATGGGTGATGATGGTCGATTCCAGCGCCACCAGCGGGCGCCCTGCGGCCAGGGCCTGCGCGACCTCGGGTGAGGGGGTGATCAGTCGGTTCATGGCAGGTCCTTTCCACAGACGTGAAGGGTGGCGGCGTCGAGGGCGCGGGCCAGCGCCGTCGGCCGGTCGGCGCCCCCGGCCTCGGCGGCAAGATGGGCCGAGAGAAACATGTCGCCGGCGCCGGTGACGCGGACGGCGGCGACGCGGGGCGGGGTCAGTGCCAGGGTGGGGGCGCCCTGCGCCGCATCCGCAACCAGGCTGGCGCCGTCGGTGACCAGCACGCGGCGGGCGCCCAGCGCCAGCACCGCCTCGGCGGCGCGGTCGGCGCGGGGCAGATCGCGCCCGGCCAAAGCCTCGGCCTCGGCGCGGTTCAGATGCAGGATGGCGCCGGGATGCGCGATCAGCGCGCGCAGCCGCAGAGCCTTTTCCGGGCTGGCGGGGACGATGCGCAGCCTGGCCGCGGCCAGGCAGGGGTCGCAGGCGATCGCGGCCAGCACCTCGGGCGAGAGGTTGCCGTCGACGACCAGCGTGCCCTGCCAGGGCGCGGTGGCATCGCCCAGGCTGCCGTCGCGCAGCGGCGCGAGAATCGCGGTCCCAGCCGCGTCCAGCGCCCGCGTGTCCGCGACCGCCGCCACCAGCCCCTGCGGGCTTTCGATGGCGACATAGCTGCCGGTGGCCAGCCGGCCGTCGCGCAGGATCCAGCGGGTATCGACGCCGCGTTGCGCGGCTTCGGCGATCAGCGCCTCGCCCGGGGCGTCGCAGCCGAGAACCGAGAGAAGCGCCACGCGCTGGCCCAGCCGCGCCAGCGCCAGCGCCACGTTCAGCGCCACGCCCCCCGGCTGCTGCCGGATGTGTCCCGGCACGTCGTCACCGGGCGCCAGCGGCTGCGCGCTGTGGCCGATGATGTCCCAATGCATCGCGCCAAGGCAGAGGATGCGGGTCATGGGGGACATGCGTCGGGCCTTTGGCGGGTGGCGCTTGCGGGTCTCGGGCGGCGAAGGGCGATGGCGTGAGAATGGGGTGAGAGGCTGGACGAACGACCCAAGCGGGACTCGTTACGGCTGCTTCCTTCCGGACCTGACCGGGTTGGCGAGGCGCCTGCCCGCGCCAACCTCTCGCTGCCTAGATAGGGGCAGGGGCGGCGGGATGCAAGCGGCTTGATGGCATTCTAGAGATGCAGGCGCAGCCGCAGGAATCCCTCGGGTCCGATGCCCAGCGGCTCGGCCCGGGCGGGCAGGTCGGGCAGATGCGGCCGGGCGCCCGGCCCGGTGTCGAACAGCACCGAGGTGCCGGGCAGGGGGCAAAAGCCAAGGCCGATGCCGGGTTCGGGCGCCAGCACCCGGCGCTGCGCCACATAGCGGCGCAGCACCTCGCGCGTGGGCGAGGCGCTGTCCAGCGCCACCGGCCGGCCGGCGACCACTGGCGCGTAAAGGCCGCTGCCGGACAGGCGGTAGCTGTTCGTGGCCAGGACGAACTGCTGTTCGGGCGTCACCGGGCGGCCGCGAAAGCCGAGGCTGGCGATGCGGCCGGGGCCTGCGCCGGTCAGGCTGCCGTCCGGGGCGTGGCGGGCCGGGCGGCTTAGGTCGATGCGCCAGTCGAGCCCGTCGATCAGGTCGAAATTGTAGCTGGGAAATTCGGGGTCGATCAGTGGCTGGTCGGCCCGGCCGGGGTCGATGCGCAAAAACAGGCTGGCGGCGCGTTCGAGCCAGTCGCGGATCCCGGCCCCGGTCAGCACGACGGCGCAGATGCGATTCGGGAACAGGTAGAGATCGGCGATGCTGCGCAGGCTAAGCTGCCCGGCGGGGATGTCGGTGTAATGCTGCGGCCCGCCGCGACCGCCGGCGCGGAAGGGTGCTGCGGCCGAAAGGATCGGCAGGTGCTGCCAGCGGCTGGTGCGTAGCATGCGCCGCACATGCCAGCGCTGCGCCATCATCACCAGCCGCAGGCCGGCGTCCTGGCCGAGCAGGGCGAAATGGCTGTTCAGCGGCCGCGCGCTGCGGCCGATGCGGCGACGGAAATGGCGCAGGGTCTGGCGATGCGCGCCCAGGCTGGGGGCGGTGACCGCGGGGTGGTCGGCCTGTTCTGTGGCCGGCTGTTCTGCGACCGGCTCGGCCCGGCAGGCGAAGTCGGCGACGCGCCAGCCGGCGTCATGCGGTTCAAGCCGCAGGTCGATGATTCCCAGATGCGAGCCCCAGAACCCCGGCATGACCGCAGGCTTGCCCGCCAGCGTGCCGCGGTGGATGTCGATGCCGGGACCCGGCGGATGTTCGGCCGAGGGAAACACCCGATGCGTGTGGCCGGCGATCAGCGCATCGATGCCGGGCAGCGCTGCGAGGGCAGTGGCGGCGTTTTCAAGCCGCGGCGCGGGCGCGAGTGCGCCGATGCCGCTGTGGGACAGGACGATGACCAGATCCGCGCCCAGGGCGCGCAGGCGGGCGATGCCGGCGCGCGCCGTCTCGAGAATGTCGAGGACCGTGATCTGCCGGGCCAGTTCCGGTTCCCAGTCCACGGTCTGCGGCGGCAGGAAGCCCAGCAGGCCGATGCGCAAGCCGTGTTCGGCGCCGAATTCGTCGCGAAACCGCCGCTCCAGCAGCAGATGCGGCGCGACCGGCAGCGGGCGGCGGCTGCGCAGATTGGTGCCGACCAGCGGGAATCCCGCCCCGGACAGGGCGCGGCGCAGAAACTCGGGGCCAAAGCTGAAATCGTGATTGCCGAGCGTCGCCGCATCATAGCGCAGCGCGTTCATCGCCTGGATGGCGGGATGCGGCCGATGCGGCTGGGCGCGCTGCGTTGCGGCCAGGAAATCGCCCATCGGGCTGCCCTGCAGGCTGTCGCCATTGTCGAGCAGCAGGTGATTGGGTGCCGCGTTGCGCGCACGCTCGATCAGCGCCGCCACCCGCGACAGGCCCAGATGCGCCGCCGGGCGGTCGGCGAAATAGTCATAGCCCAGCACATGCATGTGCAGGTCGGTGGTGGCCATGATGCGCAGGTCGATCCGGCCGCGGATCTGTGGTTTCTCTGCCATGGTGCGGGTGGCGCTCATTCAATCTGCATGCAGTTTGAACGATGTTATTGCAACCACCGATTGAACATCATAATCCGGTTCCATGCGGAATGTGGCAGAGTTGCATGCCCCGCCACAACCTGTATGAGAAGGCCATTCCCGCGCAAGAGCGCATTCCGGAGCATTGATGAAGTTTTCGACCCGACAGGACATTGGCCTTCCCGCATCCGAGCTATTTCAGGCCATCACCCGGTTTCGCGACCTTGAACGCATGCTGCAGCGCCGCCGCGCCACGGTGCGCCGCCAGGACGCGATGGCGCCGCCCGATGTCGGCGCAAGCTGGATGATCGGCTTTCGCTGGCGCGGACGCGATCGCGAGTTGGACATGGCGCTCAGCCGCCTAGAGGCACCCGAGGTCATGGCCTTTGAGGGCGGCTCGGATCAGTTCGGCATCGCGCTGCGCATGACCGTGGTGGCACTGACGCCGCGCAAGTCGCGGCTGATCTGCGAGACCGAGGTGGTGCCGCGCGGCGTGGCGGCGCGGCTGATCTTGCAGACGGCCCGGCTGGGCAAGGGCCAGCTTGACCGCAAATATGCGCATCAGGTGGCGGATCTGCTGGACAAGCTGACCGCCACCGGCCGGCCCGATCCCGGCTTCTCGCCGATTCCTCAGGTGATCGGCATGGCCCGCGCCTGCGCCGCGCGCAGCGGATCGGCTGGATAGACGCCGAGGATGCTGACGCTCGAGGTGAAATAGTCCAGCTCCTCAAGCGCGCGGGCGACATGGGCATCCTCGGGATGGCCCTCGATGTCGGCATAGAACTGCGTTGCGGTGAAGACGCCATCCACCATGTAGCTTTCCAGCTTGGTCATGTTCACGCCATTGGTGGCAAAGCCCCCCAGTGCCTTGTAAAGCGAGGCCGGGATGTTGCGCACCCGAAAGACAAAGCTGGTCATCATCGTCGTGTCGCCGCCGGCATTGGCGCGCCGGTTGAAATCCGCCTGTTGGGACATGACCAGGAAGCGCGTGGTGTTGTTGTGGCGGTCCTCGATGTCGGCGGCCAGTTCCTCAAGCCCGTAGATCTCGCCGGCCAGCGGCGAGGCCAGCGCCGCAAGCGTCCGTTCGCCGCGGCGCGAGACCTCATGCGCCGAGCCGGCGGTGTCGGCGCCGACGATGCCGCGGATGTCGTGGCGGCGCATGAAGCCGCGGCACTGGCCCAGCAGCACCGGATGGCTCATGGCGTCGGTAATCTCGGCCAGGTGGGCGCCGGGCACGGCCAGCAGGCTGATGCGCACGCGCACGAAACATTCGTCGATGATGCGCAGCCCGCTTTCGGGCAGCAGGTGATGGATGTCGGCCACCCGGCCATAGGTCGAGTTCTCGACCGGCAGCATCGCCAGTTCCGCGCGACCGCTGCGCACGGCCTCGATCGTGTCCTCGAAGGTGCGGCAGGGCAGCGCCTCCATCCCGGGCCGATAGGAGCGGCAGGCCTGGTGGCTGTAGGCGCCTGGCTCGCCCTGGAATGCGATCACGTTGCGGCTTGGGGCAGTGCTCATGTCTCATACCTTCATCATGCGGGGCAGGGTGCGCGCGGACCGTCGGCCCGGCGGCGTCGCCGCGGCGATAACTATATCTTGAACCCGCGAAACAAAAGCGGATAGATACCGGCAACTCCACGGACAAGCCCAAGGGATCCGCAGACATGCTCAACATGATGAACATCACCAAGGCAGCCGGGGCACTGATCGGCTCGCTTCTGTTCCTGCTTTTGCTGATCTGGATTGCGTCGGGCATCTACGATATCACCCCCGCCAGCCATGACGGCGAGGCGCGCGTGCAGGCCTATACCATCCCGGTCGAGGGCGCCGAGGAGGGCGAAGCCGAGGGCGAGGGCGAGGCCGCCGCCGAAGCCCCCGATTTCGCCGCCGCCCTGGCCGCGGCCGATGCCACCGCCGGCGAGAAGGTCTTTGGCAAGTGCAAGGCCTGCCACAAGGTGGACGGCAAGAACAGCACCGGCCCGCATCTGGACGGCGTGGTGGGCCGGGCGGTCGCCAGCGTCGAGGGCTTCAAGTATTCCGACCCGATGAAGGCGCATGGCGGCGACTGGACCCCCGAGGCGATCGAGGAATTCCTCGCCGATCCCAAGGGCGTCATCCCGGGCACCAAGATGACCTTCGCCGGGCTGAAGAAGGTCGAGGACCGTGCCAATGTCATCGCCTATCTGCAGGGCCTGTAAGCCCTTCTCCTGACCGCAGCAGGGGCGCCCGTCGGGCGCCCTTTTTCGTCGCGGCGGGAATTTCCGGGCCGGATCACGCATTTGCATGTTGAACCGGCGCCGACGGCTGCTAGCCTTGCCCCCGTGCCGGGCCATGCGCGCCCGGCCTGCACAGAGGATCAGCAGCACCCGATGACGATGCCCTTCATGCGACATGCCCCGCTGGTTCTGGCCCTGGCACTTCTCCCCGGCTGGTCCTCGGCCCAGGAGGCCCGGCCCGCGACCATCGTCGCCCAGGGGATCGCGGTCTTTGGCCAGCCGGCGCTGGCCGACGGTTTTCCGCATCTGCGCTATGTGAACCCCGAGGCGCCCAAGGGCGGCGAGATCTCGCAATCCGCCATCGGCGGCTTTGACAGCTACAACCCCTTTACTCATCGCGGCCGCGCGCCGTTCCTGTCGGTCATCATGCTGGAACGGCTGATGGAGGACCCGGTGGATGAGCGCGGTTCGTCCTATTGCCTGCTCTGCGAGACCATCGAATATCCCGAAAGCCGCGACTGGGTGATCTTTCACCTGCGCCCCGAGGCGAAGTTTTCCGACGGCACGCCGCTGACCGCGCATGACGTGCTGTTTTCGTTTGAACTGCTGCGCGACAAGGGGCTGTCCTCCTATCGCACCGGCATCGCCAAGATGGTGGCCAAGGCCGAGGTGATCGACGACCACACCATCCGCTTCATCTTTCAGCCGAACTATCCGCGCCGCGACGTGATCCAGCAGGTCGGCAGCCAGATCGTCTTCTCGCGCGAGGATTTCCGCAAGAACCGGCGCGACATCGAACAGTCCAGCGACAAGCCCTTCCTGGGCTCGGGGCCCTATGTCTTCGACAGCGCCGAGATGGGCCGCACGATCAGCGTCCGCCGCAACCCCGACTATTGGGGCAGGGACCTGCCGATCAACCTGGGCCGGCACAATTTCGACCGCATCCGCTTTGAATATTTCGCCGATTACGACAGCGCCTTCGAGGCGTTCAAGGCCGGGGTCTATACCTTCCGCAACGAGGTCTCCTCGATCCACTGGGCGACGCGCTACGACTTTCCGGCGCTGAAATCGGGCGCGGTGCGCCAGGAGGTGCTGCCGAACGGCGACCTTGCCTCGGGGCAGAGCTGGATCTTCAACCTGCGGCGCGAGAAATGGCAGGATATCCGCGTGCGCCAGGCGATCGGGCTGATGTTCAACTTCGAATGGTCGAACGAGACGCTGTTTTACGGGCTGAACACGCGGGTGAATTCCTTCTGGGACAACAGCGACCTTGCCGCCAGCGGCACGCCCTCGGCGGGCGAGCTTGCGCTGCTGGAGCCGCTGGCCAAGGACCTGCCGGAGGGCATCCTGACCGATGAGGCGGTGGTGCAGCCGGTCTCGGGCAAGAACCAGCTGGACCGCAAGCATTTGCGCCAGGCGGCGGATCTGCTGAACGCCGCCGGCTGGAAGGTCGGCGCCGACGGCATGCGCGTCGATGCGCGCGGCGAGCGGCTGGCGCTGGAGATCCTCAACGACAACCAAAGCTTTGACCGCATCATCAACCCCTTCGTGCAGAACCTGCGCACGCTGGGCATCGATGCGGTGAACACGCGCGTCGATGACGCGCAGATGACCAACCGCACCCGCGGCCATGACTTCGACATGATCACCGACAGTTTCCCGCAGGGCTTCTTCATCGGCGGCGGCACCGAGCAGGTCTTCGGTTCGGAAAATGTCGGCGACGTGTTCAACCCGATGGGCCTGGCCAACCCGGCCATCGACGCGCTGATCCAGAAGGGCATCGAGGCCACCACGCAAGAGCAGATGGACACCACGATCAGCGCCCTGGACCGCGCGCTGCGGTCGCTGCGCTTCTGGGTGCCGCAATGGTTCAAGGCCAATTACACCCTGGCCTATTACGACATCTTTGCGCATCCGCAGACCATGCCGCCCTATGCGCTGGGTGAGCTTGATTTCTGGTGGCATGACGCGGATAAGGCAGAAAAACTGCGGCAGGCCGGCGCGTTGCGCTAGGACCTGCCGACCGGGGCAGAGCGAAAGACGGGCGGATGGCAGCCTATATCCTGCGGCGATTGCTGCTGATCATACCGACGCTGATCGGCATCATGCTGGTCAATTTCACCCTGACGCAATTCGTCCCCGGCGGTCCGATCGAACAGATCATTGCCCGCGTGCAGGGCGAGGGGGACGCGCTGCGCAATATCTCGGGCGCGGGCGGAGAGACGCAGCAGAACAGCGAATATGCCGGCGCCCGCGGCATCCCGCCCGAGCTGCTGGATTCGCTCGAGGTGCAGATGGGCTTTGCCGAGATCGTCTGCACGCCCGCGCATCAGGGTGAGCCAGACCTGAAATCGCCCGAATGCCACAAGCAAAAGATCGGCGCCGTGCGCCGCTTCCTGATCATGATGCGCAATTACCTGACCTTCGATTTCGGCACCAGCTTCTTCCGCTCGATCTCGGTGGTGGATCTGGTGGTGGAAAAGATGCCGGTCTCGATCACGCTGGGGCTGTGGTCGACGCTGATCGCCTATCTGATCTCGATCCCGCTGGGCATCCGCAAGGCGGTCAGGAACGGCAGCGCCTTTGACAGCTGGACCTCGGGGGCAATCATCGTCGGCTATGCCATCCCGGCCTTCCTGTTTGCCGTGCTCTTGATGGTGCTGTTCGCCGGCGGCAGCTATTGGCAGATCTTTCCGCTGCGCGGGCTGACCTCGGACAATTTCGCCGAGCTCAGCCTCTGGGGCAAGCTGATGGACTATCTGTGGCACATCACCCTGCCGGTGATCGCCACCACTATCGCCAGCTTTGCCACCCTGACGCTGCTGACCAAGAACAGCTTTCTCGACGAGATCAACAAGCAATATGTGATGACCGCCCGCGCCAAGGGCCTGACTGAGGGGCGGGTGCTTTACAGCCATGTCTTCCGCAATGCCATGCTGATCGTCATCGCGGGCTTTCCGGCCATGTTCCTTGGGGTGTTCTTCGGGTCAAGCATTCTGATCGAGACGATCTTCTCGCTGGACGGGCTGGGGCGGCTGGGATTCGAGGCCGCGGTGCAGCGCGACTATCCGGTGATCTTCGGCACGCTCTATGTCTTTGGCCTCTTGGGGCTGATCGTCGGCATCCTGTCGGACATGATGTATGTGCTGGTCGATCCGCGCATCGACTTTGAACGGAGGGCCGGCTGATGGCGATGAGCGAGCTGAACCGCCGCCGGCTGCGCAACTTTCGCCGCAACCGCCGCGCCTTCTGGTCGCTGGTGATCTTTGGCCTGCTGTTCGTGGCCTCGCTCTTTGCGGAACTGATCGCCAATGACCGGCCGATCGTGGTGAACTATCGCGGCGGCTGGTATTTCCCGGTCTATCGCTTTTACCCCGAGACCGCATTCGGCGGCGATTTCGAGACCGAGGCGATTTTCACCGACCCGGGCGTGCAATGCCTGATCCGCACCGGCGGCCGGCCCGAATGCTGGGACGACCCGGCCGCGGTCGAGGCCGAGGCGCGCAAGACCGGCATGATCGGCGGCGAAAAGGTCGAACCCGGCTGGATGCTCTGGCCGCCGATCCCCTATCATTTCCGCACCATCAACAATGTCGGCACCGCCCCCAGCGCGCCCGACGCCGCGCATTGGCTGGGCACGGACGACACGGCGCGCGACGTGCTGGCGCGGGTGATCTACGGCTTTCGCCTGTCGATCCTGTTCACGCTGATCGTCACCTCGGTCGCCTCGCTGATCGGCATCTCGGCCGGGGCGGTGCAGGGCTATTTCGGCGGCCGCACCGATCTGTTCCTGCAAAGACTGCTTGAGATATGGGGCTCAACCCCTTCTCTTTACGTCATCATCATCCTGTTCGCCATCCTGGGGCGCAGCTTCTGGCTTCTGGTGCTGGTCTCGATCCTGTTCGGCTGGCCGGCGCTGGTCGGCGTGGTGCGGGCCGAATTCCTGCGCGCGCGCAATTTCGAGTATGTGCGCGCGGCGCGGGCGCTGGGGGTCGGCGACCGCAAGATCATGTTCCGCCACATCCTGCCTAATGCCATGGTGGCGACGCTGACCATGCTGCCCTTCGTCGTCACCGGCACCATCTCGTCGCTGGCGGCGCTGGACTATCTCGGCTACGGGCTGCCCAGTTCCGCGCCCTCGCTGGGGGAACTGGCGCTGCAGGCCAAACAGAACCTTCAGGCGCCCTGGCTGGGCTTTACCGCCTTCTTCAGCTTTGCCATCATGCTGTCGCTGCTGGTCTTCATCTTCGAGGGCATCCGCGACGCCTTCGACCCCAGAAAGACCTTTCGATGAACCCGGTTCTGCACATCGAGGATCTGCAGGTCAGCTTTCGCCAGGACGGCCGGCGCGTGGCCGCGGTCAAGGGGGTCAGCTTCAGCATCAGCAAGGGCGAGACCGTGGCGCTGGTCGGCGAATCGGGCAGCGGCAAGTCCGTCACCGCGCTGTCGACCGTCGGGCTTTTGGGCGAGGCGGCAGAGCTGCAGGGCTCGGTGCGCTATGGCGGGCGGGAACTGGTCGGCGCCTCGGACGACGAATTGCGGCAGGTGCGCGGCAATGACATCAGCTTCATCTTCCAGGAGCCGATGACCTCGCTCAATCCGCTGCACACGCTGGAACGGCAGCTGGGCGAGAGCCTTGCCCTGCATCAGGGGTTGCGCGGCGAGCCGATGCGCGCCCGCATCATCGAGTTGCTGACCCGCGTCGGCATCCGCGATCCCGAAAGCCGGCTGGCCGACTATCCGCATCAGTTGTCCGGCGGCCAGCGCCAGCGGGTGATGATCGCCATGGCCCTGGCCAATGGCCCGGAACTGCTGATCGCGGATGAGCCGACGACGGCGCTCGATGTGACCATCCAGGCCCAGATCATGGAGCTTCTGGCCGAGCTGAAGGCCAGCGAGCACCTGTCGATGCTGTTCATCAGCCACGACCTTGGCCTGGTGCGCCGCATCGCCGATCGCGTCTGCGTGATGAAGGGCGGCGAGATTGTCGAGCAGGGGCCGGTGGCGCAGATCTTTGCCGATCCGCAGCACGAATATACCCGCATGCTTTTGGCGGCCGAGCCGCAGGGCCGCGCCGATCCCGTGCCCCCCGACGCGCCCGAGATCGCCGCCACCCGCGATCTGAAGGTCTGGTTCCCGATCCAGCGCGGGCTGCTGCGCCGCACCGTCGGCCATATCAAGGCGGTGAACGGCGCCACGCTCTCCGTGCGCGCCGGCGAGACGCTGGGCATCGTCGGCGAATCCGGCTCGGGCAAGACCACGCTGGCGCTGGCGATCATGCGGCTGATCGAAAGCCAGGGCGACATCGTCTATATGGGGCGCGACATCGCCTCGGTGCCGGGGCGGGCGCTGCGCGGGTTGCGGCGCGACATGCAGATCGTGTTCCAGGACCCCTATGGCAGCCTGTCGCCGCGCATGACCGTCGAGCAGATCATCGCCGAGGGCCTGGGCGTGCATGGCGTCGATGCCGGCGCCAACCCGCGCGATCTGGTCGATGCGATCATGCGCGAGGTCGGGCTGGACCCGGCCAGCATGCACCGCTATCCGCATGAATTCTCCGGCGGGCAGCGCCAGCGCATCGCCATCGCCCGCGCCATGATCCTGCGCCCGAAGCTGGTGGTGCTGGACGAGCCCACCAGCGCCCTTGACATGACCGTGCAGGTGCAGATCGTGGAACTGTTGCGCCGCCTGCAGAAAAAGCATGGCCTGGCCTTTCTGTTCATCAGCCACGACCTGCGCGTGGTGCGCGCCATGTCGCATCAGATCATGGTCATGCGCGCCGGCGAGGTGGTCGAGCAGGGCACGACCGAGGCCGTCTTCCGGACGCCGCAAAGCGATTACACCCGCCGCCTGATCGAGGCGGCCTTTCTGACGGCAAGCGCATGAAGATCCTGTTCGTGCATCAGAACTTTCCCGCGCAGTTCCTGCATCTGGCGCCGGCGCTGGCGGCGCGCGGCCATGAGGTGCTGGCGCTGACCGACGAAAAGAACCCGCGCCCCTCGCCGGTCCGGGTGGTGCGTTACAAGTCACCCGGCGACATGAAGCTGCCGCCGATGCTGGGGCGCACCTACAGCGAACATGCCGAACGCGGCTGGCTGGCTGCGCGCGGCTGCCGGGCGCTGCGGGACCGGCACGGCTTTACCCCGGATGTCATCTTTGGCCATTCCGGCTGGGGCGAGACGCTGTTCCTGCGCGAGATCTGGCCCGAGGCGCGGCTTCTGGTCTATGCCGAGCTGCTTTACCGCACCCGCGGCCAGGATGTGGGTTTCGACCCCGAGATCAGCCCGGCCAGCGACGAGGGCCGCGTCGGCACGGTCGCGCGCTCGGCGCATCTGATCCAGGGGCTGGTGCAGGCCGACGCAGGACTGGCCCCGACGCGCTATCAAGCCGACAGCTTTCCGCCCGAACTGCGCCAGAAGCTGACGGTAATCCATGACGGCATCGACACCGATGTGGTCTGCCCGAATCCGCAGGCCGAATTCGCGCTGCCCGAAGGCCGCAGCCTGCGCGCCGGCGACGAGGTGCTGACCTATGTCTCGCGCTCGCTCGAGCCTTATCGCGGCTTTCACCGCTTCATGCGCGCCCTGCCCGAGGTGATGCGCGCGCGGCCGGCGGCGCAGGTGGTGCTGGTGGGCGGCGACGGCGTCAGCTATGGCAGCCTGCCCAGGGATGCGCCGAACTGGAAGGAAAAGCTGCTGGCGGAACTGTCGGGTCGGCTGGACCTGTCGCGGCTGCATTTCATGGGGCGGGTGCCCTATCCGCAATATCTGGCGCTGCTGCAGGTCAGCCGGGTGCATTGCTACCTGACCTATCCGTTTGTCCTCAGCTGGTCGCTGACCGAGGCGATGTCGGCGGGCTGCCAGATCGTCGCCTCGGATACCGAACCGGTGCGTGAGCTGATCCGCGACGGCGAGAATGGCCGCCTGGTGGGCTTTTTCGACCAGCCGGCGCTGGAGGCGGCGCTGATCCGCGCCCTTGCCGGCGACCCGGAGGCGCCCCGCCTGGGCGCTGCCGCGCGCCGTACCATCGAGGAAGGCTACGACCTCAAGCGCCACAGCCTGCCACGGCTGATCGACTGGGTGGAAAGCTTTGCGCCCTGAGCTTGCAGGCCATCAGGCAGCGCCGCAGCCATCTTCTGCCACAACCACCGCTGCCTGGTGACAA
>NZ_JBDHSP010000007.1:0-102742 GCF_039808215.1 Paracoccus sp. (in: a-proteobacteria)
CGTCGCCGCTGACGATGCCAGCCAAAGCCGCGCCGCATGATCAAGCCGCGTCACCCAAATTCAGCCATAGCTCGATCGCGCACCTCACGCTCCAACTCCTGGATCCGAGCTTTCTCGGCCGTCGTCGGACCCGGCCGTTCGCCGTCATCACGCTGGGCTTGGCGAACCCAAACGCGAAGGCTGTCCGGCGAACAGCCCAATTGACCTGCAATTGCCGTCAGCGCCGAAGCTTCGCTCTGATACTCATCGCGGCGTTCCATCGCAAGCCGCACCGCACGGTCGCGGAACTCAGGTGAATACGGCTTCGAGGTCTTCTTCTTTGATCTCTGTTCCATAACGGGCAATCCTCAGAGAGTTTTGCCCTCCGGTAAACCCGCGGCGGGTCATAACAGCCACGCGAACCTGCCTGTGGCTCAAGGCGGAGCGCCTGCACCGGCGCCCCACACCCGTCGCCTGCCTGGCGTGTCGAGCCCGCTTGCACCAAAGCGTCAGCTGGCGGTGGCGGCTTCCTTTTTCGTCTCGGCATGGATCAGCAGCGGTTTCGCGGCCGGATTGTCGACGGATTCCTCGTTCACCACCACCTCGGAGACGCTGTCGAGCCCCGGCAGTTCGAACATCGTGTCGAGCAGGATGTCCTCCATGATCGAGCGCAGCCCGCGCGCACCGGTCTTGCGCTTGATGGCGCGGCGGGCGATCGCGATGAGCGCGTCCTCGGTGAAGGTCAGCTTGACGTTCTCGAGGTCGAACAGACGCTGGTACTGCTTGACCAGCGCGTTCTTGGGTTGGGTGAGAATCGCCATCAGCGCCGGCTCGTCCAGGTCGCCCAGCGTGGCGATCACCGGAAGGCGGCCGACGAATTCCGGGATCAGGCCGAACTTCAGCAGATCCTCGGGCTCGAGTTGCTTGAAGAGCTCACCCACGCCCTTGTCGTCGCTTTCCTTGACCTCGGCGCCAAAGCCCATCGCCGTGCCCTTGTTGCGCTGCGAGATGATCCGGTCCAACCCCGCAAAAGCGCCACCGCAGATGAACAGGATATTGGTCGTGTCCACCTGCAGGAACTCCTGCTGCGGATGCTTGCGCCCGCCCTGGGGCGGCACGCTGGCGACCGTGCCCTCCATGATCTTCAGGAGCGCCTGCTGCACCCCTTCGCCCGAGACGTCGCGGGTGATCGAGGGATTGTCGGATTTGCGGGTGATCTTGTCGACCTCGTCGATATAGACAATGCCGCGCTGCGCGCGTTCGACATTGTATTCGCTGGCCTGCAGCAGCTTGAGGATGATGTTCTCGACATCCTCGCCGACATAGCCCGCCTCGGTCAGCGTGGTCGCGTCGGCCATGGTGAAGGGCACGTCGAGAATACGCGCCAAGGTCTGCGCCAGCAATGTCTTGCCGCAGCCGGTCGGGCCGATCAGCAGGATGTTCGACTTGGCCAGTTCGATGTCGGTCTTGGAGCTGTGGTTCAGGCGCTTGTAGTGGTTGTGCACCGCGACCGAGAGCACGCGCTTGGCGTGTTCCTGGCCGATCACATAATCGTCGAGGACATTGCAGATCTCGCGCGGGCTAGGCACGCCGTCGCCGGATTTCAGCGCTGAGGTCTTGGTTTCCTCGCGGATGATGTCCATGCAAAGCTCGACGCATTCATCGCAGATGAACACGGTCGGCCCGGCGATCAGTTTGCGGACCTCATGCTGGCTCTTGCCGCAAAAGCTGCAATAGAGCGTGTTCTTGCTGTCGCCGCCGGTCGGATTGGCCATTACTTCGGTCCTCGCATTGCCCCGGAGGCCCGGCCTGACTGCCGGGCGCCCGCGTTCCTTGGCCGCGGGGACGGAGCCCCGCGCATTCCTGCCATGTTACGGGCGCCAACTGCCCGTCACAATCCCCAAAAACCGGGACCGCGGCCGGCCTTACTTTTCAGGCTCGGCCTTGCCGCGCGCTACCAGGATCTCGTCGATCAACCCCCAGTCCCGGGCCTCTTCGGGCGACATGAAGCGGTCACGTTCCAGCGCCTGCTCGACCTCTTCCAGCGTGCGGCCGGTATGGGCCACATAGATCTCGTTCAGGCGGCGCTTGAGCTTTTCCGTCTCGCGCGCGTGGATCAGGATGTCGGTCGCCTGGCCCTGGAAGCCGCCCGAGGGCTGATGCACCATGATGCGGCTGTTGGGCAGCGAGAAGCGATGCCCCGCCTGGCCGGCACACAGCAGCAGCGAGCCCATCGAGGCCGCCTGCCCCACCACCAGCGTCGAGACGCGCGGCTTGATGTATTGCATGGTGTCATAGATCGACAGGCCCGCGGTCACCACACCGCCGGGACTGTTGATATACATGCTGATGTCCTTGGTCGGGTGTTCCGCCTCAAGAAACAGCAACTGCGCCGAGATCAGCGTCGCCATGCCGTCATGCACCGGCCCGGACAGGAAGATGATGCGTTCCTTGAGCAGACGCGAGAAGATGTCATAGGCGCGCTCGCCGCGGCTGGTCTGTTCGACGACCATGGGGACGAGCGTGTTCATGTAGAATTCTGCCGGATCGTGCATGTCTGTCCTTTTGTCCCTGCCTTGCCTGCCCGTTTCGTGATTCGTCCAGGACGCATGGTTCTCCTGAACCGCTCATAGACGCGAAAGCTTGCCAGAGTCTTAGTAACCCCGGCCCGCAAGGACAAGAGAGCGATAAAATTTGCCCCTTTCCGGCGGCGCCGGTAATCTGGCGGCCACGGACGGAGAAACGCATGAAACTGATCGTCGGGCTGGGCAATCCGGGCACGAAATACGCCGCCAACCGCCACAATGTCGGCTTCATGGCGGTCGATCGCATCGCCGCGGACCACGGCTTTTCGCCCTGGCGGGCGCGGTTTCAGGGCGAGATCGCCGAGGGCCGGTTGGGGCATCTGCGGGTGACGCTGCTCAAGCCCGCAACCTTCATGAACCTGTCGGGGCAGTCGGTGGGCGAGGCGATGCGCTATCTGAAACTTGCCCCCGAGGACGTGATCGTGCTGCATGACGAGCTGGACCTCGCGCCCGGCAAGCTGCGGCTCAAGCTGGGGGGCGGGCATGCGGGCCACAACGGGCTGCGCTCGATCCATCAGCACATCGACGAGGGCTATCGGCGGCTGCGCATCGGCATCGGTCATCCCGGCCACAAGGACCGGGTGGCGGGCTATGTGCTGTCGGATTTCGCCAAGGCCGAGGCCGAGGGGCTGGACGATGTGCTGCGCGGCATCTCGGACGGCGCAGAGGCCCTGGCGGCGGGCGATGACGCGCGGTTTCTCAATGCGGTGTCTGCCCGCACCGCGCCCGCTCGCAACAGCGGCACCCGGCCCGCCGGGGACAAGCCCGCGCCGCCCGCGCCCCCCGCCCCCGAGCCGGTCAGTTTCGCCGAGCGCCTGCGGGCACTGGGCGAGCGGTTCCGCTAGATCCGGCACAAGGAGGACCCGCATGGATGACGCGACCAATGTCCTGGGCGGGCGGCTGCAGCCCTGCTCGATGGCGCCGCTGACCGGGTTCTTTCGCGACGGCTGCTGCAACACCGGCCCCGAGGACCGCGGCCGCCACACCGTCTGCGTGATCGTCACCGCCGAATTCCTTGCCATCTCGAAATACCTCGGCAACGACCTCAGCACACCGCGGCCGGAATACCGCTTTGCCGGGCTGAAGCCGGGGGACCGCTGGTGCCTTTGCGCCGCGCGCTTCCTGCAGGCGGCGCAAGAGGACGCGGCGCCGCGGGTGGTGCTGGCGGCGACACATGCGCGGACGCTGGATCTGGTGCCAATGGACCTGCTGCGCGCCCATGCCGTCGAGGGCGGCTAGGCATCCGCCTGCGCCAGATAGTGGCGCACGGCATCGACCACATGGCGAAAGCGGTCGCCGCCCAGGTGCCGGCCGCCATACCAGCGCGTCACGATCACCAGATGATTGTCCAGCCCGGCGCGTTCCAGCATCTGCAGGATGATCTGGGCCGCGCCGCTTTCGCCGTCGTCGTCCTTGACGCCCTCGCCCCCAAGGATCGCGGCCCAGCTGTGGTGCGTGGCGCGGGCAAAGCGCTTGCTGCGCCGCAGCTCGGCCAGCAGCGCCACGACCTCGGCACGGCTGCGCGCCGGCCCGCCCGAGACCGCATAGCGCGAGCCGCGGTCCGAGATGATCCTGTCGAACACCCGCAGCGTCATTTCCGGCGCCGGACGTAAAGCTCCAGCCGGTGGCGGACGATCTCATAGCCCAGTTCGGCGGCGATCTCGGCCTGCAGGCGTTCGATGCGGTCGTTGACGAATTCCATCACCTCGCCGGTCTCGACATCGATCATGTGGTCGTGATGCGTGCCGTCGGCCGGCTCGAACCGCGCCGGCTCGCCTTCGAGCGCCAGTTTCAGGATCATGCCCTGCGCCTCGAGCGCGGTCAGCGTGCGATAGACGGTGGCCAGCGACACCCCGGCCCCGGCGGCATTGGCGCGGGCATGCAGCTGCATGGCGTCCGGATGATCCTCGGCCGCGGCCAGCACCCGCAGCAGCGCTGCCCGCTGGCGGGTGATTCGCACGCCCATGCGGCGCAGCGCCTCCTCGAAACCTCTGGCGCGGATCTCGGTCTCCATGCGCCTTTCTTGCCCAGATGCAAGCGAATTGCAACTGGCTTGACAGTTGCGAACCGTTCGCAGATAACGACGGAAACGGGGTGAATGATGCAGCGCAGGACCTTTCTGACAACGGCACTGGCGGGGCTTGCCGCGCCCGCGATCCTGCGCGCCGCGGCGCCGCTGAAAGTGGCCACCACCTTCACCGTCATCGCCGACATGGCGCGCAATGTCGCGGGCACGCGCGCCGAGGTGGTGTCGATCACCAAGCCCGGCGCCGACATCCACAATTACGAGCCGACGCCCAGCGACCTGGTGAACGCCCGCGACGCGACGCTGATCCTGCGCAACGGGTTGAACCTGGAACGCTGGTTCGAGCAGTTCCTGCGCAATCTGGGCGACATCCCCTCCTCGGTGGTCAGCGCCGGGATCCAGCCCATGCCGATCTCGGGCGGCAGCTATGACGGCAAGCCCAACCCACACGCCTGGATGGGGCTGGATACCGCGCTGGTCTATGTGGACCATATCGCCGCGGCGCTTTCGGCCGCCGACCCCGCGGGGCGCGCGGCCTACGCGGCCAATGCGGCGCGGTTCAAGGACCGCATCGCCGCCACCATCGGCCCGATCCGCGATGCCGCCCGCGACCTGCCCGAGGATCGGCGCTGGCTGGTGACCTCGGAGGGCGCCTTTTCCTATCTGGCGCGGGATTTCCACCTGCGCGAACTGTTCCTGTGGCCGATCAATGCCGATGCGCAGGGCACGCCGCAGCAGGTGCGCCGGGTGGTGGATACCATCCGCGAGCACCGCATCCCGGTGATGTTTTCCGAAAGCACCGTGTCGGACCGCCCCGCCCGCCAGATCGCGGCCGAGACCGGGGCGCGTTATGGCGGTGTGCTTTACGTCGACAGCCTGTCGGCCGCCGACGGGCCGGTGCCGACCTATCTGGACCTGCTGCGCGTCACGGCGCAGACCATCGTGACGGGGCTGGCGCATGGCTGAGGGGATCGAGGTCCGCGGCCTGACCGTCACCTATCGCAACGGCTTCACCGCCCTGCGCGACGCGGCGTTTTCCGTGCCACGGGGCTCGATCACCGCGCTGGTGGGGGTGAACGGCGCCGGCAAGTCCACGCTGTTCAAGGCGCTGATGGGCTTTGTCCCCGCCGCCGCCGGCGAGGTACGGGTGCTGGGACAGACGGTGGCGCAGGCGCTGCGCCGCAATCTGATCGCCTATGTCCCCCAAGCCGAGGAGGTGGACTGGTCATTCCCTGTGCTGGTCGAGGATGTGGTGATCATGGGCCGCTATGGCCATATGGGCTTTTTGCGCCGCGCCCGCCCCGAGGACCGCCGCGCCGTCGATGAGGCGCTGGCGCGCGTCGACATGGCCGGGTTCCGCCAGCGCCAGATCGGCGAACTCTCCGGCGGGCAGAAGAAACGCGTGTTCCTGGCGCGCGCCCTGGCGCAGGGCGCCTCGGTGATCCTGCTCGACGAGCCCTTCACCGGCGTCGATGTCAAGACCGAGGCGGCGATCATCCGCCTGCTGGGCCAGATGCGCGACGAGGGCCGGGTGATGCTGGTCTCGACCCATGACCTCGGCTCGGTGCCGGAATATTGCGACCGCGTGGTGCTGGTCAAGGGCACGGTGCTGGCCTCGGGGCCGACGGCCGAAACCTTCACGCCGGAGAACCTGCGCCTGACCTTCGGCGGCGTGCTGCGCCATTTCGTGCTGGGCGCGCGGCATCTGCATGATGACGACGACCCGCGCGGGCTGACGGTGCTGTCGGATGACGAACGGCCGCTGGTCTTTTACGACGGCCAGCAGAAAAGCCCCGAGGCGAGCAGCAAATGATCGAGACCCTGATCATTCCCTTTCGCTATGGCTACATGACCGATGCGATCTGGGTCTCGGCGCTGGTCGGCGGCGTCTGCGCCTTTCTCTCGGCCTATCTGATGCTCAAGGGCTGGTCGCTGATCGGCGACGCGCTGAGCCATTCGATCGTGCCCGGCGTCGCCGGCGCCTATATGCTGGGCCTGCCCTTTGCGCTGGGGGCCTTCCTGTCCGGCGGGCTGGCGGCACTGACCATGCTGTTTCTGAACCAGCGCAGCGCATTGCGCGAGGATGCGATCATCGGCCTGATATTCACCGGCTTCTTCGGCCTCGGGCTGTTCATGGTCTCGCTCGATCCGATGGCCGTTTCGGTGCAGACGATCACCATGGGCAACATCCTGGCGATCACGCCCGAGGACACGCTGCAGCTGGCGCTGATCGGCGGCGTCTCGCTGCTCGTGCTGGGAATGAAATGGCGCGACCTGATGGTGGTGTTCTTCGACGAAAACCACGCCCGCACCATCGGCCTGCGGCCGCAGGCGCTGAAGGTGCTGTTCTTTACCCTGCTGTCGGCCTGCACGGTGGCGGCAATGCAGACGGTCGGCGCATTCCTGGTGGTGGCGCTGGTGGTGACGCCGGGGGCCACCGCCTATCTGCTGACCGACCGCTTTCCGCGGCTGATCCTGCTGTCGGTCGCCATCGGCGCGCTGACCTCGGGATTCGGGGCCTATGTCTCGTTCTTTCTGGATGGCGCGACCGGGGGCGTCATCGTCTGCCTGCAGACGCTGCTGTTTCTGGCCGCATTCCTGCTGGCGCCCAGGCACGGGTTGCTGGCCGCCCGCCGCCGGGCGCGGGCCGCGCTGCGCGAGGCGCCGTGATGGAGTGGCTGACGCTGCCGCTGTCCTTTCCGTTCATGCGCGATGCGGTGCTGATCGGCGCGATGATCGCGCTGCCGGCGGGGATGCTGTCGTGCTTTCTGGTGCTGCGCGGCTGGTCGCTGATGGGCGATGCCGTCAGCCATGCGGTGCTGCCGGGCGTGGTCTTGGCCTATGTCGCCGGCCTGCCGCTGCTGCTGGGCGCCTTTGCCGCCGGGCTTGGCTGCGCCGCCCTGACCGGCTGGCTGCAGGACAACAGCCGAGTCAAGCAGGACACGGTGCTGGGCGTGGTGATGTCGGGCATGTTCGGGCTGGGGGTGGTGCTTTACACCTCGATCCGCAGCGATCTGCATCTGGACCACATCCTGTTTGGCAACATGCTGGGCATCGGCCCCGAGGACCTGCGCACCAGTGCCGCCATCTCGGCCGTGGTCGGGCTGGCACTGCTGCTGAAATGGCGCGATCTCGCGCTGCTGGCGTTCGATCCGGTGCAGGCGCGGGTCGCGGGGCTGCAGGTGGGACTGCTGAACCAGGCGCTGCTGGCCATGGTCGCGGCCACGGTGGTCGCCATGCTCAGCGCGGTCGGCATCATCCTGGCGGTGGCGCTGCTGATCGCGCCGGGGGCGGTGGCATTCCTCGTGACGCGGCGGCTGTCGGCGATGCTGGCGGTGGCGGTTCTGGTGGCGGGGCTTGGCTCGATCAGCGGCGTCTGGGCCAGCTTCTGGCTGGACAGCGCCCCGGCGCCGACCATCGTGCTGGTGCTGACGGCGCTGTTCGTGCTGGCCTTTGTCCACCGCAACCTGGCCACGCGCCGGGCGCGTTCCCCGCAGGCCTAGGCTAGCGCTGGCGCTTGCGCTTTTGCGCCCGCTTCACCTCGGCCAGCCGCGCCTGGGTGGCGCGTTTGCGCATCGGGCCCTTGCCGCGGCCGCGGCCCGTGCCCTGCGGCAGGGCGCGCCCCTCAAGTTCCAGCAGTTCCAGCATCAGCCCGCCGGTCAACGGCACCGCCTCGGACAGGCGCACGGTGACGCGCTGGCCGATACCGATTTCCAGCCCGGATTCCGAGCCAAGCAGCACCTGCGCCTCGGGGTCATAGTGGAAATACTCGCGCCCGATCTCGCGGATGGGCAAAAGCCCGTCGGCCCCGGTCTCGTCCAGGCGCACGAAGGCGCCGAACCTCTGCACGCCGCTGATGCGGCCGGTGAACTCGCTGCCCACCCGCTCGGCCAGATAGGCGGCAAGGTAGCGGTCGGTGGTGTCGCGCTCGGCCGCCATCGAGCGGCGCTCGGCCTGGCTGATCTGTTCGGCGGTTTCGGACAGATGCTCGATGTCCCAGTCCGACAGCCCGTCCTTGCCCCATTTGTGGCCGATGATCAGGGCGCGATGCACGATCAGGTCGGAATAGCGCCGGATCGGCGAGGTGAAATGCGCGTAAGAGCGCAGCGCCAGCCCGAAATGGCCGAAATTTTCCGGGTTGTAATAGGCCTGCTGCATCGAGCGCAGCGCCGTCATGTTGATCAGCTCGTCAAAGTCCGAGCCTTCGGCCTGTTCCAGCAGCCGGTTCAGATGCCGCGTCTGCAGCACCTGCCCCTTGGCCAGCGTGAAGCCCGAGGCCTCGGCCACCTCGCGCAGCGCGTCCAGCTTTTCCGCCGTCGGCTCTTCGTGCACGCGATACAGCAGCGGCCGGCGCAGGCGTTCCAGCTCTTCGGCGGCGGCGACATTGGCCAGCACCATGAACTCCTCGATCAGCTTGTGAGCGTCAAAGCGTTCGCGGAAGTTCACCGATTTCACCCGGCCATCGGCGCCCAGCACGATCCGACGCTCGGGCAGGTCCAGTTCCAGCGGCTGGCGCCGGGCCCGCGCCTGCGCCAGCAGGCCATAGGCATGCCAGAGGGGCCCGATCACATCCGCGACCAGCGGCGCGGTCTGCGCATCCGGGCGGCCATCGGCCGCGGCCTGCGCCTGTTCATAGCTGAGGCTGGCGGCCGAACGCATGACGGCGCGGTGAAAACTGTGGCCGACCTTGTTGCCCTGAGCGTCCAGCCGCATCCGCACCGCGATCACCGCCCGGTCCACGCCCTCGTGCAGCGAACACAGGTCCCCCGACAGCATGTCGGGCAGCATCGGCACCACGCGGTCGGGGAAATAGGTGGAATTGCCGCGCTCGCGCGCCTCGCGGTCCAGCGCCGATCCGGGGCGGACGTAATGCGCGACATCGGCGATGGCGACCCAGATCTCGGCGCCGCCATCCTCGCGCATGGTGGCGGCCACGGCATCGTCACGGTCGCGTGCATCCTCGGGGTCGATGGTGACCAGGGGCAGATGGCGCAGATCCTCGCGTCCCTGCGGGCCGGCGGGCTGCGCGGCATCGGCCTCGGCCATGGCGGCATCGGAAAACTCGTCGGGAATGCCGTGCTGGTGGATGGCGATCAGGCTGACCGCGCGCGGCGCCGACGGATCGCCCAGCCGTTCCAGCACCCGCGCCAGCGGCAGGCCGATGCGGCCGCGGGGGCCGACCTGTTCGGCCTCGACCAGTTCGCCGCTTTTCGCGCCATGCACGTCCTCGGCGCGGACCTGCCATTCCTTGTCCTGGCCCTTGTCGATGGGCAGGATGCGCCCGCCCGCCGCCGGGCCGCCGGGACTGGCGCGAAAGATGCCCACCACGCGGTGCTGCACCACGCCAATGCGGCGGATCAGTCGCGCGAGATAGTCGTGATCCTCGTCCCGCGCCTCGATCAGCCGCGCCAGGATGCGTTCGCCCGGGGCCAGGGCGGGGTCGGATTTCAGCGCCGAATACAGGATGCGCGGCATCGGCCCCTCGCCCTGCCATTCCAGCGGTTTCGCAAAGATGTCGCCATTGCCGTCCGGTGCCAGCAATTGCAGCACGGTGACCGGGGGCAGGCGTTCGGCATCGTGGTAATGGCGGCGGCGGCGCTCGAGCAGGCCCTCGGCCTCAAGCTCTTTCAGCAGGCGCTTCAGCTCGATGCGGGCAGCGCCCTTGATACCGAAGGCCTTGGCGATGTCGCGCTTGGCGCTGGCATCGGGATGGGCGGACACCCAGTCGAGAATCTGTTGTCGGGAAGGAAGCTGTGACATGGCGCCACGCTAGCATGGCCCCCCGGCAGGCGGCAGGGGCAAAATCAGGCGGCGGGCAGGCGCACGAAAGCCACCGCCGCGCACAGGATCGGGTCGGCCTCGGCGCCGGCGCGGATGTGGTCCACGAACTCCTGGCGCATGCGCGGGGTCCAGGTCTCGTTGATGTGCTGGGCCACGGCCTCGGGCGCGGGGCGGTCGCCCTGGCTGCGAAAGAAATCCGCCATCTGCGTCGCCATGCGGATCAGCTTGTCCTGGGTCATCTGGGGCCTCGGGTTTCGGCGATGCGCCGGGGATGGGTGTAAAGATCGAAGGCGGTGCCGCGCGCGCGGGCGATCAGGGTGATGCCGGCGGCCTCGGCCCAGGCCAGGGCCAGGGCGGTGGGGGCGCTGGCACCGATCAGGATCGGCGCGCCGATGCGCGCGGCCTTCTGCACCAGATCGACCGACAGACGCGAGGACATGACGATGGCCCCCTGCCCGCTGTCGCCACCCTGCTGCGCCAGCGCCCCCGCCAGCTTGTCAAGCGCGTTGTGGCGGCCTATGTCCTCGCGCACCAGCGCCGCCTGGCCGTCCCAGAACCCGGCGCCGTGGATCGCGGGCGTGGTCTGGCGCAGCACCTGCCCCGCGGCCAGCGCCTGCATGGCCTGTGCCACCCGTTCGGGCGGCATCGACCAGTCCGAGCCGACCGCCACCACCGGCGGCAGCGCCGCGGCGATGCTGTCCAGCCCGCAAAGCCCGCAGCCGACCGGGCCGATCATGCTGCGCCGCCGCTCGGCCAGGCGCACGGCCAGGCCGGGGCGCAGCCACAGCCGCGCCTCGCGCGCGGGAAAGCCGCCGACACTCGCCTCGGTCTCGTCAAAGCCGGTGACATCGGCGGTCGAGGCGATCAGCCCCTCGGTCAGGGCAAATCCCAGGGCAAAGTCGCGCAGGTCACGCGGCGTCGCCATCAGCACCGCCTGCGACACGCCGTCGATGACGATGGCCACCGGACATTCCTCGGGGCTGGCGCCGGCCGCGGCCGGCTGCCAGCCGCCATCCCAGCGCAGGGGCGCCATGGTCAGGTCCCGCATGCCGCTACTCGGCGGCCGTGGACAGGATGCGGCGGGCGCGTTCAGAATGGCTGCGATACTCCTCCTGCCAGTCGGTCGGGCCGTTCGAGGGGCTGACCTGCACCGCCGTCACCTTGTATTCCGGGCAGTTCGTGGCCCAGTCGGAACTGTCGGTAGTCACCACATTGGCCTGGGTCGTCGGGTGATGGAAGGTGGTATAGACCACCCCCGGCGCCACCCGCTCGGTGATCTGCGCCCTGAGCGTGGTTTCCCCCGCGCGTGAGGCCAGCCGCACCAGATCGCCGTCGCGGATGCCGCGGTTCTCGGCGTCCGAGGGGTGGATCTCCAGCAGGTCCTCGGGATGCCAGACGGTGTTTTCCGTGCGCCGGGTCTGGGCGCCGACATTGTATTGCGACAGGATCCGCCCGGTGGTCAGCAGCAAGGGGAACCGCGGGCCGGTGCGTTCGTCGGTGGCGACATATTCGGTATGGATGAACCGGCCCTTGCCACGCACAAAACCCTCGACATGCATGATCGGCGTGCCGAGCGGCGCCTGGTCGTTGCAGGGCCATTGCACCGAACCCTCGCGGTCCAGCAGATCGAAGCTGACGCCGGCAAAGCTTGGCGTGGTCGCGGCGATCTCGTCCATGATCTGGCCGGGGTGGGTATAGCTCCAATCCGCGCCCATGCGGTTGGCCAGAAGCTGGGTGATCTGCCAGTCCTCATAGCCGTTCTTGGGCGCGATCGCCCGGCGCACCATGTTGATGCGCCGCTCGGCATTGGTAAAGGTGCCGTCCTTTTCCAGGAAACTCGAGCCCGGCAGGAAGACATGGGCGTAGTTCGAGGTCTCGTTCAGGAACAGGTCCTGCACGATCACCATATCCATGGCCGACAGCGCCCTGGTGACATGGCGCGTGTCGGGGTCGGACTGCACGACATCCTCGCCCTGGCAGTAAAGCCCGCGAAAGCGGCCGGCGATCGCCTCGTCGAACATGTTGGGGATGCGCAGCCCCGGCTCGGGCGACAGTTCCACCCCCCAGGCGCGTTCATAGATGGCGCGGGTCTCGGGGTCGGCGACATGGCGATAGCCCGGGTATTCGTTCGGGAACGACCCCATGTCGCAGGAACCCTGCACATTGTTCTGCCCGCGCAGCGGGTTCACCCCGGTGCCGGGCTTGCCCACGTTGCCGGTCAGCATCGCCAGATTCGCGATCGCCATGACCGCGGTCGAGCCCTGCGCATGTTCGGTGACGCCAAGCCCGTAATAGATGCTGGCCCGCGGCGCGCGCGCATAGGCGCGGGCCGCCTCGCGCAGGCGTGCGGCCGGCACGCCGCTGGCCGCCCCGACCGCCTCGGGGGCATGGCGGGGATCGGCCAGGAACTCGGCATAGGCCAGATATTCGTCCCAGTCGCAGCGGGCGCGGATGAAGGCCTCGTCCGCCAGCCCCTCGGCCACGATCACATGCGCCATGGCGGTCAGCACCGCGACATTGGTGCCGGGGCGCAAGGGCAGGTGCAGGCCCATGCCCATATGCGGGGATTTCAGGATATTGGTCTCGCGCGGGTCGATGACGATGACGCCGGCCCCCTCGCGCAGGCGCTTGCGCAGACGGCTGGCAAAGACCGGGTGGCTGTCGGTCGGATTGGCGCCGATGATCAGCGCAAGGTCGGTATCCTCGACCGAATCGAAGTCATGCGTGCCGGCCGAGGTGCCGAAGGTGGTCTTGAGCCCATAGCCGGTGGGCGAATGGCAGACGCGGGCGCAGGTGTCGGTGTTGTTGTTGCCAAACACCGCCCGCGCCAGCTTCTGCACCAGATAGGTTTCCTCATTGGTGCAGCGCGACGAGGTGATGACGCCGATCGCATCGCGGCCGTGATCGGCCTGCGCCCGCTTCAGCCCGGCGACGGCATAATCCAGCGCCTCGTCCCAGGTGACCCGGCGCCAGGGATCGGTGATCCGCTCGCGGATCATCGGTTCAAGCTGGCGGTCCTGATGCGTGGCATAGCCCCAGGCAAAGCGGCCCTTGACGCAGCTGTGGCCGTGATTTGCCTTGCCCTCCTTGCTGGGGATCATGCGGATGACCTCTTCGCCGCGCATCTGCACGTCGAATGAACAGCCGACGCCGCAATAGGCGCAGGTGGTCTTGACGACATGTTCGGGCATACCGATTTCCAGCACCCGGTTCTCGATCAGGGCGCCAGTCGGGCAGACCTGTACGCAGGCGCCGCAGCTGACGCAGTCCGAGGACAGGTAGTCGTCCGAGGCCATGCCCGCCGACATGCGGCTGTCGAAACCCCGCCCCTCGATGGTCAGGGCGAAGGTGCCCTGCACCTCGTCGCAGGCGCGCACGCAGCGCGAGCAGATGATGCAGATCGACGGATCGAAGGTGAAATAGGGGTTGGATTCGTCCCGCGCCCGCCATTCCGGGTTGGCGCCCGCGCCGTCATGGCGCTGGAAATGGTTCTTGCCCGGGCCATAGCGCATCTCGCGCAGCCCGACCGCGCCCACCATCTGCTGCAACTCGCTGTCGCCGCCATCGGGCACCGAGAGGATGTCGCGCGGATGGTCCGAAAGGTAAAGCTCCATCACCCCGCGGCGCACGCGCGTCAGCTCGCCGGTCTGGGTGCGCACCACCATGCCCTCGGCCACCGGCGTGGTGCAGGAGGCGGGCATGCCGCGCATCCCCTCGATCTCGACCACGCACAGCCGGCAGGACCCGAAGGCGCTGACATGATCGGTGGCGCAAAGTTTCGGCACGCTGATTCCGGCCTCGGCCGCGGCGCGCATGACCGAGGTGCCGGCGGGGACGCTGACCGCAACCCCGTCCACCGTCAGGCTGACCGCGACATCCGAGCGCACGGCCGGCGTGCCCATGTCGCGGGCGTCGTGACGGGCTGGAATGATGAAGTCCTTCATTCTGCGGCCTCCTTCTGCGGCTCGGGCCGGCCGCCGAACTCGTCGGGGAAATGCGTCAGCGCCGACATCACCGGATAGGGCACGAAGCCCCCCAGCGCGCAGAGCGAGCCCAGCTTCATGGTGTTGCAAAGATCGACCAGCAGTTCCAGCGCCGCGCGGTCGCCGGCGGCGATGCGGTCGATGGTCTCGACCCCCCGGACCGAGCCGATGCGGCAGGGCGTGCACTTGCCGCAGGATTCGACGGCGCAGAACTCCATGGCGAAACGCGCCAGGCGCAGCATGTCGGCGCTGTCGTCGAAGACGGTGATGCCGGCATGGCCCAGCAGCGCGTCCTTCTGGGCCAGTTCCTCATAGCCGAAGGGAATGTCGAACTGCCAATGCGGCACATAGGCGCCCAGGGGGCCACCGACCTGCGCCGCCTTGACGGGGCGCCCGGATGCGGTGCCGCCGCCGATCTGGTTGATGATCTGGCCGAGCGTCATGCCGAAGGCGGCCTCGAACAGCCCGCCGTGCCTCACGTTCCCGGCCAGCTGGATCGGGATGGTGCCCTTGGAGCGGCCGATGCCCAGTTTCGCATATTCCGCCCCGCCATGCGCCAGAATCCAGGGCACCGAGGCCAGAGAGATCACGTTGTTGACCACAGTGGGCCGGCCCAGCATCCCCTCAAGCGCCGGGATCGGCGGCTTGGCGCGCACCACGCCGCGCTTGCCCTCGAGGCTGTTCAGAAGGCTGGTCTCCTCGCCGCAGATATAGGCGCCGGCGCCGACCCGCACTTCCATGTCGAAGGCATGGCCCGAGCCCAGCACGGTCTCGCCCAGGATGCCGGCCTGCCGCGCCGCCGCGATCGCCGCCGACATCTGCCGCACCGCATCCGGATATTCGCTGCGGATATAGACATAGCCGCGCGTCGCCCCGGTGGCGAGGCCGGCAATCGCCATGCCCTCTACCAGCGACAGCGGGTCGCCCTCCATCAGCATGCGGTCGGCGAAACTGCCGCTGTCGCCCTCATCGGCATTGCAGACGATGTATTTCTGCGCCGCCTGCGCATCCGCCACGGTCTTCCACTTGATGCCGGTCGGAAAGCCCGCGCCGCCGCGCCCGCGCAGGCCCGATTGCGTGACCTGGTCGATGGCCGCCTCCGGGCCGATGGCAATGGCCCGGCGCAGACCGTCCAGCCCGCCCTGCGCCTGATATTCGGCCACCGAGAGCGGGTCGATGATGCCGACGCGGGCAAAAGTCAGACGCACCTGCGCCTTCATCCAGGGCAGGTCCTCGACCGGACCCAGCGCCAGCGGGTGATCGCCGCCCGTCCGGATCGCCGCGGCGACCGAAGCCGCATCCGCGGCCGTCACCGGACCATAGCCGTGGCGCACACCGTCGCGTTCGACCTCGACCAGCGGTTCAAGCCAGACCATGCCGCGCGTGCCGTTGCGGGTGACGGTGAAATCCTGCGCCAGCGCCGCGGCGACATCGTCGGCACCCAGCGCGCGGGCGGCGGCGTCGCCGGGAACCCAGACCCTCATGCCCCCGCCTCCGCCAGAGCCCGCTGCAGCTTTGCCAGATCGGCGCGGCCGACCAGCCGCCCGCCCAGCTGCGCCGAGGGCGCGCAGGCGCAAAGCCCGAGGCAGAACACCGGCTCCAGCGTCAGCCGGCCATCCGGTGTGGTCTGGTGCCAGTCGATGCCCAGCGCCGCGCGCAGCTGATCGGCCAGCGCTTCGGCACCCATGGACTGGCAGGCCTCGGCCCGGCACAGGCGCAGCACATGCCGTCCCGCCGGGCGGTCGCGGAAATCGTGATAAAAGCTGACGACGCCATGCACCTCGGCCGAGGTCATGCCCAGGGCGGCGGCGATCACCGGCTGCGCGGCCTCGGGGACATGGCCCCATTCCGCCTGGATGTCATGCAGGATCGGCAACAGCGGCCCCTCGCGCCCCTGATGGCAGGCGATGATGTCGTCAAGGCGCGCAGAAAGATCAGCGTCACTCGCTGGTTTTGTCATGGCTGGGTGGTTCCGGGCTCTGAGATTTTGTCCAGACTAAAGACCGGCGATAGACATAACAATCGTAATATATCGTCTATTGATTGACAGCTTCAATCGTTTGCGCGGCCCGGATCAGCGCCTCGACCAAAGGCGGGTGCGGCTCGCGGCGTGCCGTGACCAGCCCGACCAGATGCCCCTCGCCCAGCAGGTCGCGTGCCCGCACGCCCTCGGGCAGGGGCAGGCCGCGCGCCAGCGCCCGGGGCAGGATCGCCGCCCAGTCGCCGGTGGCGACATGCGACAGGATCGCCAGCATCGAGGTCGACTCGACCCGCGGCAACGCCTCTGATCCCGCCTCGACCAGATGCCGGGTGACGATGCGGCGGTTCTGCATGTCGGGCGTCAGCAGGCACAGCGGCCGCGAGGCCGCCTCGGCCCAGGCGACCGGCCCGCCCGCCTCGCTGCGGTCGATCAGGCAATAGGTCTCGCGGTAAAGCGCCAGGCGCTGCACCCGGCCCAGCGCCTCGCTGTCCAGATAGGTGACGCCGGCATCCAGTTCCAGCGCCTCGATCTGGTCGCGGATCTCGTCGGAACTGCGCGACAGGATCGAGACCGCGGCATTCGGGTGGCGGCGCAGGAAAGGACCGGTCAGTTCGGCAATGCGCGGCATGGCGGTCGGGATCACCCCGATACGCAGCCGCCCCGAGACGCCCTTGCGGCTGGCCTCCATCTCGGCCTGCATGGCGCGGGCATCGGCCACGATGCGCCGCGCCCAGGACAGCACCCGCTCGCCTTCGGGGGTCAGCCCCTGAAACCGCGAGCCGCGGCGCACAAGCTGCACGCCCAGTTGCTCTTCAAGCGCACGGATGGCCGAGGACAGCGTGGGCTGGGTAATGCCCAGCGACAGGGCGGCGCGGCCGAAATGGCGCTCGCGCGCCAGGGCCATGAACATCGAAAGCCGGTCGATCATGCGCCACCTCCGGGCGAGGCCCGCCTTCTTCGTTCCGCAAATACTCCGCGGGGGTCCGGGGGCGCGAAGCCCCCGGCGCGGCAGGTCAGACGATCTCGACGGCGTATTTCTCGATCACGGTATTCGCCAGCAGCCCTTCGCACATGCGCGCGACCTCGACCTTCGCGGCGCCGGCATCCGTTGCGGTCAGGTCAAGCTCGATCACCTTGCCCTGGCGCACGCCCGAGACGCCCTGAAAACCCAGCCCGCCAAGGGCGTGGCGGATCGCCTCGCCCTGCGGGTCCAGAACGCCGTCCTTCAGCATGATGGTGACACGGGCTTTCATGGTCTGGCCTTTCAGTTGATCAGCGTGGGCTTGGTCAGGCTGGTGGTGTTGGCGGGCATCAGGCCCAGCCGGCGCGCCACCTCGGTATAGGCATCGGTCAGGCTGCCCAGATCGCGGCGGAACACGTCCTTGTCCAGCTTCTGCCCGGTCTTCACGTCCCAAAGGCGGCAGCTGTCGGGGCTGATCTCGTCGGCGACAACCAGACGCATGAAATCGCCGTCCCAGATACGGCCGATCTCGATCTTGAAGTCGATCAGCTTGATGCCGACGCCAAAGAACACGCCGGCAAGGAAATCGTTCACCCGCAGCGCGAGGCTGACGATATCGTCCAGGTCCTGCTGGCTGGCCCAGCCAAAGGCGATGACATATTCCTCGCTGACGAAGGGATCGCCCAACTCGTCGTTCTTGAAGCTGTACTCGACGATCGGGCGCGGCAGGGCGGTGCCCTCCTCAATGCCCAGACGCTTGGCGATGGAGCCCGCGGCAAAGTTCCTGACGATCACCTCCAGCGGGATGATCTCGACCTGGCGGATCAGCTGCTCGCGCATGTTGATGCGGCGGATGAAATGGGTCGGGACACCGATATTGTTCAGGCCGGTCATGAAGAATTCCGACAGGCGGTTGTTCAGAACCCCCTTGCCTTCGATCGTCGCCTTCTTTTGCGCATTGAAGGCGGTGGCATCGTCCTTGAAATACTGGATCAGCGTGCCCGGCTCGGTGCCTTCATAGAGGATCTTGGCCTTGCCCTCGTAGATTTTCTTGCGCCTTGGTGCCATGCTGCGCGTCTCCCGTCTGCAAGGTGGCCGTCTTTGATGCGGCTATAGGCCAGAAACGGGGTCAGGGGCAATACGAAGGCTTGCGATGCGGCCGGCGCATGGGCATCTTGTGAGTCATGCAAGGTGCCGGAGAGCGACATGACGACCCCTTTCGACGACCGTCTGCGCGCGCATGAGGCGAAGTTCGCCCATGACGCGGAACTGAACTTCAAGGCCGAGGCGCGGCGCAACCGTCTTCTGGGCGAATGGGCCGCCGCGCTGCTGGGCAAGTCTGGCGACGACGCGCGCTCTTATGCACTGACCGTGGTCAGTTCCGACTTCAATGAGCCGGGCGACGAAGATGTGTTTCGCAAGCTGCTGGCCGATCTGTCCGGCAAGGCCGACGAGGACACCATCCGCGCCCGCATGATCGAGCTGCGCGCCGTGGCGCGCGAGCAGATCATCAACGAGATCTGAACCCGGGCCGCATGCAGGCGGGCCGCGCTCAGCCAGCGGCGCGGCGCACCTGCGGATAGGCCCACCACATGGTCAACCCGCGCAGCGCATTCAGCGCCATCAGCGCCGCCCACAGCCCGTGATTGCCCATGACCTGCGGCAGCACCGCGACCAGCCCGGCATAGGCTGCGACGGACAGGACCATGCTGTTGCGCATGGCGCGGGTGCGCGTGGCGCCGATGAAGATCCCATCCAGCATCCAGGCGGCAATGCCGATCAGCGGCGCGGCCACCAGCCATGGCAGGTAATCGCGCGCCGCCAGCCGCACCTCGGCCGAGGTGGTCAGCAGGTCGATGATCGCCGGCCCCGCCAGCAGGAACACCGCCGACAGCGCCACCGCCCCGGCGACGCCCCAGCCCGAGGTCAGCGCCACGGCGCGGCGCAGCCGCTCGGGCCGGCGCGCGCCCACCGCCTGCCCGACCAGGGATTCGGCGGCAAAGGCAAAGCCGTCCAGCCCATAGGCGACGATTCCCAGAAACTGCAGCAGCACCTGGTTGGCGGCCAGCGTCACGTCGCCCTGCCCCGCACCCAGGAACATGAAGCCGGTGAACGAGCCCTGCAGCAGCACCGAGCGGATCATGATGTCGCCGTTGACGCGCGCCAGTTCCTCAAGTTGCTCGCGCGCCGCCAGCCCTCCGGCGCGCAGTGCCGCGCGCAGGGCGTGGCGCGCGAACCACAGGCCCAGCGCCAGACCCGACCATTCCGCCACCAGCGTCGCCGCCGCAACCCCGGGCACGCCCCAGCCAAGCCCCAGCACGAACCACAGGTCCAGCCCGATGTTCAGCCCGTTCATCAGCAGCTGCAGCACCAGCAGGGCGCGGGTGCGCTCGACCGCGATCAGCCAGCCGGTGACCGCATAAAGCGAGATCGTCGCGGGCGCGCCCCAGATGCGGATTGCCAGATATTGCCGGGCCAGCGCCTCGACCTCGGCCGATGCCGGGGCCAGCGCGAAGGCGGCGGCGAAAAGCGGCAGCTGCAACAGGATGAAGCTCAGCCCCGCCGCCAGGCCGATGATCAGCGCCCGCGTCAGATGCGCGCCGGATTCGCCCGCGTCGCCCGCCCCATGCGCCTGCGCCACCAGCCCCGAAGTGCCCATGCGCAGAAAGCCGAACACCCAATAGACCGAGGCGAGGATCACCGCCCCCAGCCCCACCGCCCCGATCGGCCCGGCCGCGCCCAGCTGGCCGATGACGCCGGTATCCACCGCGCCCAGGATCGGGATGGTGGCATTGGACAGCACCACCGGCAGCGCGATGGCCAGCACCCGGCGATGGGTCAGGGCATCCGCCGCGGGGGCCTCAGCCATCCTGCGGCATCAGGAAATGCCCGGTCGCCTGGGCGAACAGCTTTTGGCGCTGGTCCTGCCAGGCCTCGACATGCACGCTGGCATAGCGCCGCCCCGAGCGCACCACCCGCGCCCGCGCATAGGCGTCGCGCGGCAGGCCCGAACGCAGATAGTCCACGGTAAAGTCGATGGTCTTGGGCAGGCGCGGCAGGCTGTCGGGCACGGCGGCGTCCGGGGCGATGCGGCCGTGCTCCATGTCCTCCCAGATCACCGTCCAGGTCAGCTCGACCATGGCCGCGACCTCAAGAAAGGCTGCGGTCACGCCGCCGTGAATCGCCGGCAGCAGCGGGTTGCCGATCAGCTTGTCGTCAAAGGGCAGGATCGCGGTCAGCTCGTCCCCGCGCCGGTCAAAGCGGATGCCCAGCCAGCCGATATAGGGCACGCCCGCGACCAGCGCGTTCAGCGTGCTGTTGCGGCGCGACTTGATGGCGGCCAGGGGTTCGTTGCGGTCGGCCATGTCAGCGCTCGATGGTGAAGGCGCCGGTGGCCATGGCGACCGGGCGGCTGTCGTCGTCGTCCATCGCCCAGGCGCGCACGAAGGCGACCGAGCGCGTGACGTGATAGACTTCGGCCCGCGCGCGCAGCCGGTGGCCGCGCGCCGCCGGACGCATGTAGTCGATGCGCAGGTCGATGGTCGCGGTCGAGCGCGCCCCGGTCGGATGCACCATCACCGCCGCGCCGCTGCAGGTGTCCATCAGCGCCGAGACGACGCCGCCATGGATCACGCCGCTGCGCGGATCGCCCACCAGATCCTCGCGCCAGGGCAGCGAGATCTCGGCCAGATCCGGGGTCAGCCGGTCAAAGCTCATGCCCAGCGCGCGCGCATGCGGGATGGCCTCGATGAATTGCTGCGCGATGCGCTTGCGCTGCTCGCGCGGGTCCTGCTGCGTCTCTTCGACCATGATTGCGGTCCTGCCCCCCGAAGTGATGCGCGGATGCTATCAGGCCGCGCAACGCAGACAAGCCCGCCCCCGCAAAGGTTGAGTTTGCACCGCCAGCAGGCTAGTTTCGGCCTGACGCTCATTCCGAGCGCAGAGCCTGATCCGATGACTGCAGACGACCATATCAGTTTCAAGGACATGTGTGCACGCTTTGACGTCACGCCCCGCACCTTGCGCTATTACGAATACATCGAACTGCTCAGCCCCCGCAAAGAGGGACGCTCGCGCTTTTACGGCCCGCGCGAGATCGCGCGCATGAAGCTGATCCTGCGCGGCCGCCGCTTCGGCTTCTCGCTTGAGGACATCCGGCAATGGCTGCTGATCTACGGCGAAAAGGGCACGCGGGAACAGTATCGCGTCTGGATCGAGCTGTCCGACCGCCAGCTGGGCGTCCTGCGCCAGCAGCGCGACGAGATCGAGGCGGCGATGACCGATCTGCAGGCCCTGCGCAGCGAGACGCTGAAGCTGATCGACCAGATGGACGCCGGCAAATAGCGCCGCGCCAGCGCTGACGCCACGTCGCCCCTTACCTGCACGTCAACCGTCCCTATATTGCCTCCCAGCAGTTGCCAGCAGCCGGAGGGGGGCAAGGCCATGAGCGGCGATCTGATGGGCATACGCCAGATGTGTGACGCCTTCGAGGTCACGCCGCGCACGCTGCGCTTTTACGAGGCGCGCGAACTGCTGTTTCCGCAGCGCCAGGGCCAGAACCGGCTCTATGGCCGCACCGACCGCGCCCGGCTGACGCTGATCCTGCGCGGCAAGCGCTTTGGCTTCTCACTGGAACAGATCCGGCAGCTGCTGGAACTTTATGACCCGGCCGAGCGTAACATCACACAGACCGAGGCCGTGCTTGCCACCGCGCGCGAACGCCTTGCCGACATGGAGCGCCAGCACGCCGAACTGGGCGGCGCCATCGTGGAATTGCGCCAGCAGATTGCCGAGGGCGACGCGGCGCTGACGAAACTCAAGTCCGGCGCCTGACGCGCCAACCTGCCGGAGGAGCCATGACCGTCTATACCCCGCCCGTCCGTGACATCCAGTTCGTGCTGCATGACGTGCTCGATATCTCGAACCAGGACCTGCCCGGCCATGCCGATCTCGACCGCGAATTCACCGAGGCTGTGCTGGAGGGCGCCGGCAAGCTGGCCGCCGAGGTGCTGGCGCCGCTGAACGCCGTCGGCGACCGCGAGGGCTGCCGGCTGGAAAATGGCACCGTACGCACGCCCAGGGGCTTTGCCGAGGCCTTCGCGCAGGTGCGCGAGGGCGGCTGGACCGCGCTTGACTGCGACCCGACTTATGGCGGCCAGGGCATGCCCCATGTGATCGGCCTTGCCGTGGGCGAGCTGTTCTCGGCCGCGAACATGGCCTTCGCCATGTATCAGGGCCTGACGCATGGCGCCTATTCCGCCATCCACGCGCATGGATCCGAGGCGCAGAAGGCGGCCTATCTGCCAAGGATGGCCAGCTGCGAATGGACCGGCACCATGAACCTGACCGAGCCCCATGCCGGTACGGATCTGGGCCTGCTGCGCACCCGGGCCGAGCCGCAACCCGACGGCAGCTACCTGCTGACCGGGCAGAAGATCTTCATCTCGGCCGGCGATCACGACATGGCGCAAAACGTCATCCACCTGGTGCTGGCCAAGGCCCCCGGCGGTGGCGAGGGCACCCGGGGCATCAGCCTCTTCATCGTGCCCAAGGTGCTGGTGAATGCCGACGGCAGCCTCGGCGCGACCAACCAGGTCAGCGTCGGTCATGTCGAGGAAAAGATGGGCATCCACGGCAATGCCACCTGCGTGATGAATTTCGACGGCGCCAGAGGCTGGCTGCTGGGCGAGTTGCACAAGGGCATGCGCGCCATGTTCACCATGATGAACGAGGCCCGCCTGGGCGTCGGCCTGCAGGGCTATGCCGTCGCCACCGCCGCCTATCAGAACGCCGCCGCCTATGCCCGCGAACGCCTGCAGGGCCGCGCCGCCACCGGCGACGCCAACCCCGCCGGTCCGGCCGATCCGCTGATCGTGCATCCCGACATCCGCCGTAACCTGATGGACCAGAAAAGCTTTCTCGAGGGGGCGCGGGCGCTGGCGATCTGGGGCGCGCATCTGATCGACCGCGCGCGGCTCGGCAATGACGGCGACGCAGATGAACTGATCTCGCTGCTCACCCCGGTGATCAAGGGGTTCCTGACCGACAGGGGGTTCGACTCCACCGTGCAGGCGCAGCAGGTCTTCGGCGGCCACGGCTTCATCGAGGAACAGGGCATGTCCCAGTTCGTCCGCGACGCACGCATCACCATGATCTACGAGGGCGCGAACGGCGTGCAGGCGCTTGACCTGGTCGGGCGCAAGCTTGCCGCCGATGGCGGCCGGCCGATCATCGCCTTCTTCGATCTGGTCAAGCAGACGATCAAGGCCCATGAGGTCGACGAGGCGCTGAAATCGGACTTCCTCGAACCGCTGAAGGCCGCATCCAAGGATCTGCAGGCCGCCGCCATGTTCTTCATGGAGCAGGGGCTGAAGAACCCCGATGCCGCTTTGGCGGGATCATACGATTTCATGCATCTGTTCGGCCATGTCGCGCTGGGGCTGATGTGGGTGCGCATGGCCGCGGCCTCCAGTCGGGCGCTGGTCGCAGGCACGCCGGACCGCGAGTTCCATGAAATCAAACTGGCCACCGGCCGCTACTACATGGCGCGCCAGCTGCCCATGACTGCAACGCATCTGGACCGCATCCTCTCGGGTGCCGCGCCGGTCATGGCGCTGGACGCGGCGCAGTTTTGAGGATGGAGGCGCCTCGCAGCGCGAAACGTCGCATGAGTATTTGGAGAACGAAGAAGCCGACCGGTTGCGCCCCGGCCACCCCTGCTGTTCAGGCAGGACAGGTTCTGGCCAAATGACCGGGGCGACTTCTCCGTTCACGGTCATCGGCTCTCCAGCCTGTACCGCCCACTCATACTGCCCGGAGAAGGCTAAAAGATTCCTAACGTCTTCTTCGTTCCAGAAATACTCGATCCGGCGTGGCAATGCGGTGCTCGGGTGCAGGAAAGGGATTGGCTGATGACCGCCCAGCTTCACTGTTTCGGAGAATCCGGCCATTCCTACAGGGTGGCGCTGATGATGGAGCTGACCGGCTATCCCTGGCGGCCGGTGCATGTGGATTTTTTCGGCGGTGCGACGCGGGGGGCCGACTATCGCGCCATGAACGCCATGGGCGAGGCGCCGGTCCTGGTAGAGGACGGGTGCACCCTCAGCCAGTCCGATGTCATCCTGCTGCATCTGGCCGAGCGGACAGGCCGCTTTCTGGATGGCGACCGGAGCGAGATCCTGCGCTGGTTGTTCTGGGATAACCACAAGGGATCGTCGCAATTCGGCGCCTTGCGCTTTTTGATGAACTTCCTGCCCCCGGACAGGCACCCGGCCGAGGTGATCGCCTGGCTGCAGACCCGCTGCCACGCGGCGCTCGGCACGCTGGAGAGGCAGTTGACCGGGCGCGACTGGCTGGCCGGCGACCGGCCCAGCATCGCCGACCTTTCCTGCTGCGGCTACCTGTTCTACCCCGAACCCTTCGGTTTTGACCGCCCCGACTGGCCGCATATCGACGCCTGGCTTGCGCGCATCCAGGCGCTGCCCGGCTGGAAACACCCCTATGACCTGATGCCCGGAAATCCTGCGGACCGGGCCGCGAAGGAGGACGCATGACCGAAGCCTATATCTATGACGCCGCCCGCACCCCGCGCGGCAAGGGCCGTCCCGATGGCAGCCTGCACGAAGTCACCTCGGTTGCGCTGTCCGCCCGGCTGCTGAATGCCGTCAAGGCGCGCAACGGTCTGGAAGGCCACGCGGTCGAGGACGTGATCTGGGGCAATGTCACCCAGGTCAAGGAACAGGGCGGCTGTCTGGCGCGCTCGGCGGTGCTGGCCTCGGACCTGGACGAATCGATCCCCGGCCTCGCCATCAACCGCTTCTGCGCCTCTGGCATGGAGGCAGTGAACCTTGCCGCCAACCAGGTCAGGGGCGGCGCGGGTGCGGCCTATATCGCCGGCGGCATCGAGATGATGGGCCGCGTCGCCATGGGCAGCGACGGCGCCGCCATCGCCGTCGATCCCAGCCTGACCTTTGCCACCTGGTTCGTGCCGCAGGGCATCTCGGCCGACATCATCGCCACCGAATACGGCTTCTCGCGCGAGCAGGCCGATGCGCTGGCCGTCGAATCCCAGCGCCGCGCCGCGCTGGCATGGACCGAGAATCGCTTTGCCAAATCGATCGTTCCGGTGTTGGACCAGAACGGCCTGACCATCCTTGCGCGTGACGAATACATGCGCCCCGGCACCAGCCTCGAGGATCTGGCCAAGCTCAAGGCCAGCTTCAAGGACATGGGCGAGGCCATGCCCGGCTTCGACAAGGTGGCGATGCTGAAATACCCGCATCTCGACCATATCGAGCATATCCACCATGCCGGGAACAGCTCGGGCATCGTGGACGGTGCGGCGGCAGTGCTGATCGGCAACGCCGAATTCGGCAAGGCTTACGGGCTGAAGCCCCGCGCTCGCATCCGCGCCACCGCCAAGATCGGCACCGATCCCACGATCATGCTGACCGGTCCGGTGCCGGTGACGGAAAAGATCCTGCGCGAGAGCGGCCTTGCGATCCGCGACATCGACCTGTTCGAGGTGAACGAGGCCTTTGCCGCGGTCGTCCTGCGCTTCATGCAGGCCTTCGAGGTCGATCCTGCCGTGGTCAACGTGAACGGCGGCGCCATCGCCTTTGGCCATCCGCTGGGCGCGACCGGCGCCATGCTGATCGGCACGCTGCTCGATGAGTTGGAGCGCCAGGACAAGAGCATCGGCCTTGCCACGCTGTGTGTCGCCTCGGGCATGGGCGCGGCCACCATCATCGAGAGGCTGTGATGCCCCGGCTCGAGATCGACAAGGCGCCGCTGAAGACCGGTTCGATCTATCCCGAGCCCTATGCCGGGCAGATGGCCGGGCGCAGCTCGCGCCGACTGGGGGAACTGGCAGGGCTGACGCAATTCGGGGTCAATCTGGTAACGCTGGAACCCGGCGCCGCCGCCTCGCTGCGGCACTGGCACCTGAACGAGGACGAATACGCCCTGGTGACCGAGGGCGAGCTGCTGCTGATCGAAGACGAGGGCGAAACCGCGATGCGCCCGGGCGATTGCGCGGCCTGGAAGGCGGGCGTGCCGAACGGGCATCGCTTCGTCAACCGCTCATCCTCGCCGGCCAGGTTTCTGGTCGTTGGCAGCAAGGCCGCGGCCGAGGTCGTGACCTATGCCGACGAGGACCTGAAACTGTTCACCGAGCCCGGCAAGCCCCCGCGCTTTGCCTATCACGACGACAGCGACTGGACGGGCCCGCGCGCCCCGGCAAGGAAATGAGGAATCAGATGACCGATTTCACCATGCACAAGGACGCCGACGGCGTCGCCATCATCACCTGGAACCTGCCGGGCAGATCGATGAACGTGCTCTCCTTGACCGGCGCAGCCGAGCTTGGCGCGCTGATCGACGACGCGCTGGCCGATGCCTCGGTCAAGGGCATCGTCATCACCTCGGGCAAGAAGGATTTCGCCGCCGGGATGGATCTGAACGTGCTGGCCGGCATGCGTGAGGGCGGCGCCCAGGCGGTCTTCGACGGCTTGATGAGCCTGCACCACCTGCTGCGCAAGATCGAGCTTGCCGGCATGGACCCGAAGACGAAAAAGGGCGGCAAGCCGATCGCCGCGGCGCTGCCCGGCACCGCGCTGGGCATCGGGCTGGAGCTGCCGCTGGCCACGCATCGCATCTTTGCCGCCGACAACCCCAAGGCCCGCATCGGCCTGCCCGAGATCATGGTCGGCATCTTTCCGGGCGGCGGCGGAACCACGCGCCTGACGCGCAAGCTGGGCGCCATGGCCGCCGCCCCCTTCCTGCTGGAGGGCAAGCTCTCGGACCCGGCCAAGGCCAGGGCCGCAGGCCTCATTGATGAGGTCGTGGCCGATCCGCTTGCCGCCGCCCGCGCCTGGGTGCTGGCCGCCACCGATTCCGATCTGGTCAAGCCCTGGGACACCAAGGGCTACAAGATGCCGGGGGGCGAGCCCTATCACCCCGCGGGCTTCATGACCTTCGTCGGCGCCTCGGCCATGGTCCATGCCAGGACCATGGGTGTCTATCCGGCGGCGAAGGCGCTGCTCTCGGCCGTCTATGAGGGCGCGCTGGTGCCCTTCGACACCGCACTGACGATCGAGGCGCGCTGGTTCACCAATGTGCTGATGAACCCCAGCGCGACCGCGATGATCCGCAGCCTGTTCATCAACAAGGAGGCGCTGGAGAAAGGCGCGAACCGCCCCGAGGCCCCCGACCAGACGGTCAGGAAACTCGGCATCCTCGGCGCCGGCATGATGGGCGCCGGCATCGCCCATGTCTCGGCCATGGCCGGAATCGAGGTGGTGCTGATCGACGCGAAACAGGAGGCCGCCGAACGTGGCAAGGCGCATTCGGCCGAGCTGCTCGACAAGGCGATCAGCCGCCGCAAATCGACCGAGGAGAAAAAGGCCGAGGTGCTGTCGCGCATCACCGCCACCACCGATTACGCGCAACTCGCCGGCTGCGACCTGATCGTCGAGGCCGTGTTCGAGGATCCTGCCGTCAAGGCCGAGGTGACGAAAAAGGCCGAAGCCGTGATCCCCGCGGACGCGATCTTCGCCACCAATACCTCGACCCTGCCGATCAGCGATCTGGCCCATGCCAGCGCCCGGCCGGAGCAGTTCATCGGCATCCATTTCTTCTCACCCGTGGACAAGATGGCTCTGGTCGAGATCATCAAGGGCAAGCAGACCGGCCCGCGCGCGGTGGCCAAGGCGCTCGACTTCGTGCGCCAGATCCGCAAGACCCCGATCGTGGTCAATGACGCGCGCTTCTTCTACGCCAACCGCTGCATCATCCCCTATCTGAACGAAGGCATGCGCATGCTGGCCGAGGGCGTCAGCCCCACGCTGATCGAAAACGCCGCCAAGCTGATGGGGATGCCGCTGGGGCCGCTGCAGCTGGTCGATGAAACCTCGATCGACCTCGGCGTCAAGATCGCCAGGGCCACCCGCGCGGCCATGGGCAACGCCTATCCCGACGGGGCAGTCGACGACGTGCTGTTCAAGCTCGCTGGTCAGGGCCGTCTGGGCCGCAAGGCCAAGGCCGGGTTCTACGACTATGACGTGGCAGGCAAGCGTCAGGGCCTCTGGTCCGGCCTCGCCAGCGCCTGGCCGGTGACGGAAACCCAGCCCGAGCTGACCGAGATCCAGCACCGGCTGATGTTCGCGCAGTCGCTCGAGGCCGTGCGCGCGCTGCAGGACGGTGTGCTCGAGGACATCCGCGAAGGCGATGTCGGCGCCATCCTCGGCTGGGGCTTCGCGCCCTGGTCGGGCGGCCCGTTCAGCTGGCTCGACATGCTGGGCAGCCCGCGCGCCGCAGCCATTGCGGACGACCTCGCGGCGAAATTCGGCAACCGCTTCGCCACCCCGGCGCTGCTGCGTGACATGGCCGCCAAGGGCGAAAGCTTCTACAGCCGCTTCGCCGCCGCCAAGGCCGCCTGACGACACGGAAAAGGGGCAGAGACCAGAACCTCTGCCCTTCTTCGTTCCTCAAATACTCATCTTGCGACGGCGCAGATCCGCGCGATCAGATCAGCCCTTCGGTGCGAAAGGCCGCGCGCAGATCGGTCTCGGGACGCGCACCGACATGGCTGATGACCTCGGCCGCCGCGATACAGCCCATGCGCCCGGCCACGGCCAGATCCGCCCCGGTCGCCAGCCCATAGATCAGCCCGGCGGCAAACTGGTCCCCGGCCCCGGTCGCGTCGACCGGCACGATACGGCGGACCGGCGCGGTGACCCGTTCACCCGCACGGATCAGGATCGCATCCTCGCCCGAGCGGGTGCAGATCACCGTGGCGCAATCAGCGCAGGCCAGGCGCAGCGCCTCCTCCAGATCCTCGACCTGATACAGGGACTGCCATTCGTGCAGGTTGCCGATGACGTAATCCATCGGCCCGGCAACCAGACGGCGGAAATCCTCGCGGTGACGATCGACGCAGAACGGGTCTGACAGCGCGATCCCGACCTGACCGCCGGCCTTGTGGCAGGCATCCGCCGCCTTCAGGAAGGCGGCCTTGCCCTCGGCCTTGTCGAACAGATAGCCCTCAAGAAACAGCCAGCCTGCACCGCTGAAGGTGGCGGGGTTCACGTCCTCGGGTCCCAGCTCGGCCGAGATCCCCAGATAGGTGTTCATCGACCGCTCACCATCCGGGGTCACGAAGATGACGGAACGCGAGGTCGGCGCCACCTCGCCCGAGACCGGCGGATTGACAAAGACCGTGCCCTGGGCCTCGGTTTGCTCGGCATAGCTCAGCCCCAGGGCATCGGCGGCGACGCGGCCGATGAAGGCCGTCCGCAATCCCAGCATCCCCAGCCCCGCCAGCGTGTTCGCGACCGAGCCGCCCGGCACCAGCCGCGCCTTCTGCGCCTCGGCATCGGCGGATTGCGCCGCCATCAGAAATTCCGAGCGTTCGCGGTCGATCAGCTGCATGATGCCCTTCTCGACCCCCAGCCGCCCCAGCACCGCGTCCGAGGCCGGCGCGATCACATCCATGACGGCATTGCCGATCCCGATCACATAGGGGGTGGTCATTCGGTCTTATCCTCATAGGGGCACAGGTCGGCGATGGGACAGATGCGGCAGCGCAGCCGTTTCGCCTGGCAGATATAGCGGCCATGCAGGATCAGCCAGTGATGCGCATCCTGCTGGAATTCAACGGGGACATTGTCCTCGATGGCGCGCTCGACCGCCTCGACATCGCCGCCCGGCGCGATGCGGGTGCGGTTGCCGACGCGAAAGATATGGGTATCCACCGCCTGCGCCGGATGACGAAAGACGCAGTTCAGCACCACATTCGCGGTCTTGCGCCCAACGCCGGGCAGGGTCATCAGCGCCGCGCGCGAGCCGGGCACCTCGCCGCCAAACTCATCGACCAGACGCTGCGACAGGGCGATGACGTTCCTGGCCTTCTGGCGAAACAGCCCGATGGTCTTGATCTGCTCGGTCAGCGCCTCAAGCCCCAGATCCAGCATCTGCTGCGGGGTGCTGACCATGCGAAACAGGTTCTTGGTGGCCTTGTTCACGCCCACATCCGTCGCCTGCGCCGACAGCGCCACCGCGACCAGAAGCGTGAAAGCATTCACATATTCCAGCTCGGTCTCGGGATGCGGGTTCGCCTCGCGGAAACGCGAAAATATCTCGACCTGCGCGGCGTAAGGCAGGGCCTGAGGGATGCGGGGGGACGGGGAACGGGCCATGGCCCTCAGATGCCCCGAGCCGAGCCGCAGATCAAGCCTGATCGCCCCGGCCGGCAAGCCCTGCGACATTCTCGCAAAGGCACCGGATCGCCGCAAGTTTGTGTCGTATTCCTGTGGAGTTGCGCCGGAACCCGTGCCATTCTGGCCGCGTTCAAAGGATCAACGCCTTCCGGAGCCCATAGCCCCGGCCGTGGCGTCAGAACAGGCGGCAGAACGCCCCACCAGGAAAGGTTACAGAATGAAGACCCGCATTTCGCTGCTTCTCGCCGCGTCCGCCGCACTGGCGCTTGGCGCCTGCGCCACCACGGACGAGTTCGGCAACCCCACCGGCGCCATGAGCAAGACCGGACAGGGCGCGCTGGCCGGGGCCGTGGTCGGCGGCCTGATCGGTGCCGGCGAAAGCCGCGAGAACGCCGCCAAGGGCGCAATCCTCGGCGCCACCGCCGGCGCGGTGGGCGGCTCGATCCTCGACCGCCAGCAGCAGGAACTGCAGCGTTCGCTGAACAACCCCGCCATCCAGATCGTCAACCGCGGCAACCACCTGAGCGTGGTGATGCCGGAATCGGCACTGTTCGCGACCAGCTCGGCGGCGGTGGGTCCGCAGGGGCAGAACGATCTTTACATCATCGCGCGCAACCTGAACCAGTATCCCAACAGCCAGATCCAGGTCATCGGCCATACCGACAGCACCGGCTCGGCCGCCTATAATCAGGACCTGTCCGAGCGTCGCGCGCGTTCGGTCTCGGGCATCCTGCAGGCGGGCGGCGTCTCGCCCACGCGCATCAGCACCGTTGGCCGCGGCTCAACCCAGCCGGTCGCCTCGAACGACACTGCCGCCGGTCGCGCCCAGAACCGCCGTGTCGAGATCCTGGTCTTCCCGACCCGCTGAGGCAAGGGCCCATCGCAGGGGCCGCCGGCACGCGCCGGCGGCCCTGCTCAGCCGGAGGTCGCGGCCAGCAGGCCGGCCGCATGCAACGCCAACCCCAACAGCGCCCCCGCCGCCAGCACGCTGCCCATGCCCAGCCGCAGCCAGAACACCGCCAGCAGCGCCAGCGCCGACAGCGCCGCCGCGGCCGGGTCGATCGCCCCCGCCACCGGCAGATCCAGCGACAGGGGGCCCAGCTCGAACCTTTGCGTCCGGGTCCAGACGGTGTGGATCCAGAACCAGACCGCCAGGTTCAGGATCACCCCCACCACCGCGGCCGTCACCGCCGCCAGCGCCGCGCCAAGCGCGCGGCTGGCGCGCAGCCGCTCAAGATGCGGCGCACCGAAGAAGATGAAGGCAAAGCACGGCGCGAAGGTGACCCAGGTGGCCAAGAGCCCGCCCAGCGTCCCGGCCCAAAGCGCATTGTCCCAGCCCGAGCCGCGCCAGGCGCCCAGAAAGCCCACGAATTGCACCACCATGATCAGCGGCCCCGGCGTGGTTTCGGCCATGCCCAGCCCGTCCAGCATCTCTCCGGGCATAAGCCAGCCATGGGTCGCGACCGCCTCTTGCGCCACATAGGCGAGAACGGCATAGGCGCCGCCAAAGGTGACCACCGCCAGTTTTGAAAAGAACAGGGCAATCTCGGCAAAGACAGAGCCCGGCGCCAGCAGCAAGAGCGCCGCCACCGGCAGCAGCCACAGCGCCAGCGCGCAAAGGCCGGCCAGGCGCGCCCCGCGCCGCGCCGCCGCCGGCATGGCGGCCATTTCCGCCCCCAGCAGCGTGTCGGCATCGACGATCTGCGCGCCGCCCTCGGGGCCGTAGCCGGTGCCCGGGGTCAGGCCAGGCACACCTGCCCGCGCACCAAGCATCCCGATGACACCCGCCGCCAGCACGATCAGCGGGAACGGGGCGCCGAAGACAAAGATCGCCAGAAAGGACAGCGCCGCCACTGCGCGCATCGCGCCGCTGCGCAGCGCCCGCCGCCCCACCCGCACCACCGCCTGCAGCACGATGGCCAGCACCGCGGCCTTGATGCCGAAAAACAGCCCGGCCACGAATCCGACCTCGCCGAAAAGCGCATAGATCCAGCTCAGTGCCATGATCGCGGCGACGCCGGGCAGCACGAACAGCACGCCCGCGATCACCCCGCCGCGCACGCCATGCATCAGCCAGCCGATATGGACGGCCAGCTGCTGCGCCTCGGGGCCGGGCAGCAGCATGCAGAAATTCAGCGCATGCAGAAAACGCCCGTCGCCCAGCCAGCGCCTTTCCTCGACCAGGATGCGGTGCATGACGGCGATCTGCCCCGCCGGGCCGCCAAAGGACAGCGCGGCGATGCGTGCCCAGACGCGGGTGGCCTCGGCCAGATCCGGCCAGCCCTCCGGCCTGTCGCACAGCGGCACCCGGCTCATCCGGTGCCGCCCGGCCGGTTCGTCGGCCAGTTGTGGGTTTCCCCGGTCGCATCGCGGCACCAGCGGTAGAAGGCGTCGTAAAGCGCCATCCCGGCCTCGAGCTGTTCAAGATCGTCCTGATACATCCGCGACAGGCCCAGCGAAGCCGCCAGCAGGCCCGGCGCCTCGGGTGCAAGATCCGGCCGGCCGGTGTCCGCGCCGCGCACGATGACTGCAAGCCGCACCAGCGCCGGCAGGCGCAGCCCGAATTCCGCCAGCATGGTGTCGAAGGTGCACATCTCGCCGCGGTGGCTCCAGAAACAGTCCTCGACATCGAAGGGCATGGCGGCGCAAAGCCGCGCCACCTCCAGGACCTCGGCCGGGGCGACGAACAGGAAGACCGCGCGCGGATCGACAAAGCGGCGGATCAACCAGGGACAGGCGATGCGGTCCACCTTGGGCCGGGCGCGCGTCACCCACAGGCTGCGGCCCTGCCCGTCGCGCGCGGTGATTGCCCCGGGATGGCAAAGCGGCAGGCCGGCCGCGCACCAGCCGTCATGGCCGCCCTCAAGATATTCCGCCGCCAGGCCGCGGCTGCGCAGGATCGCTGCCAGCCCCTGGCTGCGGGCGTGGCCCTCGGCGCAGAGGGTCACGACCGGCCCGGCCAGCGTGGCGATCAGCCGCTCAAGCGCCTCGGGCGCCGTCTGGGCGTCCTCCAGGGGGCGCGCGCCGGGCACCAGCCGCGGATCGGCGGCGCGCAGTGCCGCGCTGCGATGGTCGAGGATGGTCGGGCAGCGCGGGGTGCCGATCAGCTTGGACAGCTTTTCGGCAGAGATGGCGTCGGGCGCAGGCATATGCGTTCCTCCCTGGCATGCAAGGTCTGGCGGAACGCGAGCTTTGGCTGTCGCCTCAAGGGGAGATCGCGGATCCCCTTGCAGCCATTGTCACGCGATGCGGCCCGTGCTGTCAACCTGTCGCGCGCGACGCCGGCCCGGGACGACGGATCGGGTCGGACAGCAGCCGCAGCCCGTTCAGCACCACCAGCACCGTGCCGCCTTCGTGGCCGATCACCGCCAAGGGCAGGGGCAGGTCGAAAAACAGCCCGCCCAGCACCAAGACCAGCATGGCGCCCAGGGCAAAGCCCAGGTTCTGGCGGATGACCGCCGAGGTCCGCCGCGCCAGCCGGTGCGCATCCGCCAGCCGCTCCATGTCCTCGGACAGAAGCGCCACATCGGCGGCCTGCAGCGCCACCTCGGATCCGGCCGCGCCCATGGCGATGCCGATGTCGGCGCGCGCCAGCGCCGCCGCGTCGTTCACCCCGTCGCCGACAAAGGCCACCCGGCTCTCGTCGGCCAGCCTGCCGATGCCCGCCACCTTGTCCTCGGGCAGCATGGCAGCATGGATGTCGCCGGGCGCCAGCCCCAGTTCGGCGCCGATACGCAGCGCCACCGGGCGGCGGTCGCCGGTCATCATCACGATGCGGCGCACCCCGCTCCGGCGCAATGCGGCCAGCGCCGGGGCTGAGCTGGCACGGGCCGCATCGGCGACGCCAAGCGCGCCCAGCACCCGCGCGCCGCGCCCCAGATAGATCACCGTCTGATCGCCCGCGGCCAGGTCTCGCAGCGCGGGCAGGTCGATGTCGGCGCCCATTCTGGCGGCAAGATAGGGATTGCCGGCCCAGATCCCGCCCAGATGGTCCTGGCCGGTGATGCCAAGCCCGGGCAGCGCGACAACCTCGGCGACCGCAGCCGGGGCAAGGCCGCGTGCCGCCGCCTCGCGGGTAATGGCGGCGGCGATATGGTGTTCGGACCCGGCCTCGAGCCCGGCCAGCAGCGACAGGAACCCGGCCTCGTTGCCCTCCAGCGGCAGGACCCGCGTCACCGCCGCGCGGCCGGTGGTCAGCGTCCCGGTCTTGTCGAAGGCGAATGTGTCGACGCGGGCCAGAGTCTCCAGCGCGGCGCCGCCCTTGAACAGCACGCCGCCGCGCGCCGCAGCCGACAGCGCGGACAGAATCGCGGCCGGGACCGAGATGACGATGGCGCAGGGGCTGGCCGCGACCAGCAGCGTCGCGGCGCGGTAAAGCGCCTGCTGCCAGTCGCGGCCCAGCCCGAGGAAGGCGGCGAATGCGATCAGCGCCCCGGCCATGACCGCGACGGTATAGCGCTGGCCGAACCAGGCGCTGAAACGCTCGGAGGGCGCGCGCGCCGCCTGGGCCTCGGTCACCAGGCGGATCATGCGGGCGATGGTGCTGTCGCCGACGCTGCGGGTCACCTCGACCTCCAGCACCCCGTCCAGATTGACCGTGGCCTCACAGACCTGCGCGCCCGGCTCTTTCGGCACAGGCATGGATTCGCCGGTGATATTGGCCTCGTCGATGCCGCCGCGGCCGCGGATGACCAGCCCGTCCGTGGGCACGCGGGCGCCGGGGCGCAACAGCACCACATCGCCCACCGCCAGCGCCGCGGCAGGGACCTCCTCAAGGCTGCCGGCTTTGGTGCGGCGCAGCGCGGTTTCCGGACGCAGCGCCATCAGCGCCTCGATGGCGCGCCGCGCCCGGCCAAGCGCGCGTTCCTCAAGTGTGGTCGAGACGCTGAACAGGGTCAGCAGCACCGCACCCTCGAACGGCGCGCCGACCACCGCCGCGGCGAGGGCGGCGACGATCATCAGCAGGTCGATGTCAAGGGCGTGGCTGCGCCACAGCGCCGCAAGCGCGCGCCATGCGGTCGGAAGCCCGCCCGCCAGATAGACCAGCGCCAGCCCCGGCGGCCCGAGGACGGCAAACGCCTCGCCCGGCGGCCAGCGCCCGGCCGCCGCCATGGCCATGCCCAGCACCGTAGCGAGCGACAGCACAAGCGACAGGTCCGGTGGCGCGATGCGGCCGATCCCCTGCGCGGCCCCGCCCAGCCTGCGGCGCGAGGCCGCCATCTGCGGGCCCGGCGACATCATCGCGCCGCCCGCCCGCGCCAAAGCGCCAGGACCGCGATTGCGCCCCAGACCGCGCAGCGCAGGATCATCGCGCCCATGGTCCGTGGCTCCCACGCGCCGCCCGTGCCGACATGCCACAGGAAGGCGGCAAAGACCGCCAGCGTCGCCACCGCGATGGCCAGCGCCAGAACCGGCGCCCAGCCGGCGCCCCGCCACAGCCCGACACCGGCCAGCACATAGGCGAAACCGGCGACGAAATTGAAGCGCAGCACGAAGGGCACCACCGCGCCCATGTCCACGCCGGCAAACAGCGCCCTGCCGCCCGAGACGATGGTCAAAAGACCGAAAACCACCGCGACCGCGGCGGCGATGCCCAGGGAACGGGGTCTTGCGGACATCGGGCTCTCCGTGGCGAGACCGGGGCCCCGCACGGATCTTGCCGCCGGTCCCCGATCATTGCTTCGTATCTGACAACCAAGGATGCACGACCTGGCCTTGCCGGCAAGCCCGCACGACGGGTTTGGCGCCCTTGCCGATCCGCTCGCAGACGCCCGGGGCATTCCACGTGGAATGCCTTGGGCCGTGATGCCTGCGGACCCGTCGCCGCAACCGAAATCGAGTTCGCCATTTTTGCCGTTTGGCTCTGGACAGCGTTTCTTCGATGCCATAACTAGGCGCCTGTGCAAGGCATAGCGCCTCAGATGCCCGGATAGCTCAGTTGGTAGAGCAGCGGATTGAAAATCCGCGTGTCGGCGGTTCAAATCCGTCTCCGGGCACCACTTATCTCACTTGAAAACATTGCATATTCTTGAAGCGCGTCTTGCAACAGTTTCGTGGCACAGATCAATTGCAACGCCTGAGAAAAAGCTGACCCCGGATTCACGGATCGGCTGCGGGCGTCTGTCAGGTGGTTTTGCAACTCGATCGCGCGCGCAGCTGCCTCGGGCATTGGCCAGTCGAGGCACGCCTTCCAGAAAGCAGCCCCGCGTTCACCCACTCGTGGGGCTGCGGTCCGCCCGGCAGGGCGTTCCGGCTTGGGAAAAACCCGCCACCCCCAGGGAATCCGAATTTTTCAGAGAGGAATGGTGGGCGACCCTGGAATCGAACCAGGCATGGGTCTCCCCGGCGGAGTTACAGTCCGCTGCCGCACCTTGCAGCACGTCGCCCGCCGATCACTTTCGGCGTGCGGGGTGATTAGCCCCCCCGATCACGGGCGTCAAGCGCCGATCACCAGAAAGTTCGCGCCGGGGCCACGCCGCGCGCCATCCATGGACAGTTGCAATTCCGGCCGATTTCGCGCAGTCGGGACCTGAATCCGGGGGTGCACCATGGCCGAGAAACCGCAAAAGACCAAGAAGCCCGCCTGGGTCATCGACAAGGAACGCGCCCGCCGTGCCTCCGCCGCCGAGACGGTCTGGTTGTTCGGCCTGCATGCGGTGCGCGATGCGCTGGCCAATCCGCGGCGCGAGCGGTTGCGGCTGGTGGTCACCCGCAATGCGCTGGACCGCATCGGCGCGCTGCCTGAAGGCATCGCCCCCGAGATCGTCGATGCCCGCAGCTTTGACCGCGCGGTGCCGCTGCCTGCGGAAAGCGTGCATCAGGGCGCGGCGCTTGAGGTCAGGCCGCTGACCTGGGGCAGCCTGACCGATCTGGCGCTGTCGGGTCCGGGCCGGCCGCTGCTGGTGGCGCTTGATCGCGTCACCGACCCGCATAATGTCGGCGCCATCCTGCGCTCGGCCGAGGTGTTCGGCGCCCGCGCGGTCATCGCGCCCGCGCGCCATTCCGCGCCGGAAACCGGCGCCCTGGCCAAGACCGCCTCGGGCGCGCTGGAACGCCAGCCCTATCTGCGGGTGACCAATCTTGCCGACACGCTGATCGAATTGCAGGCCATGGGCTATTGCGTGCTGGGCCTTGACGGTACGGGCGAGCAGACCCTGCCCGAGGGGCTGGCCGGGCTTGCGGGCCGCGCCATCTGCCTGGTGCTGGGCGCCGAGGGCCCGGGCCTGCGCGAACGCACGCGCGAGACCTGCGACCGCATCCTGCGCATCCCCTTCGCGGCGGATTTCGGCTCGCTCAATGTCTCGAACGCCGCCGCGGTGGCACTTTACGCCACCTCACGCATCTGAGCGCCGCGATCACATCCCGGACAGGACCGCCGCGCCGCGGTTGAGAATCGCCGCCGGATTTGCCAGATCCGTGCCAGCCCCGCCGCAGTTGCCGTGTTCCGATGTCGCGCCCGTTCCTTGCCAGCCTGATCCTGCTTGCGACCGCCTTGGCGGCGCAGGCGCAGGGCTGGGCGCTGGAGGGCATGGACCCGGTGTCCTACGCCGCCGAGAACGCCGCCGTGCCCGGGCGCAGCGACCTGGTGACGGTCTGGCGCGGCGAGGCCTGGCATTTTGCCAGCGAGGCCAACCGCAACCAGTTCGAGGCCAATCCCGGCGCCTATCTGCCCGGCCTTGGCGGGCTTTGCGTGCTGGCGCTGTCCGAGGGTCGATCCGAGCCGGGCAACCCGCGCCATTTCGTGATCATCGACCATCGCACCTATTTCCTGCGCTCGGAAAAGGCCCGCCAGCGTCTGCTGGCCGACCCGCAGGGCTATCTCGCCCGCGCCGAGGCGGCCTGGACCCGGCTGCGGCCATGATAATTTCACATTCCTGCGATCAGGGGTGGAACTTTTATGCCACGGCGCACATTTATTTGGCGAACGTGACCACGGAACGGTCATGTTCAGATCACTGTCCCTCGTTCCGCGACTTGCGCCCGGCCAGACTACTGGACCGGGCGCTTTTTCCATGAGAGGTTTTTTCAGGATCTTCGGGAGGATCAGATGAAGCTAGCAATCCAGCGCGACAGCGGCGCATCGCCCATCGATGACGAGATCTCGCGCGTGGCCAATACCACGCGCTGCATCGCCATCGTCGGCCTGTCGCCGGACGAGCACCGACCCTCATGGGGGGTGGCGCGCTATCTCAAGTCGCAGGGCTACCGCATCATCCCGGTCAACCCCAACCATAGCGGCCGCACGATCCTGGATGAGCCGGTCTATGCCGACCTTGGTTCGATTCCAAAGGATTGCGCGGTGGACATGGTGGACATTTTCCGCCGCGCCGAGGCCGTCCCCGCCATCGTGGACGAGGCGCTGCACAGCCTGCCCGGCTTGCGCACCATCTGGATGCAGCTGGGCGTCAGCCATGCCCAGGCGGCAAATCTGGCGCGGGCCTGCGGCAAGACGGTGATCGAGGACCGCTGCCCCAAGATCGAGTTTCCGCGCTTTCTGTGAGCCTCCGGCCCCGCCGCGACGGGGCCGGCCGCGCTGCCGCCTACCAGGAGGCGTAGAGCCCCTCATAGATCGGGCCCAGCGTATCCACCTCGAAGAGCGAACTGACCGAGGTGCCGTTCCAGATGTTCAGGATCGCCTGCGCGAACATCGGCGCCGTCGGCACGATGCGGATGTTCTGCGCGCCCCTGATCTTGTCCGTGGGCTCGATGGAATCGGTGATGACCAGGGATTTCATCACCGATTTCTGCACCCGCTCGACGGCCGGGCCGGACAGCACGCCATGGGTGATATAGGCATGCACCTCGGTCGCACCATCGTCGATCAGCACCTGCGCGGCCTTGCACAGCGTGCCGGCGGTGTCGCAGATGTCGTCCACGATGATGCAGCACTTGCCCGCCACCTCGCCGATCACCGTCATCTCGGCCACCTCGCCGGGCTTCTCGCGGCGCTTGTCCACGATCGCCAGCGGCGCGCCGATGCGCTGCGCCAGTTCGCGCGCCCGCGCAACGCCGCCCACATCGGGCGAGACCACCATCAGATCCGACAGGCGGCTGTGAAAATGGTGCTTGATGTCCAGCGCGAAAACCGGCGCGGCATAGAGGTTGTCCACCGGAATGTCGAAGAATCCCTGGATCTGCGCCGCATGCAGGTCCAGCGTCAGCACCCGGTCCACGCCCGCCTCGGTCAGCAGGTTGGCGACCAGCTTGGCGCTGATCGGCGTGCGCGCCTTGGCGCGGCGGTCCTGGCGGGCATAGCCGAAATAGGGGATCACCGCGGTGATGCGCGCCGCCGAGGAGCGCTTCAGCGCATCCGTCATGATCAGCAGTTCCATCAGGTTGTCATTGGCCGGGTTCGAGGTCGGCTGGATGATGAACATGTCCTCGCCGCGCACGTTCTCATAGACCTCGACAAAGATCTCCTGGTCGTTGAAACGTTCGACCCGCGCCTCGATCGGGGCGACGTTCATGCCGCGATGCATCGACATGCGGCGGGCAATGGCATTGGCCAGCGGCCGGTTGGCATTGCCGGCGATCAGCTTGGGTTCGGTCATGGCCGGCATGATTTCTTCCTGTCTGGATTCGTGCGATTGCACCCGGATTAGCACCGGGCTAGCCTGCCCGCAAACCCCGGAGGCCGATCCATGCCGCATATCGACTATTACTTTGGCACTCCCAGCGCATGGGCCTATATGGCCGGCAACCGGCTTGAGGAGATCGCCGCCCGCCATGGCGCTAACGTCACCTACAAGCCCGTGGACCTGCTGCAACTGTTCGACCGCACCGGCGGCACCCGCCCCGCCGACCGCCACCCGGCACGCGCGGCCTATCGCCTGCAGGAGTTGCGGCGCTGGTCGGCGCATCTGGGCACAAAAGTGAACCTGAAGCCGGCCTTCTGGCCGGTCAACCCCGCGCCTTCGTCCTATGCGATCATCGCCGCGCAGGCGGCGGGCGGCGGCGATCTGGCGGGGCTGGTGCAATCCTTCCTGCGCGCGGTCTGGGCCGAGGACGAAAACATCGCCGATGACGCGGTGATCCGGGCAAGGCTTTCGGCGGCGGGCTTTGACCCGGCCCTGGCCGACAGCGGCCTGTTCATCGGCGCCGAAACCTTTGGCCGCAACCTGGAGCACGCGGTCGAGGCCGGCGTCTTTGGCTCGCCCTTTTATCTTGTGCGCGACAGCGGCGAATGTTTCTGGGGTCAGGACCGGCTGGATTTCCTCGACCGGCATTTGGCGACGCTGTGAGCACCCCGCATCTGAGGGAGTGGCCGGGCAATGCCCGACGCCCGGCGCTGGCGCTGCATTGCATGATGGGCAGCGGGCTGTATTGGGGGCCGATTGCCGGGCATCTGCGCGACCTCGTGCAGGTCACCGCGCCGGACATGCCCGGCCACGGCCAAAGCCCGGACTGGGCAGGCGCGCCGCCCGATTATCACACAGCAGTCACCCGGCAGGCGGCGGCGCTGATCCGGCACCCGCTGGACCTGATCGGCCACAGCATGGGCGCGACCGTGGCGCTGCGCATCGCCGTCGCCGCCCCCGAGGCGGTGCGCAGCCTGACCCTGATCGAGCCGGTGCTGTTCGCCGCCGCACCCGAGGCGGGCAATGACGCGGCGATGGCGCAGGTGCTGGCGCATCTCAACGAGGATGCCCCCGAGGCCGCCGCCGCGGCCTTTGTCACGGCCTGGGGCGGCATCGACTGGGCGGCGCAGACCCCTGCCGGGCGCGAGCGGTTGGCGCGTCAGGTGTCTCTGGTGGCCGAGACGAACGACACGCTGCGCCACGACACCGCAGGCATCCTGCGCCCCGGCGGGCTTGAGGCGATCGACGCACCGGTGCTGATCGTCATGGGCGAGCACTCGCCCGCAGTGATCCCGGCCATCGCCGAGGCGCTGGCGGCGCGCCTGCCCGATGTCGGGCGCGCAACCGTGCCGGGCGCGGGCCACATGCTGCCGATCACCCATCCACGGCAACTGGCCGATCTGATCCGGCTGAACCTCGAACGCGGCTGAGCGCGTTTCAGTCCTCGATGATCCAATCGTCGGCATGCGCGACCGGCCCGATCGCCAGCCAGTTGGCGCGCACCCGCGCCACGCGCGTATCGCCCCATGTGCGGAACTGCAATTCGAACCCCTCGGGGGTGACATGCTGCGCCGCGATGTCGGCGCGCTGGTTGGCCCCCGACGCGATGTCCCACATGCCAAGGCCAACCTGCACCACCGGCGCCTCGCGAAAGGGGCGCTCGAAGTGGACGCGCCGGCGCTCGACCCGCGGCCCCTCGCCGGTCCACATGGCGCCGCCGTCCTCGAAGGCGGAAAACATCTCGACCGCGCCGCTGGCGACACCGATGGCGGAAAAACCGAAATGCCGCATGGCCTCGCTCCGGTGGGGGTTCGGAAAATGATTGCAGATAAAGGAAAGCCCCGAAATTCCGGGGCTTACTCGGACCTCCTTTCAGAGGTCAGTGCAGAAAATTTGACTGGTTCGGGTCCAGACCGATATGGGTGCCAAGCGCCTCCATGTCGGCCAGCAGCTTGAGCGTCGCCGCGACGATCTCCTCGGTGGCCGATTCGCGCTCGCGCGCGATCTGCACCCGACGCTGGGCCTGGGCCATCATGTCGTTGAAGATTTCCTGCGTCATCTCGGCGCGCGGATGCCCGCGCTCGGCCAGCAGGCTGACGGAATCATTGTTGATCTCGGCGAAACCGCCGGTGACCGCGTATTCCGTCTGCGTGCCGTCCGCGGCAACCACCGTGACCAGACCGGGGCGCAGGTTGACGATGGCCGGCGCGTGGCCGGGCATCGCCGTCAGGTCGCCCTCGGTGCCGGGCAGGCGCACCTCGCGCACCGGGACGGAAACCAGGTTCCGCTCCGGCGAGACGAGATCGAACTGCATCGTGTCGGCCATGTCGCCCCCTTACGCCGCGTCAGCGGCGAGGCGCTGCGCCTTGGCTTTCACGTCCTCGATGCCGCCGACCATGTAGAAGGCTGCCTCGGGCAGGTGGTCGTATTCGCCGTTCACCACCGCCGCGAAAGACTTGATCGTGTCTTCCAGCGGCACCTGCACGCCGTCCGAACCGGTGAAGACCTTCGCCACGTCGAAGGGCTGCGACAGGAAGCGCTGGATCTTGCGGGCCCGCGCCACGGTCAGCTTGTCCTCCTCGGACAGTTCGTCCATGCCGAGGATGGCGATGATGTCCTGCAGAGACTTGTATTTCTGCAAGATGCCCTGAACCGAACGCGCGGTGTTGTAGTGATCCGCGCCGACGATCGCCGGGTCGAGAATGCGCGAGTTCGAATCGAGCGGGTCCACCGCCGGATAGATGCCCAGTTCCGAGATCGCCCGCGACAGCACCGTGGTGGCGTCGAGGTGCGCGAAGGTCGTGGCCGGGGCCGGGTCGGTCAGGTCGTCGGCCGGAACATAGACGGCCTGGATCGAGGTGATCGAGCCGTTCTTGGTCGAGGTGATGCGTTCCTGCATCGCGCCCATGTCGGTGGCCAGCGTCGGCTGATAGCCCACGGCCGAGGGGATGCGGCCCAGAAGCGCCGACACTTCCGAACCCGCCTGGGTAAAGCGGAAGATGTTGTCGACGAAGAACAGCACGTCGGTGCCGGTGGCGTCGCGGAACTGCTCGGCCAGGGTCAGGCCGGTCAGCGCCACACGCATGCGCGCGCCCGGCGGTTCGTTCATCTGGCCGTAGACCAGCGCCACCTGCGATTCCGCCAGATTGTCCGGCTTGATGACGCCCGATTCCACCATCTCGTGGTAAAGGTCGTTGCCCTCACGGGTGCGTTCGCCGACGCCCGCGAATACCGAATAGCCCGAGTGCACCTTGGCGATGTTGTTGATCAGTTCCATGATCAGAACCGTCTTGCCCACGCCGGCGCCGCCGAAGAGGCCGATCTTGCCGCCCTTGGAATAGGGGGCCAGCAGGTCGATGACCTTGATGCCGGTGACCAGGATTTCCGAGGCCGTCGCCTGCGAGGCGAAGTCGGGCGCCGGCTGGTGGATCGCCCGCTTGTCGGTCGAGGTGATCGGGGCGCCTTCGTCCACCGGCTCGCCCACGACGTTGATGATGCGACCCAGCGTCACGTCACCGACCGGCACCATGATCGGGCCGCCGCTGTCCTTGACCGCAAGGCCGCGGACCAGACCTTCGGTCGCGTCCATGGCGATGGTGCGGACGGTGTTCTCGCCCAGGTGCTGGGCAACTTCCAGCACCAGGCGCTTGCCGTTGTTTTCCGTTTCAAGCGCGTTCAGAATTGCGGGAAGCTGGCCGTCGAACTGCACGTCGACGACGGCGCCGATCACCTGCGTGATTTTCCCTTTGGCCTCTGCCATGTGTTTAACCCCTGCGTGTCAGAGCGCCTCGGCGCCCGCGATGATTTCAATAAGTTCCGTGGTGATCGCGGCCTGACGCGAGCGGTTGTAGACCGTCGTCAGCTTGTCGATCATGTCGCCGGCGTTGCGCGTGGCGTTGTCCATGGCGCTCATCCGCGCGCCCTGTTCCGAGGCCGCGTTTTCCAGAAGCGCCGCGAACACCTGCGTTGCCACCGAACGCGGCAAGAGGTCGTTCAGGATCGCGCTTTCCTCGGGTTCATAGTCGTAAAGCGCCGAGGCAGCCGCCTCGCCCTCCTCGACCACGGCCGGGATGATCTGGCGCGCGGTCGGCACCTGGCTGATCACGGATTCGAAGCGGTTGTAGAACAGCGTCGCCACGTCGAACTCGCCCGCCTCGAAGCGGTCGAGGATCTCGTCCGTGATCTGGCGCGCGTTTTCATAGCCGATGCGCTTCACCTCGCTCATGTCCACGTGATGGACGAAGAACTGGCTGTATTCGCGCTTGAGCTGCTCGCGGCCCTTCTTGCCCACGGTCAGCAGGGTCACCTGCTTGCCCTGGGCCAGGAGGTCCGCCATGTGCTGGCGGGCGAGCTTGACGATGGTCGAGTTGAACCCGCCCGCAAGCCCGCGCTCCGATGTCATCACCACGAGCAGGTGCCGGCGGTCGTCGCCGGTCCCCGCCAGAAGCCGCGGCGCCTGGTCCGAGCCGGCCGCAGCAGCGGTCAGCCCGGCCATCACTGCGGCCATCCGGTCGGCATAGGGACGCGCGGCCTCCGCCGCTTCCTGCGCGCGGCGCAGTTTCGCGGCGGCGACCATCTGCATCGCCTTGGTGATCTTGCGCGTGTTCTTGACGCTGCCGATCCGGTTTTTCAGGTCCTTGAGGCTGGGCATCTATCCCTCCCCCTCAGGCGTAGGTCTTGGCGTAGCCGTCCAGCGCTGCCTTGATCGCACCCTCAAGATCGCCCGACACCTTGCGGTCGTTCTTGGTCATGTCCTCAAGCAGGTCAGCCTTCTGGTTGCGCAGATACTGGAGCAGGCCCTGTTCCCATTTGGTGACTTCGGCCACCGGCACGCCGTCCAGGTAGCCCTTGGTGCCGGCATAGATGACGATGACGATCTCGGCATTGGTCAGCGGCGAATATTGCGGCTGCTTCATCAGTTCCGTCAGGCGCGCGCCGCGATTGAGCAGCTTTTGCGTCGCGGCGTCGAGGTCCGAGCCGAACTGCGCGAAGGCCGCCATCTCGCGATACTGCGCCAATTCCAGCTTGACCGGGCCGGCCACGGATTTCATCGCCTTGGTCTGCGCCGAGGAGCCCACGCGGCTGACCGACAGACCGGTGTTCACGGCCGGGCGGATGCCCTGGAAGAACAGTTCGGTTTCCAGGAAGATCTGGCCGTCGGTGATCGAGATCACGTTGGTCGGGATATAGGCCGACACGTCGCCCGCCTGCGTCTCGATGATCGGCAGCGCAGTCAGCGAGCCGGCGCCATTGGCCTCATTGAGCTTGGCCGAGCGTTCCAGCAGGCGCGAATGCAGATAGAACACGTCGCCCGGATAGGCTTCGCGTCCCGGCGGACGGCGCAGCAGGAGCGACATCTGGCGGTAGGCCACGGCCTGTTTCGACAGGTCGTCATAGATGATCAGCGCATCCATGCCGTTGTCGCGGAAATATTCGCCCATGGCGGTGGCCGAATAGGGTGCCAGATACTGCATCGGCGCCGGGTCCGAGGCGGTGGCGGCCACGACGGTCGTATAGGCCATGGCGCCGGTTTCTTCCAGTTTCTTCACCAGTTGCGCCACGGTCGAACGCTTTTGGCCCACGGCGACATAGATGCAGTGCAACGTCTTCATGCCATCGGCTTCGCGGCCGTTGTAGTTCGCCTGGTTCAGAATGGTGTCGAGCGCGATGGCGGTCTTGCCGGTCTGACGGTCGCCGATGATCAGCTCGCGCTGGCCGCGGCCGACGGGGATCATCGCGTCCACGGCCTTCATGCCGGTCGCCATCGGCTCGTGCACCGACTTGCGCGGCATGATGCCGGGGGCCTTCACGTCGGCGACGCGCATCTCGGCGCCTTCCAGCGGGCCCTTGCCGTCGATCGGATTGCCCAGCGCGTCGACGACGCGGCCCAGCAGCGGCTTGCCGGTCGGAACCTCCACGATGGCGCCAGTGCGCTTGACGGTGTCGCCTTCCTTGATCGAGCGGTCGTCGCCGAAGATCACCACGCCGACGTTATCGGTTTCAAGGTTCAGCACCATCCCGCGGATGCCGCCGGGGAATTCGACCATCTCGCCGGCCTGGACCTTGTCCAGGCCGTAGACGCGCGCGATGCCGTCGCCGACCGACAGCACCTGGCCCACTTCGGCCACTTCGGCGTCCTGACCGAAATTCTTGATCTGATCCTTGAGGATGGCCGAGATTTCGGCAGCCTGGATTCCCATTATCCGACCTCTTTCATAGCATTCTGGAGGGAGGCAAGCTTCGAGCGGATCGAGCTGTCGATCATCTGCGAGCCCAGTTTGACGATCATGCCGCCGATGAGGGCCTCATCGACGCGCGCGTTGAGTTTCACCTTCTTGCCGGTCTTGGCCGACAGGGTCTTGGCCAGGCGGGCCTGCTGCTCGTCGCTCAGCGCCAGGGCGCTGACCACATCGGCGGTGACCTCGCCGCGCGCATCGGCGATCAGGCCGCGCAGGCGGGCGATGAACTGCGGCAGGGTGAACAGCCGGCGGTTGCGGGCCATCAGCCGCAAGGTATTGGCCAGTTCGGGCGCCAGACCCATGCGCCCGGCCAGGGCGCCGATCGCGGCCTCTTGCTGGCTGCGGTCGTAAAGCGGCGATACGGTCAGATCGCGCAGATCCTTGCTGGCGTCACAGGCCTTGGCCAGTTCGTCGATCTGGGTGGACAGGGCGTCGATGCCGCCCGAATCCCTGACAAGATCGAACAGGGCCTGCGCGTAACGCCCGGCGATATCAGCGGAAATCGAAGCGGAATTGGCCACGGTCATCCTTCCGGTTAGCGCAAGCTCCGCTGGCGGGCCGGCGTCCGGCCGGTCTGCCGCAGAGCGCGGGTCAATGGGCTGGCCCTGGCGCTGTCCTGCTGGAGCCCTCCCGAAATCTGCGGCGTCTCTAGCAGGTGCCTTTCGCTGCCGCAACCGCCTTGAACACGAAAAAGCGAGCCGTGGCGCGCTTTGCAGCCGCCATGCCGCAACCGGTTGCGCAAACATCGCCCGGGGCTGCGATCTTGCGCCGCAGGCGGGCCGATGCGCAAGTGCGGATTCGCGCCTCAGGCCGGATCGCGGGCGATGCGCGCCCCCTGCCCCGCCGGCCGAGGCCGGGCAATGCCGCCCAGCACGCCCAGCGGGCTGGGCACCGAGACACGGTGGCCGCGGCCGACCGGGGCCGGCACCTGCTTGGTGAACTCGCCCAGGACCACGCCCGCCACCAGCACGGCGCTGATGCGCAGGCCGGTGCGTTCCCACATCTGCGCGCTTTTCAGCCAGAAGCGGCGGTCCGAGGGCGGGATGTAAAGCGCCGCCCCCGTCCTTTCGGGGACAAAGCCCGCCGCGCGGGCCGGCGCCTCGAGCTGGCCCAGCGAATAGCTGCGGCCAAAGCCGAAGGGGGTGGATTCGGACCGTGCCCAGAGGCCGGCGCGATTCGGCACCATGACCAGCATGCGCCCGCCCGGTCCGAGTACGCGCCAGGCCTCGTCGAGGATCGCCGCAGGATGGTCCGCGGATTCAAGCGCGTGCAGCAGCACCAGCCGGTCGACGCTGCCGGTATCGACCGGCCAGGCGGTTTCCTCGCACAGGACGGAACAGTTGGGCATGCCCGCGGGCCAGGCCATCACCCCCTGCGGCCCCGGCATCAGCGCGCTGACGCGGCGCGCCCGCGCCAGATAGGGCCGCAGCAGGGGCGCGGCAAAGCCGTAGCCCGTCACGGTCATGCCCTGCGTCTGTTCGGGCGGCCACAGGCCGGTCAGGCGGTCGCGCAGGATGCGCTGCACCACCCGCCCGAGGGCGCGCGTATAGTAGAACCTCCGCAACTCATCGACATCGTGGTGCATTGCGCCTCCGGCCTGGCAGCGCCAGACTGGGGCAAAGGAAGGAGTTTGCCAATGCCGCTGCAACTGCTGCCCCTGCGCTGCCTGACCGACAACTATGCCTGGCTCGTGCATGGCAACGGCCAGACCGCGCTTTTCGACGCGCCCGAGGCGGCGCCGGTGCTTGCCGAACTGGCGGCGCGCGGCTGGTCGCTGGACCTGATCGCGCTGACCCATCACCACGACGACCATATCCAGGGCGCGGCAGAGTTGGTCGCGGCGACCGGCGCGCGCGTGCTGGGCAATGCGCTTGACGCCGCGCGCCTGCCGCCGCTGGACCTCGCGCTGCGCCCGGGCCAGCCCTGCACGATCTGCGACGAGCCGGCCGAGATCATCGACGTGCCCGGCCATACCATCGGCCATGTCGCCTATCACCTGCCGGCCTCGCGCCTGCTGGTCACCGGCGACAGCCTGATGGCGCTTGGCTGCGGCCGCCTGTTCGAGGGCGACGCGGCGACGATGTGGGAAAGCCTGTCAAGGCTGAACGCGCTGCCCGCCGAGACACTGGTCTGCCCGGGCCACGACTATTGCCGCGGCAATGGCGCCTTCGCCCTGTCCCTCGAACCGCAGAATGCGGCGCTGCAGCAACGGCTGGCCGACACTGCCGCCGGTCGCCGGCCCTGCGCCCCGGCATCGCTGGCCGAGGAACGCGCCACGAACCCGTTCCTGCGCCTGGCCGAGATCGGCAGGGCTCAGGGTTTCCACGGCGTTTCCGATGCCGGCGCCTTTGCCCGCCTGCGGCTGATGAAGGACCGGTTCTGACCCTGCGCCGCGAGACCGGGGGCCGGGCCGGTGCTTGAAAATGCGCCGGCACATGATCACATCTGTCTCACCCGTGGGAAAATCGGCAGCGGCCAGGGCGATTACGGCTTGAATTGTGCCAGAATCCACCAATTCTTAACTGTATCGTGACAGCCTGGCCGGGCGGTTCGCATGATCATGCGGCCCGCGCCGCCAGCCGACTGACAGGAGCTTGACGTGCCGTCCTTTTCGACTTCGCTGGAACAGGCCATCCATGCCGCGCTTGCGCTGGCCAACGAGCACCGCCATGAACTGGCGACGCTGGAACATCTGCTGCTGGCCCTGACCGAAGAGCCCGATGCCGTCAAGGTGATGCGGGCCTGCAATGTCGATCTGGACGAGCTGCGCCGCATGCTGGTCGAATTCATCGAGGATGACCTGTCTACGCTGATCACCGATGTCGAGGGCTCCGAGGCGGTGCCGACCGCCGCCTTCCAGCGGGTGATCCAGCGCGCGGCGATCCATGTGCAGTCCTCGGGCCGCAGCGAGGTGACGGGCGCGAACGTGCTGGTGGCGATCTTTGCCGAGCGCGAATCGAACGCCGCCTTCTTCCTGCAGGAACTGGACATGACCCGCTATGACGCGGTGAACTTCATCGCGCATGGCGTGGCCAAGAACCCATCCTTCGCCGAGAACCGCCCCGTGCAGGGCGCCGAGCAGGAACATGCCCAGCCCGAGCAACCCGCCTCCAAGGACGAGACGGCGCTGGCGAAATATTGCGTGGACCTGAACCGCAAGGCCAGCAAGGGCGATGTCGATCCGCTGATCGGACGCGCCGACGAGGTCGAGCGCTGCATCCAGGTGCTGTGCCGCCGGCGCAAGAACAATCCCCTGCTGGTCGGAGATCCCGGCGTCGGCAAGACCGCCATCGCCGAGGGTCTGGCGCTGAAGATCACCCGTGGCGAGACGCCGGACGTGCTGGCCGGATCCACCATCTTCTCGCTCGACATGGGGGCGCTTCTGGCCGGCACCCGCTATCGCGGCGATTTCGAGGAGCGGCTGAAGGCCGTGGTCAAGGAGCTTGAGGAGCATCCCGACGCGATCCTGTTCATCGACGAGATCCACACGGTGATCGGCGCCGGCGCCACCTCCGGGGGGGCGATGGATGCCTCGAACCTGCTGAAGCCGGCGCTGGCGGGCGGCAAGCTGCGCTGCATGGGCTCGACCACCTACAAGGAATTCCGCCAGCATTTCGAAAAGGACCGCGCGCTATCACGCCGGTTCCAGAAGATCGACGTGAACGAGCCCTCGGTGCCGGATGCGATCAAGATCCTGATGGGGTTGAAGCCCAGTTTCGAAAAGCACCACGACCTGCGCTATACCAATGAGGCGATCAGATCGGCGGTGGAACTGGCGGCGCGCTACATCAACGACCGAAAGCTGCCCGACAGCGCCATCGACGTGATCGACGAGGCCGGCGCGGCCCAGCATCTGGTGGCGGAAAGCAAGCGCCGCAAGACCATCGGCCCGCGGGAGATCGAGGCCATCGTCGCCAAGATCGCCCGCATCCCGCCGAAGAATGTCTCCAAGGACGATGCGGCGGTGCTGAAGGATCTGGACGCGACGCTGAAGCGGCTGGTCTTTGGCCAGGATGCCGCGATCGAGGCCCTGGCCTCGGCGATCAAGCTGGCGCGTGCCGGGCTGCGCGAGCCGGAAAAGCCGATCGGCAACTATCTTTTCGCCGGCCCGACCGGCGTCGGCAAGACCGAGGTGGCAAAGCAGCTCGCCTCGTCTCTGGGGGTGGAACTGCTGCGTTTCGACATGTCTGAATACATGGAGAAACACGCAGTTTCCCGGCTGATCGGCGCGCCTCCCGGCTATGTCGGCTTCGATCAGGGGGGGCTGCTGACCGATGGCGTCGACCAGCACCCGCATTGCGTGCTGCTGCTCGACGAGATCGAGAAGGCCCATCCGGATGTCTACAACATCCTGCTGCAGGTCATGGACCACGGCAAGCTGACCGACCATAATGGCCGGCAGGTGGATTTCCGCAACGTGATCCTGATCATGACCACCAACGCCGGCGCCGCCGACCAGGCCCGCGCCGCCTTCGGCTTTGGCCGCGAGCGTCGTGAGGGCGAGGACACCGCCGCCATCGAGCGCACCTTCACCCCCGAATTCCGCAACCGCCTGGACGCGGTTATCAGCTTCGCGCCGCTGTCGCGCGAGGTGATCGTGCAGGTGGTCGAGAAATTCGTGCTGCAACTCGAGGCGCAGTTGATCGACCGCGGCGTGCATATCGAACTCAGCCCCGAGGCCGCCGACTGGCTGGCCGAAAAGGGCTATGACGAGACCATGGGCGCGCGTCCGCTGGGCCGGGTAATCCAGGAGCACATCAAGAAGCCCCTGGCCGAAGAACTGCTGTTCGGTCGCCTGACCAAGGGGGGGCTGGTCCGCGTCCGGGTCGAGGGCGACAAGCCGGTTCTCGACATCACCGGCCCCGCGACGCCAAGGATCAGCAACTCGAAGCCGCCGCTCCTCACCGCCGACTGACCTGACGCGCGCAAGGCGGCGCCCCTTGCCCACGGCCCGGCGTCCGACCTGCCAAAACGCGGCAGGCGGCCCGGCACACGCAGCCTGACCCGGCCACGCTCACCACAGGTCTGCAGCAGCTACCTCCCCATTGCCGCGCGCCACTCTGCGCTGGACCGCCCAAGCCGAGCGCGCGCTCTGGCGGCCCTCGGACCCGTCGCCGGCGCGGGCGGCGTGCGTGGCGGTGGGCGTGAACCAAATCCCGGCCTTTCTCTCGCGCCGAGCTGACCTTCGGCTGGCGGCGGACGAAATCAGCGCCGCGGTCAGCACCAGGAAGAGTCAGTTCCTTGCGCCCTGGGACAGACCCGAAGTCACGGACACAGTCGCCTCAACCGGAAACGGCCGGGTCATGCTGGCCGAGCGCGATGTGAGTTCCGGCTGACATTGCGCGCTTTCCGCAGCGGGCAGGTTCCGCGGCTTGCCCCGTCGCCATGGGGCTCCGTTCAGACTTCGGCTGGCCATCGCGCGCAGCAAGGCCTTGTCCCGGTCCAGGTCATCGAGGGTATCGGACAGGCGACCTCTCCCGGCACATCGCCTTCGTTGATGTGGATGGTCGCCTTTGATCGGCCTTGCACTCGGCACGGACATGGTCGACGGCCCGCCCAATCGCGCGCAGGCACAGATCATCGGCATGTCCCAGACCGGTGCACGGCCAGCGGACGATCCGGCCCGGAGCGCCGGGATGCCACATCTGGTCAGTATTGCCCGGGAGCTGGTCAGGGATCACGGCTGCACCGGGCTGGGCAGGCCATCACAGTTGCTCCTTGCGCCACGGCGAAGCCAACGTCGGGTCCCACTCCTCGAGCGGCATTCGGACGCCGGCAGACGCGCCAAGCGCTTGGAAAATGTGAGTGCCTGGCACCCTGCGCGCCTGTACAACGCGAAGCCGACCAAGACCAACCGCATGGACTCACGTTATGAACAAGGGACGGACGGTGGACAGGTCAGCCGCCAACTGAACATGGGCACACCGCCCGCCAAAAGCGCCATGCCATTTGCCAGCCAGAAAGGCTCGGACGGACGGGTTCAGCCGATCAGCGGCGCACCCTGGCCGTAGGTCTCGCGGTAGTGGCGTTCAAGCCGCATCAGCGCCAGGCGCAGCACGATCTTGCCCGAACGGGCCGACCAGCCGAGGCGGCGCTCGGTCATCTCGATGCCTTCCAGAAAGCAGCAGACCCTCAGGCACAGGTCGCCCATGCCCGGCCCCAGTTCGCGCAGCGCCGCCGCGACGCGGTTGCGCGCCCCTTCCGAGCCGCCACCATGCCCGCCCGCCATGCGCGACACGGAGATGCCGGCGGTCAGGAAACGGTCCCAGTTCTGCGCGATGCGCGGCCCCATCTGCGCCAGTTCGAAGTCCTCGCGCAGACGCTCGCCCGCGGCCACCATCTCGGGGGTCAGAAAGGGGCTGCCATCGGCCTCGCGGCGGCGGGCCAGCATCAGCAGCGGGCTTTCGGCGATATTGATGCGGGTGCGGCGGCGCCGGCCGTCCTCGGGGTCGGCAATCTCGCGTTCTTGCCAAAGGCGATGACGGTCGGAATGGTGGAACTCGGCCGCGCCCTCGGCGCAGCCCTGCAATTCGGCGACCGGGGCCGAGCGCAGGAAATCCTCGCCCCGCGGGACGGCATTGCCGCGCCGGGTCGCCAAAAGCAGTCGCAGGGCCTCGCGCCCCTGGGCCGAGATCGCATAGCGGCTGATGCGGCCCTGCCCCAGCAGTTGCACCCAGCCGCGCACCGCCATGTGCTCGGCCAGTTCGCGGTCCAGAATGGCGGTGCGGATGTCGTCGCGCACGACGATGGCCTTTTCCATGCCTTCGGCCACCACCATCTGCGCGCCCGGCTCGGCCAGGCGGCGCAGCACCCTGCCGATCTGCTTCATGCCCACCTGCCCGGGCGCCACCGGGCCATTCCCTGCCTGCGGTTCATGGGCCGCGCGTTCGACCGCGCGATCCACCAGCGGATCGTCGCGGCGTGCCTCGAAACGGCGGATGCGGCGCAGAATGGTCGAGGCGTGGCAGCCCGACTCGCGTGCCAGGGCGCGGATGGTCTCGCCGCCCTCGACATGGCGCAGATACAGCTTCAGGTCGGCGTCCTCGACCGGGCGGAAGGCAGGAACCGGAGGGGCGGCATCGGGTCGATTGCCCGCCATGGTGCCGACACCGCCAGCCAGCCCGGCGATCGAGGCGTCCAGAGCGAAATCTCCCGTCAAAATCGTCATGGTCATTCCTTCGCTTCCTGAGGACGAGCAGGCATCAACTCATCCATGGGTTGTGTTTCGCCCCGCTGCCACTTGCAGGATCAGCCCGGGATGTTGGGATATTTGCTAACAATTACTAAATATTTCTTGCCGTGCCGCGCGCAGTTCGGGGTCAGGGCGCAACACACGCATTGGTTGTTGATACTCAACCCGTTCTGACGGAGGAGAGGATCGCCATGACGATGATGAGCAATGTGATTGCCTTCCAGCCGCGCCTTGGCCAGCCGCCGATGCGCCGCCCCCGGCTGCTGGTCAGGGCGGCGCGCGCCGGCCTTGCCGGCTGGAGCCGCCGCCGTGACCTGCGCCGCCTGCTGCGCTGCGAGGACCTGCCGGCCGTGGCCGCCGCCCTGCCCCGCCTGCGCGCCGAGGAGGAAAGCCTGGACATGGCGCGGCGCGCCGGCCAGGCCGAATATGACGTGCAGCGACACATCCTGCTGCTGGTGGCGATCCTGGCCGAGACGGCCGAGGCCGCCCCGCGCCCGGTGCCGTTGCCGGTGTCGATGGCGCTTACTTTCCCCTGAACAGCGAGCCGAGCACGCCGCGCACCAGCGCCTGCCCGGTCCTGCTGCCCAGCTGCCGCGCCAGGCTCTTGCCAAAGGCCATGGCAATGCTGTCGCGCCCCGAAGTGCGGGAAGCGGGTTGGCGGGCGCGGGTCTCGACGGGGATTTGCAGCGCCGGATCCGCGCTCGGTACCCGGCCCTTGTCCCGGTCCATGCGCCACAGGTCATCCTCGCCTGCCGCGGCCTGCGTGGCGGCGGTGCGTCGGGCCAGAATCTCGGCAGCGGATTCGCGATCCAGGGCCTTGCCGTATTTCAGTGACATGGGCGATGCGGCGTTCAGCGCCGCGCGCGCCGCGTCCGGGATCGGGCCAAGCAGTGACATGGGCGGACGGATAAGCGTGCGCTGCACGATGCCCGGAACGCCCTTGGCCTCAAGCAGCGAGGTGACTGCCTCGCCGGTGCCGACGGCCTGGATCGCCTCGGCAGTGTCGAATTCCGGGTTCGGGCGATAGTTCTGCGCTGCCAGCCGCAGGGCCTTCTGGTCCTTGGCGGTGAAGGCGCGCAGCGCGTGCTGCACACGGTTGCCCAACTGCCCCAGCACCGCCTCGGGCAGATCGGCGGGGTTCTGGCTGATGAACCACAGGCTCACCCCCTTCGAGCGGATCAGCCGCGCCACCTGCTCGATCTTTTGCACCAGCGCCGGCGGCGCGTCGTTGAACAGCAGATGCGCCTCGTCAAAGAAGAAGGCGATGCGCGGCTTGTCGGGATCGCCCACCTCGGGCAGTTGCTCGAACAGTTCCGACATCAGCCACAGCAGGAAGGTGGCGTAAAGCCGGGGCGAGTTCATCAGCCTTTCCGCCGCAAGGATATTCACCATGCCCTTGCCCGAGGCATCGAGGCGCATGATGTCGGCAAGCTCCAGCGCCGGCTCTCCGAACAGCAGCTGACCGCCCTCGTTCTCCAGCACCATCAGCGCGCGCTGGATCGCACCCACCGAGGCGGTCGAGACATTGCCGTATTTCAACGACAGGTCCCTGGCATTCTGCCCGACCCAGACCAGCATCGCCTGCAGGTCGGCAAGATCGAGCAGCGCCAGCCCCTCTTCGTCGGCGATGCGAAAGGCGATGTTCAGCACGCCCTCCTGCGCATCGCTGAGCCCCATCAGCCGCGACAGCAGCAGGGGCCCCATCTCGGCCGGGGTCGTGCGCACCGGATGGCCGCGCTCACCCCAGACATCCCAGAAGGTCACCGGAAAGCCCTGATAGCCCAGCGCGACGCCGATCTGCTGAGCGCGCTTGAGAAATGCCTCGTGCAGCTTGCCCTCGGTCGAGCCGGCGGCGGAAATCCCGGCCAGGTCGCCCTTCACATCGGCCATGAACACCGGCACCCCCGCCCGCGAGAACGATTCGGCCAAGGTCTGCAGGGTGACGGTCTTGCCGGTTCCCGTCGCCCCCGCGATCAGCCCGTGGCGGTTGGCATAGCGCAACAGCAGGTCTTGCGGGCATGCGTAGCCGGCGCCGCCCCCGCCGACGAAGACGGTTCCAGCCTCGAGATCGACGATTTCCGTCATAGTTCCTCCCCAGGTCGGCAAAAAAACGCAGCCAGCCGACGAAAGCACAATACAATCCTAACGAATCTGTGTCAGTCTGTTCCTGTCGGGCCTTCCGCGTGGGTGGCAGGCCGACTTCCTCCCTGTTGGACTGCCGCGCCTTCGGGCGCGGCTTTTTTTGCACGGAGCCGGCCAGCCGCAGACATTATCCCCCGGGCAGGCGGGTCGTAACAACTTGACGATTAGGACAGTTGACGGCGCTTGCTGCCCGAACTAGCTTTCGGCGCAATGATGACCGGCCAGTCCGGCAGGGAAGGTAAGCACGAGGATCCGAAGCTGCCGCATGCGCGTGCGCCTCGGGTCCTCTCATTCTTTTCTGGCTTTTTCACATATTTCCGGCATTTCGTCCGCTGGCAGCATACGCGAAGGTGAAAGCCCGGCGCGCGATCCGCCCTGACATCGCGGGTCCGCCGTGCTACCAGCGGGGTCGCAACATGGACCAAAGGAAAACCACCATGGCCAACAGGACCTCCGCGGCAATGATCGCCGCTCTGCTTGCGCTGACCGCCGGGACCGGCAGCGCCGTGGCGCAGACCGCGACCCCCGCAGCCCCGGCCCAGCCCGCAGCCGAGGCACCTGCCGCCGAGGCGCCGGCCGCCGAGGCCGAGGCCCCCAAACCCGCCGCTCCGGTCAGCGAGGCCGACGCCAAGGTCGGCCAGCCCTATGCCCGTTCGACGCATGGCGACTGGACGCTGCGCTGCATGAAGACCGACAGCGGCAAGGACCCCTGCGAGCTTTACCAGCTGCTGAAGGACAAGAACGATTCGCCCGTGATCGAGGTCTCGGTACTTCCGATGACCGGCAATGTGCAGGCGGTCGTCACCTTCATCGCCCCGCTCGAGACCGACCTGCAGGCCGGGCTGGGCATCAAGATCGACGACGGCAAGGACGCGCGTTATCCCTTCATGCTGTGCGCGCCGGTGGGCTGCATCTCGCGCGTGGGCATGGCCGAGGCCGAGATGGCGCCGCTCAAGCGCGGCAAGACCGCAACCATCTCGGTGCTGCCCTTCGGCGCCTCCAAGGAGCAGCTGGTGCAGCTGCCGCTGTCGCTTTCGGGTTTCACCGCCGGCATGGCGGCGCTGGTCGAGGCCAACAAGGACCTGACGCCGGCTGCCCCCGCCGCGGGCGAGGCGAAAAAGCCCTGAGCCGGCACGAAAAAAAGGGGCGCCATGGGCGCCCCCGCAGGGGCCGGGACATTCCCGGCCCTTTTTTTCTTGCTCACTCGACCGGCAGCGCCACGAAGCGCGGCTCGCCGGCGCGGCGCACCATCAGCAGGATCGACTTGCGCCCGGCGTCGCGTGCCTCCTTGATGCGCGCCTCGAGATCACCCAGCGAGGCCACCGGCTGCTGGCCCGCCTCGGTGATCACGTCGCCCGCGGCAAGGCCCTTGTCGGCGGCGGCACCCGTCGGGGCGACCGACTGCACGGCAAGGCCCTGCATGTCGCGCGAGACCCCCAGTTCGGCGGCGATCTCGGGGGTCAGAGGGGCCACGGTCATGCCCAGGACCTCGCTCGAACCTTCCTTGGCGCTGTCGACCTTTTCGGTGCCGCTGCCCTCGGCCAGTTCGCGCCGGCCCAGCGTCACCTGCAGTGTGACCGGCTTGCCGTCGCGCTGCACCACCACCTCGACCGCCTCGCCCACCGGCGCATCCGCAACGCGGCGCACCAGTTCGCGCGGGTCCTTGACCTCGCCGCCGGCAAAGCTGGTGATGACATCGCCCGCCTTCATGCCGGCGTCCAGCGCGGGGCCGGCCGGCACGTCGGTGACCATGGCGCCATGCGCATCGGCCAGACCCAGCGAATCGGCGATGTCATCGGTCACCGGCTGGATCTTGACCCCCAGCCAGCCGCGCCGGGTCTCGCCGAATTCCTCGAGCTGCGCCACGACCTTCTCGACCACGTTCGAGGCCATCGAAAAGCCGATGCCGATCGAGCCGCCGTTGGGCGACAGGATCGCGGTATTCACCCCGATCACCTCGCCGTCCATGTTGAACAGCGGTCCGCCCGAATTGCCGCGGTTGATCGCGGCGTCGGTCTGGATGAAATCGTCATAAGTGCCCGTCAGTGCGCGATTGCGCGCCGAGACGATGCCGGTCGAGGCCGAGAACCCCTGCCCCAGCGGGTTGCCCAGCGCCAGAACCCAGTCGCCCACGCGCGCCTTGTCGCTGTCGCCGAAACCGACAAAGGGCAAGGGCTGGTCGCTTTCGACCTTCAGCACGGCGATGTCGGTCTTTTCGTCGCGGCCGATGACCTTGGCCGGCAGGGTCTTGCCGGAAAAGAACTCGACCTCGATCTGGTCCGCGCCCTCGATGACATGGTTGTTGGTGACGATCAGCCCGTCCGCCGACACGACAAAACCCGAGCCGAGCGCGTTCGAGCGCTGCTCCTCGGACGGGCCCTGCTGGCCAAAGGGATTGCCCTGATCGCCCCGCGGAAAGCCCGGAAAGCCGAAGTCGCGGAACAGATCGCCAAAGGGGCTGCCCTCAGGGAACCGCGGGCCGCGCGCCAGCGGCGTCTCGACGGTGGCGGTGGTGGTGACGTTGACGACGGCGGGGCTGACCTGATCGACCAGATCGGCAAAGCTTTCCGGCATGGCGCGCGCCTGCCGGGCCTTGCTGTCGGGGGCGGTCAGCGGCTGGTTTTCATTGGCCGCCGCCTGCGCCGCGTCAGAGCCTGGCGCCGCCTTCTGTTCCGCCATGGCCGGTGCCAGGGCCAGCATCAGGGCCAGGCCCGAGGCGCCAAGAAGGTGACAGGTTGAGGTGGTCTTCATCTGGATGTTCTCCTTCGATGCCCGGACGACTGCTCGCGCCCCTTGGCAATATGCTCATGTTCAAGGGGATTTTCGACGCCGTTGCAAATGAACCACGCTCGCAGGGAATGAACTGATCGTGACTTGCCCGAAGTGCGGGGTCAACGCCCTTTGGCGTCGCGGCAACCGGCGCGAAGGCTGGCGCGCCGCGCTTCAGACAAGCTCGCCTGCCAGCGAATTCGGCGCGCTGCGGGTGATGCGCACCCGCGCCAGATCGCCGACCCGGGCTTCGGGCGCATCGACAAAGACCGCGTGCAGATAGTCGGACTTGCCGACCATCTGGCCGGGGCTGCGCCCGGGCTTTTCAAACAGCACCATCAGTTCGCGCCCGACCATGCCTTCCTGCGCGGCCTTCTGCTGGCGCGTCAGCAGCGCCTGCAACTCCTGCAGGCGGGCATCGGCCACGGCGGCCTCGACCTCGGGTCGGTCATAGGCGGGGGTGCCGGGGCGCGGCGAATATCTGAAGCTGAAGGCAGTGCCGAAATTCACCCGCGCCACCAGGTCCAGCGTGTCCTGATGATCGCGGTCCGTCTCGCCGGGAAAGCCCACGATGAAATCGCTGGTCAGCATGATGTCGGGGCGCGCGGCGCGGATGCGGTCGATCAGGCGCAGATATTGCGCCGCCGTGTGCTTGCGGTTCATCGCTTTCAGGATGCGGTCGCTGCCCGACTGCACCGGCAGGTGCAGATAGGGCATCAGCTTGGGCTCGCGCGCATGCGCCTCGATCAGGTCGTCACCCATGTCGTTGGGGTGGCTGGTGGTATAGCGGATGCGGTCCAGCCCGTCGATCTCGGCCAGAGCGCGGATCAACCGGCCAAAGCCCCATTCGCCGCCTTGCCCCTGCGAGGACGGGCCTTCGCCATGCCAGCCGTTAACGTTCTGGCCCAGCAGCGTGATCTCCCGCACCCCGCGCGCGACCAGATCGCGGGCCTCGGCCATGATGCGCGCGACCGGGCGGCTGACCTCGGCGCCGCGGGTATAGGGCACGACGCAGAAGGCGCAGAACTTGTCGCAGCCTTCCTGCACGGTCAGGAAGGCTGCGGGGGCGCGGCGGGTGGCCATGGGGCGCGGCAGGTGCTCGAACTTGTCCTCGGCCGGGAATTCGGTATCGACGCCGCCGCCGGCGCGCACCATGGCGGGCAGGCGGTGATAGGCCTGCGGGCCGACGACCAGATCGACCAGCGGCATGCGGCGCTGGATCTCGGCGCCCTCGGCCTGGGCCACGCAGCCGGCTACGCCGATCTTCAGATCCGGGCGCTCGGCCTTCAAGGGCTTCAGCCGGCCAAGGTCGGAATAGAGCTTCTCCGCCGCCTTCTCGCGGATGTGGCAGGTGTTCAGCAACACCATGTCGGCCTGCGACTGGTCCTCGGTCAGCACATAGCCCTCGGCGCCCATGGCATCGGCCATGCGCTGGCTGTCATAGACGTTCATCTGGCAACCATAGGTCTTGATGAACAGCTTTTTCGGTGCGCCGTCGGCAGGGGTCATGGTCATATCCCGGGGAATCTGCGCGCCCTATAGCGCAAAACCGCGCCGATGCAAAGACGGCGGCCCCTATGCCAGATGGCGCCGCCAGACCTCGTTGCCGGCATGGAAGCGCGCCAGCCGCGCCCGGTGACGGGCCGAGCCCAGGACAAAGCCCAGCGCATTGCCGCCCATCACCCCCTGGCGGCGCTCGCGCTCGGGGTAAAGCTGCCAGACGAATTCCTCCATGCCGACATGATAGCCGGCATGGCCGGGCAGCCGCGCGATCATCGACCAGTCCGAACCATAAAGCATGCGCGCGGCGAGTTTTCCCGGCGCATGGCTGGCCTCAAGCGCGTGCAGGCGCTGCACGGCGGCGTCGCGGTTTCGGGGCTCCAGCGCCAGTTCGGTCCAGAATCCGGTGTCGAACCAGACCTGCTGGCCGCTGCCGATCATGCGGGCGATGACCGCCAGCCAGTCGCGCTCGGAGCGGATGCCGCAGACCGGGGGCGGCGCGTCACCGGCCATCCCCAGGACATGGCCGGCATGGGACAGGTTCAGCCGCAGCCCCGGATAGCGCGCCAGCACTTGCGGCCAATAGACCGGCGAGGCATAGGCGCCGGTGCCCCTGCCCGCCGCCATGCTGTCATTGGCATGGGCCTGGATCGGCACCTCGGCCTCGGCGCACCAAGCATAAAGCCGCTGCAGTTCCGCGTCGATCTGCCGGCCGCTGACCCCGGTCTTGTGCCGGGTATGGCCAAAGCCGATGCCGTCGTTGCAGCTGGCGCGAAAACCCATCGGCGGGTAAAGTTTCACCCCGGCAAAGCCCTGCTCCAGCACTGCCGCCTGCACACGGCGCAATGTCGCCGGCCCCTCGACCACGGCGCGCAACGGGCAGAACGGGGCAAAGTTCAGCACCAATGCGTCGCGCCTGTCCCGCGCCAGATGCGACATCAGCGCGATCTGGTCATCCAGCGGCGACATCCAGCGCGCATCCGCGCGCGCCGAATCCAGCCAGTGTTCCAGATCCACCATCGAGGCGATCAGCACCTGGATCTGCCCGGTGACGCGGCCGCGATAAAGCCGCAGCGCCTCGTCCAGCAGGTCGCGCCGTCCCAGCGTCAGCAGGCCCGCCCAGCGCATGGTGGCGACCAGCCCGCCGGTTGCGGTCGCGCCCCACCGGCGGGCGACGCTCGCACCCTCGGGTCCGTGAAGGATCAGCCGCGCCAGCTCGTCGCCGGTCATCGCCGGCACCGGCTGCCGCCCCGAGGCCAGCGGCGCGACAGCCCCGCCTTGCGCCTCGGCAATCAGCATCGCCAGCAGCAGCGCGTCGTCCCGCCCCGGCTCGGCCATGCGTGCCTGCGGGGCGGCATCACCGATACCGGCGCTGAAGGCGTCGATGCCAGCGGCAAGGCTCTGCTCCTGCTCGGCCGGACCGCGACGCGGCACGCCCGCCAGTTCCGCCGCCGCCGAGGGCGTGCCGGCGCGCAGGACCTGCACGATCAGTTCCGCAAGGCTGGCCAGCGGCGTTCCCGGCGGCACCGGGCTTTCCCGGCTGGGCAGGATCACCTGGCGCAGGAATCCCCGCACCGGCACGTCCCGGCCGTTGAACAGATGCACATGTGCATCCACGCCCAGATCCAGCGGCTGCGGCAGTTCCTGCGCCGGCGGCGCCTGGCAGCCGGCCAGCATCCCGATTGCCCCGCCCAGAAACAGACGCCGGTCCAGCATGGCGACCCCCCGTCACGACCCGGGGCCATGCTAGCCTGACGCCGCGCGGATTTCATCCCCCGGCCGCACCGCAGGAGCGCAAGCCAAACCATTGATCCGCCATTCGCGCCCGGCTAGCCTGCGCGCAAAGCACAGGGAGGCTGGGATGACGCAACCGCAAAGCTGGGAAGCACGCGCCGAGGAACATTCGCTCTATGGTTTCACCGACATGCCCTCGGTGCATGAGCGCGGCACGGTGGTCGTCACCCATGGCGAGGGGCCCTATATCGTCGATGTCCACGGCCGCCGCTATCTGGATGCGAACTCGGGCCTGTGGAACATGGTCGCGGGTTTCGACCATCGCGGGCTGATCGAGGCCGCCAAGGCCCAATACGAACGCTTCCCCGGCTATCACTCCTTCTTCGGGCGGATGTCGGATCAGACGGTGATGCTGTCGGAAAAGCTGGTCGAGGTCTCGCCCTTTTCCTCGGGGCGGGTGTTCTACACCAACTCGGGCTCCGAGGCGAACGATACCATGGTCAAGATGCTGTGGTTCCTGCACGCGGCCGAGGGCAAGCCGCAGCGCCGCAAGATCCTGACGCGCTGGAACGCCTATCACGGCGTCACCGCGGTTTCGGCCAGCATGACCGGCAAGCCCTACAACTCGGTCTTCGGCCTGCCGCTGCCGGGCTTCATCCACCTGACCTGCCCGCATTACTGGCGTTACGGCGAAGCCGCCGAGTCTGAGGAGCAGTTCGTCCAGCGCCTCGCGCGCGAGCTTGAGGACACCATTACCCGCGAGGGCGCCGACACCATCGCCGGCTTCTTCGCCGAGCCGGTGATGGGCGCGGGCGGCGTCATCCCCCCGGCCAAGGGCTATTTCCAGGCAATCCTGCCGATCCTGAAGAAACACGACATCCCGATGATCTCGGATGAGGTGATCTGCGGCTTTGGCCGCACCGGCAACACCTGGGGCTGCCTGACCTATGACTATGTGCCCGACGCGATCATTTCGTCAAAAAACCTCACGGCGGGATTCTTCCCCATGGGCGCGGTGATCCTCGGGCCCGATCTGTCGCACCGCGTGCAGGCGGCCGTCGAGGCGATCGAGGAATTCCCGCATGGCTTCACCGCCTCGGGCCATCCGGTCGGCTGCGCCATCGCGCTGAAGGCCATCGACGTGGTGATGAACGAGGGCCTGGCCGAGAACGTCCGCGCCCTGGCGCCGCGATTCGAGGCCGGGCTGCAGCGCCTGGCGGCAAAGCCCAATATCGGCGAATACCGCGGCGTCGGCTTCATGTGGGCGCTCGAGGCGGTGCGAGACAAGGCCAGCAAGACGCCTTTCGCCGCCGATCTTTCGGTCAGCGAACGCATCGCCAATACCTGCACCGACCTCGGGCTGATCTGCCGGCCGCTGGGTCAGTCGGTGGTGCTGTGCCCGCCCTTCATCCTGACTGCGGCGCAGATGGACGAGATGTTCGAAAAGCTGGAAACCGCGCTCGACAAGGTCTTTGCCGAACTGGCCTGAGGGCACTCGTGGCGGGCGGCGCCCCTACCAGGGATCGCCGCCGCCCAGCACCGCGCGCGCCATCAGCAGCCGCTGCGGCGCCATGCCGGAGGCCTCGGCGAAATCCAGCACGCGCCGGTCCTGTTCCAGCAGGAAATCCAGCACGAAGACGGCGAACTCGGACCGCGCCGCCATGGCGCGCAGCCCTGCCACGTCGCTGCCCGATTGCGCCAGCAGCGCCCCCGCCAGGTCCGGGTCCGCAGCGATATGGGCAAAGCCCGCCTCGGCGATCGCGCGCGCCTCATGCGGGGTCATGGGCTTGCTGCCTGGGTCAGGGTCATCGGCAGTTTTTCCTTTTGTGGAAAGGGTTTGTTAATCTTTCCACCGCAGGATGCGATGCACAGACGCAAGAGTAAAGCATACGGGAAACATGGCGGGGCGAATTCTAGTCGTTGACAGCGTGGCGATCGAGCGCATCACCATGAAAGTGCGCCTGACCACCGCCTGCCACGAGGTCTCGACCGCCGCCTCGGGGGCCGAGGCGCTGCGCATGGCCCGGCTGATCCACCCAAGGCTGGTGCTGATCGGCGCAAGTCCTGGCGACATGACAGGGCCGGCACTTTGCGCGGCGCTGCGCGCCCTGCCCGGAGGCGAGGACATGGCGGTGCTGGTCCAGGCGCAGGGCGAGGGCAGGCAGCAGGCGTTGCGCGCCGGTGCCTCGGGGCTGACCGAGCCGGGCATGGACGAGCTGACGCTTCTGGCACGCATCCGCGGCCTGATGCGCCAGGACGACAGCGAGGCGCCGGCCGTCCGGGGCCTTGCCGAATCCGCGGCGACCTTCCTGCACGCCAGCCGGCCGCAGGCGGTCTTTGTCGCCGACCAGCCCTCGACCGCATTGGGCTGGCGCCATGCACTGCAGCACCGCGTGGGATTCGACATCTCGGTCAGCAGCCCCGAGCGCGCGCTGGCGGCGGCGGCCGGCGGGCGTGCGGCCGATCTATATCTGATCGCCGCCGACATCGATCAGCCCGGCGGGGGGCTGCGGCTGCTGTCGGAACTGCGCTCGCGTCCGCATTCGCGCGAGGCGGGCTTTGTCATGGCACTGACCCCGGAACGCGCCGATCTGGCGCCGGTGGCGCTGGACCTTGGCGCCGGGGACGTGCTGCCCGTCACCCTGGGCGCGCCCGCGACCGCGGGTGAGGCGGCGCTGCGCCTTGACGCCGAACTGGCCCGCAAGCAGGTAGCCGACCGCCGCCGGCACGAGGCGCGGCGCAACCTGCGCTGGGCAATGACGGATGCGCTGACCGGGCTCTACAATCGCCGCTATGCCATGCCGCGCCTGCAGGCCCTGGCCGAGGAGGCGCGGCAGTCGCAGCAGCGCCTTGCCGTGATCGTGCTCGACATCGACCGCTTCAAGCAGGTGAACGACAGCCATGGCCACCCCGCCGGGGATGCGGTGCTGGGCGAGGTCGCGGCGCGGCTCGCCTCGTTCCTGCCCGAGGATGCGCTGCTGGCGCGCATCGGCGGCGAGGAATTCCTGGTCGCCCTGCCCGGCCACGGCCCAGGCCTGGCCCGCCGCGTGGCCGAGGAGCTGCGCCGGGCGGTGATGCAGGCGCCGGTACCGCTGCCGCCGGGCAGCGCGGAACCCGGGGTCACGGTGACGATCTCGGCCGGGCTGGCGGTCGGCGGCCCGGAGGCCTGCGATCAGGCCGGGCTCGATCCGCAGGCGCTGCTCGCGCTTGCCGACCGCGCGCTGCTCAGCGCCAAGTCGTCGGGGCGCAACCGCATCGTGATCTCGCCCCAGGTCGCCGCCGCGTGAAAGCGGGGCGGCGCGACGGGCTTTGATTCCGCCCGCCCCTGCCCTACATAGAGGCGCGACAGGAAAGGATTGCGCCCATGACCGATGCCCCTTCTGCGCTGCACGAACGTCCGCTGAAACAGGCCATGCTGCGCGGCGCACGGGGCCGCTGCCCCGAATGCGGACGCGGTCGGCTGTTTCGCGGCTATCTGGCGGTGAACGACCGCTGCCCAGAATGCGGCACGGAACTGCACCACCACCGCGCCGATGACGGGCCGGCCTATCTGACGGTGCTGCTGGTTTCGCATGTGGCGGGGCCGCTGCTGCTGATCGTCTTCATGCTTTACCGCCCCTCGGCCATGGCGCTGCTGATCGGCTTCAGCCTGGGCGTGGTGGCGCTGTCGCTGCTGCTCTTGCCGCGGATCAAGGGCGGGCTGATCGGCTTTCAGTGGTCGCGGCGCATGCATGGCTTTGGCGGCGGTGCGGACCCGGCCAGGGTCGCCGCGCCGTGACCATGCCCCCGGCCGCAGACCCCGGCAGGCCCCTGGGGGGTGACGCGATCCGCGACGCCGCAACTGTCCTGGTCCTTGACCGCCGGTCCCCGGACGGGCCCTCGGTGCTGATGGGCCAGCGCGGCGCCGGCGCGGCCTTCATGCCGTCGAAATACGTCTTCCCCGGCGGCGCCGTCGATGCCGCCGATGCCGGGGCGCGGCTGGCCTGCCCGCCCTCGCAAGACACCGCCGCGCGGCTGGCCTGCGAGCCGCGGGCGCAATCCCTGGTCACGCCGGCGGCGATCGCCGCCGCGGCCCTGCGCGAACTGGCCGAGGAGACCGGCCTGCTGACCGGCCGACCCGGGCCGGCGCCGGCGGGCTGGGACCATTACCGCCGCGCCGGGCTGGCGCCGGACGCCTCGGCGCTGATCTACATGTTCCGCGCCATCACCCCCCCGGGCCGCACGCGCCGCTTCGATGCGCGCTTCCTGCTGCTGGATGCCGAAAGGCTGCACGGCGACCGCCACGATTTCAGCGCCGCCTGCGACGAGCTTTCGCATCTGCACTGGGTGCCGCTGGGCGAGGCGCGCAGGCTTGACCTGCCCTTCATCACCGAGGTGGTGCTGTCCGAGCTTGCGCACCTGCTGCAGGTCGCGGGTGATGGGCCGCTGCCTGTGCCCCAAAGCGTGCCCTTCTTTGACAACCGCGAGGCCATGCCCCGCTTCACCCGCATCGGCTGAGCGCAAGCCGCCGCCGGCACGCGAAAACTTCCACCCGCCGGCTTGGGCGGCTAGTCTGCGCGAAACGAGTCGGGGGAAACAGGCGCGATGCAGGTCGTCTTTCACTGCGGGGTGCACGGCACCGATCTTTTTCGCATGGTCAAGACCTTGATGCAGAACCGCGACTGGCTCTTGCACAATGGCGTCGAGCCGCTGACCCCGAACCGGCACCGCGATGTCTTTGGCGAGGCGATCTCGGCGCTGAAGGGCGGGCCGGCGACGCCCGAGATGGAACAGGTCATGCTGGACGCGATCCTGGAATCGGACAATCCGCGGCGCATCATCTGCTCGACCCCCACCTTCCTTGGCATGGCCGAGCGCGCGATCTCGGCCGAAGGGCTTTATGCCTCGGCCGGCAAAAGGCTGGCGGCGCTGGCCAACCTGTTTCCCAGCGCCCAGATCGAGTTCTTCCTGGCGCTGAAAAACCCCGCGACGCTGCTTGCCTTCGTGCTGGCACAGGAACGCAGCGGCAGCTATGCCGAGGTCATGGCCGGCATCGACCCCGAGAGCCTGCGCTGGGCCCCGGCGATGCGGCGCATCCTGGCCGCCGTGCCAGGCCGGCGCATGGTGTTGTGGTGCCATGAGGACACCTCGCTGATCTGGCCCGAGGTGGTGCGCCGCATCGCCACCATGCCCAGCGACGTGCCGCTGAAGGCGGGGCTGCAGATCCTGGGCGACATCCTGCACCCGGACGGGCTGCGCATGATCCGCGACGCCATGGCCCAGGAACAGCGGCTGACCGTCGAGAGCCGCCGTCGCATCTTTGCTGCCGCGCTGCAGGAACACGCCCTGCCCGAACAGATCGAGGTCGAACTGAACCTGCCCGGCTGGGACCAGGCGCTGGTGGACCGCATCACTGCCGCCTATGAACGCGACATCGCCGAGATCGCCGCCCTGCCGGGGGTCGAGTTCATCACCCCCTGACCGGGCGGGCCTGCCGCCTCAGCCCATGCCCAGTGCGGCCTTGTACATCTCGAGGATCGCCTCCTCCTCGGCGATGTCGTCCTTGTCGCGCTTGCGCAGCGCGATGACCTTCTTCATCACCCTTGTGTCATAGCCGCGGCCCTTGGCCTCGGCCATCAGCTCTTTTTGCTGTTCGGCGATGTCCTTTTTTTCGGCCTCGAGCTGTTCGAACCGCTCGATGAACTGGCGCAGCTCGCCGGCTGCGATACCATAGGCCTGATCGTCCTGCATGGCTTGGCTCCCTTACCTGTCGGGCGCCGGGTCTAGGCGGTCTTGCGGGCGGGCGCAATCGCCGCTAGGGCCTTTCGGCGACGGACGGAGGCGCGGAATGACGATCTGGGACGGGCTGATCTGGGGCGGCAGCGGGTTGACCATGCTGGGACTGCTGGCGCTGGTCTGGTGCATCCTGACCGCGGCGCGCGCGCGGTCGCGCAGGGATGACGACGCGGCGATGCGCGCCACCATGCGCCGGGTCGTGGCGGTAAACATGGCAGCGCTGGCCGCCTCGGCGCTGGGGCTGATGCTGGTCGTGCTTGGCATCATGCTGGGGGCCTGAGTTGCGCGCCCTGATCCAGCGCGTGTCCGAGGCCGAGGTCACCGTCGCGGGCCGCAGCACCGGCCGCATCGGCCCGGGCCTGCTGGTGCTGGTCTGCGCCATGCAGGGCGACGGCGACGACGCGCCCGACAGACTGGCCGCGCGCGTGGCAAAGCTGCGCATCTTTCGCGACGCGGCGGGCAAGATGAACCGCTCGGTCCAGGACATCGGCGGGGCGGTGCTGGTGGTCAGCCAGTTCACCCTGGCCGCCGACACCCGCACCGGCAACCGCCCCGGCTTTTCCGGCGCCGAGGCCCCGGCACGCGGCGAGGCGCTGTATCTGCGCTTTGCCCAATGCCTGCGCGCCCTCGGCCTGCCGGTCGAGACCGGCGAATTCGGCGGCGACATGCGGGTGGCGCTGGTCAATGACGGGCCGGTGACCATCTGGATGGATTCCGCCGACCGGGCTTGACTTTCGCCGCCATGGCCTGTATCTGCGCCCGGTTGCCGCCTGCTGCCGCGTGAGCAGCCGATGCGCCTTGCGCCTCAGGTCGGCACCGGATTTCAGTTTCCCATTCACGCGGGGAGGCTTGCGGGCTTGCGTATCATGCCCGCCCCTCGCAACCTGCCGCCGACCCGAATGCACGGGCGCGCGGCCCCTTGCCATGTGCGCCGATACGCGGGCGGCATGGCCGAAAGATGACATGACGCAAGAGACCACCCGCCCCGGCCGTTCCGGCAAGCCCAACCGCAGCCCGAACGGCCAGGCCGGCAAGCCCCGCTTCAACCGCGGCCCCAAGCCCGACAGCAACCACCGCCGTCACCGCGCCGAACCCGAGGAAAAGTTCATCCGCCGCGCGATCCCCGACATCGACACGCCCTTCACCCGCATGGGCATCGACGCGCGCGTGGCGATCAATCTCGCGCCGATGGGTATCGAGGCGCCCTCGCCGATCCAGGAAAAGGCCATTCCCGGCATCGTCGCCGGGCGCGATCTGCTGGGCCTGGCGCAGACCGGCACCGGCAAGACCGCGGCCTTCGGCCTGCCGATGCTGACCCGGCTGCTGAACAACGGCCGCCGCCCCGACCCCAGGACCTGTCACGCGCTGATCCTGGCGCCGACGCGGGAACTGGCGACGCAGATCGCGGAAAACATCGATCTTTATGCCGCGGGCACGCCAATCCGGCAGTTCCGCGTCGTCGGCGGCGCCTCGATCAACGTGCAGATCGGCCGGCTGGAACGCGGCGTCGATGTGCTGATCGCCACCCCCGGACGCCTGATCGACCTGCTGGAACGCGGCGCCGTCGATCTGTCGCAGACCCGCTATCTGGTGCTGGACGAGGCCGACCAGATGCTCGACATCGGTTTCATCCACGCGCTGCGCCGCATCGCCCGGCTCTTGCCGCGCGAACGCCAGACGCTGCTGTTTTCCGCCACCATGCCCAGGCTGATGGAGGAACTGGCCGACAGCTATCTGACCGACCCGCTGAAGGTCGCGGTGAACCCACCCGGCCAGGCGGCGGCCAAGATCGCACAGGGCGTGCATTTCGTGAACCAGGGCGACAAGGCGGCACTCTTGGCCGAATATCTGGGCAAGCACCGCGAGGAACTGGCCATCGTCTTTGGCCGCACCAAGCACGGTTCGGAAAAGCTGTCGAAGCTCCTGGAGAAATGGGGCTTCCAGGTCGCGGCGATCCACGGCAACAAATCGCAGGGCCAGCGCGAGCGCGCGCTTGCGGGTTTTCGCGCCGGCGAGACCAAGGTGCTGGTGGCGACCGATGTGGCGGCGCGCGGTCTGGACATTCCCGAGGTGGCGCATGTCTACAACTATGACCTGCCGAATGTGCCCGAGAACTATGTCCACCGCATCGGCCGCACCGCCCGCGCCGGCCGCGACGGCCGCGCCATCGCCTTTTGCGCCCCGGCCGAGACCGGCGAATTGCGCGCCATCGAAAAGGCGATGAAGGCGCCGATCCCGGTGGTCGGCGGCGAGGTGCCCTTCGAGGCCAGCAAGATCCGCGAACGCGGCGGCCCCGCCGGGCGCGGCGCGGCGCAGTCAGCGCGCAAACGCCCGGCCCGGCGCCCCTCGCGCGCCCCGAAGGCCGCGCAGGGCTGAGGCCGGGGCCGCGCCACACGCGGCAACGCAACGCAGCGCCAAATGAAAAAGGGCCGCCCAGATGGGCGGCCCTTTCCTTTGGGCATCCGGAAAACGGAAAGCCGGCCGCTCAGCCGACCAGTTCGAGGCCCGAGAAGAAGAAGGCGATCTCTTCGCGCGCGGTTTCCACCGCGTCCGAGCCATGGACCGAGTTCTCGCCCATCGACAGCGCGAATTCCTTGCGGATGGTGCCGGCGTCGGCATTGGCCGGGTTGGTGGCACCCATCACTTCGCGGTTCTTCGCGATGGCGCCTTCGCCTTCCAGCACCTGCACGACCACCGGGCCCGAGGCCATGAATTCGACCAGCTCACCATAGAAGGGCCGGTCCTTGTGCACGATGTAGAACTGGCCGGCCTGGGCGGGCGACAGGTGGATGCGCTTTTGCGCGACGATGCGCAGGCCGGCATCCTCGAACTTGGCGTTGATCTTGCCGGTCAGGTTGCGCTTGGTTGCGTCGGGCTTGATGATCGAAAGGGTGCGCTCGGTGGCCATGGGTGATGTCCTTTGTCCTGTTCCGGACCCCCTGGCCCGGAAATCCGCGCCCGGTTAGCATGCGCGCTTCGGCTTGAAAAGCCGCAGCGCGCGGCATTGACGCGCCGGGCGGCTTGCGCCATGCGGGGCATATGCTGCGTATCGACGACATTTCCTATTCCATTGCCGGCCGGCCGCTGTTCGATCATGCCTCGGCCACGATCCCGGACGGGCACAAGGTCGGCCTGGTCGGGCCGAACGGCGCCGGCAAGACCACGCTGTTCCGGCTGATCCGGGGCGAGCACGCGCTGGACGGCGGCGCCATCACCCTGCCGCCGCGCGCCCGCATCGGCGGCGTGGCGCAAGAGGCGCCGGGGACGGCCGCCAGCGTGCTGGACACGGTGCTGGCCGCCGATACCGAGCGCGCCAGCCTGATGCTTGAGGCCACCACCGCCCATGACCCCACCCGCATCGCCGAGATCCAGACCCGGCTGGCCGACATCGACGCCTGGTCGGCCGAGGCCCGCGCCGCCACCATCCTGAAGGGCCTTGGCTTTTCGACCGAGGATCAGGCGCGGCCGACCAGCGACTATTCCGGCGGCTGGCGCATGCGCGTGGCGCTGGCGGGGGTGCTGTTTTCGCAGCCCGATCTGCTGCTGCTCGATGAGCCGACCAACTATCTGGACCTTGAGGGCGCGCTGTGGCTTGAGGGCTATTTGCAGCGCTATCCCCATACCGTCATCGTCATCAGCCATGACCGCGATCTGCTGAACCGGGCCGTCGGCCATATCCTGCATCTCGAGGACCGCAAGCTGGTGCTCTATTCCGGCGGCTATGACACTTTCGCCCGCACTCGCGCCGAAAAGCGCGCCCTGCAGGCGGCCGAGGCGAAAAAGCAGGACGCCCGCCGCGCGCATCTGCAAAGCTTCGTCGACCGCTTTCGCGCCAAGGCCACCAAGGCCCGACAGGCGCAGGCCCGCATCAAGATGCTGGAAAGGATGGAGCCGATCACCGCCCCCGAGGAGGCGAAATTCCACCGCTTCAGCTTTCCCCAGCCCGATCAGCTGTCGCCGCCCATCGTCTCGCTCGACGGGGTGACGGTCGGCTATGAGGGCCGTGCGGTGCTGCGACGCCTGAACCTGCGCATCGACCAGGACGACCGCATCGCGCTTCTGGGGCGCAACGGTCAAGGCAAATCCACGCTCTCGAAGCTGCTGTCCGGGCGGCTCGAGTCGATGGAGGGGCGCATCGCGCGTTCAAGCAAGCTGCGCATCGGCTATTTCGCCCAGCATCAGGTCGATGAGTTGGAGCTGGACGAGACGCCCATCGCCCATGTCCGGCGGTTGCGCCCCGACGAGGCCCCGGCGCGACTGCGCGCGCGGCTGGCCGGTTTCGGGCTGATGGAGGCGCAGGCGGAAACCAGGGTGGGCCAGCTGTCCGGCGGGCAGAAGGCGCGGCTATCCTTGCTGTTGGCCACCATCGACGCGCCGCATCTGCTGATTCTCGACGAGCCGACGAACCATCTGGACATCGAAAGCCGCGAGGCGCTGACCGAGGCACTGAACGATTATACCGGGGCGGTGGTGCTGGTCAGCCATGACATGCATCTGCTGAACCTGGTCGCCGACCGGCTGTGGCTGGTCGATCAGGGCGGGGTCGGCCCCTGGCAGGGCGATCTGGACGATTACCGCAAGATGCTGCTGGCCGGCGAGGAAAAGCCCGAACCAAAACCCGAACCGAAACCCGCCCCGAAACGGGCGTCACGCGACCGCATCCTTGAACTGCGCGCCGAGACGCGCCGTGCCGAGGAGCGGGTGGAAAAGCTGGCTGCCATGCTGGCAAGGCTCGATGCGATCATGGCCGACCCCACGACCTATGACGACGCGCAAAAGGCCGAGCAATGGGGCCGCAAACATGCCGAAGCCAGTGAGGCCATGAGCCGCGCCGAGGCGCTGTGGATGGAGGCGCTGGAGCGGCTCGAGGCGGCGGAACGCGCCTGAATGCCACAGGCGCGAACCATTATCGCCCGGCCGGACCGGAAAGGCTTGCCCTGCCACTGCCCATGCCGCAGGGTCCGCGGCAACTTCAAGGGATTCTCCATGACCAGAACGCTCGCCCTCGCCCTGATCTCTGCCCTGGTGCTGGCGCTGCCGGCAGCGGCACAGACATCCTCGCCCTTCGGCGGGTTTTCGGTCGATGCCGGCGTCGGCGCCAGCTTCAGCCCGGAATACATGGGCGCGGAGGACCATGACGCCTCGCCCTGGCTGATCCTGCGCAACGGCGATTCGGACCGCGATCTCAAGGACGGCTTTTCCATCTCGCCCTCGGGCAATGTGATCGGCAAGCGCGATGCCGACGATTTCGACCTGCTGCGCGGCATGGAGGACATCGGCTATGCCGGTGAGCTTGGCGCCCGCCTGTCCTGGCGCGCCGGCCCGACGACCAGTTATGGCACACTGCGCAAGGGTTTTGGCGGCCATAGCGGCGTCGTGGGCGAGGTCGGCGCCAAATACCGCTTTGAATACAATGACCGGCTGACCTTCTGGACCGGGGCGGAACTGGGCCTGGGCGATGACGAATTCACCGGTACCTATTTCGGCGTCACCGGCGAGGAATCGCGCGCCAGCGGCCTGCGCGCCCATGACCCGGACGGCGGCGCCTATATCGCGCGCTTCAATGTCGAGGCGCGTTACGAGTTCATGCCCGACACCGCCATCATGGGCCGGATCAGCTATGGTCGCCTGCTGGGCGATGCCGGCGATTCGCCGGTGGTCGAATCGCGCGACCAGCCCTCGGTCAGCATCGGCCTGACGCGGCGGCTGAACTTCCGCTTCTGATTGCCGCACTGGACCCTGCCGGGGCGCAGTCCTATATAAAGCCTCAGGCTTTGACAGGACGGACCCCCATGAGCATGGAAAACAGCAGGGAAGGCGATCTCGTGATCGCGCCTTCGACGACCGGACATCCGCTTTACGACAGCGTGGTCGAGGCCTGCAAGACGGTCTACGACCCCGAGATCCCGGTCAACATCTATGATCTTGGCCTGATCTACACCATTGACATAAATGATGAAAACGCCGTACGCATCGTGATGACCCTGACCGCGCCCGGCTGCCCCGTCGCCGGCGAGATGCCGGGCTGGGTCGCCGATGCGGTCGAGCCGATCCCGGGGGTGAAACAGGTCGATGTCGAGATGACGTTCCAGCCGCAATGGGGCATGGAGATGATGTCGGACGAAGCCAGGCTGGAGTTGGGCTTCATTTGACCGCGCGCGAGGACATGCTGGCGGGCCGACCCTATAATCCGGGCGACGGCGAACTGGTCGGCCTGCGCAAGCTGGCGCAGGGGTTGATGCGCGACTACAACGCCACGATCATCGGCGACAAGACCCGCGCGCGCACGCTCTCGCAGCTTCTGGGCACCTGGAACGGCGCGGTGATCCGTGCGCCCTTCAGCGTCGACTATGGCAAGCATATCCATTTCGGCCCGGATTGCTTTGTCAATTTCGGCTGCTTCTTCATGGACATCTGCGAGATCCGCATCGGCGCGCGCTGCCAGTTCGGCACCGCCGTGCAACTGCTGACCGAGGACCGGCCGCGCGACATCGCAAGCCGCGCCACCGGCCAGGAATGGGGCCGGCCGATCAGCATCGGCGATGATGTCTGGGTTGGCGGCGGCGCCATCGTCCTGCCCGGCGTCAGCGTCGGCAGCGGCGCGATCATCGGCGCCGGCGCGGTGGTGACGCGTGACGTGACCCCGGGCGCCACCGTGGCCGGCAGCCCCGCACGCCCTCTGCCCGGCCGCTAGAGCATATCGCGGACTTTGAGATTCAAGGTTCCCGGAACGGCCGTTTCGTGATTTCGTATACTGAGGCAGGTGCGGGGAGGCAAATGGGCAAGCCGCATCCAATGGAGCTTCGCACACGGGTCGCGGCCTTTGTGGACGACGGCCACGGCCACCGTGAGGCTGCACGGCACTTTCGGGTGTCGCCGAAATTCGTCAACGTCTTGGTGAAGCTGCGACGCGAAACCGGAGGGTTGAGCGCGAGGCGGCAAGGCAATGGCGGGGGACATGGCAAGCTGACGGGGGTGACCGGTTGGCTCAAGGCTCGCGTCAGGGCCAAAGGCGAGATCACGTTCGACGAACTGGTGACGGAATTGTCCGAAGCCCACAACATCGACGTGCACCGCGCCAACGTCTGGCGGGTGCTGCGCGGGCTCGGGCTGACACACAAGAAAAGCCCTGCAAGCGCTTGAACAGAAGCGCAAGGACGTCGCCGAGATGCGCCATGTCTGGATCGCAAGGCGCCAGCCCTTCATGGCCAGCCATCTGGAACGGTTGGCTTTTATTGATGGTGAGGCGTTAGCCCGCCATCGGTCCGAGGGCGACGCCGAACGGTGTCAAGACGAACATGGCCAGGACCACCGGCTTGGCGCCCTGCGGCCAGCGCCTCGTCGATCATGCGCCGTTCGGACATTGGAAGACCCGGACCTTCGTTGCCGCATTGCGCCACGACCGGCTCGACGCACCATGGGTGATCGACTGCGCCATGAATGTCGAGTTGTTCGACCTCTATATCAAAACCCAACTGGTCCCGACACTCCGGGCCGGGGACGTCGTTCGGCCCGCTCACTCGGACCGATGGCGTTCGGGGCCTCACTCCTCGACAACCTCTCCAGCCACAAGAGCCCCGCCGCCGCGGGCGCCCTGCGCGACATCGGTGCCTGGTTCTTGTTCTTGCCGCCCGACAGCCCCGACCTCAACCCGATCGAAATGGCCTTTACAAAGCTCAAGGCGTTGATCGGAAAGGCCGCAACAGGCCCTAGAAGAACACCCGCTGCTGCCCGTCGCGCACCAGATGCACCGCGCCTTGCCAGACGGTCATTTCGGCAAAACGCGCCATCGGCCAGCCCATCGCCAGCAGGCGCAGCATGCGCAGGGTGATGCCATGGGTGACGATCAGCGCCGGCCCGGGCAGATCGGCCAGGAAGGCGCGCAGCCGCGCCTCGAGCCCCGCCATGCCCTCGCCGCCCGGCGCGCGGTCATACCATTCGATCCAGCCGTCCGAGGCCGGACCGTGGTGGCGGTCCCGCATCTGCTGCAGGCTCATGCCGGTGCAACGGCCGATGTCGATCTCCTGCAGACGCGCGTCGGTGACGAAGGTGCGCCCGCCAAAGACGATCCGCGCCGTCTGCTGCGCCCGCCCGGCACTGCTGGCATAGCGCGGCAGATGCAGCAGATCGCGCATGAGCCAGGCCTGTCTGTGCGCCTGGGTAATGCCCAAGGGCGTCAGCGGCGAATCCTGCAGCCCCTGCAACCGGCCTTGCGCATTCCATTCGGTCTGGCCGTGGCGCATCAGGAACAGATCGCCCGGCGGCGGCCTCAGAGCCATTTCGCCAGCGGTGGCAGGCTCATCAGCACGGCATCGGGGTCGTGGCCGGTCGCCAGGCCGAATTTCGTGCCGCGGTCGTGGACGAGGTTGTATTCGGCATAAAGGCCGCGGTGGACCAGTTGCGTGTCGCGCTCGGCCTCGGTCCAGGGCTGCGCCATGCGCCGCTCGGCCAGCGGCAGGAAGGCGGGCAGGAAGGCCTCACCCACCTCGCGGGTGAAGGCGAAATCGGCCTGCCAGTCGCCGCTGTTCAGATCGTCATAGAAGATGCCGCCGACCCCCCGCGCCCGGCCGCGATGCGGGACAAAGAAATACTCGTCCGCCCAGGCCTTGTAGCGGTGGTAAAGCTGCGCGCCATGCCGGTCGCAGGCGGCGCGCAGGGTGGCGTGGAAATGCGCGGTGTCCTCGGGATATTCGATGCAGGGGTTCAGATCGGCGCCGCCTCCGAACCACCAGGCCCCCGGTGTCCAGAACATGCGCGTGTTCATGTGCACCGCCGGCGCATGCGGGTTCTGCATATGCGCCACAAGGCTGATCCCCGAGGCCCAGAAGCGCGGATCCTGGTCGATCCCCGGCACGCCACGCGCCGCCATCGCCGCGCGCGCGGGCGGCGCAAGCGTTCCATGCACGGCCGACCAGTTCACCCCGACCTTTTCAAAGACCCGACCGCCGCGCATCACCGACATCAGCCCGCCGCCGCCATTGTCGTTCCCGGCGTCGCCCCCGGTGCCGCGCCGCGTCTCGCGCAGTTCGAATCGGCCCGGTGCGCCGCTGCCCGGCCCGCGGTCCTCGAGCGCCTCGAAGGCGGTCACGATGCGGTCGCGCAGGCTGCGAAACCAGTCCGCGGCCTGCTGCCTTTCCTGCTGCATGTCCATGGCATTCTCCGGAATCATGAATTGCGCCGCCACCCGGGCGGTCGTATCCTTGCTCCGACACCTAGAGAACCCGGCCATGACCCGCAACATCCCGCTTGCCCTGTCCGTGCTTGTGCTGCTTGCGGCCTGCGGTACGCCGCAGGAACAGTGCATCAGCCGCAACACCCGCGAATTCCGCACCATCTCGGCCCTGCTGGCCGAGGTCGAGGGCAATCTGGCCCGCGGCTATGCCTGGCAGGAACGCACCGTCATGCGCACGGAATTCGACGACTGCCCGCGCGTGGTCACCGGCAAGGGCGGCAAGCGCGACATCGTCTATCGCACCTGCCGGCGCGAGGTGGCCGATACCGAACGCTACCGTGCCCCGATCGACCCGGTTTCCGAGGCGCGCAAGCGCGACAACCTGGCGGCGCGCAAGGCGGCGCTGGCCCCCGCCGCCCAGGCCGCGGTCAAGGCCTGCAAGGCCGCCTATCCCGAAAAAGGCTGAGCCTCAGAAATCGCCCGGCGCCAGCGGATCGCCCAGGCTGCGCCCGCCGTCGACGCGCAGGATCTGTCCGGTGACAAAGCCCGCCGCATCGCTGGCCAGGAATTGTACCGTCGGCCCCAGTTCGTCCGCGCCGGCGATGCGGCCCAGCGGCGTCGCGGCGATCATGCGCTCGCGCAGGGCCGGTTCCTCGCGCAGCTTGGCCTGGACGTTGTTCGACATGACGCTGGCAAAGGCCACGGCATTCACCCGGATGCGCCGGGGCGCCAGCGCCGCGGCCAGGGCGCGCGTGGCCTGGGCCTGCGCGGCGCTGGCGATGGAATAGGCCAGCATCTGCGGCTTGGGCCAGTCGGCGGCCAGCGAGGTCACATTGACGATGGCGCCGGCCAGGGCGCGCTCGCCGGCAACAGGCTCGGCCTCGGCCTGGGCGATCATGCGCCGGGCAACCAGCTGCGACAGCCGCAGACCCGAGATCATGTTCTGGCGCAGCATTTCGGCCAGGATCTCGTCGCTGACCGTCATCGGATCGCAGCCCTGCACCACGCGATGCGCGTTCACCAGGATGTCCACACGGTCGAAGGCGTCGATGGTCGCCGAGACCAGATTGGCCTGGGTCAGCTTCTGGCTGAGATCGCCGGCAAAGGCGCGGACCGGGCCATCGCCCTGAGCGGCGGCGCCCAGTTCAGCCTCCAGCGCCGCCTCGTCGCTGTCGGCGAACATCACCAGCGCCCCGTCCGCCTGAAGATAGCGGGCGACGGCCAGGCCGATGCCGCGGGCGGCGCCGGTGACGATGGCGACCTTGCCATGGACCGAGATGCTCATCTTCTGCCCCCTTTCGCCGGGCCGCGGCGCGCGCCCGGGCGGCGCGCGCCGGTGGCGGTGATGATCTTGAAGCGGGAATCGCCGCCGATCTCGGCCAGATCGGCAAAACATTCGCGCAGCACCTGTTCATAGGGCAGGTGCCGGTTCGCCACCATCCACAGCCGCCCCGCCCCGGTCAGCAGCCCGGCCGCGGCGCGGATAAAGCCCGCGCCCAGCCTCGGATCGGCGGCGCGACCCTCGTGGAAGGGCGGGTTCATCACCACGCCGTTCACCGGCTCGGCCAGGCGAAAGTCCAGCGCGTCGGCCCAATGAAAGCGCGCGCGCGGATCCGCGATGTTGCGGCGCGCGCAATCCAGCGCCGTGGCGTCGGCCTCGACCAGATGCAGGGCCTCGACGCCGGGGTGGCGCAGGATCTGCGCCGACAGCCAGCCCCAGCCCGCGCCCAGATCGACGATGCGCGTCGGCAGCTTGTCGGGCAGATGCGCCGCCAGCGCCACCGAGGCCGGGTCGGGTGCATCGGCCGAGAACACGCCCGGGCGCGTCACCATGCCGGGCGCCGGCGCATGATCGCGCGCGGCCCAGTCGGCGGGCAGCCAGCCGGGCGCCGGCAGGGTCATGCGAAAGATCTTGCCATGCGCGCGCGACTGCACCGCGTCCACCGGCGCCATGGCGCGCAATTCCTTCAGCATCGCGTCGATGCCGTCGGTCTTTTGCCCGTCGACCCACAGCGCCGCGCCCACCGGCAGGCGCGCGGCGGCATCGGCGATGCGGGCGCGCGCCTCGGCCCGGGCCCGCGGCAGAAAGACCAGGGCCGTGTCGAACTGCCCCTCGGCCGCGGTCAGCACCTGAAAACCGCGCGCCTTCAGTGCCTGGTGATCGGGGTAAAAGCCCTGCACGATCTGCAGCCGCGCCGGATCGAAAGGCGCAAGGTCGCTCGCGCCATCGGCGCCCAAAAGCAGCATGCGCCCCCCGGGAGCCGCCTCGCCAAAGACAAGTTCCAGCCGTGATCCAGCCAATTTCTACTCTTTTTCCATGGTGCATTGCAGCGGGTGCTGCTGGCGGCGGGCAAGCTCCAGCACCTGCGCCACCTTGGTCTCGGCGATCTCGTGCGAGTAGACGCCGACCACCGCCACGCCCTTGCGATGCACGGTCAGCATGATCTCGATGGCATAGGCGTGGCTCATGTTGAACAGCCGTTCCAGCACATGCACCACAAACTCCATCGGAGTGAAATCGTCGTTCAGCAGCAATACTTTGTACATCGGAGGCCGCTGCGTGCGCGGCTTGGTCCTGACCGCGACCGCGATGTCTTCAAGGTCTCCGGGTTTGTGGGTCATCTGCGGCTGGGTCACGGGGCTTGCATCGGCATGGGAAATCGGCGTGGAAACGGGTCTGCGCCCGAATATAGGCGCTTTCCCGCGACTTGGTAAGCCCCGCCCCCGCATGGCAGCGAAACGCGCCCCACAACCTGTGGGCGATTAATTCCCGAATCCGCAAAGTTGCAGTTCCCGAAGGGCAGAAGCCATGCTATCCTTGCCGAAATCAACGAAGGGCCCGCAAGTTGAACGGGACCTCAGAGGCAGAAGAGACCGGGACAGTGAGCAGAATCACCACACGAGTCCGCTTCGGACTGATGATCCTATTCGCCTGGGCGCTGCCCATGACGGTTGCCGCCGCGCCTTTCGCGGCCTATGTCATGGACGCGCGTTCGGGCAAGGAAATCTATGCGCAGAATGCCGAGACGCGCCTGCATCCGGCATCGCTGACCAAGATGATGACGCTCTACATGGCTTTCAACGCCATCGAGCGCGGGCAGGTGCGGCTGGACAGCAAGTTCCTTGTTTCAAGCCATGCCGCCTCGCAGCCGCCGTCGCGGCTGGGGCTGAAGCCGGGCCAGAGGATCGAGCTGCGCTATCTGATCCGCGCCGCCGCGGTGAAATCGGCCAATGACGCCGCCACCGTCATCGGCGAGGGTCTGGCCGGGTCTGAATCGAAATTCGCCGCGCAGATGACGCAGATGGCGCGCGCCCTGGGCATGCGCAATTCGCAGTTCCGCAACGCGAACGGGTTGACGGCCGATGGGCATTTCTCGACCGCCCATGACATGAGCATCCTGGGCCGGCGGCTGTTTTACGATTTCCCGCAATATTACGGCATCTTCTCGCGCCGCTCGGCCGATGCCGGGATCACCACCGTCTCCTCCACCAACAGGCGCTTTCTGGACGCCTATGACGGCGCCGACGGCATCAAGACCGGCTATACGCGGGCGGCGGGCTTCAACCTGACGGCCTCGGCCAAGCGCGGCTCGAAGCGGCTGGTCGCCACGGTCCTGGGCGGCACCTCGACTGCGCATCGCAATGCGGTCATGGCGCAGCTTCTGGATGCGGGCTTTGGCAAGGCACCCGCCCGTGTGCGCGAGGTGAAACCCGCGCCGCTGCAATATGTGGCCGAGAAGAAGGTCCGCCGCTCGGTCCAGGTTGCGCGGGCACCGGCGCAGCCTGCAACCGTGGCCGCAGCCGTGGCGCGGGCCGAGCCCCACCTTGCCGCCTCGGATCGGCCGGTGGCGCGTGCCTCGACGGTCGCGGTGGTGACGCCGGCGGCGATTGCGGCAGCGGTGACGCGGGCGCGCGCCAGCGGCCAGCCCGCAGTCCGGACCCGCGCCGACGCCGGCGCCCGTCCGCAGCGCAAGCCGGCCGCAGCACCGATCGCCCGCGCCGCGGTCAGCCCCGAGATCCTGGCGACCACCGCCCGCCCTGAGGCCCGCCCCGAAGAGGGCGACGCCTCCGAGCCGGAGGCCGTCGCCGAGCCCCTGCCCGACAACGACCGCTCCTCGGCGCTGCTGCCCGAGCCGGTCGCGATCGCGCCCGCCCTGGCCGATGCGGCCGCGGTGGCGCCGTCCGGGGCGCTGCGCGTCTCGGCCCTGCCAGTGCCGCGGTCCGAGAACATCATCCTCAGCTCGCTGCTACCCGACGAGGATAGCGCAGCCGAGCCAACCGAGATCGTATCGCGCGCCGGCAGCGCACGCGGCGGCAGCTGGGGGGTGACGCTCGGGCCCATGCGTTCGCATCACGAGGCCGAGCAGCTGCTGCTGCGCACCGCGCTGCAGGAGAACACCGTTCTGGGCAACGCGTATGGCCGCGTCGCCGACACGAAACGGGGGTTTGCCGCGAATTTCACCGGCATGAGCCGCGAGACCGCCGAGCTGGCCTGCAGCCGTCTGCAGGCGCGCGAGCAAAGCTGCCAGGTGATCGGCCGCTGATCGCGCAGGGCAACGACCGCGGCGGCCGCGACCCTTGGATCATTGCCAAGCACAGCCTTGCAAGCACCGTCGCCAGCGGCTATCGCTTCGACCAGACGCCGGTTTAGCTCAGCTGGTAGAGCAGCTGATTTGTAATCAGAAGGTCGCGGGTTCGATTCCTGCAACCGGCACCATATCGCCCTGAGAACACCAGATAAATTCCTGCGCCACGGGCGCATCGTCCAAGCATCGTGCGCGCGGCTGGTGGTGGCGATCCGGCCGGGCATGCAGGTTTCCGCCAGCATCGGGTTGACCGCAACGCAGTTGCCCAGCATGCGAAACTGCCGCCCGGCGAGGCCCGGCAGCCGACCGTCAGCATCGGCCTGGGTCGCCGGGTCGCGGACCTGCTGCCAGCGGCGGATGAGCAGGTCCTCGTGATCATCCGCGCCGCCGCATTCGCGCGCCTATCGCCTGGCGGGTCAATGCCTATCAGGTCAAGGCCAGGCGGGCTTCGGCGGCGAAATGACCGCTGGCATCGGGGCGTTTCGACAAGTTCTCCCATTCCGTCTGTGCCGGTTTTGCACGCTCGGGGTCCGAATCGCAGGCATGCATCACGGCCTGCAGGAAATCGCCAAAGTCCATCTCGGGGCTCCTTTGAGGCTGCAGCAGGTCATCTGGCGCAGCAGCCCCTCGTTACGGTCCAGGCCGTCGAGAACACCGCAATGGCTGCCTTCGCGCGCCACGTCGCCTGACAGCCCCCCGGAAGTTCCCTCGCTCTGATGTAGAGTCTGCCCAATCTGAAGGAGCAGACGCCATGAGGAAAAGCCGCTTTCTTGCGGCGGCGGTGTCCGTCGCGGCGCCGCTTTCCTGGCCCTCCAGACCGGCCGTGGCTTGCACCTGCGTGGCGGCCATGCCGATCCGGCCCCTCGGAAGGCTGGGCCAGCGGGTCGCCGGTCTGGCTTTTCACCCCGTCCCCGGCGGCAAGGCGCCCATCACCCCCCGTCCCTTTCCCGAGAGCTTGGCCGCATAGAGGGCCTCGTCGGCCCGCAACTGCATCTGCTCGCAGCCGGCGAAACCCTGTCGCGACATGGCCACGCCGATGCTGACCGACACGCCGGACGGCAGGAAGCTGCGGGTGCCGCGCGCCACCTGCTCGATCACCCTGCCGGCGATCGCCTGCACGTCCGGCATGGGCTCGGACAGGAACACCAGTATCATGAATTCGTCGCCGCCAACGCGAAAGGCCAGGTCCTGCGCCCGCGTGGCTGTCCGAATGGCCTGTGCGACCTGCCGAAGCACGTCATCGCCGGCGCCATGGCCGAAATTGTCGTTGATCGCCTTGAAATCATCGAGGTCCAGATGCAGCAGGGCAAAGGGCAACCGCTCCCGCGCCTCGAACGCCTTTGCGAACTCGTCATCGAAGGATCGCCGGTTTGCAAGGCCGGTCAGTGGATCGGTCAGGGACATGCGCTGCGCGTCCGCCGCAACCTGGCCAAGCGAAAGGTTCACGTCGCCCAGCAGCGCCAGCGCCGCGCGATTGGCCTCATGCAGGAACAGAAATTCCATCACCAGATCGGCCGCCGGGAAATCGCTGCTCGTCAGGCCGAAACCGCGGACCGCCTCGGGCAGCGACACGCCGAAGCCGAGGTTCACCAGCACCCGCCCACCCTCGAGCGGCACCATCGCACCGCGCAGGACCAGGCCCGGGGCGCACCGCAGCCCGGCCGAGAACTGCGGCATGGAGAGCAGACGTTCGATCGTCGCCTCGGGCGGGCGACGATTGCCGTCATCGGCCGGCACAAGGCGGAAGGCGTCGAAAAAGCCCTGCGCGCCGCCCACCAGCTTGGCAAGTGTCGGCCCCGTCGACAGCATGCGCCCTTGCCGGTCGAGAACGGCATGCATGGGCAGGATCCGGGCCAGCGCCTCGCTGCCGATGGCCTGGGTCGCCGGCTCAGTATGTGCTTGCGACAAGATCGAAGCCTTTCGCATCTGCATAACCGGCCAGGGCAACACCCACATCGACATCGCTGCCGCGATGGCTGACCAGCGCAAGTGTCCCGTAATCGTCCGCCATGCCGCGCAGCACCCCGACGATGACCCGCATGGCAAGCCTTTGTCTTCCGGCCGACGCGATCCGGAATGAATTCCGCGATGTCTTCTCGACCAGCAGCGCCGACAGCCCGAGGTCAGGCAGCACGAGGTTGATGCGCCCGGCAAGATCCTGCAGGGAAATGACGAACTCGTCGAATGTGCTGCCGCTGAAGCGCAACAGCCGGCGAAGCTGTTCCTGCCGGGTCAGCCATTCGCCCAGATCCTCGAGAATTTCGCCGGGCTTCTTTCCAAGCGCCCTTGCGGCATGGACCAGCAGCGCGGCGGTCGTGGCGTCGGCCTGCGCCGTCCAGGCCAGCAGGGCATCTGCCCGGACCCCGGCGGCCGTGGCGACGCGCGACCACAGGTCATCCCCGTAGGAACTGCGCAGAAACTGGCGGATGCAACTGTTGGTCAGGCTGTTCATTGCACTCACTTGCAGGGATCATGATCGAAAGGTTCATTGCCACATGCGCCGCGCCGGCGGCCCGTCGGCGAATCGCAGCCTGATGCCGCTGACATGCGGCTGGATCGAGACCGCGCCCTGGCGCCCCAGAAGGCCGCGGTCCAGGATCCGGCAGTCACCCGGCGGCTTGCCCACGGTCCTCTGGTCGGTGATCAGCACCGCGTCCTGACGGCAGAACTGCGCCAGCGCGGCAAGCGCCGTCTTTCCGACCAGATGGCGGATCTGCCAGGTCCGCGGGCCGATATGCAATTCGGCCCAGCGGTTCGTCGGAACGCCCTGCCACAGCGGCCGGCTCGCGGCGGCCTTGCGGTCGAGGGCGTCGCCGTCGGCCTCGAGCCAGGCATCGACCGCGAATGACCCGCCTTTGGCGCGTGACGGGACCCGGCCGGCCGGGGTCATGACGGCGACCGCATCGCCTCCGGCCGAGACCAGGATGCCCGGCCGCTGCGCACCTAGCCAGATGCCCAGGGCGCAAAGGATCAGGCCGATGCCGCCGGCGCGCCGCGCGACCGTGCCCGCGCGCGAGGCAAGGCCCGCCGACATCGGCGCCAGCAGTGTCAGCAGGGCGCCGGCTCCGAACAGCGGCAGCACCGCGCGCGGCGGCGCCGGAATCCGGATCTCGGCCCCGCCCATGGCCGCGACCCATTCCGAGACCGCAAGCATCCAGCGCGTGCCGAGCCCCATGAGCCAGAGCGCCGGCTGCGCCAGATCCAGCGGCGCAAGCAGCGCCGCAGCGATACCGGCCGGCATCACCACCATGCCCACGACCGGAACCGCCAGCATGTTCGCCAGAAGCCCGTATTGCGTGATGCGGCCGAAATGCGCCGCGGCGATGGGGGCGGTCGCCAGCCCCGCGACCAGCGATGACAGCATCAGCAGCGCCACGAAGCGCAGCCAGGGCCGGGCCTCGGCAAAGGTATTCTGGAATGCCTCGTTGACCAGGATCAGGCCGACGGTGGCGGCAAAGCTGAGCTGGAATCCCGGTTCGGTCAGCGCCTCGGGGGCCAGAAGCAGCACGATCACCGCGGCGACCGCAACGGTGCGCAGCGAAACCGCGCGGCGGTCGCAGACGACCGCCAGCAGCATGACCGCCACGGTGATGAAGGCGCGCTCGGTCGCGACGCCACCGCCCGAGAGCCAGAGATAGACCAGCGCCACCAGCAGCGCCCCGACCGCCGCCAGCTTGTGTCCCCAGGGCAGCCGCAACCCGCCCAGGCCCTGCACGAGCGCCGCCAAAAGGCGCAGCCCGGCATAGACAAGGCCGGCAAGCATGCTCATGTGCAGGCCCGAGATCGAGACGATGTGGTAAAGGTTCGAGGCGCGCATGGTGGCATTCGTCGCCTCGGCGATGCCCGAGCGGTCGCCGGTCATCAGCGCCGATGCCACCGCCCCCGCCTGGCCGCCGATGCGGTCCTGCATCGCCGCGGACAGGTCCATGCGCATGCGGTGCAGCGCCAGGGTGCCGGCGCGGTCGGGTTGCGCCACCGACATCACCGGCGTGCGCGTATAGCCGATGGCGCCGATGCCGTCGAACCAGGCCAGGCGGCGAAAGTCGAATCCCCCGGGCTCGGCCGGGCCGGGCGGCGGCGAGAGATGCGCGGTCAGCATCACCCGCTGGCCCGGAACCGGCAGGACATCGTCCTGCAGCAACGAGATGCGCACCCGCCGGGGCGTGTCTCCGGGCGCGACATTGCGCAGCCGCACCCGGTCCAGCAGCAACCGCATGCGGTCGCGCGCCGAACGGTCGATGCCGATCACCCGCCCCTCGACCGGGCCGTAATAGCGAAAATCCAGCACCGGCGCCGCCACCAGATGCGCGCGCAACCCCGTCATCCCCGCCCCGAGAGCGATCAGCAGCAGCGCCAGCAGGGCAAGCTGGCCGAACTCGGCCCAGCGCCAGCCCAGGCGCCCGCCCGCGGCAAGCCGCGCCATGCCGGCCAGCCCGGCAAGGCAGGCAGCCGCCGCAAGCAGCAGGCCGGCATAGAACCCGGCCCCCGGTTCGCGCGCCAGAAGGAACCAGCCGCCGATGCCCAGCGACAGCCAGAACGGCACCCAGGGCATGATTCCGGCCCGGACCGCCAGCGGCGGCCGCACCGTGCCCGTCGGGGAACTGCCCATGGATGCCCTGGCCGCTTGCGCCACTGAAACTTGTCCTTGCCGCGTCTCTTGCGTATTTTCCGCCACAAGATTGGCATGCCGCTTCTTTCGGAAGGATTAACGGCAGCGGCCAATGCCCCTGTTCTCTGGATTGATCTGGCTTGTGATGACCGATTCCCGTCCCGTGGTGACCCGCTTCGCCCCCTCGCCCACCGGCTATCTGCATATCGGCGGCGCACGCACCGCGCTGTTCAACTGGCTGTTCGCCCGTGGCCGAGGCGGCCGCTTTCTGCTGCGCATCGAGGATACCGACCGCGCCCGCTCGACCGCAGCGGCGACCGAGGCGCTGCTGACCGGCCTGCGCTGGCTGGGGCTGGACTGGGACGGCGAACCCGTCAGCCAGTTCGAGGGCCGCGACCGTCACGCCGAGGTCGCGCGCCAGATGCTGGCCAATGGCACCGCCTATAAATGCTTCTCCACCCCAGAAGAGATCGAGACCTTCCGCGAAGGGGCCCGGGCCGAGGGGCGCTCGACGCTGTTTCTGTCGCCCTGGCGCGATGCCGACCCGGCCAGCCTGCCCGAGGCGCCACATGCCATCCGCCTGAAGGCGCCCCGCGACGGCCAGACGGTGATCGCGGACGCGGTGCAGGGCCAGGTGGTGTTCGGCAACGACCAGCTGGACGACATGGTGCTGCTACGCTCGGACGGGACGCCGACCTACATGCTGGCGGTGGTGGTGGACGACCACGACATGGGCGTGACGCATGTGATCCGCGGCGACGACCACCTGACCAATGCCGCGCGCCAGGTCCAGATCTATCAGGCGATGGGCTGGCAGGTCCCGGTCTTTGCCCATATCCCGCTGATCCACGGCACCGACGGCAAGAAGCTGTCCAAGCGCCATGGCGCCGTCGGCCTGCATGAATTCGCCGCCATGGGCTATCCCGCGGCGGCGATGCGCAACTATCTGGCCCGCCTCGGCTGGAGCCATGGCGACGAGGAGCTGTTCGACGACGAACAGGCGAAGGCCTGGTTCGACCTGGCGGGAATCGGCAAGGCGCCGGCGCGGCTGGATTTCAGGAAGCTCGAACATGTCAGCGGCTGGCACATCGGCCGCATGTCCGACGCGGAACTGCTGCACGAGATCGCGGGCTTTCGCGCCGCCACCGGCGCGCCGCCGCTGGGCCCGCGGCAGACCGCCCGGCTGCAGCCGGCACTGGGCGCGCTGAAAGCCAAGGCAAAAACCCTGCCCGCGCTGCTGGACCAGGGCCATTTCGCGCTGATCGAACGCCCGGTCTCCATTGACGAGAAGGCGGCCACGGCGCTGGATATTGTATCCCGTGGTATACTGAACGAATTGACGGCTGCCCTGCGTGATGCTAGCTGGATGCGCGACGAACTCGAGGCGGCAGCCAAGCAGATTGGCGAGTCGCACGGGCTGGGACTGGGCAAGGTTGCGGCGCCGCTTCGCGCGGCTCTGGCAGGGCGCAGTTCGACCCCCAGCGTGTTCGACATGATGTTGGCGCTTGGCCGCGAGGAATCGCTGGCCCGGCTGCAGGATCAAGCGGGCTGAGGCCCGCGCCCCATCCCCCGGCCAGGCGCCGGAGACAGGTGAAAGGAACAGGGAATGGCAGAAGCAAAAGCCGCAAGATTGAGCCACGCCGGCAAGGAGATCGACCTGCCGGTGCTGTCCCCGACCGCGGGACCGGACGTGCTGGACATCCGCAAGCTTTATGGCGATGCGGGCGTGTTCACCTATGACCCCGGTTTCACTTCGACCGCGTCCTGCGATTCGACCATCACCTATATCGATGGCGACAAGGGCGAGCTGTGGTATCGCGGCTATCCGATCGAGCAGCTGGCCGATCGTTCGCACTATCTGGAAGTCTGCTATCTGCTGCTTTACGGGGAATTGCCGAACGCCGCGCAGATGGCCGATTTCGAGGGTCGCATCACGCGCCACACCATGGTGCATGAACAGCTGCACTATTTCTTCCGCGGGTTCCGCCGCGACAGCCACCCGATGGCGACCATGGTCGGCGTCGTGGGCGCGATGTCGGCCTTCTATCACGACAGCATCGACATCAACGACCCGATGCAGCGCGAGATCGCCTCGATCCGCCTGATCGCCAAGGTGCCGACGATCGCGGCCATGGCCTACAAGTATTCGATGGGCCAGCCCTTCGTCTATCCGCAGAACGACCTGGATTACGCCAGCAACTTCCTGCACATGTGCTTCTCGGTTCCCTGCGAGAAATACACCGTCGATCCGGCGCTGGCGCGTGCCATGGACCGCATCTTTACCCTGCATGCGGATCACGAGCAGAACGCCTCGACCTCGACCGTGCGTCTGGCGGGCTCTTCGGGGGCGAACCCATTCGCCTGCATCGCCGCCGGCATCGCCTGCCTCTGGGGTCCGGCGCATGGCGGCGCCAACCAGGCCTGCCTGGAAATGCTGCGCGAGATCGGCACCGTGGACCGCATCCCCGAGTTCATCGGTCGCGCCAAGGACAAGAACGACCCGTTCAAGCTGATGGGCTTTGGCCACCGCGTCTACAAGAACTTCGACCCGCGCGCCAAGGTGATGAAGGAATCGGCCGACGAGGTGCTGGACCTTCTGGGCATCCACAACAACCCGACACTGCAGGTTGCCAAGGAACTGGAAAAGATCGCGCTTGAGGACGAGTATTTCGTCGCCAAGAAGCTTTACCCGAACGTGGACTTCTACTCGGGCATCATCCTCGAGGCGATGGGCTTCCCGACCTCGATGTTCACGCCGATCTTCGCGTTGTCGCGCACCGTCGGCTGGATCTCGCAGTGGAAGGAAATGATCGCCGATCCGCAGAACAAGATCGGTCGTCCGCGCCAGCTTTACGTCGGCTCGCCGCGGCGCGACTACAAGCCGGTGGAAGCGCGCTGAGCGGCAAGTCACCTGATCCCGAACGGCCCCGGAGCAATTCCGGGGCCGTTCTGCTGCGCCCGCATCATGTGCTGTGCGCCATCGGCTGGCAGGGCCGCGGCTATTCGCCGGAATTCACCCGCAACATGGATGCCATCGTGCAGGACCGGCTGCGCGCCGAGCCGCAGACGCCGGTGCAGTTCACCGCCGGCGCGGATTCGGTCTGCGGCCCCTGCCCGCACCGGCGCGGCAGCGGCTGCGCCTCGGACGCGCGCATCAGGGCGCTGGATGGCCGCCACGCCGCGGCGCTGGGCATTGCCCCCGGCCAGCGCATGACCTGGGCCGAGGCCGAGGGTCTGGCCCTGGCCCGCGTGCGTCCCGCCGATCTGGCGCAGATCTGCCGGGACTGCCAGTGGCTGGATCTGGGGCTGTGCCAGGCGGCGCTGGCGCGGCTGCAGGGGCCGGAATGAAAACGCCGCCCCTTGGGGCGGCGCCATCGTCGCAGGGGGATGCCGGTTCAGCGCTTGCCCAGCAGGCGCCAGCCGCCGGCCACCACCATGGCCGCGATCACCGCCTTGACCAGCGCGCCCAGCAGGAAGGGGGTGACCGCCAGCGCCATGGCCTCGGGCGCGGACTTGCCCAGGATCAGCGCCAGCGCGCCGGCGCCCGGCACGAACAGCAGCAGGCCCGGCAGCAACGCGGCGACGAACAGGCGCAGGAAGCCGCGGTCAAGCCCGCGCTCGACCAGCCAGCCGGTCAGCCAGGCCATGGCGACAAAGCCCCACAGGAACCCCGCCGTCGGCCCGATGAAGGGCGCGATGCCACCCGAGGCATTGGCAAAGACCGGCAGGCCCATGGCACCCTGCGCCAGATAGGCCAGCACCGTCGCGGCGGCGAGGCGCGAGCCGAAGGTCAGCCCGATCACCGAGATCGCCAGCGTCTGCAGCGTCATCGGCACCGGAAACATCGGCACCGAGGCCTGCGCCGACAGCGCCAGCAGGGTCGAGCCGCCAAGGGCCAGCAAGATATTGGTCAGCGCAGAGCGGCTGGGCAGCGCGGCTTGGGTCAAAGTCATGTCAGGGCCCTTCTTTCGCGAAGATTTTTTCTGCGCCGCATCATGCGCGTCCCGGCGCGAAAGTCAATGTGACGCACCCCGGGCACCGCAATGCGCGGGGGCTTGCGCGCCGGCGCGGCGAATGCGACATCGGCGCCATGAGCAAGCATGACAAAATCGCGCTGATCACCGGCGCCTCGCGCGGCCTTGGTGCCGCCCTGGCCGAGAGCCTGGCCGGCCGCGGCTGGCACATCCTGGCCGTGGCGCGCACCACCGGCGCGCTTGAGGAACTGGACGACCGCATCCGCAAGGCCGGCGGCTCGGCCACGCTGGCGCCGATGGACGTGGGCCAGCCGCAGGCGACGCTGCAGCTGGTGCAGGCGGTGCAGGAACGCTGGGGCGGGCTGGATCTGTGGGCGCATTGCGCCGTCCATGCCGCGCCGCTGGCGCCAGCCGGCCATGTCGATGCCAAGGATTTCCAGAAATCCGTGGATCTGAACGTGGTGGCCACGCGCGGGCTGATCGTGCTGATCGAGCCGCTCTTGCGCGCCCGCCAGGGCACGGCGCTGTTTTTCGACGACAAGCGCGGCGGGCAGAAATTCTTCGGCAGCTACGGCGCCAGCAAGGCGGCGCAGATCGCGCTTGCGCGCAGTTGGCAGGCCGAGAACCAAAGCCTTGGCCCGCGCGTCGTCATCGCCGAGCCGGCGCCGATGCCCACGGCCGTGCGCGCGCGCTTTTTCCCCGGCGAAGAGCGCGGCCATCTGACGCCCTGCAAGACCGAGGCCGAACGGATCCTTTCCGCCATCCTCTAGCCCGCCAGCGCCAGCATGCGGTCGATGTCGAGATGCGTCTCGAGATGGGCGGCCAGCCGGTCCAGCACCTGATCGACCCCGGCGCCGTATTCCAGCGCCGAATGCGCGCCGAGGCCCGCCAGCCATGCGGCGCGAAATGCGTCACCGGCAAACAGCCCGTGCAGATAGGTGCCACTGACGCGCCCGTCCGGGCTGGTGGCGCCGTCCGCCTCGGGGATATGGGCAAAGGGCCGGGCGCAGTCGGGGCCATGCGTGCGGCCCATGTGGATCTCATAACCCTCGATGCGGTGGCCGAGCGCGCGCCCCCCGATCCGGGTCAGGCGCTTGTCGGCGGCCATATGCGTCTCGACATCCAGCCAGCCAAGGCCCGGATCGCTGCCCGGCGCGCCGTCATGGCCCATTGGATCGTGGATCATGTGGCCCAGCATCTGATAGCCGCCGCAGATGCCCAGCACCCGCCCGCCGCGCCGCAGATGCGCGGCAAGGTCGATGTCCCAGCCCTGCGCGCGCAGGAATCCCAGGTCACCGCGCGTCGATTTCGTGCCGGGCAGGATCACCAGATCGGCGTCGCCAGGCAGCGCCCGCCCCGGGGGCACCATGGTCAGCCGCACCCCGGGTTCGGCCGCAAGCGGGTCGAGATCGTCGAAATTCGCGATCCGCGACAGCATCGGGCAGGCGATGTGCAACGCCCCGGCGCCGCCCGCCCGGCGCAGGTCCGCCGCGTCCTCGGCCGGCAGGCGCGCGGCATCGGGAAACCACGGCACCAGCCCGAGGTCGGGCCAGCCGGTGCGTTCGGCAATAAACGCCCGGCCTTCGTCGAACAGTGCCGGATCCCCGCGAAAACGGTTGACGACAAAGCCGCGGATCATCGCCGCGTCCCCGGGGTCGATCACCGCCTGCGTGCCGACGATCTGCGCGATCACCCCGCCACGGTCGATGTCGCCCGCCAGCACCACCGGCACTCCGGCGGCGCGGGAAAATCCCATGTTGGCGATGTCATTGCGCCGCAGGTTCACCTCGGCCGGGCTGCCCGCGCCCTCGACCAGCACCAGATCATGCGCGGCGCGCAGGCGCGCGAAACTGTCCAGCACGCTGGCCATCAGCCGGGGCTTCAGCGCCGCGTAATCGGCGGCGGCGGTGCGGGTCAGCGCGCGGCCCTGCACCACCACCTGGGCCGCGCGGTCGGTCTCGGGCTTCAGCAGCACCGGGTTCATATGCACCGAGGCCGCGATCCCCGCCGCCCGCGCCTGCAGCGCCTGGGCGCGGCCGATCTCGCCCCCGTCGGCGGTCACCGCGGCATTGTTCGACATGTTCTGCGGCTTGAAGGGCGCGACGCTGATGCCGCGACGCCTGGCCGCCCGGCACAGCCCCGCCACCAGCAGCGACTTGCCGACATTCGAGCCGGTCCCCTGGATCATCAGCGCGCCCATGACGCCTCCCGCTTGCCAATCCGCGCCTTGGTGACTAGATAGGCGCGTCGCTGAATGAAAGGCCCCGTGGTGGAAAACGTCGTTCTTACCGTGCACCTGATCCTTGCCATGCTGCTGATCGGAGTGGTGCTGCTGCAACGGTCCGAAGGCGGCGGCCTTGGCATGGGCAGCGGCGGCGGCGGCGTGATGACCGGGCGGCAGGCGGCGAACGCGCTGTCGCGCCTGACCTGGATCTTTGCCATCGGCTTCATCATCACCTCGATGGCCCTGACCATCATCGCCGCGCGCAACAGCTCGACCGGCTCGCTGATGGACCAGCTCGACATCACCAGCCCGCAGAAGGCCCCGGCGACCGACCTGCCCGGCATCGGCGACTATGTCCCGCCGCCCGGCGCCGGCCAGCCCGTGGTTCCGGGCGCGGGCCAACCCGTGGCGCCGCCCGCCCCCGCCGCACCGGCGGCCGAGGCCCCGGCCACCGCCCCCGCGTCGGCCCCCGCACCGGTCGCGCCGCCCGCAGCCCAGACACCCGCAACCCCGACACCCGCAACCCCGGCGCCCGCGCCGGCCAGCAACTGACACTACAGCTTGGGGGCGCAACTTGCGCCCCTTACCACAACTGGCGGTCCGTTGCGGCCACGGGGCGAATCGGTTATGAATCGCGTCCCGTGACACCGCCCGGATTCGGGCCGCGATGCTTGATCTGATTATTCACGGGGGCCTTGATGGCGCGTTACATCTTCATCACCGGCGGTGTGGTTTCCTCGCTTGGCAAGGGGCTGGCCTCGGCGGCGCTGGGGGCGCTTTTGCAGGCGCGCGGCTATACGGTGCGGCTGCGCAAGCTTGACCCCTATCTGAACGTCGATCCCGGCACCATGAGCCCCTTCGAGCATGGCGAGGTCTTTGTCACCGACGACGGCGCCGAGACCGACCTCGACCTTGGCCATTACGAGCGTTTCACCGGCGTCTCGGCGCGCAAGACCGACTCGGTCAGTTCCGGGCGGATCTATTCCAACGTGCTGGAAAAGGAACGCCGCGGCGCCTATCTGGGCAAGACCATCCAGGTCATTCCGCATGTCACCAATGAGATCAAGGACTTCCTCGCCCATGACGATGATGGCGTCGATTTCATGCTGTGCGAGATCGGCGGCACGGTCGGCGACATCGAGGGCCTGCCCTTCTTCGAGGCGATCCGCCAGTTCGCCCAGGAACGCCCGCGCGGCCAGTGCATCTTCATGCATCTGACGCTCTTGCCCTTCCTTGCTGCCTCGGGCGAGTTGAAGACCAAGCCCACCCAGCACAGCGTCAAGGAGCTGCGCTCGATCGGGCTGCAGCCCGATGTGCTGGTCTGCCGCAGCGAACACCCGATCCCGGAAAAGGAACGCGCCAAGATCGCGCTGTTTTGCAACGTCCGCCCCGATGCGGTGATCCCGGCCTATGACCTGAAGTCGATCTATGACGCGCCGCTGGCCTATCACCGCGCGGGTCTTGACCAGGCGGTGCTGGACGCCTTCCAGATCAGCCCGGCGCCGCGCCCCGATCTGAGCCGCTGGGAGGACGTGATGGACCGCCTGACCCATGCCGAGGGCGAGGTCAGGATCGCCGTGGTCGGCAAATACACCCAGCTTGAGGACGCCTATAAATCCATCGCCGAGGCGATGACCCATGGCGGCATGGCCAACCGCGTGCGCGTCAAGGCCGACTGGGTCGACAGCGAGAAGCTGGAAGGCGAAGGCGCGCATCTGCTGGATGGCTATAACGGCATTATCGTCCCCGGCGGCTTTGGCGAGCGCGGCACCGAGGGCATGATCGCCGCCGCGAAATACGCCCGCGAAAAGAAGGTGCCTTATCTGGGCATCTGCCTCGGCATGCAGATGGCGGTGATCGAGGCGGCGCGCAACCTGGCCGGCATGCCCGACGCGGGTTCCGAGGAATTCGACCATGAGGCGGGCGAATCGCGCTTTACCCCGGTGGTCTATCATCTCAAGGAATGGGTGCAGGGCAATTACACCGTCAGCCGCAAGCTCAGCGACGACAAGGGCGGCACCATGCGCCTTGGCGCCTATACCGCGGTGCTGACGCCGGGATCGCGCATCTCGGACATCTATGGCGGCGCCACCGAAATCGAGGACCGCCACCGCCACCGCTATGAGGTCGACGCGAACTATCGCGCGCAGCTCGAGGCCGCGGGGTTGCATTTTTCCGGCATGTCGCCGGACGGGCGCCTGCCCGAGGTGGTGGAATACCGCGACCACCCCTGGTTCATCGGCGTGCAGTCGCATCCGGAGCTGAAATCCAAGCCCTTCGAGCCGGCGCCGCTGTTTGCCGGTTTCATCCGCGCCGCGATGGAGAACGAGCGGCTGGTCTGAGCCGCCGTCCCGCGCCATAGTGCGGCGACCACCAGCACCCGGTCCCGACATGCGCCTTGCCCTGATCCTGTTCCTTTGCGCCGCTCCGGCCCTTGCCGACGCGCCGCTGTTCCTGATCGACCAGACCAGCCTGCCCTTTGACCTGAGTCCCGGCGCGCCGCAGAACGCGCCCTCGCGACAGGCGAATTCGCCCAATGCGGCGGCCAATTCCGCCGCCAACCCGGCCAATGGCACCGCGAACCGCGCCAATTCCCCGGACAATCCCGCGAATGGCCAGCGGCTGATCTTTACCGCCGACGGCACGGTGCTGGGCTATTACGCGCCGAACGGCTCGGGCACGCTGAACCTGTTCAGCGTCAGCGGCAAGCGCGTGGCCTATCGCCCCAGGGGCAGCAAGAGCCTGTTTTCCAGCGACGGGCGCTGGTGCGGCACGGTCGCGGATGCGGAGGCGGGCGGTTTCGCCTTTGGCGTCATCCGCAGCTGCGCCGGGCTCTTCTAGGCCCGCGCGCGCGTGTCACGGATGTGTCATGATCGCGGGATAGACCGCACTCATCACCGCCGGAGGGCAGGCATGCAGGACGACCCGCGCAAGGACTGGCTTGAATCCGAACTGCAGGACACGCTGGACGAGGATTACGAGATCGAGCTTGAGGATGCGGTGCTGTCACAAGAGATCGCCCGCATCTACCGCGAGACGCACCCCGACCAGATGCCGCGCCCCGACTATTTCCGCGAGTTGCTGCGCCTGCAGTCCGAGATGATCCGCCTGCAGGACTGGGTGTCCCATCACCGCGAGAAGGTCGTGGTGATCTTCGAGGGCCGCGACAGCGCCGGCAAGGGCGGGGCGATCAAGCGCATCACCCAGCGGCTGAACCCGCGGGTGGCGCGCGTCGTGGCCCTGCCCGCGCCCTCGGGACGCGAAAGGACGCAGTGGTATTTCCAGCGCTATGTGCCGCATCTGCCCGCCGGTGGGGAAATCGTGCTGTTCGACCGCAGCTGGTACAACCGCGCCGGGGTCGAGCGCGTCATGGGCTTTGCCAGCGAGGTCCAGGTGCAGCAGTTCTTCGACGACGTGCCCGAGTTCGAGCGCATGCTGGTGCGTTCGGGCATAAGGCTGGTGAAATACTGGTTCTCGATCACCGACGAGGAACAGCAGATGCGCTTCCTGATGCGCATCCACGATCCGCTGAAACAGTGGAAACTGTCGCCGATGGACCTGCAGTCGCGCGTCCGCTGGGAGGATTACACCAAGGCCAAGGAAGAGATGTTCGCGCGCACCAATATCCCCGAGGCGCCCTGGTATATCGTGCCCGGCAATGACAAGAAGCGCGCGCGGCTGAACTGCATGGCGCATCTGCTGCGCCTGATCCCCTATCAGGACGTGCCCCATGATGAGGTCACCCTGCCCGAGCGCGTCTTCAACCCCGATTACGAACGCGCCGTGCTGCCCCCGGAACTTTACGTGCCGCAGCGCTATTAGCCGGCCGCGCCCGTCATGCGGCCATATTGTCTCGGCGCGCGGATGCTTTAGGATCGCCCCATGTTTCGCAATCTTCTGAGCCGCCTTTTCGTCGACAGCGCAAGTCCCTCGCATCTGAACGGGCAGGACGCCGAACTGGCCATCGCCGCGCTGCTGGTGCGGCTGGCGCGCGCCGACGACCATTACGGCCTGGTCGAGCGCCAGCGCATCGATCAGATCCTGGCGCGCCGCCGCGGCCTTGGCCCGGGTCAGGCGGTCGAGCGGCGCAGCGCCGCCGAGATGCTCGAGGCCGAGGCCCCCGACACCGTGCGCTTCACCCGCGCCATCAAGGACCGCATCGCCCTTGAGGACCGCCAGGAGGTGATCGTGGCGCTGTGGCAGGTGGCCTATGCCGACGGCCACCGCAGCGCCGACGAGGAGACTCTGGTGCGGCTGGTCAGCGGGCTGCTGGGGGTCAGCGACCGCGATTCGGGCCTGGCGCGGCAGCGCGCCCTGGACGGACTTGGCATGGCCGACGAGTAGGCGCGGGCGATTTCGTGGCACCCGGCGCCGCAGCCTGCAACCTGCCTGCAAGTGCAGTCAGGAAAGCGTTGCAAACAGCGGATAAATATCGCCTCATGGCCGCATGAACCAGAACGAACAGACAGGCGCAGCCGCCGATCCGTCGCAGGTGCCGGTGATCGAGATCCGCGACCTGCACAAGGCCTATGGCGAGTTGCAGGTGCTGCGCGGCGTCAGCCTGAGCGCCGCGCGCGGGCATGTCATCAGCCTGATCGGCTCGTCCGGTTCGGGCAAGTCGACACTTTTGCGCTGCTGCAACCTACTTGAGGACAGCCAGCAGGGTGACATCCTGTTCGAGGGCGAATTCGTGCGCTGGCGCGGCAGTGGCGCGGCGCGCGTGCCCGCCGACCGCGCCCAGGTCACGCGGCTGCGCACCAACCTGTCGATGGTGTTCCAGCAGTTCAACCTGTGGTCGCATCTGACCATCCTGCAGAACGTGACCGAGGCGCCGCTGCACGTCTTGCGCCGCAACCCCGCCGAGGTCGAGGCCAGCGCCCGCGCCCTGCTGGCCAAGGTCGGCATCGGCGACAAGGCCGACGCCTGGCCGGCGCAGCTGTCGGGCGGCCAGCAGCAGCGCGCCGCCATCGCCCGCGCCCTGTGCATGGAGCCGCGCGCCCTGCTGCTGGACGAACCCACCAGCGCGCTGGACCCGGAACTGCAGCAGGAGGTGGTGCGCGTCATCAAGGACCTGGCCGCCGAACACCGCACCATGCTGCTGGTCACGCATGACATGCGCCTTGCCGCGGATGTCAGCGACCATGTGATCTTCCTCCATCAAGGCCGGATCGAGGAAGAGGGACCGCCGGCGCAGGTCTTCGGCGCGCCGCGCTCGGACCGCCTGCGCCAGTTTCTCAGCGCGACCATGGCCGAATAACGATCCAACAGGAGAAAGACGAATGAAGAAGATCCTGCTTGCCGCCGCCGCCCTTGCGCTGACCGCCGGGATGGGCATGGCGCAGACGGTGCGCATCGCAACCGAGGGCGCCTACCCTCCCTACAACCTGGTCAATGACAAGGGCGAGGTTGACGGTTTCGAGGTCGATCTGGGCAACGAACTGTGCAAGCGCGCGGAACTGGATTGCACCTGGGTCAAGAACGACTGGGATTCGATCATCCCGAACCTGAACAGCGCCAATTATGACGCGATCATGGCCGGCATGAGCATCACCGACGAGCGCAAGAAATCGGTGGCCTTCACCCAGAACTATCTGCCGCCGACCGCCTCGGCCTATGCCGCGCCCGAGGCGGATGTGGATGTGACCAAGGGCGTCGTCGCCGCCCAGACCTCGACCATCCAGGCGCAATATGTCGCCGAATCCGGCGCGCAACTGCTGGAATTCGCCACCCCCGACGAGGCCGTGGGCGCGGTGCGCAACGGCGAGGCCGAGGCGGTCTTTGCCGACAAGGACTTCCTCGTGCCGATCGTGGACGAATCCGGCGGCGCGCTGGTCTGGGTCACCGGCCAGGACAACATCGCGCTGGGTAACGGCATCGGCATGGCGGTGCGCCAGTCCGACACCGCGCTGAAGGACAAGTTCGACGCCGCCATCACCTCGATGAAGGAGGACGGGTCGTTGAACGAGTTGATCAAGAAATGGTTCGGCGAAAAGGCCCTGCTGTTCTGATCCGCCAGCCAATGCCCTGCCCGGCCGCGCCGGGCGGGGCTTCGGGGTGAACCATGCTTGCGTCCTGCGCCGATCCGAAATCCCTGGAAGGGCTTGCCTGGCTGATGTGCTATCTCACATCGGGCAAGCACCTGCTGTTCTACCTGTCCTTCGGCACGGTGCTGGGGCTGCTGGCGGTCACCGCACCGGTGGCGCTGATCTTCGGCTTTGGCGGCGCCATGGCCTCGCGCTCGCGCATCGTGCCGCTGCGTTGGGTCGGCCGGGTCTACACCTCGATGGTGCGCGGCGTGCCCGACATCATCTTCTTTCTCTTCGTGCCGATCGCGCTGGACCAGATGTTCGAATGGCTGCGCTCGCGGCTTTACTGCGACCCCGCGGGGCCGGTGCGGCAGGGCAATGAATTCATCGTCTGCGCCGCCGCCAAGCTGCCGCAATCGACCTCGCCCGAATGGATGCACCAGCTTTACGGCATCGCGCTGGCGGTGCTGGCGTTTTCCGTGGTCTTCGGTGCCTTCGCCGCGAATGTGCTTTACGGGGCGATGAACGCGGTGCCGCGCGCGCAGCTGGAAACCGCCGAGGCCTATGGCATGACACCCCGGCAGGTGAATCGGCGCATCCTGATCCCGCAGATGTGGACCTATGCCCTGCCCGGCCTGTCGAACCTGTGGATGATCCTGATCAAGGCCACACCGCTCTTGTTCGTGCTGGGGGTCGAGGACATCGTCTACTGGGCGCGCGAACTGGGCGCGTCCAAGACCAGCGCCTATGCCTTTCCGCATCCGGACTGGCGGCTCTACTATTTCCTCGCCATCCTGGTGTTCTATCTGCTGATGACCTGGGGATCGGAAAGGATCCTCGACCGGCTCAGGCGCAGGCTGTCCGCGGGACAGGCCACCGCCGCCGGCGAGGCGATGCGCAAGGCCGCGACATGAACCAATGCCTGCAAACCATCCAGGACTACGGGCTGCGCGCCATCGGCCTGGGCGAGCGCATCCTGCCGCGCAGCGACTTCACCCTGTGCGAGCAGCTGACGCTGATCGGCTCGGGGCTGATCTGGAACGTCTATTTCGGGGCGCTGGCGCTGTTCATCGGCTTTTTTCTGGCCACGGCGCTGGCCGTGGCCAAGACCAGCCGGCGCTGGCTGCTGCGCAAGCCGGCGGAATGGTTCATCTTCGTCTTTCGCGGCAGCCCGCTGTTCATCCAGTTCTTCCTTGCCTATGAGACGCTGGTGCAATTGCCGCGCGCGGGCATCGACATATTCGGCCTGACCGTGCAGACCAGCTGGCTGACCAAGGCCTGGGCGGGGGCGCTGCTGGTGCTGGTGCTGAACACCACCGCCTATTCGGCCGAGATCTTTTACGGCGCCCTGCGCAACCTGCCCAAGGGCGAGCTTGAGGCCGCCGACGCCTATGGCATGTCCGGCTGGCCGCGCTTTCGCCGCATCGTCTGGCCCACCGCCATGCGGCTGGCCTGGCCGGCCTATACGAACGAGGCGATCTTCCTGTTCCACGCCACGACGCTGGTGTTCTTCTCCAGCTTTCCGGCCTTCCAGCAGCGCGGCGACGCGCTGTATTACGCCAGCTATTTCGCCGACAAGACCTTCAACCCCTTCGTCGCCTACCCGATCGTGGCGGGCTATTTCATCCTGCTGACCCTGTGCCTGATCGCACTGTTCGGGGTGATGAACCGCAGGCTGAACCGCCACCTGCCCGGCGCGGCAGGAAAGTTCCGCTATCGCCCCAACCTCATCAGGTGATCCATGGACTGGCTGCATGAGCATCCCGACGTCAAGACCATCCGCGTGGCGGCCGCCGACCTGAACGGCGTCGCCCGCGGCAAGCGCATCCCGGCGCGCTTTGCCGACAAGCTACTGACCGAGGGCACGAAATTTCCCTATTCCGTGCTGTCGATGGACATCTGGGGCGAGGATATCGAGAACAGCCCGCTGGTGTTTCAGGCCGGCGATCCCGACGCGCTGCTCTTGCCGACCGAGCGCGGCTTCCTGCCCATGCCCTGGCTCGAGGCGCCGACAGGGCTTTTGCCGATCTGGATGTTCCATCCCGATGGCAGGCCCTATGACGGCGACCCGCGCCAGGCGCTGGCCCGCGTGGCCGAACGCTATCAGGCCGCCGGGCTGACGGCGGTGGTCGCGACCGAACTTGAATTCTTCCTGATCGACGATTCCGGCGGGCAGCTGCGCGTGCCGCCCAGCCCGCGTTCGGGCAAGCGCCGCACCGGGGCCGAGACGCTCTCCTTGCGCGCCCTCGACGCCTTCGACCGCTTCTTCACCGCGCTTTACGACGCCTGCGAGGCGATGGACATCCCCGCCGACACCGCCATCTCCGAGGCGGCGCCAGGCCAGTTCGAGATCAACCTCATGCACCAGCCCGACCTGCTGAAGGCCGCGGATGACGCGTGGCTGTTCAAGCTGCTGGTAAAGGGGCTGGCGCGGCGCTTCGGCTTTGCCGGTTCGTTCATGGCCAAGCCCTATGGCGCCTGGAACGGTTCGGGCATGCATATGCATTTCTCGGTGCTGGACGCGCAGGGCCGCAATGTCTTTGACAATGACGGCGACGAGGGCACCGAGGTGCTGCGCCATGCCGTCGCCGGCTGCCTTGCCGCCATGCCCGGCTCGACGCTGCTCTTTGCCCCGCATGAGAACAGCTATGACCGGCTGGTGCCGAACGCGCACGCCCCCACCGGCATCGGCTGGGCCTATGAAAACCGCACCTCGGCGATCCGCATCCCCTCCTCGGGACCAAAGGCGCGCCGCATCGAGCATCGCGTGGCGGGCGGCGACGTGAACCCCTATCTGACCATCGCCGCCGTGCTGGGCGCGGCGCTGAACGGCATCGAGGACCGGGCCGAGCCCCCCGCCGCGATCACCGGCAATGCCTATGACCAGGGGCTGGCGCAACTGCCGGCAAGCTGGGGTGAGGCGATCGAGGCCTTCGCAACCAGCAGCCAGATCCGCCGCATCTTTCCCACGCATCTGATCGAGAATTTCGTCATGACCAAGCGCCAGGAACTGCGCTATGTCACCGAACTTTCCGAGGAGGAAAAGATCGAGATCTATCTCGACACGGTCTGACTGTTCCGACCACTACAAAACTGCCTTTCGGCCGGGTTTGGTTCCTTTTTGACAACCATAGGACTGCCATTGGAGGCCAATAATTCGGCTTATCCGAATAAATTCAAGGAACTGGCTGGTCTTCCCCCCGTTTCACCGGACACTCAGGCGGTTGCGGTTTCAGCTGCGATGAACTCGCGGGGCGAGCGCATCTTCAGGTTACGCCGGCTTCGAGGACCTCTACCGCACCGGCGCCATCCGCGATGGTCGCCTGCATGGCCCATGTCCGGCGCAAGTTCGTCGACATCCACCGCGCCCAGGCCTCGCCAATCGCCGAAGAGGCCATCGGCCGGATCGCCCAGCTCTACGCCGCCGAGAAGGAGGCGTGAGGGTCGCCACCGGACCGTCGCGCCGAACTGCGATCCGACCATGGATGGCGCCGCGATCGCCGGACTGCCGGATCCGGGGTGTCAGCCCGAAATAGCTTGCAAGGCGATCGGGTGCGGAGAAGCGGGAGATATCGCCGATCGCGGCAATGACCGCAGTGGCGACCGCAACATTGATGCCGGCGATGCTCATCAACTTGCGCATGCGGCTGTCGTCGAGTGCAATACCCGCCAGCGCCTGATCCAGTTTTGCCAGCTTCCCTTCCAGCCAGTCCAGTTCATCCAGATGCCTGATCAGCAGATCGCGCTCTGCCTTCGGCAGCGGTGCCGAGGTCAGCCATCGCCTGCCGCCTTTGCCGAACAGATGCCCGGCATATTTGGCGACGAGGTTCGTATGCAGGACAGCCTGGATCCGGCTCTTGACGCGACGGATCGATCTCACCGCTGCTGCGCGCTCGGAAACGAGGCGCCGCAGGTTCAACGTCTGGTCGTCCGCGGCCCAGACCTCTGGCAGGAAGTCGGCGGCATGAAGCTGTGCCAGGATTCTGGCGTCCACCTTGTCGGTCTTGACCCGTGCATGGGCGATGGCCTTCACCTGCAGCGGGTTCGCAATGACGACCCGCGCCACGAAAGGTGTCAGAAGCCTGACGATTGCTGCGGTATTGCCCGTCGCTTCCAGAACGACCTCGTCATCTGGACGCAGGGTCTGCCCGAAGGTCACCACCGCATCATGATCAAGGTCGATCCTGACCTCTGTCGTTTTTCTATCTTCAAGGATCGCAACCTGCGCGAAGCTTCGATGGACATCCATCCCAATGGACCTCATGCGAAATTCTCCCTGTTGTTGATCGGGGAGTGCACGGGCTGTGCGACATCTACGGATACGCCAGCATCCGGGCCGGGGTCCATTCTGCGTGCCGCCGGTGAGCGGAAGGCATGTGATCGGGAAGCGTCACGTGGCTGCGCCGTCCCGGGCAGCGAAGATGGCTGGCAACCCTCTGGCCCTTATGGAAGATCTCCACGATGTCGCCGCTGACGCGGACATCCATCTCTTCCCGGATCAGGCCGAAGGGCACGGAATACCAGGAACTATCCACTTCCACATGATAGTCCGGTGCCACCCGGGCGCGCTTCCAGCGGGCGAAGGCATAGGCGGTTCCGGGCAACGGTTGAAGATACGGTCGATCCAGCGTGGAGAGGTGGCTCGGTTGATTTGAACAGGTTCCGGGCGTTTTCTAAGTGGTTTTCCGCCTCGGTTATGCCGCCACCGC
>NZ_JBDHSP010000008.1:0-94430 GCF_039808215.1 Paracoccus sp. (in: a-proteobacteria)
CTCACGCCTCGCCGATCTCGTCGAAGGCGCAAGCATCGTGCAAAGCACGCCAGCATCAACTTGTGGGTAACTGCAAGCCGTTCAATCATGTCGAGGGCATCTGCGAGCTTGCGATTGCGGTGGGTCTCATGGACCTCGAATGTCAGGCTCTGGCGGGTGGTGCCCCCAGCGCCATCAAAACCCGTCTGTATGGTCCTTGCCCTCGATGGATTCAGCAAGCTATCCTCATGCTGGCCAAGTCCTGTCCTCGTTTGTCGCCAAGGGAGGAGGGATATGGCATTGCGAATTTCAGACGACGCCCGGATGGACGCCGCCATTTCAGCGGGAAAGCATGTCGAACCCACATAAAACCGAAGCGACAGCCGAAGCGGGCAACGGATCCGCACCGAAGGCTGCATCCGGCAACCCCTTGCGCCGGATCGCGCTGATCGTGGTCGTGCTGACCGCCAGTCTCTATGTCGTGTCGCTGGTGATGGAGCGGTTCACGCCGACATCATCGCAGGCGGTCGTGCAGGCTTTCGTCGTGCCGATGGCGGCAGAGGTATCGGGCCGCGTCGCCGAGGTCAGCGTCGTCGACAATGCGGCGGTAAAGGCTGGCCAGGTCCTGTTCCGCATCGATCCGCGCCCCTATGAGATCGCCGTGACAGAGGCCGAGTCCCGGCTGGAGCGCATCGGCCAGACCATCGGCGCCAATACCGCGAAGGTGGATGCCGCCCAGGCGCGTCTGGTCGAGGCGCGCGCCAGGGCCGTGAATGTGAGCGAACAGGCCAATCGCAGCTTTCAACTGGTCGAGCGCGGCATCTATGCACAGTCGAAACATGACGAGGCAAAGGCCGCGCTCGCGTCAGCGGAAGCATCCGTGGCCGGGGCCGAGGCCGAGCTCGCCAAGGCTCAGCAGGAGCTCGGGTCCTCTGGTGCGGACAACCCGCAGATCAAGGAGGCGCTGGCCGCCCTGGAGCGGGCCCGGCTGGATCTGATCCGCACCACCGTCACCGCGCCCGCCGACGGCGCCATCACCAACCTGCAGCTGGCCGCCGGTCAATTCGTCGGCGTGGGCCAGCGGGCGCTGACCTTCGTCGATTCCGGGACGATATGGATTGCCGCGGCCTTCAAGGAAAACAGCCTCGAGCACATCAGCTCGGGCGATCCCGTGGAGGTCGTCCTCGACACGCTTCCCGGGCGCATCTTCAAGGCCAGGGTGGAAAGTGTCGGCTGGGGCGCCACCTCATCAAGCCTCAGCGCAGTCGATGCCAACGGCTTGCCGGTCATCCGCAACCGGACCACCTGGGTGCGCGATCCGCAACTTTTCCCGGTGCGCCTGGTGTTCGAGGGGGACTGGCCGCGCGGCAGCCGTCTGGGTTCGCAGGCGGCTGTCGTCATCTACACGGGTGACCGCCCGGTGATGAATGCGATCGCCTCGGCCTGGGTGCGGTTTCTGTCCGTCCTGACCTATGCCACATGACGCGAACCTTTCCGGCGGGGCGCTGGAACGGCTTGCGACCCGCCGCCACGGCCTGAGGATCGCAAGCGCCAGCGCGGTCGGGTTCACGCTCGCGCTGTGGATCAACGACCCGATTCCCTTTCTTCTGCCCGTCTTTGCCTGCCAGCTGCTAACGGCCGGCCGGCGCCCGCTGTCGCTTGTGCAGGGGCTTGTCACCATCGCCCTGGTGCTGGTGGTGGCGCAGGTGCTTGTCGCGACCGTTTCCGTCCTGACCGGCCATCCGTTCGTGCTGGCTGCCCTGCTCTGGCTGCTCTATAGCGCCTGCCTTGGCCTGCAGGCCGAGGGCAAGGGCGGGGCGGCGGCCTTCATCGTCATCGTCATTGCCATCATCGTGCCCCTTCTCGGGATCGAGCAGGTCGATCTTGGCAAGCCGGTCGTGGCGATGTTTGCATGGGCGGCCATCGGCGGCAATCTGCTGGCCTGGGGGGTGCATGCGGTCTGGCCCGACCCGGCGGGCGCCACGCCCCCGTCTCCGGTGACGGCGGCGCTGCCGCCTCCGCGACGACAGGCGCTGATCAGCGGCGCGATCCTGCTGGCCAGCGTCGTTCTCTGCCTGCTCGATTCCCGGCTTTCCTTCGCGCTGCTCATTCCGATGACCGTCGCGACCCTGCTTGGCCAGGCCGATGCCGCAACGACGCGGAGGGCGGCCCTGGGCCTTGTCATCGTCAATCTCTTCGGAGGGATCGTCGCCTCGTTCGCATTCGTCTTCATTTCGTCATGGCCGAACCTGCCGGCCCTGTTTCTTGTCGTGCTGCTTGTCGCGCTCATGTTCGGCGGACAGATCGCGACCGACCCAAAGCTGGGCAAGATCGGCGCCGGGGCGCTGACCACGTTTCTGGTCCTGCTGGGACTCAGCATATCGCCCCTGCCCGGTAGTCCGTCCGAGCTTTTCTCGACGCGCATCGCCTATGTGCTGTTCGCGATCATCTTCACAGTTTGCCTCACGGCGTTGTTCTGGCCGCATGCGCATGGGCGCCGGGCCGGAGACAACCCGGACCTGCCGGCAATGTGACTGACCCCTGACGCGACAGCAGGTTGCCCCGATTTCTGGCCATCGAGCCTGCCCAGCTGGCCCGGGCGTTTCCGCAGGACCCATGACCCGGCCCGGCAGGATGCTGCGGATCGGGGATGGGGGCGGGTCCGGTCTGCAGAGCGTCCAGATGCATTCGAGCGCGCCATGCCTTGCCCAGGCGCGTCCTCCCCGACCAAGCCATTGGCACGCCATTGGTTCGAGAGACAGTGGCGCGGGGCAAGGAGTTCGACCGAGCCACTGTTCAGCCTGCGCCTCCGCGCCCCTTTGCGGGAACCACGACTTTGACCTTCTCTGTGCCGGGTTCGGCATCGAGCATCGCCTTGCGCCGCCGACGCGCCGCAGACCAACGGCCCGGTCGAACGCTTCGATGGATGCATCGAGGATATCCAGAAGCGCCACTTCTTCCTCACTCCGCGATCCGGAATCTGACCGGTGCGTATCCGCCCTCTACAGCAGGAAATCCTGCGCACTCAGACGGGAGACATCTTCCAGCAGGACCTCGAAATCAGCGCGACGGTCGCCATTCACGTCCGCACGCACCAGCACATTCTCGCCCTGCTGCACATACCAGACGGAATAGGCCGCGGATGCCGTGCCGCTGAAGCGGAAATCCTGATTTCCGGCGCCATTCGTCCGTGCATCGATGCCATGCAGGTCGATGTCATCGATGCGCGTGGCAAAATCGGCAATGCGGTCACGCGTGGAACCGGGGCGGCTATCACTTATGGAGGTGAAGACGAAGTCATCCGCCCCAGTCCCGCCATGAAGAAGATCGCTGTTGCCCCACCCGCAAGCCTGTCGGTGCCGACGCCCCCGGACAGGCTGTCGTTCCCGACCCCGCCGGATAGCACGTCATTCCCGGTCAGGCCACGCAAGTTGTTGTTTGCCCCGTTGCCGATCATCCGATTGCCCAGCGCATTGCCCGTGCCGGTCAGATTGCCCGTGCCGGTCAGAGTCAAGGCTTCGACATTGGCAGCCAGCACATGCGAGACATTGGCCCGCACCGTGTCAATCCCCTGACCGGCCAGTTCCCGCACAGTGTCGCCCGCGCCGATCACATAGATGTCGTTGCCCTTGCCGCCCGCCATCTGGTTGCGGCCGGCGTTGCCCTGAAGCACATTCGCCAGATCATTGCCGGTGGCGGTGAAATTCCCCGTCCCGAGCAGGATCAGATTCTCGACATGGGTGGTCAGCCGGTGATTCTGCCCGGCCAGGACCAGATCGATCCCGCCGCCCGCCACCTCGAGGATGCTGTCCTGCGCATCGACCCCATAGGTGTCGTTGCCCTTCCCGCCCGCAAGACGGTCGGCGCCGGTCCCGCCCACCAGCGTATCCTGCCCGGCGCCGCCGACCAGAATGTCATTCGCACCGCCGCCGCTGATGCGGTCGTTGCCGCCAAAGCCCTCGAAACGCTCGGCTGCGTCGCTGCCCTTCAGGATGTCATGTCCGGCGGTACCACGGATGGTGCCGTCATGGATGGTGGCGGTGCCCGTCACCGCCGCCGTACGCGACGAGATCACCGCCGGGAAGGGCGGGGCCACGCGCAGATAGAACTGCTCGGTCGCTTCCAGGGTCAGGTTGTCGTTGACGCGAACCATGATTTCCGTGCGCGTCTGGCCGGCGGCAAAGGTGACCTGGCCAGTCGCCGCGACATAATCGCTGCCGGCAAGGGCAGTGCCGTCAGCGGTCTGATAATTCAGCGTGACCGCCTCGGTCAGGGCGCTTGAGATTTCGACGGTAAAGACGGCCATCCGCCCGCCCGGGCCTTCGCGCAATTCGGCATGCGAGACCGCGACGCTGCGGTTGAGCGCCGGTGCGTTGTCATCGTCCAGCACCCAGCCGATACTGGTCAGGCTAGTGTTGCCGCCGCCGAAACCGGCACCGGAGGGATTGCGCAGCTCCAGAAAGAAGCTCTCGTCGATCTCGTCGCCGGTGTCAGGTTTGACCCGGATGGTAACGGTTTGCACCGTTTCTCCGGGCGCGAAGGTGACAGAGCCCGACTGCGGGTAGTTGTGGAGGTTGTAGAGGTCGAGGCCGCTGTTGGCGGTGCCGCCGCGGGTGGCGAAATCGACGGTGACCGCATCGGCGGAGGCTTCGGACAGGCGCAGGGTAAAGATCGCAAAGTCGTCCTCGAAAGCGGCCCCGCCCTCGATCGAGATGATCGGCGCGGCCGCATCCGAATCGAGGATCGCCGCCGTCCCGACCGCGCCGGTGACGCCATGGCCGCCGTTCACGACCAGGCGGAAGTTCTCGCCCGGCTCGGACAGGTTGTCATTGCCCAGATCGATCGTCACCAGTGCTTCGGTCTGACCGGCCAGGAAGGTGACGGTGCCGCTGCGGGCGGTGTAATCGCTTCCCGCGCGCGCCGACCCGTCAAGCGTCTGATAGGGGGAGCTGCGGTCGGTGTCGAAGGCTTCCGACAGGCTGACGGTGAGGGTCGCGGTTGCGGCGCCCTCTCACCACCGGGTTCGAAACGGCCAGCGCCCGATCGTCACTGGGCGGGTCATCGTCAAGCGCCCAGCCCACCGCCGACAGCGCCGCATTGCCGCCGTCGAAGCTGGCACCAACCGGGTTGCGCAGCTCCAGGAAAAAGCTCTCGTCGGTTTCAGGCGCATAGTCAGGTTTGATCCGGATGGTGACGGTTTTCACTGTCTCGCCGGGCTCGAAAATGACGGTTCCGAACTGCGGGTAAGTGCTGTTGTACAGGTCGAAGCCACGGTCGGCGGTGCGGCCAAAGATGGCGAAATCAACCGATACCGCATCCAGAGAGGACTCGGACAGGCGCAGGGTGAACGAGGCAAATCCGTTCTCGGCTGCACGGCCGCCTTCGATGCTGATGACAGGCTTGGGATTCCTCCGAACCAGAACAATGCAGCTGGGCTGCGGGAATGGTAACCATTCCATGGTCCCAGATGCCCAGGTTTGGGACAAGAAAACCCGCCGGAAGCCTTCCTGTCCTTTTGGTCAGGCAATGCCGTCGGAGGAGCTGCACCGCCAACCGGATCGTCCTCTGCGGCCGCTGATGTAAACACTTGATCTTCTTCCCGTGCCGCTCTTGGGAAGGAGGAACCGCCCATTGGGCGCTCATTTGCCTTTTTGGTACTGACGGCAAGATCACCCCAGCATGGCCTGCCCCGCGACATAGGTTTGCGCCACGGCGCGGTCGTCGCCCAGGATCTGCAGGATGAACAGCTCCTCGGCCAGCGTCTCGGCGCGGTCCATGCGCAGGTCCATTGCGGGCGTGGCGCGGCTGTTCAGGACCACCAGATCGGCATCCGTTCCCACGTCCAGCGTGCCGATCTGATCCGACATGCCAAGCGCCAGCGCATTGCCGCGCGTGGCCCAGTGGAAGGCGGCGAGAGGGTGCAGCTTCTGGCCGCGCAGTTGCAGGATCTTGTAGCCCTCATTCAGGGTCTGCAGCATGGAATAGCTGGTGCCGCCGCCGACATCGGTGGCGATGCCGCTGACCACGCCCGCGGCCCGCAGGCCCGCCTCATCGAACAGGCCCGAGCCGAGGAACAGGTTCGAGGTCGGGCAAAAGACCGCGCGGCTGCCGGTCTCGGCCATCTTCGCGATCTCGCGCTCGCGCAGATGGATGCAATGGCCCAGCAGCATCTTGTCTGAAAGAAGCCCGCAGGTCTCGTAGATATCCAGATAATCCCGAGCCTTGGGATAAAGACTTAGAGTGAATTCGATCTCGGCGAGGTTCTCCGAAAGATGCGTCTGGACATGGCAATCGGGATGTTCGCGCACCAGTTGACCGGCCATCTCCATCTGCTCGGGCGTCGAGGTGATGGCAAAGCGCGGGCTGATCGCATAGCGCTGGCGACCGCGGCCGTGCCATTTTTCGATCAGCGCCTCGCTGTCGTCATAGCCCTGTTGCGGCGTGTCCAGCACGCCCTCGGGGGCGTTGCGGTCCATCATCACCTTGCCGGCGATCATCGCCATGTTGCGCCGTTCGGCCGCCGAAAAGAGCGCCTCGGCCGAGGCCGGATGCACCGAGCAATAGGCCGCCGCCGTGGTGGTGCCGTGCGACACCAGCAGGTCGAGGAACCTCTCGGCCATGGCCGGCGCGTGGCCCTGCTGCGCGTAGCGCGATTCCTCGGGGAAGGTGTAGCTGTTCAGCCAGTCCAGAAGCTGCGCGCCCCAGCTGGCGATCACCTGCACCTGCGGGAAATGAATATGGGTGTCGATGAAGCCCGGCAGGATCAGATGCGGGTGGTGATCGACCTCGGGCAGGCCGTCCGCGCGCAGGCTGGCGTAATCGCCGATCGCAGCGATCTTGCCGTCCTCGATCAGGATCGCGCCGTCCTCATGGTAGGTATAGGCGTTCTCAACCTCGGCCGGGTCGGCGTGAAAGGAAAGGGTGCGTCCCCGGATCAGCTTTCGCATGCATGTTTCCTGTGGCTGGGCGCGGATTGGGTGAGCCGACCGATGATCTCGGCGGCGGTGAAGGCGGCGATGATCTCGGGGCGCTTGTCCGAGGAGAAACCGGCCCCGATCGGGCAGGTCAGGCGGTCGGTGTCCAGCCCCTGGGCGCGGGCAAAGCGGCGGAACTGCGCAAGCTTGGTCTGGCTGCCGATCATGCCGATATAGGGCGCGTCCATGCGCCGCAGCGCCTCGGAGGCGAGCAGGAAGTCCAGCGCGTGGTCATGCGTCAGGATGATGAAGCTGGTGCCAAAGGGGGCGCTGCGGATCTCGGCCTCGGGCAGGGGGGTGAGGCGGGTCTCGCCGCTGGCTTGCGCCAATTCATTTGCGCGCTGGTCGATCAGGATCGGGCGCAGCGGCAAGAGCGCCAGCGCCCGGGCCAGCGCCCGGCCGACATGGCCGGCGCCAAAGATCAGCACCTGCGGATGGTCTGGTGCGGCCGGGACGGCCTGGACGCGGGTCAGCGTCAGCTCCACCCGGCCGCCGCAGCATTGGCCGATTTCCGGGCCGAGCGGCACATCCATCTGGGCGCTGTCCTCGCCGCGCGCCAGCATCTGCCGGGCGCGGTCGATGGCCATGTATTCCAGCTGCCCGCCCCCGATGGTGCCCTGCAGCTGGTCCGGGGCGACGAACATCGCCGCCCCGGCCTCGCGCGGGGAAGACCCCCGCACGCGGGAGATGGTGACCCGGATCATCTGAGCTTCTCGATCGCCATCAGCACGCGCTCGGGCGTGGCGGGCGCGTCGATACGCGGGTTTTCCCGGTAACCGTTGAACGAGGCCACCGCCATGTTCAGCGCCTGAAACACCGAGATGCCGAGGCAGAAGGGCGGCTCGCCCACGGCCTTGGACTTCTTGATCGAGTTCTCGCGGTTGACCGACCATTCCGCCAGATCGACGTTGAAGACCTTGGGCCGGTCCGAGGCCAGCGGGATCTTGTAGGTCGAGGGCGCATGCGTGCGCAGCTGGCCCTTGTCGTCCCACCACAGCTCCTCGCTGGTCAGCCAGCCCGCGCCCTGCACGAAGGCGCCCTCGACCTGGCCCTTGTCCAGCGCCGGGTTCAGGCTGCGGCCCACGTCATGCAGCACGTCGGCGCGTTCGATCACATACTCCCCGGTCAGCGTATCGATCGAGACCTCGGCGCAGGCGGCGCCATAGGCAAAGTAATAGAACGGCCGTCCCCGCCCGGTGGCGCGGTCCCAGTGGATCTTGGGCGTCTTGTAGAACCCCGCCGCTGAGAGCTGCACCCGCGCCATATAGGCGGAATGGATGAAGTCGTCGAAGCCCATCTCGGCGTCGCCGATGCGCACCACCTCGCCGATGGTGACCTGATCGGCGGGCACGCCATGGGTTTCGGCGGCAAAACCGGTCAGGCGCTCCAGCAGCTGCCGGCAGCCGTCCTGCGCCGCCATGCCGTTCAGGTCGGTGCCCGAGGAAGCCGCCGTGGCCGAGGTATTCGGCACTTTCTCGGTGGTGGTCTTGGTGATCTTGATGCGGTCGATCGAGATCCCCAGCGCCTCGGCCACCACCTGCGCCACCTTGGTGTTCAGCCCCTGGCCCATCTCGGTGCCGCCGTGGTTCAGGTGAACCGAGCCGTCGGAGTAGATGTGGATCAGGGCGCCCGCCTGGTTGAACCAGGTCGCGGTAAAGCTGATGCCGAACTTGACCGGCACCATGGCGATGCCCTTGCGGATCACCCCGCCGCGGGCGTTCCAGTCCAGCACCGCCTGACGCCGGGCCTGATAGTCGCTGCTGACCTCGAGCTCGTCGAAGATGCGCGGCATGATCTGGTCCTCGACCTCCTGGTGATAGGGGGTCAGCTGGCCGTTTTCGTAAAGGTTCAGGCGCCGGATCTCCAGCGGGTCGCGGCCAAGCGCATAGGCGATGTCCTCGACGATGCGTTCGGCCATGACGATGCCCTGCGGGCCGCCAAAGCCGCGGAAGGCGGTGTTCGAACAGGTGTTGGTCTTGACCGGATGGCTGCGCAGCTCGACCGCCGGATAGTAATAGGCGTTGTCGGCATGAAACAGCGCCCGGTCCGTCACCGGCCCCGACAGGTCCGAGGAAAAGCCGCAGCGCGCATAGAAATCGGCGTCCACCGCCTGGATGCGGCCGCTGTCGTCATAGCCCACCTTGTAGTCGACGACGAAATCATGGCGCTTGCCGGTGATCTGGAAATCGTCGTCGCGGTCGGGGCGGATCTTGACCGGGCGGCCCAGCTTCTTGGCCGCCACCGCCGCGATGGTGGCGAACAGGTTCATCTGCGATTCCTTGCCGCCAAAGCCGCCGCCCATGCGCCGCACATTGACCACCACCGCGTTCGAGGGCACGCCCAGCGCATGCGAGACCATGTGCTGCACCTCGGTCGGGTGCTGGGTCGAGACATGGATCACCACCTCGTCATCTTCGCCGGGGATGGCGAAGGCGATCTGGCTTTCCAGATAAAAATGTTCCTGCCCGCCCATGGTGACGCGGCCTTCAAGCTGGCGCGGCGCGCGCGCCAGATCCGCCATGTCGCCGCGCGCCAGCTTCATCGGCTTGGTGACATAGCCCATGCCGGCCTGATGCGCGTCCATGACCTCCTTGTGAAAGGGCAGGGATTCGTAGTCGACGCGCGCCAGCTTGCAGGCGCGGCGCGCCTGGTCGCGGGTCTCGGCGATCACCACAAAGATCGGCTGGCCGTGGAACTGCACCTCGGGGAAGGCCAGCACCGGCTCGTCATCCAGGCCGTTGGGGCTGATGTCGTTATGCGCGATGTCCGCGGCGGTCAGCACCGCCTGCACGCCCGGGGCCGCGCGGACCGCATCCAGATCGAGGGTGGTGATGCGGCCGTGCGCCACCGTCGACAGGCCCAGATAGGCGTGCAGCGTGCCGATGGGTTCCAGCAGGTCGTCGGTATATTCGGCCCGGCCGGTGACGTGCTTGATCGCAGAATCGTGGATGATCGAGGTATGGGCCGCGCCCTTCACGATGACGTCCTGTTTCATTCGACTCTCCTCAGGCGATGTTCGACGCCCGACTGTTCCAGCCAGAAGCGGCGGAAGAAGTTGGCGGCAAGTTGCTGACGGTATTCCCTGGTCGCGCGCCAGTCGCTGAGCGGCTGGAAGTCGTTTGCCACGGCAAGCGCTGCGGCCTCGAAGGTCTCGGCGGTAAAGGGCTGGCCCTGCAGCGCCGCCTCGGCATTGGCGGCGCGCTTGGGCACCGCGGCCATGCCGCCAAAGGCCACGCGGGCGCCGGTGATCGTGGTGCCGTCGGTTTCCACCCGGAAGGCGGCGGCCGAGGCGGTGATGTCGGCGTGGTGGCGCTTGCTGACCTTGTAGGCGGCGATGCGCGCCTCGCCCTTCAGCGGCACGGTGATCGATTCCACGAATTCATCGGCGCGGCGATCCTGCTTGCCATAGGCGATGAAGTAATCCTCGACCGGCAGCTCGCGCGTGCCCTGGGTGCTGCGCAGCCGCAGGCTGGCGCCCAGCGCGATCAGCAGCGGCGGGGTTTCCCCGATGGGCGAGCCGTTCGCCACATTGCCGCCGATGGTGCCGGCGTTCCTGACCTGCCAGCCGCCGATGCGCAGCCAGTAATCCAGCGCCTCGGGGAAATGGCGCTGGATGAAGGGCTCGAATTCGGAATAGGTCACGCCGGCGCCGATGGTGATATGCCCGGGGGTGATCTCGATTTTTTTCAGCTCCTGCAGATGGCCGATGAAAACCGCGGGCGAGATGTCGCGCAGGAATTTCGTCACCCAGAGCCCGACATCGGTGGCGCCGGCGACGATGGTGGCCCTAGGGTTCTCGGCCAGCACCTGCGCCAGATCGGCGGCATCCGCCGGCAGGATGGCGCGGTCATCCCCGCGCGCGACATCGACGCGCCCGGCCGGAATGGCCTTCAGCGTCGCGGTGATGCGCTCGCGTTCGACCGACAGCGCGTCCATGTTCTGCCCGCCTGCCTCACTGGCGGCGAAGGCGGCCTTCACGATCGGCTCATAGCCGGTGCAGCGGCACAGGTTGCCTTGCAGCGCGGTCTCGATCGCCAGCATGTCTGGGCGCGGGTTCTGCATCCACAGCCCGTAAAGCGCCATGACAAAGCCCGGGGTGCAAAAGCCGCACTGGCTGCCGTGATGTTCGACCATGGCGGCCTGCACCGGATGCAGCCCGCCGCCCGCGCCCTGCAGATGCTCGATGGTCACCACATGGCAGCCATGGCACGAGGCCAGGAAGCGGATGCAGGCGTTGATCGGCTCATAATGCAGGCGGCCGTGATGCAGCCGCCCGACCAGCACCGTGCAGGCGCCGCAATCGCCCTCGGCGCAGCCTTCCTTGGTGCCCAGCAGGCGGCGGTTCAGCCGCAGGAAATCCAGCAGCGTGTCGCGCGACCCGGCCTCGGTCAGCCGGATCTCTGTGTCATTGAGTAGAAAGCGCAATTCTTGGCCCATGTGCTCCTCGCTCAGCCTGGCTGGGTGTGACAAAAAGCCTAATTGTGAATGAGCCTTTGCGAAATCACCGAATGAGCATAAGACTTTCAGCGATTCCTTGAAAGAGGCGGGGTGGGTCCGTGCCATATCTTGAAAGTCTGCGAGTATTCGTGCGCGTGGTCGAGCTGGGTTCGATCACCGCCGGCGGGCGCGATCTGCGCATGTCCCCGGCCGTGGCCTCGAACCGGATCAAGGACCTCGAGACGCGCTATGGCGTGCGGCTCTTGAACCGCACCACGCGCAAGCTGGTGCCGACCGAGGTGGGCCGCGCCTTCTATGACAATGCCCGCCGCGTGATCGAGACCCTGGACGAGGCCGAGGCGGTGGTCTCGGGGTTTTCCGGCATGCCGCATGGCGCCCTGCGGGTGACGGCGCCGCTGGGCTTGGGAAGGCGGCTGATCGCGCCGCTTGTGCCGCGGTTTTGCGACGAATATCCGGGGATCGAACTGCGGCTGCGGTTGTCGGATCGCAATGTGGACATCATTGCCGACGGCATCGACCTGGCGTTCTTTCTGGGCGAGCCGCAGGATTCGGCGCTGAAATGGCGGCGCATCGCGGAATGCCGGCGGGCGCTGGTGGCGACGCCGGCCTATCTTGAGCGCCACGGCCGGCCCGAACGTCCCGAAGACCTGACGGCGCATAACTGCCTCTTGCTGCGCTATCCGCGCAGCCCGGAATATTACTGGATGCTGCAGACGCCGGAAGGGCCGCAGAAGCTGCTGGTGGCCGGCAAGTTCGATGCCGACGACGGCGACGTTCTGACCGACTGGGCGCTGGAGGGCAGGGGCATCGTCAACCGTCCGCATTACGAGGTGGACGCGCATCTGAAGTCGGGCCGCCTGGTCGAGGTGCTGCCGGCCTGCCCGCCGCTGCCCTCGCAATTCGGGGTGCTGACGCCGCATCGGCGGCTGCAGGATCCCAAGGTGCGGCTGTTCGCGGATTTCGTCGCCCGCGAGACGAAAGGCCTGTTTCAATAGCCGCCCGGCCGCGGCGGCCGCAAGGTGGCAAACGGTCGGGACCCGTGCCCGGCCGTTTCGCCTGTTCAGTTCGACGCGAAGCTGCGCGGCAGGCCGTTGTACCAGTCGATGATCGCCTGGCGTTCCTGCGGTTCCATGAAGCTGACATTGGCCGGCGGCATGGCATTGGTCACCCCGGCCTGCACGAAGATCTCGCGTGCGGCGCGGGTGATGTCGTCGGGGGTCTCAAGCAGGACCCCCTTCGGCGCGGTGTGGATGCCCTCATAGCCGGGTTCGCGGGCGTGGCACATGCTGCAGCGGCCCATGACCGCTGCATATGCATCATCCCAACCGGGCGCCTCGACCATGGCCTGCTGCGTCGGCGTCAGGACACGGGCCTCGGATTCCTCGACCGTCTGGTGGAAGGCCGGCGAATACGAGAGCCACATCACCGCGAAGAACAGCGCGACGGTGACGACCCAGGTCCACCACAGCATGCCCTTGCCCGCATGCATCGAGTTGAAGAAGTGGCGGATGGTCACGCCCATCAGGAACACCAGCCCTGCGATCACCCAGTTGTATTCCGAGGCGAAGGACAGCGGGTAGTGGTTCGACAGCATCAGGAACACGACCGGCAGGGTCAGGTAGTTGTTGTGGGTCGAACGCAGCTTGGCGATCTTGCCGTATTTCGGATCGGGCGCACGGCCGGCCTTGAGGTCCGCCACCACGATGCGCTGGTTCGGCATGATGACGAAGAACACGTTGGCGGTCATGATCGTCGCGGTGAAGGCGCCCAGGTGCAGCATCACGGCGCGGCCGGTGAAGACCTGGTTATAGGCCCAGCCCATGACCAGGAGCAGCACGAACAGCAAGAGCATCAGCAGCGTCGGCGTCTCGCCCAGCTTGGACTTGCACAGGTTCGTATAGACCAACCAGCCGATCGACAGCGAGGCGGCCGAGATCAGGATCGCCTGCCAGGGCGCGAGCTCCATCTTGGCGGGATCGATCAGGAACAGCTCGGAGCCGACCCAGTAGGTGACCATCAGGAGCGCGGCCCCCGAGATCCAGGTCATGTAGCTTTCCCATTTGAACCAGATCAGGTGTTCGGGCATCGAGGCCGGGGCCACGAGGTATTTCTGGATATGGTAGAAACCACCGCCATGGACCTGCCATTCCTCGCCATGGGCACCAGCCGGCAGGCCGGCGTGCTTGCGCAGACCAAGGTCAAGCGCGACGAAATAGAAGGACGAGCCAATCCAGCAGATGGCGGTGACGACATGGGTCCATCTGATGGCAAACGAGAGCCACTCCCAGATGATGGCGAAATTGGACATATTCGGTCTCCTGTCTTGCTGGCGAAAAGTTTACTTTCTGGCGGGCCCCACGACCATTCACGCATTCCCCCTTGCTGTCTTAACGCCTGGTTGAAAATCCTTCGCCCGGCGACGGGGTGGCAAAAATGCAAAGAGGGGGCATTGCCCCCTCACGCCCCGCGGGTTGTCACCCCCGGGGTAGTTCGCAGACGTGCAAGGCGGCTCAGCTGCCGCGATAGGTCGAGAAACCGTAGGGCGAGATCAGCAGCGGCACATGGTAATGGTCCTGTTCCGACATGCCAAAGCGCAGCGGCACCAGGTCGAGGAAACGCGGCTTCGCCGCCTGATGGCCGATGGCGTCAAGCCAGGCGCCGACATGGAAGATCAGCTCGTATTCGCCCAGTTCGAACTGCGCCTCGGGCAGGATGTGGCTGTCGGTGCGGCCGTCGTGGTTGGTGACGGTCTCGGCGATCAGCCGGCGGCCGCCGTCGAGGCGGAAAAGCTCGATCCGCATGCCCTGGGCGGGCGTGCCATTGGCGGTGTCAAGCACATGGGTGGTCAGAAATCCGGGCATCTTCGTGTCCTTTCCTTTGGTCAATCAGCCAGGCGCGCAAGGGCTGCGCGCGCCTGTTCGTTCAGGCGATTCGGGTTGGCGGTCAGCAGGCGATGGTCCTGCACGATGGCGCGGCCCTCGACATAGACGGCGCGGGGGCGCAGGGGCGCGCAGAAGACCAGCGCCGCCACCGGGTCCCATTGTCCCGCCGCCGGCAGGTCCGAGACATCCCACAGCACCAGATCGGCGCGCTTGCCGGGTTCCAGCGCGCCGATATCGCTGCGCCCCAGCACGCGCGCGCCGCCCAGCGTCGCGATCTCGAGCGCCTCGCGCGCCCCCATGGCGGCGGGCCCGTCCCTGAGGCGGGCGACCAGCATGGCCTGTCGCGCCTCAAGGCCAAGATGGCTGCAGTCGTTCGAGGCCGAGCCGTCGACGCCAAGACCGACCGGCACGCCGGCATCGCGCATCCGGCGCACCGGGGCGATGCCCGAGGCGAGGCGCGCGTTCGAGCAGGGGCAATGCGCGACACCGGTGCCGCTGCGGGCGAAGAGGTCGATTTCCTTCTCGGACAGCTTGACGCAATGCGCGTGCCAGACATCCTCGCCGGTCCAGCCGAGGCTTTCGGCATAGTCTCCGGGCAGCATGCCGAAATTTTCCAGCGAATAGGCGATGTCCTCGTCATTCTCGGCCAGGTGGGTGTGCAGGCGCACGCCCTTGTCGCGCGCGAGGATGGCGGCGTCGCGCATCAGTTCGCGGCTGACCGAGAAGGGCGAGCAGGGCGCAAGCCCCACCTGCACCATGGCGCCGGGGTTCGGGTCGTGAAAGGCCGCGACGACGCGTTCGCTGTCGCGCAGGATGGCGGATTCGGATTCGGTCAGCGCGTCCGGCGGCAGGCCGCCCTTGCTTTCGCCGATCGACATGGCGCCGCGGGTGGCGTGAAAGCGGATGCCGATTTCGCTTGCCGCCTCGATGCTGTCGTCAAGCCGCGCGCCGTTCGGGAACAGGTAGAGGTGATCGGACGAGCAGGTGCAGCCCGACAGCGCCAGTTCGGCAAGGCCGATCTGCGTCGAGAGCCGGATGTCGCCTGGCCCCATGCGGCCCCAGATCGGATAGAGCGTCCTGAGCCAGCCAAACAGCGCCGCATCCTGTGCGGCAGGTACGGCGCGGGTCAGGGTCTGGAACAGGTGGTGGTGGGTGTTCACCAGGCCCGGGGTGACGACGCAGCCCCGCGCCGGAACGATTTCCGCGCCCTCGCCGGAAAGGCCCGAACCGACGGCAGAGATCACCCCGCCGTCGATCAGGACATCCCCGCCCGCGATCTCGCGCCGGGCGCCGTCCATGGTCACGACCACGTCGGCGCCCCTGACAAGCAGGCGGCTGGCCATCAATGCGCCTCGGCCGCTTCGGCGGCGACGCGGATCTCTTCCTCGCTCTGGTGCGGGGCGCCGTTGAAGAACCAGTTCAGCAGCACCGCGGCGATCGCGGCCAGAAGGATGCCCGAATGGATCAGCGTATGCACCGAATGGGGCAGCCACTGGTTGAAGTCGGGCGCGATCATCGGCACCATGCCAAGGCCCAGCGACACCGCGACGATGAACAGGTTGTGCTTGTTGCCCTTGAAATCGACGCTGGCCAGGATGCGGATGCCGGTTGCGGCCACCATGCCGAACATCACGAGGCCCGCGCCGCCCAGCACCGTGGTGGGCAGCGATTCGACCAGCGCCCCCATCTTGGGGATCAGCCCCAGCACCACCATGATCGCCCCGCCCATGACGCAGACAAAGCGCGAGCGCACGCCGGTGACACCGACCAGGCCGACGTTCTGGCTGAACGAGGTATAGGGGAAGGTGTTGAACAGCCCGCCGATGGCGGTGCCCAGCCCGTCCACGCGCAGGCCGGCGGTCAGGGTCTTCGGCGTCACCTTGCGACCGCAGATGTCGCCCAGCGCCAGGAACATGCCGGTCGATTCGATCATGGTCACGAACATCACCAGCAGCATGGTCAGCACCATCACCGGATCGAAGATCGGCGTGCCGAAATGCAGCGGCGAGATCGGCTCGAACCAGGCGGCCTTGGCGATGCTGCCGAAATGCATCATGCCCAGCGCCGCGGCCAGGACGCCGCCGATGACGATGCCCAGCAGCACCGCGATATTCGCCACGAAACCCTTGGCATAGCGCGCGATCAGCAGCACCGTGGCCAGCACGACGATGCCGATCAGGATGCGGTCCAGCGAGGCGTATTCGGGGTTCTTCACCGTGGGGGCCAGCGTCAGGCCCTCGGGGACTCCGCCGGCGGCCACGGCGGCTTCGAGCCAGGCCTTGTGCGCGGGATCGACCAGCTGCGGCGCGGTCGGGCCGACCGGCAGGCCGAAGATCCAGTTGATGCCCACCGGCATCAGGCTGACGCCGATCACCAGGATCACCGTGCCGGTGACGACGCTGGGAAAAAAGCGCAGCATCTTGCCGACCACCGGCGCGAACAGGATCGAGATCAGGCCGGCGGCCATGACGGCGCCGAACAGCATGCGCGCGCCCTCCTGGCCCGGATTGCCCGAGGCGATGGCGACCATCGGCCCGACGGCGGCAAAGGTCACGCCCATCATCACCGGCAGGCGGATGCCGAACCATTGCGTGACGCCGAAGGACTGGATGATGGTGACGATGCCGCAGACGAACAGATCGGCGGAAATCAGGAAGGCCACGTCCTTCGGCTCAAGCTGAAGGGCGCGGCCGACGATCAGCGGCACCGCGATGGCGCCGGCATACATGACCAGAACGTGTTGAAGACCCAGTGCCACGAGCCGAGGAGCGGGAATCCGCTCCTCGACCGGATCAAAGCCCGGGCTGGTATCGACTGCTTGCATGCGTCCTTATCCTCCCATGTCAGGACGTTGGCGGCGCCGGTCAGATACTGACTTCCTGCGCCACGCCTTTCTGCTTCGCCAGCTCGACCACGGCTGCCGCGACCGCAAGATCCTGCAGGCCGACGCCGGTGCCGTCAAAGATCGTGACCTCGGCATCCGCGCGGCCCGGATTGTCGCCCGCGACCACCGCGCCCAGCTCGCCGATCGCCTCCTCCGCGATCAGCCCCGCCGCGATGGCGTGCTGGCATTCGCCGATGCTGACCGCCTGCGCGATCTCGTCGGTGAAGACGCGCGCGCGCGCCACCAGCGCCGGGTCGAGCTCCTGCTTGCCTTTGGTGTCGGTGCCCATGGCGGCGATATGCGTCGGCCCCTTGACATGACCATCCATGAGCAGCGGCGCAAAGGACGAGGTGATCGAGATGATCACATCGGCCTCGGTGCCCAGCCGGTCCAGATCGACCGCCTCGAAGGGCAGGCCAAGATCGGCCGCGGTCTCGGCCAGGCGGGCCAGCATCTCGGGATGCGGGTTCCAGCCGATGACCTTTTCGAACCTGTGCACATTCGCCGCGGCGCGCATCTGGAAGGCGGACTGGTGGCCGGCGCCGATCATGCCCAGCACCCTGGCCCCTTTCGGCGCCAGATACTTGATCGACACCGCCGACGCGGCGGCGGTGCGCAGCGCGGTCAGCAGGTTGCCGCCCACCGCCGCCGAGACCCGCCCGGTGTCGGGATCGAACAGGAAGATGGTGGACTGGTGGTTGATCAGATCGTGCTTCTGGTTGTTCGGCCAGTAGCCGCCCGCCTTCAGCCCCAGCGTCAGCCCCGCGGCGTCGAACCCGCCCTTGAAGCCGTAAAGTGCGTCCTCATGGCCGAGGGCCTCGCGCACGACGGGAAAGTTCCACGCCTTGCGACGGGCCATCGAGGCGAAGACCGCCTCGATGGCCTCGAAGGCCGCCTCGGGTGTCATCAGACCGGCGATTTCACTCTCGGCGACGACCAGCATCAGTAGCCCCTTCCGCGCGCCGAGACCGGCCAGACCGATTCGACCTTGCCGTTCCTGACACCCACATACCAGTCGTGGACATTGCAGGTCGGGTCGCAATGGCCGGGAACCAGCTTCAGCTTCTCGTTGACCTTCAGCACGCCGTCCTTGTCCTCGATCACCCCGTGCTCGTCGCTGCACTTGATGTATTTCACATCGGTGCGGCCATAGACAAAGGGCAGGCCGCTGTCGACCGACTGCGCCTTGAGGCCCGCATCGACCACCGCCAGATGCGGCTTCGCGTGGCTCATCACCGAGGTCAGGATGAACAGCGCGTTTTCCCACTCGCCCTGGTCGATGCGCTTGCCGTCCTTGTCGTGGATGCGGCCGTAATCGGCATCCATGAAGGCATAGGAGCCGCATTGCAGCTCGTTGTAGACGCCCGAGTTCGATTCGAAATAATACGACCCCGTGCCGCCGCCCGAGACGAATTCCGGCGCCAGCCCCTCGGCCTTCAGCGCATCGACCGCCTCGGTCACCTGGGCGATGGCGGCGTCCAGCTTGGCCTTGCGGTCCTCGAAACTGTCCATGTGCTGCATGGCGCCCTGATAGGCCTGGATGCCCTTGAAGGTCAGGTTCGGCGCCGCGGCCGCGGCCTTGGCGATCTCGACCACGGCCGGGGCGGTGGTCACGCCGCAGCGCCCGGCGCCGCAGTCGATTTCCACGAAGACGCCCAGTTCGGTGCCGTATTTCTGCGCCGCCGCCGACAGGTCGGCGATATTGGCCACGTCATCGACGCAGACGGTGACGGTGGCGCCGGTGCGGGGCAGGCGGGCCAGGCGGTCGATCTTGGCCGGGTCACGCACCTCGTTCGTCACCAGCACGTCGCGGATGCCGCCGCGGGCAAAGACCTCGGCCTCGGACACTTTCTGGCAGCAGACGCCGACCGAGCCGCCCAGACGTTCCTGCAGCTTCTGGACATCGACGGACTTGTGCATCTTGCCGTGGCTGCGGTGGCGCATGCCATGGGCCTTGGCATAGTCGCCCATCTTCTTGATGTTGCGCTCGAGCGCGTCAAGATCGAGGACCAGACAAGGGGTCTGGATGTCGGCCTCGTCCATCCCGGGCAGGGCGGGGATGTCATAGCCGACCTCATAGCCCGAAAAGTCAGTCTTCGCGTTCATCGCAGCTCTCCTCAGTTCCAGGGCAGCTTGTCGAGATCGACATTGCCGCCGGTGATGATGACGCCGACGCGCTTGCCGGCAAAAACGTCGCGGTTCTTGATGATGGTGGCCAGCGGCACGGCGCTGGAGGGTTCCATCACGATCTTCATGCGCTTCCAGATCAGCTTCATCGCCTCGACGATCTCTTCCTCGGTGGCGGTGAGGATGTCGGTGACGTGATTGCGCACGAAATGCCAGGTCAGGTCCTTGAGCGGCACCTTCAGCCCGTCGGCCACGGTGTTCGGCGCGTCGTCGGCGATGATGTGGCCGGCGCGGAAGCTGCGGGCGGCGTCGTCGGCGTTCAGCGGTTCCGCGGCATAGATCTTGATGCCAGGCGCCAGATTCGACAGCGTCAGGCAGGTGCCCGACACCATGCCGCCGCCGCCGATCGGGGCCACCACGGCATCCAGTCCTTCAACCTGCTCGATCAGCTCGGCCGAGCAGGTGGCCTGACCCGCGATCACCCGCGGGTCGTTGTAGGGGTGCACGAATTCGGCGCCGGTCTCGGCCACGACCTCGGCAAACACCGCCTCGCGCGAGCTGGTCGAGGGTTCGCATTCGACCACGCGACCGCCATAGCCCTTGACCGCATCCTTCTTGGCCTGCGGCGCGGTCCTGGGCATGACCACGGTGCAGGGGATGCCGCGCCGGCCGGCGGCATAGCTCAGGCAGGTGCCGTGGTTGCCGCTGGAATGCGTGGCGACGCCGCGCGCCGCCTGTTCATCGGTCAGCGAGAACACCGCATTCGAGGCGCCGCGGGCCTTGAAGGCCCCGGCTTTCTGCAGGTTCTCGCATTTGAAGAACAGTTCCGCCCCGGTCAGCTCGTTGATCATGCGCGAGGTCAGCACCGGCGTGCGGTGGACATGCGGCGTGATGCGCTCGCGCGCGGCCAGCATGTCGCCCAGAGTGGGGATATACATGATGTCCGTCATCTCAGGCGGCCTTCTTCAGCGCGGTCCTGGTGGTCTGGCGGTAATGTTCCTGCGCGGCGGCGACGCCCGAGCCCAGCTTGATCGGCAGACCCAGATCGACCATGACCATTTCCACGGTGGCAAGACCGGCCAGCGCCATGGCGTCGGTCAGGCTGCCGAGGTGGCCGATGCGGAACACCTTGCCCGCAACCTCGCCCAGGCCGGTGCCAAAGGCCATGTCATAGGTCTCCAGCGCGTGGCTGACGATCAGGTTGGCGTCGAAACCTTCCGGCACGCGGATGGCGCTGACGGTGTCGGAATACAGGTCCGGGCGGACGGCGCACAGTTTCAGCCCCCAGGCATTGACCGCGGCGCGCACGCCGCTGGCGATGCGGTGGTGACGGGCAAAGACGTTCTCCAGCCCCTCGGCCTCGATGCGGGCGCAGGCGGCGTTCAACCCGTTGATCAGGCCGACCGGCGGCGTATAGGGATAGCCGTTGCGGGCATAGCCGGTGGCCATGTCGCGGATGTCGAAGAAGGTGCGCGGCAGACGGGCGCTTTCCACCGCGGCCATGGCCTTGGGCGAGAAGCCGACGATGGCCAGGCCCGGCGGCAGCATGAAGCCCTTCTGGCTGCCGGTCACGGCGATGTCGACGCCCCATTCGTCCATGCGGAAGTCCATCGAGCCGATCGAGGAAACGCCGTCGACATAAAGCAGCGCCGGGTGCTTGGCATTGTCCAGCGCGCGGCGCACGGCGGCGATGTCGGATTTCACCCCGGTCGCGGTCTCGTTATGCGTGGCCAGCACGACGCGGATCTCGTGACCCTTGTCGGCGGTCAGGATCTCTTCGAAACGGTCGGCGGGGACGCCTTCTCCCCAGGGGGTCTCGACGAAGGTGACATCCAGGCTGTGGCGCTGGCACATGTCGATCCAGCGGTGGCTGAACATGCCGTTCCTGGCCGCCAGCACCTTGTCGCCGGGCGACAGCGTATTGGTGATCGCCGTTTCCCAGCCGCCGGTGCCGGTCGAGGGGAACAGGAAGATCTGCGCCTGCGTGGACTTCAGCACCTTCTTGACGCCTTCCAGCGCCGGGTGCAGCATCCGGCCGAACACCGGCGAACGGTGGTCGATGGTGGCCATGTCGACGGCCTTGCGCATCTCCTCGGGGATGTTGGTCGGGCCGGGAATGAAGATCGGGTTCTGACTGGTCATGATAGGGTTCCTTCTCCGCTTGAGATGACATTACGCTTTCGGGTTCAACGGCGCAATTTTTCTGAAAAACATTTCGCAATAGCGGAAAAATACGGTAAAGTTACGTTGAATCAGATGGTTGATCTTTTCCATCCCGGGAAATCGATCTTCAATAAAATCAGAATTCAATCGAAAGGAACCGTTGAATGTCGCAGGAGATCCGCAAGAGGGGTCGTCCGCGCGGACGTGCCGACGGCGCGGGGGCCGAGGATTCGGGCGGGATCAAGGCGCTGGACCGGGCGCTGGACCTTCTGGACCTGATCGCCGGCGCGGGCGGGCTGACCCTGACGGAAATCGCCCATGCGCTGGATCTGGCGCCCTCGACGGTGCATCGGGTGCTGGTGACGCTGGCGGCGCGCGGCGTAGCCGAAAGCGATCCGGTGACCCAGGCCTGGCATGTCGGGCCGACGGCTTTTCGCCACGGCTCGGCCTTCATGCGCCGCTCGGGCCTGGTCGAGCGCGCACGGCCGCTGCTGCGCCGGCTGATGGAGGTCACCGGAGAGACGGCGAACCTTGGCATCCTGAACGGCGATGCGGTGCTGTTTCTGTCCCAGGCCGAAACGCATGAGACCATCCGCGCCTTTTTTCCACCGGGCACGCGCTCGGCGCTGCATGCCTCGGGGATCGGCAAGGCGCTGCTGGCGCATGCGCGGCCCGAGGATCTGCGCCAGATGCTGGCCGGGATGCAGTTGCAGCGCTTCACCGACAAGACCCTGACCGCGCCGCAGGCGCTGATCGAGGATCTGGCACAGATCCGCGCCCGCGGCTATTCGCTGGACAATGAGGAGCGCACCCCCGGCATGCGCTGCATCGCTGCGCCGATCTTCGATCTGGCGGGCGAGGCGGCGGCGGGGATCTCGGTCTCGGGACCGACGCTGCGCATGTCGGACGCGCGGCTTGCCGCCATGTCCGAGGCGGTGATTTCGGCGGCGCGCGAGCTGTCCTTCGGCATGGCGGCGCGGCGCGACACCGATGACGCGAATCAGCCCCCGCCGGGGTGATCAGGCAAGAACGTCGGGGATTCAGTTGGTTAACGCGCAAGCCGGCCGCGCCCTGGCGCCGCCCGGCCCGATTCACGTTCAATTCACGGGCGCCGCCTAGCCTGCGGGCGACATCGTCCAAGGGGGCCCGTCCTTTCCCCGCAGCCGAACCCGCCGAGGAGCCAGCCGATGGAAGATCTCGCCCGCCGTCTGCACCAGGCCCCCTCGCCGCTGCCGCAGCAGGAGTTGCGGATGCCCGACCCGGCCGAGCATGGCGCCGAGGACGAGGCCATGGCCCGGCTCTATGGCGCCTGCAGCGTCGAGACCTATCGCGCCGCCGGGGCGCTGCATGCGGCGCATCGCGATGCCGGCGGGTTCCTCGATGCCGTGGACGGCCATGCCACCCCGGCCTTCTGGCGCCGCGATGGCGCGGTCAAGTCCTGGATCTATGACCGCGGCCAGGTCGCGCATGACGCGGACCGGGACATGGATTCGGTGCGCGTCTTCTATCATGCCGGCCATGGCCGCATGGGTGGCGACGGCGTGTTCCAGTTGCCGATGGGGGCGCTCTGGGCCGGCAATGACGCCTGCCTTGGCGCCGAGCGCATGCGGCTGGGCAGTGGCGCGCTGCGCTATCTGTTCTGGTCGGCCAGCCAGTCCTTGCGCCTTGGCGCGGGCTTCAGCCCACCGCGCAGCTGGGCGGCGGTCAATCACGGGCTGCGGATGCTCTTCGGCTTTGATTCCGTGTGCTGGGATTCGGGGCGCCATGGCGCGAATTTCTGGCGGCACTGGCAGATGGGCAAGACGCTGTCGCAGGCCTGGCTCGACGGCGCCTGGGATGTGGCCCATGATCAGAGCCCGGTCGTCTGCGCCTGCGGCGAAAGCCGCGATGCGGCGCTTGCGACCCTGTTCTCGGAACGCCGCTTCCGTCAGGTCCGCGCCTCGGGCGAATGGTGGGCCTGGCGCTGGCACGCGCCGGCGGCGCTGTTCCGGCGCGAGCCGTTGCTGGTCGAGCCGCCCGCCAGCTTTGCCTCGGCGCGGCTGGTGCCGGTGGCCGAGGACGACGCCCTGGCCCGCGAGGTGCTGGCGCGGCTGGGCCTCGATCCCGGGCAGCTGGTCCGGGACGCGCATGGCGCGCTGTCGCTGCAGCGCGGGCCGGTGCATTTCCTGCGCCGGGCGGATGGCGGCATCCTGCTTGAATTCGCCCCGGACCGGCCCGGCGCCCGCGGGCGGCTGCCGTTGCAGCGGCGCGCCCTGGTCAGCCGGGCGCGCGGCGCGCTCAGGCGCCACGGCTTCATCGCGCGGGACATGGATCTGGTGTTCGACCGCGTGTCGCTGGCGATGTCGGCGACCGCGCGCCGCCGGCAGATGCACGAGCCGCCGGACGAAAGGCTGGATGCGGTGATCGTGCAGTTTCGCCAGGTCATCGACGGCATCGCGGTGCTTGACGCGGATGCCGGCGCCGTGCGGCTGACCATGGACCCCGAGGGCGCGGTGCTGCGCATCGAATCCAGCCTGCGCCGGGTGGCGCGGTTGCTGCCGGCGCGCGCCTATTGCGGCGGCCAGCCGGCGGACCCGGTGCTGGGACCCGGGGCGGTGACGGTGCCCTGCGCCGCGCCGCCGCCGGTCTCGCTGCTGCTGGCGCGGCATTCGGCGCGGCTGATGCGCGATCTGGCGGCGCGCGGCGCGGCGCCTCTTGGCCTTGGCGTCCTGCCGGGCACCACGGAAATCGGATATGGAATCCGCAGCAATACCGCACGGCTCGTCGCCCGCCAGGGCATCGAGATCGAATGCGAGCGCGGATTTCGCAAGCGTTACTGGATCCAGTCCGACCTGGGGGACTGATCCGGTAAACCCGGGGGCGGAGGCAGCCGCCCCCGGGTCCAGAACGACGAGGGGCCACGGTCAGGAGGAGATGCAGCGATGGCCGAATTCACCCGCGCCGAGATCTTGCGGCGCATCGCGACCACGGGCCGCCTGCATCTGGCCGGCGCCGATCTGGCAGGGCTGGATCTGTCGGGACTGACCATGGTCGGGGCCGACCTGTCCTATGCCGACCTGACCGAGACCGATCTCAGCGAGGCGCAGCTTGCCGGCGCCAGCCTGTGGTCGGCGCGCGCGGGGGCGGCGCATTTCGACGGCGCCAACCTGACCGGGGCCTGCCTGGGGCTGGCGGATCTTGCCGGGGCCTCGCTGCGTTCGGCGCAGCTGGAAAAGGCCGATCTGACCGGGGCGCGGCTGGACCGCGCCGATCTGACCGATGCACAGATGCGCGGCGCCTGGCTGGATGCCATGCAGCGGGCGCTGGCCATCGGCGCGCCGCCGATGCGCTACCCGGCCGGGCGGGTGCGCCAGCCCCGGACCCGCATCCTGAACGAGGACCAGCTGATCGCCCCGGTGTCCCTGCGCTGCGGTGACCGGCTTGAGCTGCATCTGCAGCGCCGGGCCGGCCACCGCCGGGGCCTGGTGCGCGTCGAGGGCGCGCCGGTGCTGTCACTGCCCGACCCGCCGGGAACGCAGCCGGGGCCGGCGCATGTGCTGGCATTCAGCGCCGTGGCGCCGGGCCGGGCGCGGCTGGTGCTGGAGCCGGGCGCGGGCGGGGCGCCGATCACGCTTGAGGTGCTGGTCACGCCATGAGGCGATCAAAGCCCCGAGCCGGTGATCCCCATCAGCCCGGCCATGCGCAGGGTCGAGACCGGGTAATCGGGCGCCGCCATCAGCTCCAGGGTGAAATCCGGCTCGATCCGGCGCAGGTGGCCGAGGGCGTCGGCGGCGCCGCTCTCGTCGCCGCGGTGATAGCGCAGCGCCGCCAGAAAGCGCAGCGAGGGGCGGTTGTCGGGCGAAAAGGCAAAGGCCGCGGCGGCCGAGTTCTCGGCATCGCCGAAACGTCCCAGCCGCACCTGCACCACGGCGCGGCGCATCAGCCAGCAGGCCGGGCCAAGCACGGCCAGCGCGCCCCGCGCCCCGCGCTCGGTCGCCTCCAGCGCCTCGGCGTCGCGGCCGACATCGGTCAGCGCCTGCGACAGCGCGTGGCAGGCCAGTTCGTTATCCGCATCCGAGCGGCAGGCGGCCTGGGCCAGTTCCAGCGCGCCAACCGCATCGCGCCGCCACGAGGCCGAAAGCGAGGCCACCGCCAGCACCGCGGGATTGTTCGGCGCCATCTGCCGAGCGCGGCGGGCGAAGGCGTCGGCCTCGTCCGAACATTTGACCGGATCGTCGGTCAGCCGCTCGATGATCAGCGTGTTGCGCAGATAGGACCGCAGCGCCAGGCTGACGGCATTCTGGCGCTCGGCCGGCAACCCCGCCAGCACCCTGTCCGCCGCCTCGAGCCGCTCGCGCGAATAGCTGAACACGTCCCAGATCGGAAAGGCCAGCCAGTCCGGCGAGGCGGTGCGCCGCGCCCGGTCCAGCAGCGCCACGGTGATCTGGGCGATGGCATGGCGCATGGTCGCGGTCTCGTCGGCGCCGCGGATGGTGAAGCGGCGCGTCCAGCTGCGGGTCTGGGTGGCAAGGTCGCGCATCACCACCATCAGCGAACAGTCGTCCCCGGCGGCATAGCAGATCGCCCCGACCTGGGTGCCGGCGCGTGCCCCGGGCGTCGCAAGGTCGTCGGCCAGCGTGGCCGGGATCATCTCGCAGGCGCGGGCGGCGGCCTCGTTGATCACCATCTCGCCGATGACATGGGCGCGGGTGTCATTGCTCTCGAGCGGGGCCAGCGCCACGACATAGCCGGCCATGGCCGCGCCCGGCGCCGCGCCGCGGCCCTGGGCCGGCGCGGGTTGCATCAGGCTGGGGCCATAGGTTTCCGGGGTCAGGCGCAGGCGCATGTCGCGCAGCCAGCTCTCGAACTCGGGGTCGGGAATGTCGATGTCGGCGGCGAATTCCATCGGCGCGCCGCCGGCGTCATAGACCGGGGTCAGGTCGATGCGCAGCCGTTCGCGATCCAGCCCGACCCAGCCCACGCCGGTCAGCAGGATGTCCTTTTCCGGCCCGAGGCTGGCGCGCAATTCCCGCAACATCTGCCGCAGGCTGTCCGAGCCCTGCTGCTTGCTGCGCTCGCTCCACAGCAGGTCCTGCAACCGGGCGCGGTTCAGGCGCAGGTCCGGCGCCGTGCCGATCAGCGCCAGGGCGCCGCGCGCCTTCTGGCTGCGGGGGGTCAGGTCGGCACCGCCGACCCCGCGCAGCAGCACGGTTCCCATCAGGCTGAGCGTGGCAGGCACGGTGATTTGCCGGATCGTTTGTTGCTGTCACATGCTAACATCTACTCCTCCGTCCGGAGGGACGCAATTGCCAGCAGAAGGAGGCGAGACAGGTGGCTTTGACGAACGCGCATAATGCGCATAACGCCCATGCCGCATCGGGCGGGCCGGACGGCGACGGGGCGCTGCTGGCGCAGGCGCTGATCATCGCCCGCGAGGGTATTGCCGATGCCGCGGATCCGGTTGCTGCGCCGCCCGCGCGGCACATTCTGGCCCCCTCAGCCCGGCTTGCCCGCATCGAGCCGGAATTCGCGCATGCGATCCTGCTTTACGAGATGCTGGAATCGCTGGGCGTGACACCCGAGCCGGGTCCCGATCCGGTGGCGCGCGTCGATGTGCTGGCGCGCCTGCCCGACGGGCCGCGGCTGCTCTTGTCGGTGGGCCTGCCCTCGGACGCGGATTTCGCCGCGGAACTGGGGCTGATGATGGGCTATGCCGAGCTGCGCGCCGAACGCCTGGCCGAGATCGAGGTGCAGACCCGCGACATCCTGACTTTTTTCGTCTCGATCCTGCCGGTCAAGCCGGGGCGGGCGCGGTCGCTGCACCGGCTGCTGGCGCTGGCGATGGATCTGTCGACCTTCGTGGTGCAGCGGCTGAAGATCGCGTTTGCCGCGCCGCGCGCCGAGATGCTGAGCGACCAGATCCAGCCGATGATCGCCACACCCTTGCATGGCAGCTATCCCAGCGGCCACGCCACCCAGGCCTTTGCCGTGGCCATGCTGCTGACCATCCTGACGCGCGCGGACCGCTCGGCCCCCGCCGCCATCCGCCCCGAAAGCCAGCTTCTGCGCATGGCGGCGCGGGTGGCGGCGAACCGCACCGTGGCGGGGGTGCATTTCCCGGTGGACAGCGCCGCCGGCGCCATGCTGGGCATCACCCTGGCGCGCTGGATCGCGGCGCGGGCCGGTGCCGCGGGCCAGGACTGCCCGATGCTGGATTTCGACGGCGGGCGCTGGGGGCTGGGCGCGGCAGGCGGCAGCCGCGATTTCCACCTGTCGCGGCTTTGCGCCGTTTTCGCCGGCGATCCCTGCCTTGACATCGGCGCGGCGGTGGCGGCGCCGGTTTCGGATCTGCTGGCAGCGGCCTGGGCCGAGGCGCAGGGCGAATGGGAGGCGAGATGGAGCTGAGCCGCAGCCTGACCTGGCAGCCGGCCCCGAAGGAGGAGGGCGCCCGCCTCGGGCCCGAGGGCTCGCTGCTGCTTGACTGCGTCTGCGGCGATGCGCGCGATGCCCGGGCCCGCCTTGCCGACGGCACGCATGAGGCCCGCTGCGCGGCCCTGCGCGCCCTGATCACGGCGGCCCCCACCCCCCCCGAGACCCTCGCGGCGCTGGAGCGGCTGGGCAGCGTCGCGCCGCCCGACCGGATGCTGCCGCCCGAACCCTGCGCCGGCGACGAGCTGCTGTCCCCCGAGGCGCTGCCGCCCGATGCCGGCGCCGCCGCCGTCGTCGGGGTGATCGACCATGCCATTCCCTTTGCCCACAGCCTGCTGACCGCGGCCGGCGGCCATTCGCGCGTGGCCGCGATCTGGCTGCAAGGGGCGCCGGTCAGCGCGCCGCGCCCCGACATCCCCTTTGGCCAGGAGCTGCGCGGCAGCGACATCGACCGGCTGCGCGGGATCGGGGCCAGGGTCGGGGCCGGGGTCGGGGCTGGTCCGGGGCTGGATGCCGACGATCTTTATCGCCGACTCGGGGTGCTGGACCCCGGCCGGCCCGAGGGGCGGTGGCTGATGCGCGACCGCAGCCATGGCGCTGCGATCGCCTGCATGGCGGCCGGCCATGCCCCCGGGGACTCGCGGGGACTCGCGCATCCGCTGATCGGCGTCAGCCTGCCGGACTGGGCGCTGGCCGACACCTCGGGCGCGGCCATGCCGCTGCTTTTGCAGGCGGGCGTGCTGTTCATTGTCAGCCGCGCGCGGCTGCTGGCGCGCCAGCTTTCGGCGCGCAGCGGTCGGCCGGTGCGCCTGCCGCTGGTGGTCAATCTCTCGCTGGGCATCACCGCCGGGCCGCGCGACGGCAGCTCGGCCGTCGAGCGTCTGCAGGACGCCATCGCCGCCACCCCGCCCGAGGGGCTGGGGCCGGTGCATTTCCTGCTGTCTTGCGGCAATTCCCGGCAGCAGCGGCTGCACGCGCTGCTGTCGCCGGGGCAGGGTATCGGCTGGCAGCTTCTGCCCGATGACCGCACGCGCAGCGAGTTGCAGGTCTGGTCGGCGCCGCAGCCGCCCGGAGAGGCCGCGATCCGGCTTGAACTGACCCTGCCCGACGGGCGCGGCGCCATCACCGCCTTTCATCCGCCCGCGGCCGGCAGCGTCCAGGTCGCGCGCCTGCGCGACGAGCACGGCCGGGAACTGGCGCGGCTGGCGCTGCAGGCGCGCGCCGGGGCAGGGGGCAGCGCAGGGGGCGTCCGCCAGGTGCTGACGGTGATCCTGCCGCCCAGCGCCGCCGACACCGCCGCCCCGGTGCTGACCGCACCCGGCACCTGGAACCTCAGGCTGATGCCGGACAGCCCCGGAGACTGCGAATTTCTGGTCCAGCGCGACGACCGCATCGCCGGCTTTCCCCGCGCCGGGCGGCAGTCGCGCCTGGTCGATCCCGCCTATGCCGCGCGCCTGCCGGGGGGCGGCTGGCCGGGCGCGGATGCATCGGCGCCCGATGCGCGGCTGCGGCGCAACGGCACCTGCAACGCCTATGCCTGGGGGGTGGCGCAGATCCGCATCGGCGCCGCCATCGGCCCGGCAGGGCTGCGGCCGGCGCGCGCCGCATCCTACGGCGGGTTGCTGGCCGATGGCCGGGCGGGCGATCTGCTGGCCCCGGCCGACCGCGGCCCCGCCCGGGCCGGGGTCATCGCGCCGGGGTCGCGCGGCAGGGCCATGCAGGCCGTCGGCGGCACCAGCATCGCCACGCCCATGGCCGCGCGCTGGCTGGCCGCCCGGCTTGCCGGTGGCGCCGGTCCGGGCAACCGCGCCGAGGTCGTGGCGGCGGCGCAGGGCTCCGCCCCGGCCGGCGACATGCCGCCCCGCGTCGACGCCGATCTGCCCTGGACCAGGGCCGGCGCGGCGCCCGCGGATCATTGCCTGTCGCGCGCCGCTGCGCTATCGGGGCGGGAAAGCGAAAGGGGCACCTGAAATGACCAAGCGCGAGAATGGCCTGTCTTACGCCGAGGCCGGAGTGGATATCGATGCCGGCAATGCGCTGGTCGAGCGGATCAAGCCCGCCGCAGCCGCGACCCGGCGCCCGGGGGTGATGGAGGGCCTGGGCGGTTTTGGCGCGCTGTTCGATCCGCGCGCCGCCGGCTATCGCGACCCGGTGCTGGTCGCCGCCACCGATGGCGTCGGCACCAAGCTGCGCATCGGCATCGACACCGGGGAACTGGACGGGCTGGGCATCGACCTCGTGGCCATGTGCGTGAACGATCTGGTCTGCCAGGGCGCCGAGCCGCTGTTCTTTCTCGACTATTTCGCCACCGGCAGGCTTTCGGTCGATGAGGCGGCGCGGGTCATCAACGGCATCGCCGAGGGCTGCCGCCGTTCCGGCTGCGCGCTGATCGGCGGCGAGACCGCCGAGATGCCGGGCATGTATGGCAAGGGCGATTTCGACCTCGCGGGCTTTGCCGTCGGCGCGATGGAGCGCGGCACCGCGCTGCCCGCGGGCGTCGGCGACGGCGACGTGCTGCTGGGGCTTGCCTCGGACGGGGTGCATTCCAACGGGTTTTCGCTGGTGCGCAAGGTCGCGGAACACGCGGGCCTTGGCTGGGACGCGGCCTCGCCCTTCGGGCCCGGCACGCTGGGCCAGGCGCTGCTGGTGCCGACGCGGCTTTATGTCAAGCCGGTGCTGGCCGCGATCCGTCAGGGCGGTGTGCATGCGGCCGCCCATATCACCGGCGGCGGCATCACCGAGAACCTGCCGCGCGTCCTGCCCACGGGGCTTGGCGCCGAGGTCGATCTCGACAGCTTTACCCTGCCGCCGGTCTTTGACTGGCTGGCCGAGGCCGGCAGCATCGCCGATGCCGAGATGCTCAAGACCTTCAACTCGGGCATCGGCATGATCCTGGCCGTGGCCGCCGAACGTGCCGAGGCGATCGAGGCGCTGCTCACCGCCGAGGGCGAACGCGTCATCCGCCTGGGCCATGTCACCCCCGGCGCCGGCGTGCACTACTGCGGCCGCCTGCGGTGAAACGCGTCGCCATCCTGATCTCGGGGGGCGGCTCGAACATGGTCAGGCTGGTCGAATCGATGACCGGCGACCATCCGGCGCGGCCGGTGATCGTCGGCTCGAACGACCCGCAGGCCGCAGGTCTGGCGCGCGCCTCCGCTCTGGGCGTGCCGACCTTCGCGGTCGATCACCGCGCCTACAAGGGCGACCGCGCCGCCTTCGAGACGGCGCTGCTTGAGCCGCTGCTGGCGGCCCAGCCCGACATCCTGTGCCTGGCCGGGTTCATGCGCATCCTGACGCCCGGCTTCGTGCGCGCCTTCGCCGGCCGGATGCTGAACATCCACCCCTCGCTTCTGCCGAAATATCCCGGGCTGAACACGCATCAGCGCGCCATCGACGCCGGCGATGCCGAGGCCGGGGCGACAGTGCATCTGGTCACGCCCGAACTCGATGCCGGCCCGATCCTCGGCCAGGCGCGCGTGCCGGTGCTGCCCGGCGACACCGCAGACAGCCTGGCCGCGCGGGTGCTGGTGCAGGAACACCGGCTTTACCCCGAGGTGCTGCGCCGCTTCGCGCGGGGCGACACGACGCCGGTCACCCTGAGCGCCGCCTGAAAAAAGAGGCCCGCAGGCCCCTTCTTCCTATTTCTCGGGCAGCAGGCCGCGCGGCGCGAAACGCAGCACCAGCAGCAGCACCAGCCCCAGCGCGATAAAGCGCATGTGCGGGGCGCTGCCCAGCAGATGCTCGCGCAGCCCGCCCTCGGGCAGCGGCAGGGTGATCAGCCGCATCAACTCGGGCCCCCAGACCTCGGCCTTGATCCACAGGAACCAGATCAGGATCGAGCCCAGCACCGAGCCCCAGTTGTTGCCCGAGCCGCCCACGATCACCATGACCCAGATCAGGAAGGTATAGCGCAGCGGGTTGAAGCTGTTGGGCGCCAGAAGCCCGTCCAGGGTGACCATCATCGCCCCGGCAAAGCCGATCACCGCGCTGCCGATGACGAAGATCTGCAGATGCCGGTGGGTGACATCCTTGCCCATGGCCCGGGCCGCAGTCTCATTGTCGCGGATGGCGCGCATCATCCGGCCCCAGGGCGATTTCAGCGCCAGTTCCGCGGCCAGGATCAGGATCAGCAGCACCGCGGCAAACAGGCCTGCATAAAGCAGCTTGACCCAGATCCCCGAGGCGGTGGCGGCATCCAGCCCCCATTCCGCCGCCCGCGCCACAAAGGCCGGATCGCCCTGCAGGTCCAGCTCATAGGGCACGGGGCGCGGGATGCCCGACATGTTCTTGACCCCGCGCGCCAGCCAGTCCTCGTTGCGCATGACCGCGACGATGATCTCGCCGATGCCCAGCGTGGCGATGGCCAGATAGTCCGAGCGCAGCCCCAGCGCCACCTTGCCAACGCCCCAGGCTGCGGCGGCGGCAAACAGCGCCCCCACCGGCCAGGACAGGATCACCGGCAGGCCGAGACCGCCGATATTGCCGGCCGCGGCCGAGTTGTTGGCCTCGATCGCCATCACCGCGGGATCGAAGAGATAGCGGTAAAGCACGAAACCCAGCACCAGCGTGGCGACCAGCGCCGGCACGCGCAGCGCGCCATTGCTGCGGCGCCAGACCTGCGCCGCCAGTGCCAGCGTGCCCAGCCCGACGGCCAGCGCCAGGATGATGCGCGGCCCGCCCGCGGACCAGGCCCCGGCGACCGCAGGCGTCGAGACCAGGACCGGCGCCAGCCCGCCCAGGGCGACAAAGCCCACGACACCGGCGTTGAACAGGCCCGCATAGCCCCATTGCATGTTCACGCCCAGGGCCACGATCGCCGAGAGCAGGCCCATGTTCAGGATGGCGAGCGCGGTGTTCCAGCTGCCCGAGAACATGGCGTTGCGCAGCGTCCCCTCCATCAGGAACAGCGCGGCCAGGATCAGAAACAGGATCGGTGCGCGCCAGGGGCTGGTCGCATCGGCTTGACGAGTATTTGACATGATACGGCCCCCCTTCAGACGGACTTGCCACGGAACAGGCCGGTGGGCCGGAACAGCAGGACGACGATCAGGATGACAAAGCTGACCGCGAATTTGTATTCGGTAGACAGAAGCTGCAGCATGCCGTCGGTCTGGAAACCCAGATAGGCGGCGATCTTCTTCCAGGGATAGGTGACGGCCACCTCGGAGAAGGCGACGATGAAGCCGCCCGCGACCGCACCCAACGGGCTGCCGAGACCGCCGACGATGGCCGCGGCAAAGATCGGCAGCAGGATCTGGAAATAGTTGAATGCCTTGAAGCTTTTGTCCAGCCCGTAAAGCGTGCCGGCGATGACCGCAAGGCCGGTGGCGATGATCCAGGTCAGGCGCACCACGCGTTCGGGGTCGATGCCGGAAAGCAGCGCCAGATCCTCGTTGTCGGAATAGGCCCGCATCGCCTTGCCCGCGCGCGAGCGACCCAGAAAGCGAAACAGCGCCCAGCAGCACAGCGCGGTGACGACCAGCGTCAGCGCCTGGCTGACGCGCAGCGACAGCCCTTCGGTCAGCCCGGTCCAGGCCTTGAACTGCTGCACGGAAATCAGAAAGCGCGCGCCGTCGTCAAAGCGGATCTCGTCCACGCCGATCACCAGGCGGGTGAGGCCGTTCATGATGAACATGACCCCGACCGAGGCCATGACCAGGATGATCGGGGCCGAGCGCTTGGTACGGTAGAAACGATAGACCACGCGATCCGTGCCCAGCACGAAAGCCGCGGTCAGCGCGATGCCGAAAGGCAGCGCCAGCAGCGCCGTGGGCAGCGGGCCAAGGCCGATGCCGATGGCCTGCATCCCCCAGGTGACGATGATCACCATCGCGGTGCCGAAGGCCATGGTGTCGCCATGGGCAAAGTTGGAAAAGCGCAAGATGCCATAGATCAGTGTCACCCCCAGCGCGCCCAGCGCCAGCTGCGCCCCATATGAGGCGGCGGGGATCACCACGAAGTTCAGAATGGCCACGAGGGCGTTCAGGATATCCATCTTCAGCCCCCAAGGAAGGTACGGCGGACTTCGGGATCGGCAAGCAGCGCCTGGCCCGTGTCGGTATAGCGGTTCGCGCCCTGCACCAGCACATAGCCAATGTCCGCGATCTCGAGCGCTTGACGGGCGTTCTGCTCGACCATGAGGATCGAGATGCCGGTGCGCGCGACCTCGATGATGCGGTCGAAAAGCTCGTCCATGACGATGGGGCTGACGCCCGCGGTCGGCTCGTCCAGCATCAAAAGGCTCGGGCGCGTCATCAGCGCGCGGCCGACGGCGACCTGCTGGCGCTGGCCGCCGGACAGCTCGCCCGCGTTCTGCTTGCGCTTGTCGGCCACGGCCGGGAACAGTTCATAGACCTGCGCCATGGTGTCGCGGTAATCGTCGGTGCGGATGAAGGCACCCATTTCAAGATTTTCCTCGACCGTCATGGTCGGGAAGATGTTGTGGGTCTGCGGGACAAAGCCCATGCCCTTGTGCACGCGCTCTTGCGGGGTCAGGTGGGTGATGTCCTCGCCGGCCAGGGTGACGCGGCCCTCGCGCAGGTTCAGCATGCCAAAGACCGCCTTCATCGCCGTGGACTTGCCGGCGCCGTTCGGGCCGACGATCACCGCGATCTGGCCCTTGTCCACGGTCAGCGTGCAGCCGTTCAGGATGTCGGCCTTGCCATAGCCGCCGCGCATGTCGGTAGCGGAAAGATAGCTCATCACAGGTTCTCCGCCGGCTGGCCGTCGCCGCCATGGCCCGCCTCGGCGCCAAGGCCGGGCTGGGCGCCATGGCTTTCGCCCAGGCTGCTTTCCTCGGCCACTTCTGCCGCGACCTTGTTCTTCAGCCCGGTGCCCAGATAGGCTTCGATCACCGCCTCGTTCTTCATGATGCTGTCGGCCGAGCCCTGGGCCAGCACGTCGCCGGCGGCCATGACGATCACCGGATCGCAAAGCCGGCCGATGAAATCCATGTCATGCTCGATGACGCAGAAGGTATAGCCGCGTTCCTTGTTCAGCCGCACGATGGCGTCGCCGATCGTGCCCAGAAGCGTGCGGTTCACCCCGGCGCCGACCTCATCGAGAAAGACGATGCGCGCATCGACCATCATGGTGCGGCCCAGTTCCAACAGCTTCTTCTGCCCGCCCGAGATATTGCCGGCCTTCTCGTCGGCGATATGCGAGATGGTCAGGAATTCCAGGACCTCGTCGGCCTTCTTGCGCAGGGCGCGCTCTTCCTCGCGGATGCGGCCGCGGCGGAACCAGGTATTGACCAGGGTCTCGCCGCTTTGATTGGCGGGGACCATCATCAGGTTCTCGCGCACGGTCATCGAGGCGAATTCATGGGCAAGCTGGAAGGTGCGCAGCAGGCCTTTGTGGAACAATTCGTGCGGGGGCAGGCCGGTAATATCCTCGCCCGCCATGGTGACCCGGCCGGATGTCGGTTTCAAAACCCCGGCGATCACGTTGAAAAGAGTTGATTTTCCTGCACCGTTCGGACCAATGAGTCCGGTGATGGATCCGGTCTCGATCGTCAGGTTGGCGCCGTTCACGGCGCGAAACCCTCCAAAATGGCGGTGCAGGTCATGGACCTGGATCATAGCGCTCCCCCACCCCATGCGTTGCATGAAGCTTTTCCGCTAAGGAATTGTTGTATTTATGGAAAGGGCCCGGATGAACCGGACCCTTCCCGGATCGGCGCCGTCTCAGCGGAAGCCGACGACGTTCAGCGTGCCGCCCTTGAAGTCGACTTCGCGATAGACGCCCGAGCTTTCGCCCGGCTCGATCAGTTCGACCGAGGTGGCGCCGACATAGTCGATGTCGGTGCCGGCGGCGAGCAGCTCAAGCCCCTTGGCCAGTTCGCCCGGATAGATCTTTTCGCCCGGCGCGTTGGCGATCTCCATGATCTTGTCCTTGTAGACCTTGGGATCCGAGGATTTCGCCGCCTCCATGGCCAGCAGCATCAGCGCCGTGGCGTCATAGGATTCGCCGGCAAAGGCCGAGGTGCCGTCAAAGCCGGCGGCCTTGGCCAGTTCCGCGAACTTGTCATGCCCGTCGCCCTCGGCCGAGGGGTTCTGGCCGAACGAGGTCTCCAGCTGCGTGCCGAACTTGTCCACCAGGCCCTGGTTCACCATGCCGTCGGGCAGCACGAAGGTCGAGAAGGCGCCGGTGTCCAGCGCGCCCTGGATCACCCCCGAGCCGCCCTGGTCGGAATAGCCGGCCACGACCAGCGCATCGCCGCCGGCGGCGGCCAGCGCCGCGACCTCGGCCGAATAGTCGGCCTTGCCGTCGTCATGGGCGGAAACCACGGTGACCGTGCCGCCCTTCTTCTTGAAGGCGTCGGCAAAGCTGTCGGCCAGGCCCTTGCCGTAGTCGTTGTTGGTATAGGTGACCGCGACGCTCTTGATGCCGTGGTCCAGCACGATGTCGGCCATCACGTCGCCCTGGCGCGCGTCCGAGGGCGATGTGCGGAAGAAGAAGCCCTTGTCCTCGATGGTGGTCAGCGCCGGCGAGGTCGCCGAGGGCGAGATCATCACCACGCCATTCGGCACGCCGACCTTCTCCAGCGAGGCGATGGTTTCGCCCGAGCACATGCCGCCCATGATGCCCTTGACCTTGTCGCTGGTCACCAGCCGTTCGACCGCGGCCACCGAGGCGGCGGCGTCGGCGCAGGTGTTGTCGGCCACGATCGCCTTGATGGTCGTGCCATTCAGCAGCTTGCCGCTGTCCGAGACTTCCTTCATCGCCATTTCGGCGCTTTTCTGCATCGCGGGCGAGATGGACTCCAGCGGGCCGGTCAGGCCCAGCGAGATGCCCATGTTGATTTCCTCGGCACCGGCGGCGCCCACGAAGACGAATCCGGCAACGCTGGCCAGAAGCAGTTTTTTCATTTCTACTCTCCCTGAGTGGAACTAAGTCCTGCTGCGCAAGCTATAAGCCCCCGGATGAAATGAAAAGTGCGCTGAAACGTCAGAATGTCGAACCTAATTGGCAAAGCGCCGGTGAAATGGCCCCGGCGTGGCAGATTATTGCGTGATTGCCGGAAGGCCGCGGTCGCGATAGGGGGTGCTGCCATAGGCGGCGCGGTAGCATTTCGAGAAATGCGCGCTGCTGGCGAATCCGCAGGCCAGGGCGATCTCCATGACCCCCATGCGGGTCTGCGCCAGCAGGTTGCGGGCGCGTTCCAGCCGGATCTCCATATAATAGCGCTTGGGTGAGCAACCGAGATAGCGCGCGAACAGCCGCTCAAGCTGGCGCGGCGACATGCCGGCCTCGGCCGCCAGCTCTGCCGGGCTGACCGGGTCCTCGATGCTGGCCTCCATGCGCGCCACCACCTGCGCCAGGCGCGGATGGCGGCTGCCCAGGCGTTCGGGGACGGAATTGCGCTGGCGATCCTCGCCCGAGCGGATGGCGCCGTGGATCAGCTGTTCGGCGACGCGGCCGGCCAGGTCCGCGCCATGGCTGCGGGCGATCTGGTGCAGCATCATGTCGATGGCGGCGGTGCCGCCGGCGGCGGTCAGCCGGTTGCCATCCTCGGTGAAGACGCTGCGCACCAGCGTGACCTGGGGAAAGCGCTCGCTGAAGCCGTCGTGATTCTCCCAGTGGATGGCGGCGCGGCGGCCATCCAGCAACCCGGCCTCGGCCAGCACCCAGGCGCCGGTGCACAGCGCGCCGATGCGGCTGCCGCGCCGCGCCTCGCGCCTGAGCCAGGCCAGCAGCGGCCGCGTCGCCGCCCGCGCCACGTCGATGCCGCCGCAGACCAGTATGGTGTCGCCATGTCCGGTCTCGGGCAGCGGTCCGTCGAGGGCAAGCCTTGTGCCGTTCGAGCAGGTGGCGCTGGTGCCCTGTTCGGCGCACAGCCGCCAGTCGTAAAGCCTGCGCCCGGACAGGCGGTTGGCAAGGCGCAAGGGCTCGATGGCGGCGGCAAAGCTGATCAGGGTGAACCGCTCGAGCAGCACGAAGACGAAACGCTGCGGTCGCTGGCCGGTGGCATCGGGGGCGGGGGCGGGCAAGGTGTCTGGCATGTCGCTCGTGCAGGTGACGCGCCGGCAGATCAGCAGGCAATCGGGGCGCGCGCAAGGCTTTTCCTTTGGGGATTCAGGCTCTATATGGCAGCTACCGCCATCTGTGGAGGAGAGGATCATGGCACAGACGAAAACCGGTTCCGCGACCCAGGGTCAGGCTTGGGACAAGCGTGGCTGGCGCGCCTATCCGCGCATCCAGATGCCCGACTATCCCGACCAGGCGGCGCTGCAGGCGGTCGAGGCGCGTCTTGCCCAGTTTCCGCCGCTGGTCTTTGCCGGCGAGGCGCGGCGGCTGAGGGCGTCTCTGGGCGAGGTTGCGGCCGGGCGCGCCTTCCTGTTGCAGGGCGGCGACTGCGCCGAAAGCTTCTCGGAATTCTCGGCCGACAATATCCGCGACACGTTCAAGGTCATGTTGCAGATGGCCGTGGTGCTGACCTGGGGGGCGCAGCTGCCGGTGGTCAAGGTCGGCCGCATGGCCGGACAATTCGCCAAGCCGCGCTCGGCCGCAACCGAAAAGCTGGGCGACAGCGAACTTCCCAGCTATCGCGGCGACATCGTCAACGGCTTTGACTTCACCGCCGAGGCGCGCATTCCCGACCCTCAGCGCATGCTGTCGGCCTATACCCAGGCCGCGGCCTCGCTGAACCTGCTGCGCGCCTTTTCGACCGGGGGTTATGCCGACATCCATCGCGTGCAGAGCTGGATCAGCGATTTCACCGGCGCCGAGGAGGCCGCGCGCTATCGCGAGGTTGCCGACCGCATCAGCGATGCCATGGCCTTCATGGCGGCGGCGGGCGTGACCTCCGAGACCGCGCATGGCCTGGGAAAGGTCGATTTCTATACCAGCCACGAGGCATTGCTGCTGGAATACGAGGAAGCGCTGGCGCGCATCGATTCGACCACCGGCCTGCCGGTGGCGGGCTCGGGGCACATGCTGTGGATCGGCGACCGCACCCGTCAGGTCGATGGCGCGCATGTCGAATTCTGCCGCGGCGTGCAAAACCCGATCGGCCTGAAATGCGGCCCGTCCATTTCAGAAAGCGATCTCAAGGCGCTGGTAGCAAAACTTAATCCGGATAATGAGCCGGGCCGCCTGACGCTGATCGCGCGTTTCGGCGCCGGCTCCGTCGCCGAGCATTTGCCGCGCCTGATCCGCGCCGTCACCGAAGAGGGCGCGAACGTGGTCTGGTCCTGCGATCCGATGCACGGCAATACCATCAAGTCGGCCTCGGGCTACAAGACGCGGCCCTTCGATTCGGTGCTGCGCGAGGTGCGCGAGTTCTTCGCCATCCACCGCGCCGAAGGCACGATCCCGGGCGGGGTGCATTTCGAGATGACCGGCAAGGACGTGACCGAATGCACCGGCGGCGTGCGCGCGGTCACCGATGAGGACCTGTCGGACCGCTATCACACCGCCTGCGACCCGCGGCTGAACGCCAGCCAGTCGCTGGAACTGGCCTTCCTCGTGGCCGAGGAGTTGCGCAACCGCCGTATGGACTGCAGCCGCCAGGCCAGGGTCGGCTGATCGCGGTACAGCAGGGAAGTGGGGGCGGCGGGCCGGGGCCTGCCGCCCCTTTCATCTGCGCGGCCGCGGCGGCTCGGTGCGGCTGATCACCTGAAATTGCGCGCGCCTGGCCTCGGGGCTGGCATCAAGCGCGGCGGGCGCGGGTTTCCAGGGCGCGGGCGGCTCGGCAAAGCCTGGGGCCGAGGCCGAGGGCTCCAGCAGTTTGGCGCCGGGGATGACGGCAAAGACCCGATCGGCCAGCAGGTCGAAGCGGCGCGGCGCCTGGCCGATCTCGCCTTCGGTGATCAGGCAGCCAAGCGCGCGGGTGACATCGCCCAGATCCGAGCGCAGCGGCAGCAGCAGCATCCGCCCGGTCAGCAGCGGCCGGCCATATCCCGCCGGCGCCTCGAGGTCGATCTCGGCGATCTGCGGGCCGCGGAACACGGTTTCAAGCACATCCGACAGCCGCCCGCGCGAACTGGTGTTCAGGAAGGAACACAGCGGCATGCCGCGCACCTCCATGCCCATGAGGTCGATCAGGTGCCGCCCGGCAAGGCGAAAGCGCGCCGCGCCCGGCGCGATGCGTTCCAGGATGAAGGCATAGTCAAGCGCGCGCCGGATGCCGCGCGGCTCCACGTCCGAGCGCGCTGGGATGGCGCGCCCCTGGCGCAGCCCTTCCCAATAGCCGCGCATCTCGGCCAGGATGCGGCTGACCTGCGCCGGCTCGTAATCGGCCAGCCGCAGCAGCTTGCCCTTTTCCGGCTGCGGGGCGGGCGCATCATGCCCCTGATCCGGCCCCTGATCCTTTGCCATTTCCGCGGTCCGCCTGCCCAGCCATCGCCCCTGTCCTGGCCGAAATCTAGCCGCTTCCCCGAAAGCTGCCGAGCGAATTCTTTACCGATGGTTAAAATCGCCGGGCGGCAGGGGCGGGGCTTGACCCGGGTCGCGGGCAGCGCCATGCAGGCGGCGGATGGCGCGGCACCGGCATGGGGAAGGTGATGGAACACAGCGGGCTTCTGGTGATCCTGTCCTCGCCCTCGGGGGCGGGGAAATCGACGCTGGCGCGGCGGCTGATGGCCTGGGACCCGACCCTGCGCTTTTCCGTCTCGGCCACCACGCGCCAGCCGCGCCCCGGCGAGGTCGAGGGTGAACATTACTATTTCCGCAGCCCCGAACAGTTCCGCGCCATGGTGGCCGCGGGCGAGATGCTGGAACATGCCGAGGTTTTTGGCAATTCCTACGGCACGCCCCGCGGCCCGGTCGAGGCGGCGATGCATGCCGGGCGCGACACGCTGTTCGACGTGGACTGGCAGGGCGGGCAGCAGATCCGCACATCAAGCCTGGGAAAGCAGGTGGTGTCGATCTTCGTGCTGCCGCCCAGCCTGGCCGAGCTGGAACGGCGGCTGGTCTCGCGCCAGCAGGACACGCCCGAGGTGATCGCCGCGCGCATGCGCAAAAGCCGTGACGAGATCAGCCATTGGGCGGAATATGATTACGTCATCGTCAATGACGATCTTGAGCGCAGCGCCGCGGCGCTGATCACCATTCTGAGCGCCGAGCGCCTGCGCCGCGACCGCCAAGTGGGCCTGGGGCCCTTCGTGCGCAGCCTGATGGAGGAGGAGACCGGATGATCTGGGAACTGGACGGCATCGCGCCGCAAATCGCCGCCGATGCCTTCGTGGCGCCGGATGCGCAGCTGATGGGCCGGGTGGTGCTGGAGGCGGGCGCGAGCGTCTGGTTCGGCGCCGTGCTGCGCGGTGACAATGAGCTGATCCACCTCGGCCGCGGCTCGAACATCCAGGATCTTTGCGTCTGCCATACCGATCCCGGCCGGCCGCTGACCATCGGCGAGGATTGCACCATCGGCCATCGCGCCATCCTGCACGGCTGCAGCATTGGCAACGGCGTGCTGGTCGGCATGGGCGCGATCATCCTGAACGGCGCCCGCATCGGCGACGGCGCGCTGATCGGCGCCGGCGCGCTGGTGGCCGAGAACAAGGAGATCCCGCCCGGCGCGCTGGTCATGGGCGCCCCCGGCCGCGTGATGCGCGAACTGGACGCGGCGGCGCGCGCCGGGCTGCTGGACTCGGCGCGCCGCTATCGGGAAAATGCCGCGCGCTTTGCCCGGGGGCTGAAGCCGATCCCACCGGCATGAGCGAGACGCCGCTGGAGGCGCTCTTGTCGGCGGTTCCCACCGCCATGCTGGTCGTGGACCGCCAGGCGCGCATCCTGGGCGCCAATGCCGTGGCCGAGGCGCTGCTGGGCCCGGTCCCCGCCGCCCGTCCCTTTGTCACCGTGCTGCGTCAGCCGCAGATCAATGCCGCGCTGGATGCGGTTCTGGCCGGGCAGGACCGGGCGCGGCTGGCCGCCACCCTGCCGTCGGGCGCGCGTCGGCTGTCCTGCGAGGTGCTGGTGACGCGGCTGGATGTGCCGGGGCTGCGCGGCGCCGCGATCAGTATCGACGACCGTTCCCGCGACGAGGAAACCGGCCAGATGCGCCGCGACTTCGTCGCCAATGTCAGCCATGAGCTGCGCACGCCGCTGACGGCGCTGACCGGCTTCATCGAGACGCTGCGCGGCCCGGCGCGCGACGATGCCGTGGCGCGCGCGCGCTTTCTGGACATCATGGCGGGTGAGGCCGGGCGCATGAACCGCCTGATCGGCGATCTGCTGTCGCTGAGCCGGGTCGAGCAGGACGCGCGCCGCCGCCCCTCGGGCCGGGTCGATCTGGCGGCGCTGCTGCGCGGGGTCGTGGCGACGCTGGCCCCGGTTGCCGCAGCCGCCGGGGTGTGGCTGGACCTGATCGGAGCGGAGGCAAGGGCAGAGCTTCCGGGCGACGCCGACCAGCTGGTGCAGGTGTTTCACAACCTGATCGAGAACGGAATCAAATACGGCGCCGCGGGCGGCTGCGTCAGCATCCTGCTGAAACGGCTGGCGCATGAGCCGGTGCTGCGTGGCCCAGCCTGGGAAGTCAGCGTTGCCGATCGCGGCGAGGGTATCGAGCCACGCCACCTGCCGCGCCTGACCGAGCGATTCTATCGCGTGGACGCGCATCGCGCGCGCGGGCAGGGCGGCACCGGGCTGGGGCTGGCGATCGTCAAGCATATCGTCAACCGCCACCGCGGTCGGCTGAAGATCGAAAGCACAATCGGTCAGGGCAGCCGCTTTGCCGTCATCCTGCCAGAAAGCCCGGGAGGCGCCTGAGCAGGGGTGAAAAAGCCGGGGGCATCGAACCCCCGGCTTTTTCATCATCGGGCTGCGGATGCCGCGCCTATTCGGCGGCGTGGTCGCTGACCCTGGCGGTTTCCGAACAGGGTTTCATGCGAAAGCCGCGTTCGAGCTGGTCGAAGGGCGCCACCGGATAGTCGCCCGAGAAACAGGCGTCGCAATATTGCGGGCAGGACTTGTCGCGGCCCTTGGCCTCGCCCACGGCGCGATAGAGCCCGTCCAGAGACACGAAGGCCAGACTGTCCACGCCGATCCATTCGCGCATTTCCTCCTCGGACATCTGCGCGGCCAGCAGCTTGCCGCGGTCCGGCGTGTCTACCCCGTAAAAACAGGGCCAGGCGGTCGGCGGGCTGGCGATGCGGAAATGCACCTCGGCGGCGCCGGCGTCGATGATCATGTCCTTGATCTTGCGCGAGGTGGTGCCGCGCACCACGGAATCGTCCACCAGCACCACGCGCTTGCCCCTGACCAGCGCCCGGTTCACGTTCAGCTTCAGCCGCACGCCCATGTTGCGGATCTGTTCCGTGGGTTCGATGAAGGTGCGACCCATATACTGGTTGCGGATGATGCCCATGCCGAAGGGGATGCCGCTTTCATGGGCATAGCCGATGGCCGCCGGGGTGCCGCTGTCGGGCACCGGGCAGACCAGATCGGCCGCGACCGGGGCCTCGCGCGCCAGTTCCACGCCGATCTGGCGGCGGGTCTCATAGACCGAGCGGCCGCCGATGATGGAATCGGGGCGCGAGAAATAGACATGTTCAAAGATGCAGAAGCGGCCCTTCGAGGGGCCGAAGGGGCGCGAGCTCTCGATCTCGCCCTTCGAGATCACCACCATCTCGCCCGGCTCGATCTCGCGCAGGAAGCTGGCGCCGATGATGTCGAGCGCGCAGGTCTCGGAGGACAGCACATAGCCGTCCTCGCCGATCCGGCCCAGCACCAGCGGCCGCACGCCCAGCGGGTCGCGCACGCCGATCAGCTTGGTGCGGGTCATGGCGATGACGCTGAAGGCGCCCTCGACGCGGCGCAGCGCGTCCTTCATCCGCTCGGGGATGTTTTGCTGGATCGAGCGCGCCATCAGATGGATGATGCATTCCGAATCCGAACTGGACTGGAAGATCGAGCCGCGCTCGATCAACTCGCGGCGCAGCGCCATGGCATTGGTGATATTGCCGTTATGGGCAATGGCGCAGCCGCCCATGGCGAATTCGCCAAAGAAGGGCTGCACGTCGCGGATCGCGGTCGCGGCCTTGGTGCCGGTGGTCGAATAGCGCACATGGCCGATGGCCAGCGGACCGGGCAGGGTCTCCATCACCCCCTGCTTGGTGAAATTGTCACGCACATAGCCAAAGCGATGCGCGCTGTTGAAGCCCTGCTCGGGGTGGTGGGCGACGATGCCGCCGGCCTCCTGGCCGCGGTGCTGCAGCGCATGCAGGCCGAGGGCGACGAAATTGGCGGCATCCGCGACGCCGATCACACCGTAGACCCCGCATTCTTCGTGCAGGCGGTCGGAATCGAAAGGATGGGCGAGGAATGGCTGCGTCATCACCGAAACTCTGGGTGCTGTTTAGGGGGCTGGCTCTGTCGTGCTTGCGCGTAATCTAGGGCGTCGGGCCGGCAGAGTCACGCCCCACCGCCACGACGGGGCGCATTTTATGGGCCACAGCCATCACAAGCGCTTAATTTGCCGGAGCGGCAGGGGTGGTGGTGATGGCCTCGGCCGGCTGGCCCGAGGGCGTGCAGTTGCGCACCAGGCGCTCATAACGATTGACCACCCAGCTGGGCGCGTCCTGGGGGATCTGCTCGTCCATCTGGCCGCTGAGCCGCGCAAAGACCTGGGCCGAGCGCGAATTGTCGACCACCGCAACCGGCTGCGTCGCCATCACCCGGTCGTAGACGATGAAGGCCACCGCCACCAGCAGGATGCCGCGCGCCACGCCGAACAAAAATCCCATGCCCTGGTCGATGCCGCCCAGGGCCGAACGCTGCACCACCGAGGCAAAGAGCGGCGTCAGGATCGAGAACAGCACCAGCGCCAGGGCAAAGACCGCGGCAAAGGCGCCGATGGTCGCCAGCTCGCAACTGTCGGCGAGGAACTTGTTCAGCACCGGCACCTGCGCCACCATCGGCCGCACCATCGGCGCGAAGATGAAGGCCAGCACCGCCGCGCCGATCCAGCCGAGGATCGCCAGCGATTCGCGCACGAAGCCGCGCGCATAGGCGAGGATCGCCGAGAGGATGATGACGGCGGCGACGATGCCATCGACAAAGGTGAAACCGTCCATTTCAATGCCCTTTCGCGGATTTCTCCGCATTCTGGGGCCATTACCCCGCGCCGTCAGCCGGCGCCGAAGGTCTCGCCCACGAAACTGGTCAGATCCGGGGTGCGATCGGTCCGCATCCCGGCCACACCCTCGACCTTGGTGGCCGCGGGCAGGATCGACCGTGAAAAACCAAGTTTCTGCGCCTCTTTCAACCTGTTTTCCGCCTGCGATACCGGCCGCAGCGCGCCCGAGAGGCTGATCTCGCCGAAAATGACGCAATCGGCGGGCAGGGCGCTGTCCTCGCGCGCACTGAGCAGCGCTGCGGCGATGGCAAGGTCGGCGGCCGGCTCATTGACCCGCATCCCACCGGCAACATTGAGGAATACGTCAAGCCCGGCAAAGGGGATGGCGCAGCGCGCCTCGAGCACGGCGAGGATGGTCGAGACACGGCCCGAATCCAGCCCGACCACGGTTCGGCGGGGACTTGCCAATGTCGAGGGCGCGACCAGGGCCTGGATCTCGGTCAGCACCGGGCGCGTGCCCTCGATGCCGGCAAAGACCGCCGAGCCGGGGCTGGGCTCGCCGCGCTCTGACAGAAACAGCGCCGAGGGGTTGGCCACCTCGGCCAGCCCGCCGCCGGTCATCTCGAAGACGCCGATCTCATCGGCGGGGCCGAAGCGATTCTTGTGCGCGCGCAGGATGCGGAACTGGTGGCCGCGCTCGCCCTCGAAGTAAAGCACGGTATCGACCATGTGCTCGACCACGCGCGGACCGGCGATCTGGCCCTCCTTGGTGACATGGCCGACGAGGATGACCGAGGTGCCGCGGCGCTTGGCGAAGGTCACCAGCTCATGCGCGGCGGCGCGCACCTGCGCCACCGAACCGGGCGCGGCCTCGATACGGTCCGACCACAGGGTCTGGATCGAATCGATGATCGCCACTTCGGGGCGTTCGGCGTCGAGCGTGGTCAGGATGTCGCGAAGCGCGGTTTCAGCGCCCAGACGCACCGGCGCCTCGCCAAGCCCGAGGCGCTGCGCCCTGAGCCGAACCTGGGCGCTGGCCTCTTCGCCCGAGACATAGATCGCCTGCTGGCCATTGCGCGCGAAGGCGGCGGCGGCCTGCAAAAGCAGGGTCGACTTGCCGATGCCGGGATCGCCGCCCACCAGGATGGCCGAGCCGGGCACCAGCCCGCCGCCCAGCACGCGGTCGAATTCGGCGATGCCCGAGGTGACGCGCGCCGGCGGCAGTTCCCGGGTGGCAAGGTCCGAGAGCGCGATCGCCTTGCCCTTGAGCGTGCCGAGGCCGCGACCGGGGCCCTGGCCCAGCGGCGCCTCTTCGATGATGCTGTTCCAGTCGCCGCAGGCCTCGCAGCGGCCGGCCCATTTGCGGTGGCTGGCACCGCAGGCGGTGCAGGTGAAGGCGGTGATCGGTCTGGCCATGGCGCCTGTCTGGCAGATTGCGCGGCCGGGCGCCATGGGGGCGTTGGCGCTTGAGGTGCGGTCGCGTGAGTATTTGAGGAACGAAGAAGGCGCGGGTCAGCTCATGCCGAGTCCGGCGCGCATCATGATGCGGCGCAGCGGCGCGGCGGCGTAAAGCCCGCCAAGCGTCGCGGCGCGCAGGTCGCGCAAGGGGCGCGACGACAGCATGCTGGCACGGTTCAGCGCATCGATGCCCATGAGTCGCACCAGCGCCTCGGGGCGACGGCGGCGTTCGTAGGCGGCCAGCGATTCGGCACTGCCCGGGTCCTGGGCGGAAAGCGCGACCAGCGCCGCGAGGTCGGCCAGGCTCATGTTCAGGCCCTGCGCGCCGATCGGGGGCACGACATGCGCCGCCTCGGCGACTAGCGCCGTGCGCGGGCCGGTGAAACGGTCGGCGATCTGGCTGATGATCGGCCATTCCGTCAGGCGGGTGACCGGCGTCAGCTGTCCGAGCACCCCGGCCGAGCGGCGGTTCAGTTCGGCGCTGAAGCGGGCAGCGGGCAGGGCGCGCAGGCGCTGCGTCTCTGGGCCGCGCTCCATCCAGATCACCGCCGAGGAGGGCTTGCCGTCGCGATCGGGCAGCGGCACCAGGGTGAAGGGGCCGCCCGAGCGGTGGATCTCGGTCGAGATATTGTCATGGGGCCGTTCGTGGGTGACGACGAAGGCCAGCGCCTTTTGCCCGTAGCGCAGCGTGCGCGTGCCGATGCCGAGCGCCTCGCGCACGGGCGAGTTGCGGCCGTCGGCGCCGATCACCAGCCGGGCGCTGACGCGCGCGCCGTCGCTGAGCGTGACCAGCGCTTCGCTGTCGCGGGCGACAAGGCCCGCGGTGCCGGTTCCGGGCAGGAAGCGCAGGTTCGGCAGGTCCGCGATCCGGGCCGAGATTTCACGCTTGAGCAGCCAGTTCGGCAGGTTCCAGCCGAAGGGCTGGTCCGAAATCTCGGCCGCGTCGAATTCGCGCGTCAGCCGCGCCGTGGGCGTGCTGCCGCCCGCGTCGATGATGCGCATGACCTGCAGCGGCGTCGCGTGCGGGGCAAGGCTTTCCCACAGGCCCGCGCCGGCAAGGACCGCGATTGAGGGCTGCAGGAAGGCGGTGCTGCGCAGGTCCGAGCCGGCATCGGCCTCGGCGGTGACCGGCGGCGCGGGATCGACGCAGATCACCGAATGCCCGGCGCTGCCGAAGGCGGCGGCCGCAATCAGCCCGGCGATGCCACCGCCGGACACCAGCACGTCGATGTCGCTCATCCGCGGGATCGCGCCCTAAAGGCCGGCGGCGTAGGCGGCCAGCATGGCATAGACCAGCACGGTCGCCCCCAGCGCCAGCACGGTCAGCGCGACCAGACCCCAGAGCGCGGCGCCGATCACCGCCGCCGCCACGACCGCGAAGGCAAAGACGAAGAGAAAGGCGGTGGTGCGGGCTTCGGAGCGGGCTTCTTCGGGCGAAAGGGGCTGGGCCATGGCGGGTTCCTTGCAGGCGGGGTTCGGGTCAGATTGTAGCAAGCGCGCGCGTATGGGCAAGCCCGCGCAGGAAGGCGTTCAGGTCGGATGTGCGGTGCTGGACATGCGGTCCGGGGTCGTGATCCTGCGCCAGGTCGTCGGGACCGTGGCGGCCGGGGCCGACCAGCACCGTGCGCATGCCCAGGGCATGGGGCACGGCAAGATTGCGCGGATCGTCCTCGAACATCGCGGCGCTGGCGGGGTCGAAATCCGCGATCCGGCGCACTGCGGCATAAGCGCGCGCATCCGGCTTGGGGTGGAACTGCGCCTCCTCGACGCCCAGCACCGCGTCAAAGACCAGCAGCCCGCGATGTTCCAGCACCCGGCGCGCATAGGTGCTGTCGCCATTCGTGTGCACGATCTTGCGGCCGGGCAGGGCGGCGATCAGCCCGGCCAGTTCCGGGTCCGGGGTCAGTTCGGAAAAGTCGATGTCATGGACCTCGCGCAGATAGGGCAGCGGGTCGATGCCGTGCTCGGCCATCAGCCCGGCCAGCGTCGTGCCGTGCTGGCGCCAGTAATGGCTGCGCAGCCGCGCCGCCTCGGCCTCGGGCACACCCAGTTCGCGCATGACATAGGCGGTCATGCGCCGCTCGATCTGCGGGAACAGCCGCACCGAGGGCGCATAGAGCGTATTGTCCAGATCGAAGATCCAGGTGGTGACGTGCAGAAAATCCATGCTCCCTGCCTAAACCCATGGCCGGGCACTTGCAATCCGGCGCGGCAGCGGGGAACGTGCCGGCCATGAAAGACGCCTATTCGCTGATCCTCTCTGCCATCGACAATGGCACCTACCGTCCGGGCGACCGGCTGGTGGAATCGGAACTGGCCGAGCGCTTCGGCGTGTCGCGCACCCCGGTGCGCGAGGCGCTGCAGCGCCTCGAGACCCAGGCCATGCTGACCCGTGACGGGCGCAGCCTGATCGTGGCGACGCTGGACCACAACCAGCTGGCCGAGCTTTACACCGTGCGCGCCGAACTTGAGGCGCTGGCGGCGCGGCTGGCCGCGCGCCATGCCACCCCCGAGGAGATCCGCGTCCTGGCCGGCATGGTCGAGGACGACCGCGCGATCATGGAGGACCCGCAGGCGCTGGCGCGCGCCAACCGCCGCTTTCACCACCAGATCCACCTGGCCTCGCACAACCGCTATCTGGTGCAGCAGCTGGACCTGGTGCATCGCTCCATGGCGCTGATGGCGCGCACGACGCTGGCGGCCAAGGGCCGGGCCTCGGTCACCCTGGACGAGCATCAGGCCATCGTCACGGCCATTGCCGAGCATGACGGCGCCCGGGCCGAGGCGGCGCTGCGCCGCCATATCTCGATGGCCTTCGAGACCCGCCTCAAGGAAGAGGCGCGCCTCGCCGACGAGCAGCAGCCGTGATGCGCGAGATCCGCGCCGCCGCGGACCTTGAGGAAGGCGCGGCGCATCTGATGCGGGTCTGTCCGGTCTGGCGGCGCGAGTTGCCGGCCCTGCTGCCCTTGCCGCTGCGTCGCTGGCCACCGGGTTTCGGCGCCATCCGCGATGCGGTGGTGGCGCAGCAGATCTCGACCCAGGCCGCGGATGCGATCGGGGCGCGCCTGGCCGCCGCCGGGCTGGCCGAAGAGACGGCGATCGCCGCCGCGACCGAGGAGGCGCTGCGCGCCGCCGGGCTGTCGCGGCCCAAGGCGCGCTATCTGCATGCCATCGCCGGTGCCGGGCTGGACTGGCCGGCGCTGGCCGGCCTGCCCGACGACGAGGTGATCTCCCGCCTGACCGCGCTGCCGGGGATCGGGCGCTGGACCGCGGACATCTATCTGAAATTCGCGCTGGGGCGGCCGGATGCCTTTGCCGCCGGCGACCTGGCGCTGGCCGAGGCGGCACGGCTGCTTTACCGCCTTGACGCCCGGCCCGGCCCCGCCGCGCTGTCGGTCCTGGCCCAGCCGTGGCAACCTTGGCGCGCGGTTGCGGCGCGCGCGCTCTGGGCCTATTACCGCGTGGCAAAGGGGCGCGAGGGCGTCCGTCAAGGAGGACAAGATGCCGCGCGACCTGAAATCTGACCGCAAGGGCCCGGAGGCGGCCGATTCCGTGGTGATCTTTCTGCATGGCTATGGCGCGGATGGCGCCGACCTGCTGGGCCTTGCCGACCCGCTGGCGCCGCATCTGCCGCGCACCGCCTTCTATGCCCCCGACGCGCCCGAGCGCTGTCTGAACAATCCCATGGGCTATCAGTGGTTTCCGATCCCGTGGATGGATGGCTCGGCCGAGGAGCAGGCGCGCGATTCCGCGGCGCAATCCTTTGCCGACATCAACGCCTTCATCGACGCCGTTCTGGCCCGCGAGGGTCTTGCCGCCGACCGGCTGGCGCTGGTCGGATTTTCGCAGGGCACGATGATGGCGCTGGCCGTCGCCCCGGCGCGCGCCGATGAGATCGCCGGCGTGGTCGGCTTTTCCGGCCGTCTGCTTGATGCCGGCCAGGCGGCGCAGGCGCGTTCGCGGCCACCGGTGCTGCTGGCACATGGCGACCAGGACCAGGTGGTGCCCTTTGAAAGCATGGGCATCGCCGGCGAGGCGCTGCAGAAGGCGGGCTTCACCGTCTATGGCCATGTGATGAAGGGCACCGGGCATGGCATCTCGCCCGACGGGCTGTCGGTGGCACTGGCCTTTCTCAGGGACCGGTTCGCCGGCGATTCCTGACGATTGCGGCGCATTTGGGGTTGCGGCCGCGGTATCAGCGCCTAACTTCAATATATGAGGAGACGAGGAGAAAGCCGATGACCCTGTTCTGGACAAGCGCCTTGGCCCTGCTTGCCGCCAGCTTCGCGGTGCTTCGTCGCGCGCCGCAGCCACAGCGCGTCGCGGTGCGCGCGCGCCGCTAGCCCCAGATCGCCGGATCGGCGATCTCGATCGAATTGCCGGCCGGATCGCGGAAGTAAAGCGAACGGCCGCCCTGGGGCCAGATGAAATCCGCTTCGATCTCGACCCCTGCCGCTTGCAGATGCGCGCACCAGGCGGCGATCGTGTCTGGCGGCGCCGAGATGCAGAAATGCCCGGGCCCGCGGCTGCCATGCGGCGGCACAGGCAGGCGGGCGCCGCGCCTTGGCGGCAAAAGCGTCGCCTCGGCGCGAAACACCAGCAGCATCTGTGCACCGCAGCGAAAGAACACATGCCGTCCCGGCACATGGCCGATCTGCGCCAGCCCGATCACCCCGGTCCAGAAACGCGCCGCCGCTTCGAGGTCCTCGGCGTAAAGCGCCGATTCCAGGGTTCCGGTCAGGGCGGGCGGTCTGGTCATGCCCGCCATCCTGCCAGCTTTCGCGCCGCGGGGCCAGCGCGTTGGCGGCGCGGGCCGGGCGTGGATTTCCGGGCACGGAATTCGGGGCTTGCCAGCATTTGGCCGCGACAGATAGTCTGCCGGGCAAGTCGGGACGTGTTCCGGGCAGGGCGAGGGCCGATGCTGGACGACCATGGTGACTTTCGGAGCCATTTCATGCGCGAGCCGGCCGGTCTGCGCCAGCACCCGGCACTGGTCCTGAACGCGGATTTCCGGCCGCTCAGCTATTACCCGCTGTCGCTCTGGCCCTGGCAGGAGGCGGTCAAGGCGGTGTTTCTCGACCGCGTGCAGATCATCGCCAGTTACGACGAGGAGGTGCACAGCCAGCGCCACAGCATGCGCATCCCCTCGGTGGTGGTGCTGCGCGATTTCGTCAGGCCGCAAAGGCGCGTGGCCTTCACCCGCTTCAACCTGTTCCTGCGCGACGGGTTCTGCTGCCAGTATTGCGGCGCCCGGGCGGATCTGACCTTCGATCACGTCGTGCCGCGTTCGCGCGGCGGCGTCACCAGCTGGGAAAATGTCGTCGCCGCCTGTTCGCCCTGCAATCTGCGCAAGGCCAACCGGTCGCTCGCCGACTCGGGGCTGCGGCTGCGCCGCCTGCCGCGCCGGCCCACCGCCGAGGACATGCACGCTGCAGGACGGCGCTTTCCGCCCAATCACCTGCACGACAGCTGGATGGATTTCCTTTACTGGGACGCGGAACTGCTCAGCGGCTGAGCTACCCTCAGGGCGCGGGCGGCCGGCGCGGCGGCACGGGTTCGTCATGGCCAAGCCTTGCGTCGCGGTCGCGGCGCAGGGCGGCGCGGCCCAGCATCAGCAGGGTAATGGGCGCGGTGATCAGGATGAAGATGCCGATCATCAGCTCATGCAGCACCGCCCGCGTCTCGAGCAGGGAAAACATCAGCATCGAGGCCAGGATGATCAGCAGCGTGCCATAGCTGAAGCCAAGCGTGGGCGCATGCAGCCTTTGATAGAAGCTGCGCAACCGCACCAGCCCCAGTCCGCCCAGCAGCGTCAGCGTGGCGCCGATGACGACCAGGACCGCGATGAGGATTGCCGCCCAGGGCGGCAGCAGTTCCAGATGCCTCATTCGATCACCTCACCGCGCATCAGGAACTTGGCGGCGCAGACCGTGGTGACAAAGCCCAGCATGGCGATGACCAGCGCCGCCTCAAAAAAGAAGACATTGCCATTGCCCATGCCCACCACCAGAAACAGCAGCATGGCATTGACGAACATGACATCCAGCGCCAGCACGCGGTCCTGGGCGCGCGGGCCGCGCAAGGCGCGCCATGCGGCGAGCGCCAGCGCCAGCATCAGCGCGATCTCGGCATAGGCCAGGGCAAGTCGCAGGATCTGGGCGCTCATTCAAAGATCTCCAGCAGCAGGGTTTCGTAGCGGTCGTGGATCAGCTTCTGCCAGTCGTCCTCGCTGCGCAGGTCCAGCACATGCAGCAGCAGCTGGCGGTCGGTCTCGTCGAACTCGATCCACGAGGTTCCGGGCGTGGCGGTCACGATCATCGCCAGCACCGCAAGGGCGTTCGGCTCGCTCAGGCGCAGGTCCAAGAGCACGAAGCCCGAATGATAGGCCGGGTGGTTCGGGCCCAGCAGCAGCACCCGCGCCACCGCGATGTTCGAGCGCAGGATGTCCAGCGCCACGATGCCGGCAAGCCGCGGGATCGCCCCCCAGTTGCGGATGCGCGGCTTGGGCGGCTCGAGATGCGCCACCGCCCAGCCGGCGACCAGCGCGATGGCGCTGCCCAGCAGCAGATGGCCCAGCGAGAATGCGGTCAGGATCAGCCACATCAGCACCAGCGCCGCCGACAGCAGCGGATAGGGCAGGATCCGGTTCATTGCCTGCCCCCCGAGGTCACCGGAACATGGCTGGACAGCGGCGCCGAACGCAGGTCGCGGGCGCCCTGCAGCACCGCCTCGCGGTAGATGCCAGGATCAAGCAGCGCCGTGGCGGTCGCGCGGGTATAGCCCAGCAGCGTCTCGGCGCGCAGCGTCTGCAGCGCGATCATCGCCAGCAGCATCAGCACCGGCAGCACCTCAAGCGCGAGGATGCGCGGCGCGACGCCTTCCTCGGCCCAGAAGCGGCGGATACCGAAACGCATCAGCGCGATCAGCGTGCCCAGCCCCGACAGGATCAGCATGGCGGCATATAGCCACAGCATCGGCGGCAGGCCGGGGCTCTGCGGCAGGCTTTCGGCCAGCGCCCCCTGCAAGATGGCCAGCTTGCCGATGAAGCCGGGCAGCGGCGGCAGCCCGGCCAGCATCGCCGCGATCAGGGCAAAGCAGATCGCCATGGTCAGCCAGCTGACCGTGCGGCTGCTTGCCGGCGTCGGCGTGTCCTCGACCGTGTCCAGCCCCATCGGCGCCCAGTGGTGCAGGTCCGGGTCGGGGGCCTCGTCCTCAAAGCGCGCGGCCTCGTCGCCGGCGGGGTCGCGGCTGACCGGCTCGGCCAGCAGGAAGAAGGCCGAGACCGCGGCGGTCGAGCCGACCAGATAGTAAAGCGCGCCCGACAGCATCGCGGGGCCGCTGCCCGCCAGGGCAAAGCCGATCGCCGCCAGCACCGTGCCCGACGAGATGATCGCCAGATAGCCGCCCTTGCGCGCCAGTTCCGGCGTGGCAAGGATGCCGATCATGCCGAAACCCATGGTGGCGATGCCCATGATCGTCAGCACCGGCGCGCCGAAGCCGGCCGAGGCGCCGGCATCCGGCCCCAGGATCAGCAGCGACAGGCGCAGGATCACGTAAAGCCCGACCTTGGTCATGATCGCCATGATTGCCGCCGCCGGCGGCGAGGCGGCGCCGTAGGCCGGCGGCAGCCAGAAGCACAGCGGCCAGGCCGCGGCCTTGATCAGGAAGGCCAGCCCCAGAAAGCCGGCCGCGGCGTGAAACAGCAGCCGGTCCACCGGGTCGAGCAGCGGCAGAGCCCGGCCGATATCGGCCATGTTCAGCGTGCCGGTGGTGCCATAGACCAGCGCGATGCCGATCAGGAACAGCAGCGAAGCCGCAAGGTTCACCGCGATGTAATGCAGCCCCGCCCGAATCCGCGCCGGGCCCGAGCCATGCAGCATCAACCCGTAAGAGGCCGCCAGCATGACCTCGAAGAACACGAAGAGGTTGAACAGGTCCCCGGTCAGGAAGGCGCCGTTCACCCCGGCCAGCAGGAACTGGAACATGCTGTGGTAATGCTGGCCCTTGCCGTGCCAGCCGGCGGCCGAATAGATCAGCGCGGGTGCCGCCAGCAGCGTGCACAGCATTACCATCATCGCCGAGAGCCGGTCCAGCACCAGCACGATGCCGACCGGCACCGGCCAGTCGCCCAGGTGATAGGTGCCGACCACGGTGCCGCCGCGCGCCACTGCGGATTTCACATCCGCCATCAGTTCGACCGAGGCGAGGAAGGTCAGCCCGACCGCAGCGAGCCCGATCAGCAGCTTGGTCTGGCGGCGGCTGTCGCTGTAAAACAGCATGATCGCGCCGGCAAGGATCGGGATCAGGATCGGCGCCACCATCAGGTGGTCGGGGGCAAGGCGGTCAGGGGTCATGGCCGCCGCTCCCGCCCGTCGACATGATCGGTGCCGGTGGCGCCGCGCGCCGCGATCATCACCACCAGAAACAGCGCCGTGGTGGCAAAGCTGATGACGATGGCGGTCAGGACCAGCGCCTGCGGCAGCGGATCGGCATAGGCGGTGGGATCGATGAAGCCGCCCTTGGGCATGATCGGCGCCGCGCCCACGTAAAGCCGGCCCATGGCAAAGATGAACAGGTTCACGCCGTAAGCCAGCAGGCACAGGCCGATGATCACCTGGAAGGTCCGCGGCCGCAGGATCATCCACACGCCCGAGGCGACGAGGATGCCGATGGCAAGGGCAAGGATCAGTTCCATCAGCGTTTCTCCTCGCGCGGGCGGGCTGCGCGCAGCGACTGGTGGGCGATGGCGATCAGCATCAGCACGATCGCGCCCAGCACCAGCGAGAACACCCCCAGATCGAACAGCATCGCGGTCGAGAACGGCACCTTGCCGATCAGCGGCAGGTCAAGATATTGCGCATGCGCGCTGAGAAAGGGATAGCCGAAGATCCATGACCCGGCCCCGACCAGCGCCGCGATGACCAGCCCCGCCCCCATCCAGCGCACCGGCAGCACCACCAGCCGCGCCTCGACCCAGCGCACGTCGGCGGCGACATATTGCAAGAGCAGCCCCACCGCCAGGGTGACCCCGGCGGCGAAACCGCCGCCCGGCAGGTCATGGCCGCGAAAGAACAGATAGGCCGACAGCGCGATGATCGGCGCGAACATCCAGCGCATCAGTACCGAGGGCACGAACAGATACGAGGCAAGCGTCGGCTCGCCGGCGTCAAGCTGCGCATGCGGCCGCTCGACGGCCTCGGGCGCGGGGCGGAAACGGCGCAGCAGCGCATAGACCGTCAGCCCGACCACCGCCAGCACGGTGATCTCGCCAAAAGTGTCGAAGGCGCGGAAATCGACCAGGATGACGTTGACGACATTGGTGCCGCCGCCCGCGTCATAGGCGTTGCGCAGGAACCAGTCGCCGACCGCGTTGCCGGGCGGGGTCAGCAGCACCACCAGCGCCATGGTGCCCATGCCGGTGCCGCAGGCGATGGCGATGGCCAGGTCGCGCAGGCGGCGCGTGCGCACGACCAGGGGGGCGTCGCCGGGGATCTCGGCATCGCGCCGCGGCAGCCAGCGCAGGCCCAGCAGCAAGAGTGCGGTGGTCGCGATCTCGACCAGCAGCTGCGTCACCGCAAGATCGGGCGCCGACAGCCAGACGAAGGTGGCGCAGGTGACAAGCCCGGCGCCGCCCATCAGCACCAGCGCGGCAAAGCGGTGATAGCGCGCCATCGAGGCGGCGCCGATGGCGCAGCCCGCCCCGACCAGCCACAACAGCGCGAACACCGCCTCGCTGGTGCCGAAGGCGGGCAGGGACAGGTTCCAGTCCAGCGGGATCAGCACCAGCCAGCCACAGGCCAGCGCCAGCAGCACCATGACGCGCAGCTGCGTCTGCAGCCCCGGCGCCGACAGCAGCTGCAGCAGCGCCCGCGGGGCGCGCATGGTCAGCGCCTGCAGCAGCCAGTCAAAGCCGCGGGCAAGGTCCAGCAGCCGCGTCAGGCGGGTGCCGTCCTCGCCGTGGTCGATGCTGTGGCGCGGCAGCAGATAGATCAGAGCCCCCAGCGTCATGGCGATCAGGCTCATGATCAGGGGCGGGTTCACGCCGTGCCAGATCTTCAGGCTGTAATGCGGCAGATCCGCGCCGATCACCGCCAGGCCGGCGCTGTGCAGCCAGGGCCCCAGCACGCGCTCGGGGAACATGCCGATGCCGAGGCAGATCGCCACCAGCACCGCGACGGGCAGGCGCATCAGCAGAGGCGGCTCATGGGGTGCGCGCGGCAGGTCGGTCGCCGGCGGTCCGAAGAACACGGTGACGATGAAGCGCAGCGAATAGGCGGCGCTGAAGGCGCCCGCCAGCACCGCGACAAAGGGCGCGGCATTGTCCAGCGGGCTGCCGTTGTTCCAGACATAGGTCGCCTCGAAGAACATCTCCTTGGAGAGGAACCCGTTCATCAGCGGCACCCCCGCCATCGCCCCCGAGGCGATGATCGCCAGCGCAGCCGTCACCGGCATGGCGCGCGCCAGCCCCGAGAGGCGGCGCATGTCGCGGGTGCCGGTCTCATGGTCGATGATGCCGGCGGCCATGAACAGCGAGGCCTTGAACACCGCGTGGTTCACGATGTGAAACACTGCCGCCAGCAGCGCCATGGGCGAGCCGATCCCGACCAGCGCGGTGATCAGCCCCAGATGGCTGATGGTGGAATATGCCAGCAACCCCTTGAGATCGTGACGAAACAGCGCCAGCACCGCACCAAGCAGCAAGGTTGCCAGCCCGACACCGGTCACTACCAGGAACCACAGATCGGTGTCGCCCAGCGCCGGCTGAAAACGCAAGAGCACAAAGACCCCGGCCTTCACCATGGTCGCCGAATGCAGATAGGACGACACCGGCGTTGGCGCCGCCATGGCGTTGGGCAGCCAGAAATGGAACGGGAACTGCGCCGATTTGGTGAATGCGCCCAGCAGGAACAGCGCCAGCACCACCGGATAAAGCGGATGCGCGGCGATGCGCGGCCCCGCCGCCAGCACCCTGTCCAGGTCATGGCTGCCGACGATCTGACCCAGCACCAGCATGGCCAGCATCAGGCACAGCCCGCCCGAGGCGGTGATGATCAGCGCCATGCGCGCACCCTCGCGCGCGTCGGGGCGGTGATACCAATAGCCGATCAGCAGGAACGAGATCAGGCTGGTCAGTTCCCAGAACACCACCAGCATCAGGATGTTGCCCGACAGCACCAGTCCCGACATCGCCCCGGCAAAGGCCAGAAGGCAGGAATAGAGCCGCGGCACCGGATCCTCGGCCGCCATGTAGTAGCGGGCATAGAGAATCACCAGAAAGCCGATCCCGGCGACCAGCACCATGAACAGCCAGGCAAAACCGTCGATGCGAAAGGTCAGCTCCAGCCCGAGTGCGCCGATCCAGCGGTAGCTGCCCGAGACGCTGTGCCCGCCGGCCACCGCCGGGTAAAGCAGGCCCAGCACCAGTAGCGCCAGCGCCATGGTCAGGCCGGCAAGCCAGGCGGCGGCGTCGCGCGCGTCCGCCGGCAGCGTCGCCGCCAGCAGGGCCGACAGGAATGGCGCCAGAACAAGCAGCAGCAACAGGTTCTGTTCGGCCATCGGCATTCCCGTCCGGAGTGAAGTCCGGGCGATCATAGCCGCAGCCCCAAGCCCTGCACAACCGCAGCAGCCGGAAAAGGCGGGCGAAATCTGGATGCGGCCGCAGCCGGGGGCAGGGGCCGGCTCAGGCGCCGCGGATGCGGGTCGCGTCCTGCATCTGGCCGCCCTGCAGCAGGATCTCGACCGGCAGCGGATGGCTGATGAAATGCAGCGGGCTTGCTGTCGGGCCATAGGCGCCGCAGGCATGGATGGCCAGCAGGTCGCCCTCGTCCAGCCGCGGCAGGTTGACGCCGCCGCCCAGCTTGTCGATCGAGGTGCAGAGCGGGCCCGAGATGTCCTGCTTTTCCTCGGAGCGGGTGCCGTCGTCGTCGCCGCCGACGCGGTGCATGACATAATTGCGCCGCAGCACCATGCCGAAATTGCCCGAGGCGGCGAGGTTGCCGTTCAGCCCGCCGTCGCAGATGGCGATGCGGGTGCCGCGCGATTGCTTGACCGACAGCACACGGGTCACGAACCAGCCCGCCGGCCCGACCAGATAGCGGCCCAGTTCCAGCACCAGCCGGGTCCCGGCGAATAGCGGCCCGGCACGGAAGGCGTCCAGTTCGGGGCCGATGTCGGCGGCGATGGCAGCAAGGTCCAGTTCCGCGTCGCCCGGGTGATAGGGAATGCCAAGCCCCGAGCCGAAGATCAGCTTTTCCGGCCGCAGCTTCATGGCCGCGCAGGTCTGCGCGAAAACCTGCATGAAGATGCGCCAGTTCTCGCAGATGGCCTCGGGTTTCAGGCATTGCGTGCCGGAATAGATGTGAAAGCCGATGATGCGAAGATTGGGCAGCGCGGCGATCTGCGGCAGGATCTCGGGGATCTGCTCGACATCGATGCCGAAGGGGCTGGGGCGGCCGGCCATCTGGTCGCCAAAGCCGCGCGGCACCCGGTCGGGGGCAAGGCGCAGCAGCACCGGCTGAATGCTGCCCAGGCGCGCCGCCACCCCATCCGCAAGCCGCGCCTCACGCAGGCTCTCCAGGACCAGCTCGCCCAGCCCCTCGCCGATGGCGGGGACCAGTTCCGCCTCGCGCTTGGCGGGGCCGGTAAAGCTGATGCGCCCCGAGGGCCAGCCGGCCTGCCGCGCCAGGGCGAATTCGCCGCCCGAGGAAATGTCCAGATGTTCGACATTTTCCAGCATCCAGCCCAGAAGCGCCGGATTCGGATTGCTTTTCACCGCAAAGCTGATCTCGAACCAGCGGCCCAGATGCGCGCGCAGATGCGCCAGCCGCGCCGCGATCACATCGCTGGCATAGACATAGGCCGGGGTGCCGAAACGCGCCGCGGCCGCGGCCAGGTGGCGGTCCAGCGCCCCGGGCTCAGCCAAGGGACTGAACATAGGCGAGGATGGCATCGACGGTGTCGAAATTGTCCAGTGTCACGTCGCCCGGCTGCACGCGGATGCCGGCATGGTTCTCGACGAAAGAGATCAGCCCGATCATCGCCACCGAATCGAGCATGCCGGTCGAGAACAGTTCGGTCTCGCCTTCGATGGGCTGGTCGACGTTCAGTTCGCGCCGGATATGGGCGATCAGTTCGTCCCTGCTGAGGCTCATGGGAATACCTTTCCGTCAGTTCTGCAATGCGCCGGCCCTGGCGGCGGCGATGATGGCGGGGCGGTCCAGCTTGCCACTGGCGGTGCGGGGCATGTTGCCCGGCCAGGCATGGAACCGCTGCGGACGCATGTAATGCGGCATGGCGCGACCGCAATGGCCACCCAGCGCGGTGGCGTCGCCCTGCGGCAGATAGGTCACGACCACATGCACCGCCTGGCCCAGATCGTCGTCCTCGACGCCAAAGGCCACGACATCGCTGACAAGGCCGCTTTGCGCGATCGCGTCCTCGACCTCGGTGGGCGAAAGGCGAAAGCCCAGGGTCTTGATCATCTCGTCCATGCGGCTGACGAACCACAGGTCGCCCTCGTCATCGACGCGGACCAGATCGCCCGACCAGACCACCGGCTGGTCGCCGATCAGATGCGCCAGTTCCGCGCAGGGGCGGATCTTTTGCGCCGTGACCTCGGGCTTTTCCCAATATCCCATGCTGACCAGCGGCCCGGCATGGACCAGTTCGCCCTGCTCGCCCGGACCGGCGACGCCCTCGCCATGCTTGATGGCAAAGACCTGCGCATTCGGGATCTGCCGCCCGATCGAACCCATCTTCTGCGCGAATTTCTCGGGCGGCAGATAGGTCGAGCGGAAGGCCTCGGTCAGGCCATACATCAAAAAGACCTCGGTGCCGGGAAAGACCCGCGGCAGTTCGGCCAGGATGTTCGGGGGGATCTTGCCACCGGTATTGGTGATGCGCTTCAAGGCCGGCAATTCGGTCGGGCTGTCGATCAGCAGCCGCACGATCTGGTTCCACAGGGGCGGCACCCCGGCGAAGCCTGTCACCGCCTCGGATTTCGCCATGCGCACAATCTCGGCCGGCATGGTCAGCGGCTGGTGCACCACGGTGCCGCCCAGCAGCAGCATGGTGGTCAGCTGGTTCAACCCGGCGTCGAAACTGTAGGGCAGCACCGAAAGCAGCCGGTCGCTGTCATCCAGCCGCAGATACTGCGCGACCGAAATCGCGCCCACGCGGATATTGCGATGGCTGAGCATCACCCCCTTGGGCGCCCCGGTCGAGCCCGAGGTGTAGATGATCATCGCCAACGCCTGTGGGTCGCATTCGGCGGGTGCGGAGGCGCTGTCGTCGGGCAGCGCCGACCATGCCTCCGCACCCTGGGCCAGGCCCTCGGCCTTGCCCTGAACCAGAAAGGCCGTGCCCGCGGGCAGGGCGTGCTCGCCGCTTAGCGCCGCAAGCGCGGCGGCCGGCAGGATCGCGGCGCGGGCGCGGCTGTCGCGCGCCACATAGGCCAGTTGCGCCGGGGTCCAGCGGATGTTCACGTTGATCACCACCGCGCCCATCTTCCAGGCGCCGAACATGGCCGCGACCTCGTCGATGCCCTTGCGCAGATGCACGATCACCCGGTCGCCGGGCTGGACGCCTTGCGCGCGCAGCCAGTCGGCGACGCGCCCGGCCTCGGCGGCCAGTTCGGCATAGCTGGCGCTGCGGCCGTGATCGACGGCCGCGACCTTGCCGGCACGAGAGGGCAGGTTGTCGGCCAGCATCTGCCACATGCAGCGGTCGAAATCGTCACGCATCCGAGGGGGCCTTCTTCTTGGCCGCGAACAGCGGCAGGCTGGGATAGATCTTGGCCGGCGATCCGATCACCACCGAATCCGCCGGCACATTGGTCGTCACCGCGGTATTGGCGCCGATGCGCACCCGGTCGCCGATGCGGATCGGGCCCAGTACCGCGGAATTCACCCCGATGAAGACATCGTCGCCGATCACCGGGGCGCCGTCGCCCATGTTGGTGCCGATGGTGACATTGTGCATGACACCGCAGCGATCGCCGATCACCACATCGGGGTGGATCGAAAGCGAGCCCTCGGCATGGATGATGTGGAACTCCTTGCCGATGCGGGTCTGCGGCGGGATCCAGACCTTGGTGACGTTCAGCACCAGCGTCTTCATCACCCCATAGCCCTTGCCGGCCAGCCAGCGCAGCGCCGGGTTGCGGATCCCCAGCGCCCAGCGGCCATAGCGATAGATGGCAAGCGAGACAAAGGCCGGTTCCGTCAGCGAGCGGCCGTGGCGCCTGTAGTCATCCCGGACATTTTCAAACATTCGTACGCACTGCTCAATGACTTCAAAAGAGGAAAACGCTTCGTTCCCGCCCATAATCCGGACGGCGCGGAAAAACTCAACCTGACTGTTCGGACGGGTTTTGCGTCGCGGTCGCCGCAATCAGATCCAGTGTGCGGTTGACCTGATCCCAGTCGATGCGAAAGCCCGACTTGCCGCCGGCACCGACCACCATGGCGAAATTCTGCCGCCAGCAATCGGTCAGCATCTTCATCGAGGTGGTGACGCGGTCCGCCGGCTGCAGGGTCAGCAGTGTGCCGCCGGGCGGCATGGCGATGACGCCATGCGCCAGCTGGCTGCCCTCGACGCCTGCGACGATTCGCGCCGCACCGCAGGCGCCGGCGATCTCGTCGGCGCTGTCGCGGTCGATGAAAAGGGTGCGAAAGCCGTGCTCGGCCTCGAAGCGCTCGGCGATCTCGGCCTCGTTCTCAAGGATGCGGGCATCGCCGCTGGCACCGCGAAAGATGAAGACGCCGGGCAGGGGCCGCAATTCGCGCCCGGCCAGGATGCGGGCGCGGTTTTCCTGTGCGCGGGCGCGGCGGCTGCTGTTGTTGTGCAGGTCGTCAAACAGCACCAGCTCGTCGAAATGCACGTCGCCAAGCCGGCGCGGTGCCATGCCCAGCAATTCCTCATAGCGCCGGATATGGCCGCCGCGCTCGGGGGCGGTGGTCGCGGGCCGGCCCTCGGCCTCGGCCAGGCGATAGGTCAGGCAGTCGTTCAGCAGCCAGTTGCCGAACCAGCGGTTGCCGATCCAGCTTTCGTAAAGCGCGGCGGAAAGGCTTTCGGTGGGGCGGGCATAGGTCAGCCCGGAATGCTTGCGCTGGCGCAGGTGCAGCTCGGCCCCGCGCGCGTGCAGGACGCCGTCGACATAATCGACATCGCGCAGCCGGAATGCCCGGGTCGCCGCGATCGGTTCCTGCGGATCGCCCAGCATCTGCGCCAGGATGTCGGACAGGCCGCCGAATTCGGTCTGCGCGATATGTTCGACCTGGTCGGGCAGCCAGATGCCGCCGGGAATGTTCACCTTCTCGGCCGGGCTGACCTCCCAGTGCTCGATGGCGGTGTCGAGGAAGTTCCGCGCGCCCAGTCCGGCGGAGCGAAGCAGGCGGTTGCGGATCGGTCTGAGGGAATGCATGGCTACTCGGCTAGGCGGGACGGGGACAGTTTCATCCGCCCGGGCGGCGGGCGCAAGGGGCGGATCAGTCTGCGGGCGGCGGGAACACGCCCTGCAGCCCGGCCAGCGTCGCCTCGGCGATCATGCGGTGATCCTGCAGCGTCGGGTGCCACAGGCAGGCGTGGCGGCCGGGCTTGCCAAGGACGATCAGGCGGTTGGCGATCCCCTGCCGGGTCAGGGCCTCGGCCGCGGCCTGGTGCGAGGCGACCAGATCGGCGCCGTATTCGCCGAAGGCCAGCAGCACCACGGTGGCGCCGGGGTTTTCCCGCGCGCGCCGGGCGGCGAAATCCGTCAGCGCCAGGCCGAAATCGCGGCGCAACTCGCCCTTGCCCCGCAGCCGGTCCTGATCGGCAAGTTCGGTGCCGAAGACGTTCGAGCCCAGCGCGATGACCAGCAGATCGGCCCGGGCCTCGGGCAGGGCCGGCGTTTCCGGATCGCTGGGCAGGGCCAGGGGATAGAGGATCTCCATGGTGCGCACCGGGGTCGGATGGCCGTAGTTCGGCAACAGCCGCGTGCCGCTGCGCGCGATCATGCGGTAATCGGCGCCCAGCGCCTGTGCGACCCGCGGGGCATAGCCTTGACTGGTGTCGGTCGCGGCATAGACCTGCTCGGACGAGCAGTCGCGGCGCAGCGCGGTATCGGCCAGGCCCAGGGTGTCGGAATCGCCGATGAATTCGATCAGCGCCCGCGCGGGTGGCGGCGCCAGCGGCCTGGCGCCGGGGTCAAGGAAAAAGCCACCGAACAGCGCCGGCCCCGGGGATTCGCTGAGCTTCTCGGCGCGGATCTCATGCGGGCCGTCGGTAAGACCGTCCAGCCGCAGGTCGCGCCGGCCGGGGCGCGAGATCTCGACCGCGTGCCCGTCCAGGGTGATGCGCCAGCGGTTGACCGGATCGTCAAGGCGCAGGGTGACCGCGCGGCCCTGAAAGCGCGCCAGCGCATGCAGGCCGGGCCATTCGTGGCGCAGGTTCGACCCTTCCGGCCCGGCCGCGACCCGGCCGGTGACGCGCGCCGGCAAGGGCGTCAGCCCGTGCTGCGGTGCCAGCAGTTCCGCATGAAAGCCGCTGTCGGCCGGTTGCGACAGGTCGGGCACCGGCGTCACCGGATGCGGGGGCACCGGCCAGACCGCGAATCCGGCCAAGCCCACAGCCGCAAGGACCGCGGCCCCTGCGGCCAATCGTCTTACCCGGTGGATTGCCATGATCTTCCTTGCGCCGGCCTGCGCGCGCGATCATGCGCGAGGCCCGGCGGCAAGTCCAGCGGCCGCCGCGCGCGGGTGATCACCTTCTGCGGCGCGGGCGGTTCAGGGCTGGTGGTCGACATACCAGGCATGGGTGGCGGCAATGCCCTCGCGCAGGGTGGTGCGCGGCGCCCAGCCCCAGGCGGTCTGACGCGCCACCGACATCAGCTTGCGCTGCATGCCGACCGGGCGTGCCAGGTCATGGGTAAAGCGCCCCTGCCAGCCGATCACCTCGGCGGCGATGCGGTAATAGTCGTTGATCGCGTGGTCCTGGCCCGGGCCGACGTTCATCACCGGCGGCAGGACAAGGGGGTCGGCCAGCGCGCGCAGGATCGCCTCGGCCAGATCGCCGGCATAAAGGAACTCGCGCCGCGCCGTGCCGTCGCCCCAGATCTCGACGGTGTCCCGGCCCTGCGCCTTCGCCTGGTGGATCTTGTGGACGATCGCCGGCAGCAGATGCGAGCGCGCCGGGTCGAACTTGTCATGCGGGCCGTAAAGGTTGCACGGGATCAGTGTGCGCCAGCCCAGCCCCGGCTCTTCGCGCAGCGCATATTCGACCAGGCGCAGCGCCATGATCTTGGCCAGCGCATAGCCTTCGTTCGTGGGCTCCAGCGGGCCGGTCAGGATCTGCTCCTCGCGCAGGTCCCGGCCAAGATCGCGCGGATAGGCGCAGCTGGAACAGAGGTTGATCAGCCGCGGGACGCCCGCCTCGCGGCAGGCGGTGATCAGGTTCAGGCCGATGCGGGCGTTTTCGGCCAGATAGCGCCAGGGTTCGGCCATATTGGCCTGGATGCCGCCGACCAGACCGGCGGCATGGACCACCGCATCGGGGCGGTGCCGCGCCAGCCAGCTGCGCAGCGCCGCGCCGTCGCCCAGATCAAGTTCTGCGCGCGTGGGAGCCAGAACCTGCCAGGTGCCGGCGCCGGGATGGTCGCGCAGGTTGCGGCCGACCATGCCGCTGCCGCCGGTGATCAGAAGCCGCATCGCTATCCCTCCCGGGCGGGGGCGGGCCGCGCCAGCCCGTGTCGGCTGAGCAGCGCCTGGCGGCGCGCCGCATCCAGATCGGCGGCGACCATCTCGGCGATCAACTCCGGCAGGCTGGTCTCGGGCTGCCAGCCCAGGCGCTGATGCGCCTTCGAGGCGTCGCCCAGCAGTGTCGCAACCTCGGCAGGGCGGAAATATCGCGCATCGACGCGCATCACCACCTGGCCCGGGTGCAGCGCCGGCGCCAGATCGCCACGCACCGAGGCCACCAGCGCCGTCTCCTCTGTTCCCTGGCCGCGGAACTCAAGCTCGATGCCCAGTTCCGCCGCCGCCCAGATCAGGAACTGGCGGACGCTGTGCTGCTCGCCGGTGGCGATGACGTAATCATCGGGCTCGTCGCATTGCAGCATCTGCCATTGCATGCGCACATAGTCGCGGGCATGCCCCCAGTCGCGCAGCGCATCCAGATTGCCCAGATACAGGCAATCCTCCAGCCCCTGCGCGATATTGGCGAGCCCGCGGGTGATCTTGCGCGTGACAAAGGTCTCGCCCCGGCGCGGGCTTTCGTGGTTGAAGAGGATGCCGTTGCAGGCAAACATGCCATAGGCCTCGCGGTAGTTCACCGTGATCCAGTAGGCATAGAGCTTGGCCACCGCATAGGGGCTGCGCGGATGAAATGGCGTGCGCTCGGTCTGCGGGCTTTCGCGCACCAGCCCGTAAAGCTCGGAACTTGAGGCCTGGTAATAGCGCGTCTGCCGCTCGAGCCCCAGAAACCGGATCGCCTCGAGCAGGCGCAGCGCGCCAAGGGCATCGACATCGGCGGTATATTCCGGCGCCTCGAAACTGACCGCGACATGGGATTGCGCCGCCATGTTGTAGACCTCGTCGGGGCGGATCTCGGCCATCAGCCGGGTCAGGTTCGAACTGTCGCCCAGATCGCCGTAATGCAGGAAGAACCGCGGCTCTGCCTCGTGCCGGTCCTGAAAGATATGGTCGATGCGCTGCGTGTTGAAGGACGAGGCGCGGCGCTTGATGCCATGCACCTCATAGCCCTTCTGCAGCAGGAATTCGGCCAGATAGGAGCCGTCCTGCCCCGTGACCCCGGTGATCAGCGCCTTCCTGGCCAAGCCCGCCTCCTGCGCCGGTGGCGGCACCTTGGGCGCCGCGCCGTTTCCGTTTTCCAGATACCCGTCCGGCGCTGCCGCCGGCTAGAGTGCCGCCTCGAATACCGGGCGATAGATTTCTTTCAGCCGCGCCACCGCCTCGGGCGGCGACAGTTCAAGCGATTCGCCGCTGCGGCGCGAGGTCAGCTCGACCTTGTTGGCCGCGATGCCGCGCGGACCGACGGTGATGCGCCAGGGCAGGCCGATCAGGTCCATGGTCGCGAATTTCGCGCCCGCGCGCTCGTCCCGGTCGTCATAGAGCGGCTCGAGCCCCAGCGATTTCAGCTCGGCATAGATCGCCTCGCAGGCGCTGTCGGTGGCGGCGTCGCCCTGCTTGAGGTTGACGATGCCGGCATGGAAGGGGGTCACGCCCTCGGGCCAGATGATGCCCTTGTCGTCGTGATGCGCCTCGATGATCGCCCCCAGCAGGCGCGAGACGCCGATGCCGTGGCTGCCCATGTGCACCGGCACGCGGCTGCCGTCCGGGCCGACGACGCTGGCACCCATCGGCTCGGAATATTTGGTGCCGAAATAGAAGATCTGGCCGACCTCAATGCCGCGGGCGGAACGGCGGCGGTCTTCGGGGATGCGGGCAAAGATCGCCTCGTCATGGGTCTCGTCGGTGCGGGCATAGCGGCTGGTGAACTCCTCCAGCACCGCCTGGCATTGCGCCACGCTGTCATAGTCGATCTGGCGGCTGCCGAATTTCAGGTCGGTGATCTCGCGGTCATAGAAGACCTCGGATTCGCCGGTCTCGGCCAGCACCAGGAATTCATGGGTATAGTCGCCGCCGATCGGCCCGCCATCGGCGCGCATCGGAATCGCCTGCAACCCCATGCGTTCATAGGTGCGCAGATAGCTGACCAGATGCCGGTTGTAGGCATGCAGCGCGTCTTCCTTGGTCAGGTCGAAATTGTAGCCGTCCTTCATCAGGAATTCGCGCCCGCGCATGACGCCGAAACGCGGGCGGATCTCGTCGCGGAACTTCCACTGGATGTGGTAAAGCGTCAGCGGCAGGTCCTTGTAGCTGTTCACATGGCTGCGGAAGATGTCGGTGACCATCTCCTCGTTGGTGGGGCCGTAAAGCAGGTCGCGCTTGTGGCGGTCCTTGATGCGCAGCATCTCCTCGCCGTAATCGTCATACCGGCCGGATTCGCGCCACAGGTCAGCCGGTTGCAGCGTCGGCATCAGCATCGGGATATGCCCGGCGCGTTGCTGCTCTTCATGCACGATCTGCTGGATGCGGTTCAGCACCCGAAAGCCCAGCGGCAGCCAGGAATAGATGCCCGCCGCCTGCTGCTTCATCATGCCGGCGCGCAGCATCAGCCGGTGGCTGACGATCTGCGCCTCTTTCGGGTCTTCCTTGAGCACGGGCATGAAATAGCGCGTCAGACGCATGGCAGGATCCTCATGATGGCCGTGACGGGTTAGCGCAGAGCGCAGGACGGGGCAACGCCCTTCCTTGCAAGCCGCGCCCGGACCGTCCACATAGGGGCGGATGCCGAAACAGGAGGGGCGATGCAGCTGCCGGTGCAGAAACAGGTCTGGTATTGGAGCGGCGCGGCGATCCTTCTGATGCTGTTGCTCTGGGGGATCGGCAACACGCTGACGCCCTTCATCCTGGGGGCCGCGGTCGCCTATCTGCTGGACCCGCTGGCCGACCGGCTTGAACGGCTGGGCCTGTCGCGCGCCACGTCGGTGGTGATGCTGACCATGGGGGCGCTGGTCATCTTCGGCGCGCTGGTGCTGCTGCTGCTGCCGGTAGTCTCAAGACAGACAGGCGCGCTGATCGACTCGGCGCCGGAGATGTTCGGCAAGCTTCAGCATTTCCTGACCATGCGCTTTCCCGAGGTGTTCACCGAGGGCAGCCAGGCCAATGCCGCACTGACGCGCATCGGCGAACAGATCGGCCAGCGCGGCGGGCAGCTGTTCTCGACCGTGGTCGGCTCGGTGCTGAGCGTGGTCAGCGTGATCATGCTGGTGGTGGTGGTGCCGGTGGTGGCCTTCTATCTGCTGCTGGACTGGGACGGAATGGTGGCGCGTCTCGACGATCTGCTGCCGCGCGACCACGCCGACACCATCCGTGGCATCGCGCGCGAGATCGACGCGGCGCTGTCGGGCTTCGTGCGCGGCCAGGGCACGGTGATCCTGATTCTGGGCACCTTCTATTCGGTGGCGCTGGCGCTGATCGGCTTGCCTTCGGGCCTGGCGATCGGGGTGATCGCGGCATCGCTGTCCTTCATCCCCTATGTGGGGGTGCTGATCGGCGGTGCGCTGGCCATTGGCGTGGCGCTGTTTGCCTTCTGGGGCCAGTGGATCTGGATCGGCGCGGTGATCGCGGTCTTTGCCATCGGCCAGGTGGTCGAGGGAAATTACCTGCAGCCAAAGATCGTCGGCAGCAGCGTCGGACTGCACCCGGTCTGGCTGATGCTGGCGCTGACGGTGTTCGGCAAGCTGTTCGGCTTTGTCGGCCTGCTGGTGGCGGTGCCGATCGCGGCGGCGCTGGGGGTGTTGGTGCGCTTTCTCGTCGGCCGCTACAAGCAGAGCGCGCTTTACACCGGGCGCGAGCCGCCGGCCCGGCCGGCGCTGCCCTTGCGGGTCGAACTGGTGCCGCGCGGCACGGTGGCGCGCGATCTGGCGCCGGGTGCTGCGGTGGACGGGGGCGACTAGGCGGTGGCAAGGCAGCTGACCCTTGACCTGACCATGCCGCCCGCCTCGACCCGCGACGATTTCCTGATCACCGCGGCCAATCGCGACGCGCTGGCGATGCTGGATGCGCCGGCGCACTGGCCTCAGGGGCGGCTCTTGCTGATCGGCGGACCGGGTTCGGGCAAGTCGCATCTGGTGGGCTTCTGGGCGGCGGAACACGGCGCGCATGTCTGCCACGGCTGGACGCTTTGCGCCGAGCAGATCGACGATCTGGTTGTGCCCGGCCAGCCGCTGGTCGTCGAGGACGCGCATGAGACCGGCGGCAACCCGGTGGCCGAGCGCGGCCTGTTTCACCTGTGGAACCTTGCCGGCGCGCGCGAGGCGGCGCTGCTGCTCACCGCCCAGGGCCCGCCGCGCGACTGGGGGGTGCGCCTGCCCGACCTGCGCTCGCGGCTGGAAAGTGCGGCGCAGGCGGTGCTGGGGCCTCCCGACGACGCGCTTGTGCCTGCGGTGCTGGTCAAGCTGTTTGCCGACCGCCAGGTGCAGGTCGCGCCCGAGGTCATCGACTGGCTGGCGCTGCGCATGGACCGCGACCTTGACCTGGCGCGGCGGCTGGTCGCGGCCATGGACCGGGAATCGCTGGCCGGGCGGCGCGCCATCAGCCGCCGCCTCGCGGCCGAGCTTCTGGACAAGCTGACACTGGCCGAGGCATGATCGGCCGACTTTTCTCGCGCTGCATGACATGACCCAGGCCGATTTCCTCAGAACCCCGTTCCCGCCCCCCTGCGATCTGCCCGAGGGTGTGCCCGAGGGGCAGGCGCGCGTCTTCAACCGCGAGATCAGCTGGCTTGCGTTCAACTGGCGCGTGCTGGACGAGGCTCGCAACCCGAATGTGCCGCTGCTTGAGCGGCTGCGCTTTCTGTCGATCTCGGCGACGAATCTGGACGAATTCTATACCGTGCGCGTCGCCGGCCTGCGCGAGCTGGTGCGCGAGGGCACCACAACGCTGTCCGAGGACGGGCTGAGCGCGGCCGAGCAACTGGCGCTGGTCAATGCCGACGCCCGCCGCCTGATGGGGGCGCAGCAGACGGTGTGGAACAGCCTGCGCCGCGAGTTGGAGCAGGCCGAGATCACCATCCTGACACGCTCGCAGCTGACGCGGGCCGAGGACGAGATCCTGCGCCGGCATTTCCTTGACCAGGTGTTTCCGGTGCTTTCGCCGCTGGCCATCGACCCGGCGCATCCCTTTCCCTTCATCCCGAACGCCGGCTTTTCGCTGGCGCTGGAACTGGCGCGGGAAAGCGACGGGCGGCGCATGCAGGCGCTGCTGCCGATCCCGCAGCAGGTGGCGCGCTTCATCCCGCTGCCGGGGGGCAAGCGGTTCCTGCCGCTTGAGGAACTGCTGCTGATGCATCTGCCCAGCCTGTTTCCCGGCTATCGCGACATCGGCCATTGCGCCTTCCGGGTGCTGCGCGACAGCGATCTTGAGGTCGAGGAAGAGGCCGAGGACCTGGTGCGCGAATTCGAACATGCGCTGAAGCGGCGTCGCCGCGGCTCGGTCATCCGGCTCAAGATCACCTCGGGCGCCTCGGACCGCATCCGGCGGCTGATCATGGAAGAGCTGCGCGTCAACCCCGAGGAGGTGATCGAGGTCGAGGGGCTGCTGGGCGTCGCGGACCTGCGCGAGCTGGTGCTGGAGGCGCGCCGTGACCTGCAATGGCCGGGTTTTGCCCCGCGCGTGCCCGAACGCGTGCAGGACCACGAAGGCAACATGTTCGCGGCGATCCGCAAGAAGGACATGCTGCTGCACCATCCCTACGAAACCTTTGACATGGTGGTGCGCTTTCTGGCGCAGGCGGCGCGCGATCCGGACGTGCTGGCGATCAAGCAGACGCTTTACCGCACCTCTTATGACAGCCCCATCGTGGACGCGCTGTGCGAGGCGGCGGAATCGGGCAAGTCGGTCACCGCCCTGGTCGAGTTGAAGGCGCGCTTCGACGAGGCGTCGAACATCCGCCAGTCGCGGCGGCTGGAACGCGCCGGCGCGCATGTCGTCTATGGCTTCATGAAATACAAGACCCATGCCAAGATCAGCGCCGTGGTGCGCCGCGAGGGCGAGCAGCTGGTCACCTACACGCATTTCGGCACCGGCAACTATCACCCGATCACCGCCCGCATCTATACCGACCTGTCGCTGTTCACCTGCGACGCGGCGCTGGGGCGCGACGCCTCGAAAGTGTTCAACTTCCTGTCGGGCTATGTCCAGCCCGAGGGGCTGGAGAACATGGCGATCTCGCCCATCATGCTGAAGGAGCGGCTGCTGGAGCTGATCGCGCGCGAGGCCGATTTCGCCCGCCGCGGCCGCCCGGCCGAGATCTGGGCCAAGATGAACAGCCTGATCGAAAAGGACGTGATCGAGGCGCTTTACGCCGCAAGCCAGGCCGGGGTCCGGATCAGCCTGGTGGTGCGCGGCATCTGCGGCTTGCGCCCGGGCATCGCCGGCATGTCCGACAATATCCGCGTCAAGTCCATCGTAGGCCGCTTTCTGGAACATTCGCGCATCGTCTGTTTCGGCAACGGCTTTGGTCTGCCCTCGACCCGCGCGCGGGTGTTCATCAGTTCGGCCGACTGGATGGACCGCAACCTGTCGCGCCGCGTCGAGGTGCTGATCGAATGCCTGAACGAGACGGTCAAGGCGCAGATCACCAGCCAGATCATGGCCGCCAACATGGCCGACGAGGCGCAGAGCTGGCTTTTGCAGCCCGACGGGCGCTATCTGCGCTATCTGCCGACCGACCGCGAGGACCTGTTTTCCTGCCACCGCTTCTTCATGGACAACCCCTCGCTTTCGGGGCGCGGCAGCGCCGGTGCGCGCGACGTGCCGGCCCTGACCTACGCGGCGGATTGACGCAGCGGCGCATTTGCCCCATCCAGTTCGCGCGCCCCGGCGCGGTAACGCACTCGCGAGGACCCCGATGAACGGCATCACCACCGCAAGCGGAGAGACCGTCGAGCCCTTTGGGCGTGCGCTGTTCGAACGCGCCACGGAAAGGTCGCTCAGCCGGGTGGGCGTGGTGGACGTGGGCTCGAACTCGATCCGCATGGTGGTCTTTGACGGCGCCGCGCGCTCGCCGGCGTATTTCTACAATGAAAAGGTGATGGCGGGGCTGGGTCAGGGGCTGGCGACCACCGGCCGGCTGAACCCCGAGGGCGTGCGCCGCGGCATGTCGGCGCTGCGCCGGTTTTCAGTGCTGGCCGAGGGCATGGGCATCAAGCCGTTGACCTGCGTCGCCACCGCCGCCGTGCGTGAGGCCGAGGACGGGCCCGAATTCCGCCGCGCCGTCGAGGAGGAGACCGGGCTGAGGCTGTGGGTGGTGCATGGCGAGGAGGAGGCGCGGCTGTCCGCCCAGGGGGTGCTGCTGGGCTGGCCGGATGCGAAGGGCCTGGTCTGCGACATCGGCGGCAACTCGATGGAACTGGCCGAGGTGGCCAATGGCGGCGTCGGGCGCTGCATCACCACGCCGCTGGGCCCCTTCCGGCTGCAGCAGGTCGAGGGCGGCGGCGCCGGCATGCGCGACCACATCCGCCGCCATATCGACGCGATCGGCGAGAAGCTGGGCCGCGGGCATGAGCAGATCTATCTGGTCGGCGGCTCGTGGCGGGCGATCGCGCGGCTGGACATGCTGCGCACCGACTATCCGATGCCGGTGCTGCACGAATACCGCATGACCTCCGAAAGCGTGGCGCAGACGGTGAAATGGATCGGCGACAAGACCGTGGCCGAGATGCGCGCCATGACCGGAATCTCGCAAAGCCGCATGGAACTGGTGCCGCTGGCGGCTCAGGTGCTGCGGCATCTGGTGCAGAACCTGCAGCCGCAGTCGCTGGCGGTGTCATCCTATGGCATCCGCGAGGGGCTGCTTTACGAGCAGATGCCCACCACCCTGCGCCAGCGCGACCCGCTGATCGAGGCGGCGCGGTTTGCCGAACGGCAGATGGCGCGCATGCCGGGCTTTGGCAAGAAGCTTTACCAGTTTCTCGGGCCGCTGTTCGGCGATGTGACGCCCGAACGCGACCGGCTGATCCGCGCCGCCTGCATGCTGCATGACACCACCTGGCGCACGCATCCCGACTATCGCGCCGACGCCTGTTTCGACAATGTGACGCGGGCGAACATGGCGGCGCTGTCCCACCCCGAGCGGGTGTTTCTGGGCCTTGCGTTGCTGCACCGCTACAAGAGCAGCCGCACCAACTCGCCCATGGCGCCGCTGTTTCGCCTGCTGAGCGAGCAGGAGATCCGCGATGCCGAGGTGCTGGGCAAGGCCATGCGCTTTGGCGCCATGTTCTCGGTCAAGGACCCGGCCGAGGCGGGGGTGCTGAAATTCTCGGGCAAGCGCAAGGTGCTGGAACTGCGGCTGACGCGGATCGGCGCGGCACTGATGGGCGAGGTGGCCGAGGCGCGGCTGCGCGCCCTGGCCAATGCGCTGGAGGCCACGGCGCAGGTGACCGAGGCATGAGCTGCGACATCTTGCCGGATTGCGCCACCCGATAGCGTTAACCTGTCCCAAGGGACAGGTTCAATTTTCACGCGAGTCGGTGCATGGTTGCAATACGGGGGCCGACGGACCGGGTGTTGTGTGCCGAGTGTCTGGTTGAGGTTCGTGAAGCCCCCGACGAGATCAAGGATGTGGGGCGCCTCAGGCGCCCCATGTCCTTTCCAGCACCGAGATCCAGTTCCGCCAGGCGATCCTTTCGACCAGATCCCGGCCATAGCCGTGGTCCAGCATGGCCTGCAGCAGCTGCGGCAGGGCGCTCGCATCGCCCAGGTCCTGCGGCAGCTCGGCGCCGTCGAAATCCGACCCCAGCGCCACACCGTCCTCGCCCAGCACGCCCAGCAGGTGATCGAGATGGCGCAGCATGATGTCGAAGCCGGGCAGGGGATCGCGCAGCCCCTCGGGGTGCAGAAAGCCCACGGCATAGTTCAGCCCGACCAGCCCCGCCGAATCGGCGATCACCCGCAGCTGCCGGTCGGTCAGGTTGCGCGAACTGGGCGCGACGGCATGGGCGCAGCTGTGGCTGGCGACCAGCGGCGCGTCCGATAGCGCCGCGATGTCGTCGAAACCCTTTTCGTTCAGATGTGACAGGTCCAGCATGATGCGCAGCCGGTTGCATTCGCGCACCAGATCCCGGCCCTCGGGGGTCAGCCCCGGCCCGGTGTCGGGCGAGGAGGGAAAGGCAAAGGGCACGCCATGGCCATAGCGCGTCGGCCGCGACCAGACCGGTCCCAGCGAGCGCAGGCCCATCGCGTGCCAGACCTGCAGCGTGTCCAGGTCGGGGATCGGCTCGGCGCCCTCGATATGCAGGATGGCGGCGATGCGGCCCCGGGCCATGGCGGCACGGATCTCGGCGGCGCTGCGGCAGATGGCAAGGGTGCCGCTCCGCTCCATCGCCATCAGCTGCCCGGCCTGGGCCAGCGCATGGGGCAGGGCGTCTTCGGCCGGCACCTCGTCGGGCAGGGGCAGGGCAAAGGGCGGCTTTTTCTTCAGCGCCGAGATCACGTCATCGTCGGATGATGCCGGCGAGGGCGTCCAGATGGCGAAAAACCCGCCGATCATGCCGCCCGCGCGCAGCCGCGGCAGGTCCATGTGGCCGCTGCCGTCGCCATGCAGCCAGAGGCGATCGCGATCCGCCCCCGCCTTGACCATGCGCTGCAGAAAGTCGTTGTGGCCGTCAAAGACCGGAATCATCGCGCGTCTCCCTAACGTTTGCGCGGGCAGCATGGCGCGACAGAAAAACCGCTGCAACCGGGCGCGCGCTATCGTAGGCTGAGGACAAGGCGAGCCAAGGGGAAGGAGCCCGAGCCATGACGCGAATCGACAAGAACTTTCAGGGTCAGACGGTGATCTGCACCTTCGACGTGACCCCGGGCACGGCGCAGGACGTGCTGGACGCGCTGGGTGATGCCTATGCGCAGGTGATCTCGCGCCAGCCGGGCTATGTCTCGGCCGCCATGCATCTGAACGACGCCCAGACCCGCATCGCCACCTATTCGCAATGGCGCGACCGCCGCGACTATCAGGCCATGCTGCGCACCCCCGAGATGCGCCAGCGCAACCGCGCCATCCACAGCATGTGCCGCCATTTCGAGCCGGTGATGTATGAGGTTGTCGATAGCTGGAACGACTGAGGCCAGGGCCGCGGAAAACCCGTGCATCGCGCGCCAATAGCCCCTAGGCTTTGCAAAACAACGGGACGCACAACCGGAACGGAGGGGGCATGGCAGGACGCATCATTACGGTCGCCCAGCAGAAGGGTGGCTCGGGCAAGACGACGATTGCGGTCAATCTGGCGGTGATGCTGCGCGCGCGCGGCCATTCGGTCGGGTTGCTGGACACCGATCCGCAGGGCAGCATGGGCCGCTGGTTCCTGGAACGGCTGGGGCGGCTGGGCGATGACGAGGCGCTGGAGTTCACCACCTCCTCGGCCTGGGGGGCCAGCTATGAATCGGACAAGCTGAAAAAGCGCCACGATTTCGTCATCATCGACACCCCGCCCAAGATCGACGCCGACCTGCGCCCGGCGCTGCGCGTCGCCGATCTGGTGCTGGTGCCGGTGGCGGCCAGCCATGTCGATCTTTGGGCGACCGAAGGCGTCCTTGACCTGGCGCGGCGCGAGAAATGCGAGACCCTGATCGTGATGAACCGCACCCGCCCGAATTCGCGCCTTGGCGCCGAGGTCGCCGGCAAGGCGGCCGAACTGGGCGCTGAGGTGGCCGAGGCACAGGTGACGAATCGCGTTGCCTATGCCGAGACCCTGGGCCAGGGGCTGGGCGTGGCCGATGGCAACCGCAACCCCGCCGCCCTTGCCGAGATCGAGGCGCTGAGCGACCAGATCATGACCTGGCTGGGCTGATCACGGGCCAACCCCTAGAACCCCAGCCGGCGCAGCGGGCCGATGACGCGGCGGAACATGATCGGCGGCAGTATGTCCTGCAGCATCTCGGTGCGCCGGGTCTCGCGGTCGGCCTGGTCGGCGGTGCCGGGACGCGGCTTGAACAGCGTCGTATGCGAGCGTTTGGTGCCGTCCCAGGTCGCGGTATAGTAATACAGCGCCAGCGACATGCGCGGCCGGCCCTCGGGATGGTTGACCGGGGTCGGGTTGCCGTGCCAGGTGTCCGAGCCGGTGTTGAAGCACACCATGCGGTTGAACTGCGGCACAAAGCTTTCGACCATCTCGGTCATTTCATGGTTCCAGATCTCGAAGGAGCCGCCGTATTCCTTTTTCCAGTCCTTGTTCAGATAGATCAGCACGTTCAGGCGGCGTTCCAGATTCAGGATCGAGTTGTGGTTGAAATCGGCATGAATATCCAGATGTCCGCCATTCGCCACGACATGCACGCCGCCGCCGGCAAAATACGGGTCCGGAATCAGCCCCTTGATGCCGGTCATGTTTTCAAGGAACTGCACGAACGGGCGCGAGTTCAGCACATAGAACAGGTTGCGGGTATAGGCGGGCAGGCGTTCGGGAACATAGCTGGTCTTCAGCTTTTCCTGCGGCCGGTTGAAGCTGGTCTCGGCTTCGGGCAGGGCCTGCAACTCTTCGCGGACCCGGTCCAGCACCTCGGGCGGAAGGAAATCGTCAAAGCCACCGTAGGGATAGGGTTTGCGGCCGCGATAGGCCTCGGCGGCCGCGGCACCGGCGGCCTTGGCAATCTCGGGATCCAGTTGCAATGTCCCGGCGTCCAGCGCAAGCACTGACATCTTTACCTCCATCACTCAGTATCCCGTGATGGTGCGCCCGTTACCGCCATGAAATCAAATCATTACGGCCTGTCTATTTCGGCAGGTCCGGCGTGTCAGTGCCGGCGCTTCGACCGCTTGTTGCCGCCGCGCTGCCCGGCACGACCGGCGGTTGAACGGCCCGAAGCCTTGACCGCCTTTTCGGCAGCTTCCTCGATGGCGGACTGCCGCGCCAGGGGATCGTCGGCCACGGCCAGTTCGACCGCCTCGAGCCGGCGCACCTCGTCGCGCAGCCGCGCCGCCTCTTCGAATTCCAGGTTCTCGGCGGCCTTGCGCATCTGCAGGCGCAGCCCGTCAAGATGCGCGGCCAGATTGGCGCCGACCAGCGGCTGCTCGATCCGCGCGGTGACCCGCGCCTGATCGGTGTCGCCCTGCCAGAGCCCGGCCAGCACGTCCTCGACATTCTTCCTGACCGTCTGCGGCGTGATGCCATGCGCCGCGTTATAGGCGCTCTGCTTTTGCCGGCGGCGCTCGGTCTCGGCCATGGCGCGTTCCATGCTGCCGGTAACCCGGTCGGCATACATGATGACGCGGCCATCGGCATTTCGTGCCGCGCGGCCGATGGTCTGGATCAGCGAGGTTTCCGAGCGCAGGAAGCCCTCCTTGTCGGCATCCAGAATGGCGACCAGCCCGCATTCGGGAATGTCCAGCCCCTCGCGCAGCAGGTTGATGCCCACCAGCACGTCGAAGGCGCCCAGCCGCAAGTCGCGCAAGATCTCGATGCGCTCGATCGTGTCGATGTCGCTGTGCATGTAGCGCACGCGGATGCCCTGTTCGTGCAGGTATTCGGTCAGATCCTCGGCCATGCGCTTGGTTAGCGTGGTGACCAGGGTGCGATAGCCGGCGGACGCGACGCGGCGCACCTCGTCCAGCAGGTCGTCCACCTGCATCTCGACCGGCCGGATCTCGATCTGCGGGTCCAGCAACCCGGTGGGGCGGATCACCTGCTCGGTAAAGACGCCGCCGGTCTGGTCCAGTTCCCATTGCGCGGGCGTGGCGCTGACAAAGACCGACTGCGGGCGCATCGCGTCCCATTCCTCGAATTTCAGCGGCCGGTTGTCCATGCAGGAGGGCAGGCGGAAGCCATGTTCGGCCAGGGTGAACTTGCGCCGGAAGTCGCCGCGATACATGCCGCCGATCTGCGGCACCGAGACATGCGATTCATCGGCGAAGACGATGGCATTGTCGGGGATGAACTCGAACAGGGTCGGTGGCGGCTCACCCGGGGCGCGGCCGGTCAGATAGCGGGAATAGTTCTCGATCCCACTACAAACGCCTGTCGCCTCAAGCATTTCCAGGTCAAAGTTCGTGCGCTGCTCCAGCCGCTGCGCCTCCAGCAGCTTGGCCTCGTCGGTCAGCTGTTTCAACCGTGCCTGAAGTTCTGCGCGTATACCCTTGATTGCCTGCTGCAATGTCGGGCGGGGCGTGACGTAGTGGCTGTTGGCATAGATGCGGATCTGCTGGAAGCTGTCGGTCCGCGCCCCGGTCAGAGGATCGAATTCGGTAATCGATTCAAGCTCGTTTCCAAAGAAGTCAAAGCGCCAGGCGCGGTCCTCGAGGTGGGCGGGCCAAAGTTCGACCACATCGCCGCGCACCCGGAAACCGCCACGCTGGAAGGCGGCGTCGAGGCGGCGGTATTGCTGCGCGACCAACTCGCCCAGGAACTGGCGCTGTTCATACATCTGGCCCACGATCATGTCCTGGGTCATGGCCGAATAGGTCTCGACCGAGCCGATGCCGTAGATGCAGCTGACCGAGGCCACGATGATCACGTCGTCGCGTTCCAGCAGTGCCCGCGTCGCCGAATGGCGCATGCGGTCGATGGCCTCGTTGATCTGCGATTCCTTCTCGATATAGGTATCCGAGCGTGGCACATAGGCCTCGGGCTGGTAGTAGTCATAGTAGCTGACAAAGTACTCGACAGCGTTCTCTGGAAAGAAGCTCTTGAATTCGCCGTATAATTGTGCGGCCAGGGTCTTGTTCGGGGCCAGGATGATGGCGGGGCGCTGCGTTGCCTCGATCACCTTGGCCATGGTGAAGGTCTTGCCGGTGCCGGTCGCGCCCAGAAGCACCTGGTCGCGCTCGCCCTGTTGCACGCCGCGGGACAGTTCGGCGATGGCGCCCGGCTGGTCGCCCGCTGGCTGAAAGCCCGAATGCATGACAAAGCGCCGGCCGCCCTCCAGCTTGGGGCGGCTGACCTCGGGAAATCGCGCCACGGGGGCGTTGGTGTTGTTGTGGCCCATGGTTTCACCTTTGTTCGCGTCCAATCTGGCGCTTTCAGGCGGCGATACAAGACCCGTTCGTCGTGGTCGGAGCACAGCTGCGCAGGGCATCTGATATTCCAATAATGCGAATTATGTAATCATCAGTATATATGCGCGATCCGAGGCATGGCCTTGAATGCCGGGTCGCGGCAGGTCTACCTTGCGCATGGTTCGCTATCGAAAGGAAACGTCATGGCGGTTCGTCCTCCGGTCTGCGATTTTGGCGCCAGGGCACCGGATTTCACTCTGCCGGACCCCGACGGAAAGCTGTTCTCGCTTGCCGATGTCACCGGCACCGCGGGCGTGCTGGTCATGTTCATCTGCAACCACTGTCCCTATGTGCAGGCCGTCATCGACCGCATCCGGCGCGATGCCGCAGAACTGCAGGCGCATGGCATCGGCGTCGTCGCGATCTCGGCCAATGACGCCGTGCAATATCCGCAGGACGCGCCGGAGCTGATGAAGGCCGAGGCGCGGCGGCACGGCTTCACCTTTCCCTATCTCTACGACGAGAGCCAGGCCGTCGCGCGGGCCTATGGCGCAGAATGCACGCCGGATTTCTTCGGCTACAATGCAGGGCTGGAGTTGCAATACCGGGGCCGCCTCGATGCCTCGGGGCGCAGCGCCGCGCCGGAGGGCACAAGGCGCGAGCTTTTCGAGGCCATGCTGCAGATCGCCGAAACCGGCCACGGCCCGCGCGAGCAGACTGCCTCCATCGGCTGCTCGATCAAGTGGAAATCCTGATGGCCGTCTGCTTTGCCCCGCCGCCGGTGGTCTTTGATCTGGACGGCACGCTGGTCGACAGCGTGCCCGACATCCATGCCTGCGTGAATGCCGTGCTGCGCCTGCACCAGGCCCCGGCGCTGTCGCTGGACCAGGTGCGCGGCTTTGTCGGCGGCGGCGTCGACATGCTGTGGCGCCGGGTGATCGCCGCGCTGGGCCTGCCGGTCGACTCGCATCGCGACCTCGTGGCCTCGTTCATGACCCGCTACCACCACGCCACCGGCCTGACCCGGCTTTATCCGCATGTGACCGAGACCCTTGGCGTCCTGGCGGACCGCGGCTATCCGCTGGGCATCTGCACCAACAAGCCGCTTGCCCCCACGCGCGCCGTGCTGGCGCATATGGGCATCGCCGGCCTGTTCCGGACCGTGGTCGCGGGCGACTCGCTGCCGCAGCGCAAGCCCGATCCGGCACCGCTGCGCGCGGCGCTGGCCGGGCTTGGCGCCGATCCGCGCCAGCCGCGGGGCATCTATGTCGGCGACAGCGAATTCGACGCGGAATGCGCCGCCAATGCGGCGGTGCCGTTCCTGCTGTTCACCCGCGGCTATCGCAAGTCCCCGGTCGAGGATCTGCCGCACCGCGCCGCCTTCGACGATTTCGCCCAGCTTCCCGCCCTGGTCGAGGACGCCGGCATGAGCGGCTGAACGCGCGCCGCCGCAGCCCTTGACAGCGGGGCAATTCGCGATGAACCGTCCCTTCAGCGCGCCCCGGCGGGCGCAAAGCCGATGGAGCCCTCATGGACCTGCGCCAACTGACCCCGGACCTTGCCGTCGCCCCCCAGATCCTGCCCGAGGACCTGCCGGCACTGGCCGAGGCGGGTTTTCGTGTGCTGATCAACAACCGCCCCGATGCCGAGGTCGGCCCGGACGAGGATCACGCCGCGATGCGCGCCGCCGCCGAGGCCGCCGGGCTGAGCTATCACTTCAACCCCTTCATCCCGGGCCAGATCACCCCCGAGATGATTTCCGCCCAGGCCCAGGCCCTGTCGGCCCCCGGTCCCAAGGTGGCCTATTGCCGATCGGGCAACCGCTCGGCCGTGCTTTGGGCGCTGACCCGCGCCGGGCAGGAGCCGACGGAAAACCTGCTGGCAACCGCCGCGAAGGCGGGCTACGATCTGTCCGGCATCCGCGCCCTGATCGAGGCCCTGGCCAACGGCGCGGACTAGCCCGGCCAAGGGGGGCCAATGAACACGATCATCTACCTTGTCGGCCTGGTTGTCGTCGTGCTGTTCATCCTTGGTCTGCTGGGTTTGCGCTGAACGCGCGCGATTGACGCTGGCGTTTTGCGCGCCTCTGCGTTACCGGGGGCGCGACTTCTGATAAAGGCCCGCCCATGGAAATCCGCAACATCGCGATCATCGCCCACGTCGACCACGGCAAGACCACGCTGGTCGACCAGCTTCTGAAGCAGTCGGGAAGCTTTCGCGAGAACCAGTCCGTGGCCGAGCGGGTGATGGACAGCAACGACATCGAACGCGAGCGCGGCATCACCATCCTTGCCAAGGCGACCTCGGTCGAATGGCAGGGCACGCGCATCAATATCGTCGACACCCCCGGCCACGCCGATTTCGGCGGCGAGGTCGAGCGCATCCTGAACATGGTGGACGGCGTCTGCCTGCTGGTCGATGCCGCCGAAGGTCCGATGCCGCAGACAAAATTCGTCACCTCCAAGGCCCTGGCTCTGGGGCTGCGTCCCATCGTGGTGCTGAACAAGGTCGACAAGCCCGCCGCCGACCCCGACAACGCGCTGAACGAGGTCTTTGATCTGTTCGCCAACCTGGGCGCCAGCGACGAGCAGCTGGATTTCCCGCACCTCTACGCCTCGGGCATCGGCGGCTGGGCCGACGAGACCCTGGACGGCCCGCGCAAGGACATGTCGGCGCTGTTCAACCTGGTGCTGCGCCATGTCGAGCGCCCGAAGCAAAGCGCGCGCCAGGACCAGCCCTTCCAGATGCTGGCCACCACGCTGGGCGCGGACCCGTTCATCGGCCGCATCCTGACCGGCCGGGTCGAGGCCGGCCGCGCCCGGGCCGGCGACACCATCAAGGCGCTGTCGCGCGACGGCGAGCGGGTCGAGCAGTTCCGCATCTCCAAGGTGCTGGCCTTCCGCGGGCTGACGCAAGCGCCCATCGACGAGGCGGTGGCGGGCGACATCGTCACCATTGCCGGCATGTCCAAGGCCACGGTGGCCGACACGCTCTGCGCGCTCGAGGTCGACACCGCCCTGCCCGCCCAGCCGATCGACCCGCCGACGATCAGCGTCACCTTCGGCATCAACGACAGCCCGCTGGCCGGGCGCGACGGCAACAAGGTGCAGTCGCGCGTGATCCGCGAGCGCCTGCTGAAAGAGGCCGAGACCAATGTCGCGATCAAGGTCGAGGACACGCCCGGCGGCGACGCCTTCGTGGTCTCTGGCCGGGGCGAACTGCAGATGGGCGTTCTGATCGAGAACATGCGCCGCGAGGGGTTCGAACTGTCGATCTCGCGCCCGCGGGTGATCTTCCGCGAGGAGAACGGCGAGCGGCTGGAGCCGGTCGAGGAGGTCATCATCGATGTCGATGACGATTTCACCGGCGTGGTGATCGAAAAGCTGACCGGCGACCGCAAGGGGGAACTGGTGGACATGCGCCCCGCCGGCCATGGCAAGACGCGCATCATCGCCCATGTCCCCTCGCGCGGGCTGATCGGCTATCACGGCGAATTCATGACCGACACGCGCGGAAACGGCGTCCTGAACCGCATCTTTCACGGCTGGGCGCCCTACAAGGGCGCGATCCAGGGCCGGCGCCAGGGCGTGCTCATCTCGATCGAGGACGGGGTATCGGTGGCCTACGCGCTGTGGAACCTCGAGGAACGCGGCAAGATGTTCATCGGCGCGCAGGAGCAGGTCTATCAGGGCATGGTCATCGGCGAGCATTCGCGCGACAACGACCTTGAGGTGAACCCGCTGAAGGGCAAGAAACTGACCAACGTCCGCGCTTCGGGTACGGATGAGGCCGTGCGCCTGACACCGCCGATCCGCATGTCGCTGGAAGAGGCCATCGCCTATATCGACGACGACGAGCTGGTCGAGGTCACTCCAAAAAGCATCCGCCTGCGCAAGCGCTATCTCGACCCGCATGAGCGCAAGCGCCAGTCCCGCGGCGACAACTAAGCTCTTTATTCTCGATCCTTCCGGATTGCGGGCTTTCGCGGCAGCGGAAGTCTGCTAGATTGCGCTTATTGCATCTTGGAGCGTTGGATGTCAGGCGGCGGCAGCGTTTATCAGACCGTGATCTTTTCCGTCCAGAAGACCCTGGACGAAACCGGACAGTTTCCCGAGGAAATTGCCGATATCGCCGCAGTGACCGGCATCGCCGAAAAGGACATCCGGGCGCTGTTCGGCACGAAAGCTGCCCTGCATGAGGCGATGATCTATCAGGCGGTGACGCTTCTGAACGATTCGCTGCGCGCCGGGGTGATCGCCTCGCCTTCGGACGACCCGATCACGCAGTTGCATTCCATCGCGCACAGCTATGTGATCTGGGCGCAGGACAATCCCGGCCTGTTTCGGCTGCTGGTCACCGCGCTGAACGGCCAGATCGAGCCGGACAGCACCCTGCACCGCTATACAACCTCGATGCGCGATCTGTATCACCGCAAGTTCGCCGAGGCCCAGGCCCGCGGCATCCTTGCGCCGGACATGGACATCGAGATCACGATGATGATGCTGCATTGCCTGACCAAGGGCGGGAACATGATGTTCCTGACCCGCAATACCGACCCGTGGTTCGACGGAGACACACGCCCGACCGCCGAACTGGCCGAGCGGATCTTTGTCCAGTTCATGCAGAACCTGGTCAGGGCGAACCGCGCCTGCCCCCAGCAGGTCGCCTGAGCCCGGCCCCGCCGGGCACCAGGTCAGATCTGGCGTTCGGGCAGGTTGACCACCAGCCCGTCCAGTTCCGGCGTGACCTTGATCTGGCAGGTCAGGCGCGAACGCTCGGGGTCGGGCTGCCAGGCGAAATCCAGCATGTCCTCCTCCATCGGGTCGCGCGGCGGCAGCCGGTCTACCCATTCCGAGGCGACATAGACATGGCAGGTTGAACAGGCGCAGGCGCCGCCGCAATCGGCGTCGATGCCGGGAACGCCATTGTCGCGCGCGCCCTCCATCACGGTCATGCCGGGTTTCACGTCGATCTCGTGGACGGTGCCGTTATGCTCGATATAGGTGATCCTGGCCATCTTGCCTTCCTTGCCGCTTTCCCACGCAGATAGGCCATTGCGCCGGCCGAGAAAAGCCCCGCCAGCGCGGTTCCGTCACGCCTTGCGCAGCGCGATGACCGCATTCAGCCCGCCAAAGGCGAAGGCATTGGACAGCACCGCCTCGACGCGTGCCTCGCGCGCCTCGTTGGGCACCACGTCCAGCGCGCATTCCGGATCCGGCTCCTCATAGCCGATGGTGGGCGCGATGACGCCATCGCGCAACGCCATGATGCAGGCCAGCAACTCGACCGCGCCGGTGCCGCCGATCAGATGGCCGTGCATGGACTTGGTCGAGGAAATCATCAGCCGGTCGGCATGCTGGCCGAAGGCATGGGCGACGGCGGCGCATTCCGTCTTGTCATTGGCAGCGGTGCCGGTGCCATGCGCATTGATATAGCCCACCTCGTCGGGACGCATATGCGCGTCCAGCATGGCGCCGGTAATGGTGCGTTCGGCGCCAATGGCCGAGGGCATGACGATGTCCTGGGCATCGGCGGTCATGCAGAACCCGACCACCTCGGCCAGGATGTCGGCGCCGCGCGCCGCCGCATGTTCCCAGTCCTCGAAGACGAAGACGCCGGCGCCCTCGCCCTGCACCATGCCGTTGCGCGTGGCCGAGAACGGGCGGCAGCCGTCCCTGGACATCACGCGCAACCCCTCCCAAGCCTTGACGCCGCCAAAGCACAGCATCGCCTCGGAACCGCCGGTCAGCATCACCGTCGCCGCGCCCGAACGCACCATGTTGAAGGCCATGCCCATGGCGTGGTTGGAACTGGCGCAGGCGGTCGCCACGGTAAAGCTTGGCCCCATCAGCCCGTATTCCAGGCTCAGATGCGAGGCGGCGGCATTGTTCATCAGCTTGGGCACGACAAAGGGATGGACGCGGTTCTTCCCCTCCTCGTAGACGGTGCGGTAATTCTCGTCCCAGGTGTTCATGCCGCCCGCCGCGGTGCCCAGCACCACGCCCGAGCGCAGGCCCAGCTCGCCCTCGAAGACCAGCCCGGACTGCTCCACCGCCTCGGCGGCGGCCAACAGCGTGAACTGGGTGAACTTGTCATAGAGGACGATCTGCTGGCGGTTGAAATAGGCCTCCGGATCCCAGTCGCGCACCTGGCCGCCGATGCGGATCGAGAGCCGGTCCACGTCGCGAAACTCCAGCGGCCCGATGCCGCAGCGGCCCTCGCGCATGGCCTCGAAGGTCGCGGGCACGTCGCGGCCCAGCGCGTTCACCGTGCCCATGCCGGTGATCGCCACCCGGCGCATGCCATTGGCGTGCCGGCCCATGATCACGCGGCCCAACATGGCGCGCGCCAGCTTGGTGGCGTTCCTGACCTTGCCCTTGACCTTGGCGGTCTTGCGCCCCGGCCCGGGCGCGGCCTCGCCCTCGGATCCGCGACCGCTCATACCTTTTCGGCGACCAGCTTCTCGACCGCGGCGATGATCGCCCCAAGGCTCGAGACATCGAAATCCGATTTCTCGGGCTCATTGGCGTTGAAGGGAACCGAGATGTCGAATTCCTCCTCGATGGCAAAGATCGACTCGACCAGGCCAAGGCTGTCGATGCCGATCTCCTGCGGCGACATTTCGGGTTTCAGCTCGCCCGGGTCGAGCATCGCCTGTTCGGCGATGATCTGCACGATGCGTTCGCGGATATCTGTCATCTCGGCCTCCGTTCAGCCTGTTTCGGGCGGTCCTGCCGGGGCTCAGCCCGGTTCGCCCTTGTCGATCAGCTTCTTGACGGTTTCGCGAAGCTCTGCCACCTGCGCATAAAGCCGCGGCAGGCGGCGGATGTTCTTCTGCGCCTCGACCTGGGTCTCCATCCGGACCGCGGGGCTGCCCAGCAGCACGCGGCCGGCCGGCGCATTGGTAAAGATCTTGGTGGCGCCGCCGGCGATCACGTCGTCGCCGACGAAGATATTGTCCGACACGCCCACTTGCCCGCCCAGCACGACGCGGTTGCCGATGCGGGCCGAGCCTGCGATGCCGACCAGGCCGCACAGCATGCAATCCTCGCCGACGACGCAGTTGTGGCCGATCTGCACGAGGTTGTCGATCTTGGTGCCGCGGCCGATGCGGGTGGCGCGGACGGTGCCGCGGTCGATGGTCGAATTGGCGCCGACCTCGACATCGTCGCCGATCTCGACCCCGCCCAGCGAATGGATGCGCAGCCAGTGCTGCTGCCGGATCTGCTGGCGCCCGCCCAGGGTGTGGCGGATCTCCTCGACGCCGGATTTCTCGGGGGTGACAAAGGAAAAGCCGTCCGCGCCGATCGAGACGCCGGGATGCAGGATCACCCGGTCGCCGATGCTGACCGCATGGGCGATGCGCACGCCGGGGTGCAACAGCACATCCCGGCCGATCACCGTATCCGCCCCGATCGAGACATGCGCGGCGATGCGCGCCCCCGCCCCGATCCGCACCCGCGCGCCGATGACCACGAAGGGCCCGACGGCGGCATCCGCGGCCAGTTCGGCGCTGGGATCGACGATGGCGGTTGCGTGGATGCCGGGCGCAATGTCGGGGCCGGGATCGAAGGCGCGCGTCAGCGCCGCCATGGCCAGCCGCGGCCGCCCGACCAGAATGGCGGCGCGCAGGCCGAGCGCCTCGGGGTCGACGCCCTCGGCCAGCAGCGCCATGCCGCCTGGTGTCAGGCGTTCGAGATAAGCCGCCGTGGTCGCCAGCGCGATCTGCCCGTCCAGCGCATGTCCGGCCTCGGCAGCACCGCTGACGGTCAGGCTGCCGTCGCCCCAGAGGCGGGCATCCAGGGCGCGGGCCAGTTCGGCGATGGTCAGTGTCATGCGACTCCCCTTCACTGGGGCATCATCTATTCATCTGCGCCGGCAGAATCCAGTCCGGCCTTGACCAGCGCCGCATGGACCAGGGCATCGCGGCCATAGATGTCGGGAAATCTCTGGATGTTTCCGTCTTCGTCCGGGAAAGCGGTGAAATAGACCAGATGCACCGGCAGCGTCGGGCGCAGGTTCAGATAGGTCTCGCGCCCGGACTTCAGCGCCCGGGCGAATGTCGCGTCGGGATCGGCCACCTGGCCGCGCAGCAACTCATGCGCCAGATCGACCGGCCGGCCGATGCGGATGCAGCCATGCGAATAGGCGCGGCGGGACTGGCTGAACAGATGCTTGGTGGGCGTATCGTGCAGATAGATGTTCCAGGGGTTCGGGAACAAGAACTTGACCACGCCCAGCGCATTGTCGTCGCTGGGCTTCTGACGCATGCGAAAGGGAAAGTTGCCGGCCGAGTAGCGGCGAAAATCGATGCGGCTGCGCGGGATCACATTGCCGGCGCCGTCCACCACGTCCAGATGCCCGACCGCATTGGCATTGGCCTGCAGCCGCGGCAGATATTCCTTGACGGTGATCGAGCGCGGCACGTTCCAGCGCGGATTGACCACGATATGGCGCATCTGTTCGCTGAACTCGGGGGTCTCGAATTCCTGGTTGGCCTTGCCGATGACGGTGCGGGTCTGGAACAGCTCGCGCCCGTTCTCGTGGATGCTGGCGCTGAAGGCCGGCAGGTTGACCCAGACATGGCGCGCCTGCAGGTCATGACCGCGCATCCAGCGCATGCGCTCGAGCGCGACGAGGATCGCGTCGGACTCGGGGCCGCGGCCACGGTTGAGGCGGGCCAGGGTGCGCGGCCCGGCAACCCCGTCCGCCGGCAGACCCGCCGCCTGCTGAAATGCCGCCACCGCCGCCGCCAGCGGCGCGTCAAATGCCAGCGGGCTGCCGGTCGGCGGCGCGGCAAAGCCGATGGCGGCCAGGCGCAGGCGCAGGGCGGCGATGGACGGATCGGCATCCCCCTCGCGCCACAGCCCCTCGGGCACCGCGGGCAGTCCGGCGGGCGCCGCCAGGCGCGACTGCGCCGCCAGCGCCTGGCGCAGCGCCTCATAACGGGGATCCTGCGACGGCAGCCCGGCCAGCATCGCCGCCGGATCCGCCGCGCCGGCAAAATCGCGCATCAGATCGCCGGTGCGCGGCCGCTGCACCTCGCGCTTGATGCCGGCCTCGACCTTGCGGGGATCGAGGATGCCGCCGGTGATGTCATGGCTCCAGTCGGCCAGAACCCTGGCAAAGCGCAGTTCCTCGCCGGTGGTGTCGACGCCGCTGCGGTCCAGTTGCTCAAGTGTGCCCGCCCGGTAGCGTGCCGCCGGCAGCCCGTGCGAGGCCGCCTGCCCCACCGCCGCGATCAGCGCCCGGCGCCGCGTTGCGCCTTCGGCGCCCTGAAAGATCGGCTTCAGCCCGTTGCTGCCATAGAAATCCGCCAGCCCCGGGTCGCCCGCGATCTCGCGCGCAAGCTCCATCTCGGGCGCCGAGAACACCAGGCGCGGCGCCGGCAGCGCGGCGATCGGGGCGGCGTCCAGGGCCTGCGCAACCGCGCCCGGCGTCGGCAACAGTGCGCACACCGCAACCACAGCGCGAATCATCTTTAAGAAATACACCCGATCGTTCCTTCGAAAGTCCCGACAAATCATCGCATCCCGGAGAAATCCGGTCCAGCGGCCACTGATTCTTTCCCCGCCAGGTGATGCAGCGCCAACACGCCGGCGAAAAAACCTTGGGTTGGGTTCCGAAACCCCGAGTCAATCGGCGGAATCTCGCCTAACATGGCGAATGTCCGCTTTGCGCGGAATCAAATGCTTTCCTCCGCTCGCGGGCTGGTGACATATTCTTAAGCAGCTTCGGCTAAACCGGGGCGCGCCGCTTCAACGGGCGGCAGACAACGAAAGCAGGACAGGCGATCTGACATGACGTTTGAAACTTTCTCGCGTCGGGGCATCCTCGGTGTCTTCGCGGCGACGACAGTGGCAGCCGCGCCGGTTATGGCCAATGCCTTCGGTCTTTTGCGGGGCGCCGGCGACATCCGCCGCATCCGCATGTATTCGGGGCGCACGGGCGAAAGCATCGACACGGTCTACTGGGTCGAAGGCAAGTACATTCGCGACGCCCTGAACGAAATCAACGTGTTCATGCGCGATTGGCGAACCGGCCAGGCGGTCGGGATCGATCCGCGCACGATTGACATCGCCGCAGCCTCGCACAGGCTGCTGCAGACCAAGGAACCTTTCATGATGCTGTCGGGCTATCGCTCGCCCAAGACCAACGCCATGCTGCGTTCGCGGTCCTCGGGTGTGGCGCGCAACTCGCTGCACATGGTGGGCAAGGCTGCGGACATGCGCCTCAAGTCGCGCTCGGTCTCGCAGATGTACAAGGCCGCTTCCGCCTGCCAGGCGGGCGGGGTCGGCAAGTATTCGCGCTCGAACTTCGTCCATATGGACTGTGGCCCGATCCGCCACTGGGGCGCCTGAATCACGCGGTTTCAACAAGCCGTGATCGTGCGAGAGCCCGCCCTTCGGGGCGGGTTTTCACTTGTCCGGCGCCTATCGCAGCCGCGGCGGTGCCGAGGGGTCGCGCCGGACCGGCTCGGGTTCTGGCGCCGGCGGCGGCGGCTCCAGCAGCAGTGCGCCATTTGGGCCCTCGATTGCCGAGAAGCCGATGTCGACGCCGCCGGGGATCTCGGGCAGGAAGGCCAGCAGTTCCGCCATCGCCTTGGCCAGTCGGGCCTCATGTTCGGGTTCGACGCCGCGCAGGATCAGTGCGTGGCCGTGCCGGCCGTCCTGCCACTCGGCCGCGACCAGCATGGCCAGCGTGACGAGGCCCGCCATGTCGCCCAGGCGCTGCGCCAGGGGCTCGGCCAGGATGGCGACCGCCTCGGGCGAAGGGGCCGTGAGGCGCCGCGCCTGTTCGGCCGGCGCCATGCCCGGGCGCGCCTCAAGCGCCTTGACCAGCCAGGCCAGCACATCCGCGTCCAGCATCAGTTCCGAGGGCTGGCCGGGATTGACCAGCAGCCCCTGCCCCGCCTGGGCCAGAGTGCGCGCCAGAACCCGGCCCGGCATCGCGACATGGGCGACCGCCGTGCCCAGAAAGCCGGCAAGCCGGTCCTCGCGGTCGCAGGCCAGGGCGAAACGGCCCTCGGGCAGGTCAAAGCCCTGCAACTCGATCAGGTCATCGGCCGGCTCGCGGACCAGGGCCACGAACAGTTCGGTATCGGCCAGCCGCGACAGGATGCGCGTGCGCGCCGAATCGTCGGCCTGGTGAAACGGGATCTGGCAAAGCTTATCCAGCGGGGTCATCGGGGTCTTTCAATCGTTCAGCCACGGTCTGGCGCAGGGCCGGCAGCAGTTCGGCCTCGAACCACGGGTTGCGCCTGAGCCAGCCGGTATTGCGCCAGGACGGATGAGGCAAGGGAAAGATCGCGGGTGCGTGCATGCGCCACGCCGCGACCGTGGCGGTCACGCCGCCCCTCGCCGCCTCGCCCAGATGCCAGCGCTGCGCGTGGCCGCCGACCAGCAGCGTCAGCCGCGGCCGCAGCTGTGCCATCACCCGCTGGCGCCAGACCCGGGCGCAGATCGCCGGCGGCGGCAGGTCCGCGCCCTTGGCGTCATAGCCCGGAAAACAGAAGGCCATGGGCACGATGGCGATGCGCGACAGATCATAGAACTGCGCCTCGTCCACCCCCATCCAGTCGCGCAACCGCTCGCCCGAGCGGTCGGCAAAGGGCTTGCCCAGCTGATGCACGCGCAGCCCCGGCGCCTGGCTGCCGATCAGGATGCGCGCGCCCGGGCGGAACCAGACGACCGGATGCGGGCTGTGGCGCGTGGCGGTCCGGGCAAAGCGTTCGGCGCACAGCCTGCAGGCGCGGATTTCGTCGACCAGATCCATCACCGGCAGATATGCATGCAATGCCGCAGAAAAAAGACCCGCGCGTTTACCCATTCTCAGCACTCTGCCCGCAAGGTGGACAGCACCGGCCCCTGCGCATATTGTCCCGCCTGCTGGCGCGACCGCATGGCGTGGTGGCTCGGGTCAATCTTGGCCCGTGGGGGCATGGCGGATCAGGACGGTCAGGTGATCGAATTCGACGACGTTTCAAAATCGTTCTGGACCGGAACGCAGCGCAAGGTGATCCTTGACCGCGCCTCCTTCCGGATCGAGCTTGGCCGCTCGGTCGGCATCCTGGCGCCGAACGGCACCGGCAAGACCACGATCATCAACATGATGTGCGGGCTGGAAAAACCCGACGAGGGCACGGTGCGCAGCGATTGCCGGGTCTCGTTTCCGCTCGGCTTCATGGGCGGGGTCACGCCCACGCTGAGCGCCAATGAAAACGCGCGTTTCATCGCCCGCATCTACGGGCTGGACCCCGATTATGTCGAGGCGTTCTGCCGCTGGCTGACCGACATCGACGAATATTTCGACATGCCGGTCGGGACCTACAGCGCCGGCATGCGCGCGCGCTTCACCTTCTCGCTGATGCTGGCGCTTGAATTCGATATTTACCTGATCGACGAGGGCATGCCGATGACCACGGATGCCGAATTCAACCGCAAGGCCGGCGCGGTGCTTTACGACCGGTTGCGCTCGGCCACCGTGGTCGTGGTCTCGCACCAGGCCCAGACCATCGAAAAATTCTGCAATTCGGCCGCCGTGCTGCGCGACGGCAAGCTTTATCAGTTTGAAACCCTCGAAGAGGCGAAGCAATATTATGACTACACCACCTAAGGCCCGCGCCTTTCGCATCAGCCGCGAGGAATCGGTCCTGGCGGTGGACCGGGACGCCCCTGCCGCCGAAACCGCGCGCAATGTGCAGGTTTCGCTGCAGAAGGGGGCCGCACTGCAGCCCTCGCTCGATCCCGCGCAGCTTTTCGCCGCGACCGAGGACGGGTTTGGCGACATGCGCTTTCCCGACGCGGCACCGGTGGCCAGCGACGCCCCGCCCACTGCGGACGAACGTATCGCTGCCGTGCGGGCGGAAAACCTGACCGACCGGCAGCTGCGCATGGCGCGCCGCATCGCCGCCATGCACGAGATTGTCGTCGAGACGGATTACGAGGCGGTCATCGCCCTGCGCGACCGCGGCATCGACCCGTTCCACCGCGCCGCCGTCGGCCAGATCCTGTCCGAGGAGGCCGCCAGATCGCAGGCCGCCAACACGCCAGCCACGACGACCATGCCGGTGCCGATGCGCAAGAACCGCAACGGCGCCCGCGGCAGCGAGATCGTGCCGCTTGCCCCCGAGGCGACGCGCCTTCCCTCGCGCGAGGCGCTGACCGAGGATCGCCGCGCCGCCGAGATCATCCTCATCCAGCAGGACATCGCCCGCCGCCGCCGCCGCAAGCTGGTGATGCTGTTTCTTCGCATCCTGGCCTTCGTCGGCCTGCCGACGCTGATCGCGGGCTATTACTATTTCTTTGTCGCGACACCGCTTTACGCGACCTATTCGCAGTTCCAGATCCAGCAGGCCGACAAGTCGGGCTCGGCCAGTCTGGGTGGGCTGTTCAGCGGCACCCAGCTTGCCACCAATACCGACTCGGTCTCGGTGCAAAGCTACCTGACCTCGCGCGATGCCATGCTGCGGCTCGACAAGGATCTGGGCTTCAGGGCACCGTTCCAGCAGCCCGGCATCGACCCGATTCTGCGCCTCGCCGAGGGCGCGACGAATGAGCAGACCTACAAGCTTTACCAGAATTCGGTCAAGATCGGCTATGATCCGACCGAGGGTGTGCTCAACATGGAGGTCATCGCTCCGGATCCGGAGCTGAGCCAGAAATTCTCGCTGGCGCTGATCGAATATGCCGAGGGTCAGGTCGACCAGATGACCGCCCGCCTGCGCGAGGACCAGATGAAGGGCGCCGTCGAAAGCTATCAGGACGCCGAGGCCAAGGTGCTGCAGGCGCAGCGGCGCGTCCAGGACCTGCAGCAGAAGCTGGGCGTGCTTGACCCGGTGGCCGAGGGCAGCGTCATCATGGGCCAGATCGCCGAGCTTGAGCGGCAGCTGGCGGCAAAAAAGCTTGAACTCGGCCAGTTGCAGGCGAATGCCCGCCCTAACCAAAGCCGCGTCGCCGGCGTCAAGGGCGACATCGGCCGGCTTGAGGACATGCTGCTCAAGACCCGCAGCCAGCTGACCGAGGGCAATGCCGCCCGCGGCTCGCTTGCCACCATTTCGGGTGAGATCCGCATCGCCGAATCCGACCTCCTGACCCGGCAGGAACTGCTGGCCGCCGCTGCCGCGCAGATGGAGAACGCGCGCGTCGAAGCCAACAAGCAGGTGCGCTATCTCTCGCTTTCGGTTGCGCCGGTGCCGCCGGATGAGGCAACCTATCCCAAGGCTCTCCAGAACACGATCGTGGCCTTCCTGGTCTTTTCCGGCATCTATCTCATGCTGTCGCTGACCGCCTCGATCCTGCGCGAACAGGTGTCGTCATGAAACATGTCTCCGTCCGCAACGTCACCTTCGGCAACGACCTGCCGCTGGTACTGATCGCAGGTCCCTGCCAGCTGGAAACCCTGGACCACGCGCTGAGCATCGCCGCGGAACTGGCGCGCGTCTGCGCCGGGACCGGTGCGGGTTTCGTCTTCAAGGCCAGCTATGACAAGGCCAACCGCACCTCACTGAAGGGGCGCCGCGGCATCGGCATCGACGAGGGGCTGCGCATGCTCGAGGAGGTGCGCCGCCAGATCGGCTGCCCGGTGCTGACCGATGTCCACGATATCGCCCAGGCGCGGGCGGCGGGCGCGGTGGTGGACGTGATCCAGATTCCGGCCTTTCTCTCGCGCCAGACCGACCTTCTGTTGGCGGCAGGCGAGACCGGGGCCGCGGTCAACGTCAAGAAGGGCCAGTTTCTCGCGCCCTGGGACATGCCCAATGTCGCCGACAAGATCGCCTCGACCGGCAACGACCGGATCATGCTGACCGAACGCGGCGCCAGTTTCGGTTATAATGCGCTGGTGGCCGACATGCGCAGCCTGCCGATCATGGCCCGCACCGGCTGGCCGGTGATCATGGACGCGACGCATTCCGTGCAGCAGCCTGGCGGGCTCGGCGGCTCATCCGGCGGGCAGCGCGAATTCGCCCCGGTCATGGCCCGCGCCGCCGTGTCCCTTGGCGTGGCCGGTGTCTTCATCGAGACGCATGAGGATCCCGACAACGCACCCTCGGACGGGCCGAACATGATCGCGTTGCCGCAGATGGCCGCGCTTGTCGCCTCGCTGATGCGCTTCGACGCCCTCGCGAAATCCGACCCCGTCATGTCCGGGACAGCGTGACCCTGGCCTGAAACGCGGCACACGTCGCAACAGGACCGTGCCAAACCGACCGGCACAACCCCGATCAAGTCCCAGGCCCGGCCACAACCTCGCCCCCGCCCAAGGGCGGAGCAGCACAGCGCCACCAGCCCTTTGATCCGGGGCAGAACTGCGCCATGGTCCGCCCCGCGCACGCCGGCCGGTACGCACCACCGAGGAAGCGCGAACGACCGCGATGCGGCACATGGCTGGCCGCCGCACTGCTTTCTGACGGGTTGAGATGGTTTTCACTTCCTGAATAGTAAGCGGGCAACCGGCCTTGCAGTTACCCACAAGTTGATGCTGGCGTGCTTTGCACGATGCTTGCGCCTTCGACGAGATCGGCGAGGCGT
>NZ_JBDHSP010000009.1:0-88920 GCF_039808215.1 Paracoccus sp. (in: a-proteobacteria)
AATCGCTGCCCGCGATGACGCGAAATCGCTGCCCGCGATCGCGTGAAATCAATGCCCGTCATCGCGCGAAACACGCATCGTCGCGGGTGACATAGCCGCGCGCTACTAGCCGTTCGAGCATGCGATAGATCTGCGACGGGCTCAGCCCCAGTTCGCGCACGATCTCGGCCCGGGTCAGGTCGCGCGCCTGTTCGGCCAGCACCTCGAGGATGTCGAGCCCCTTGTCCAGCGCCGGGGCGCGATAGCGATGCGCCGCCGCGTCTTCTGTCTTGCCGACCATCGCCACTCCCCTTGCTGCCTCCGCTCCGGACATGGTGCGGGGAATCGCTTGCGTGTGCGATTCATATGTAAATGCTACGTTCATATCAGGACGAGGGGGTCTCATGCGTCTTGGGAGGAAATCGATTCTGGTCAGGGCTGCGGGTCAGGGCATGGGGCGTGCGGCGGCGATTGCCATGGCTGTCGAGGGTGCCCGCGTGATCGCCACCGATCTGCGCGCCGATCTGCTGCAGGGGCTGGAGGGCATCGAGTGCGCGGCGCTGGACGTGACCGATGCCGCGGCGGTCGCCGCCATCGCCGAGCGGGTCGGGCCGCTGGACGGGCTCTGTTCAACTGCGCCGGCATTGTCGCGCATGGCAGCCTGCTGGAGCCGACGGATGCGGACTGGGATCTCAGCGTGGCGGTCAATGGACCTCGATGGTGCGGTTGACCCGCGCGGTACTGCCCGGGATGCTGGCGCGGGCCGGGGAAACCGGCGCCGGCTCGATCCTGAACATGGCCTCGATGGCCTCCTCGATCAAAGGTTTCGTGAACCGCACCGCCTATGGCACCACCAAGGCCGCGGTCATCGGCCTGACCAAGGCCATCGCCGCCGATTTCGTGCGCCAGGGCATCCGCTGCAACGCCATCTGCCCGGGCGCGGTGGACACACCCAGCCTGCGCGGCCGCATCAAGGCCGCCGCCGATCCGGTGCAGGCGGAAAGGGACTTCATCGCCCGCCAGCCCATGGGCCGCCTCGCCACGGTCGAGGACATCACGCCGTTGATCATCTACCTGCTGTCGGACGAAAGCCGCTTCGTCTCGGGCCAGGCCATGCTGGTCGATGGCGGCGTCACCATCTGACCGCCATATTCAGACATGAGGATGACATGAGACTCCTGCGCTATGGCCCCTTGGGGCAGGAAAAGCCCGGGCTTCTGGACGATGAGGGGTGCATCCGTGATCTTTCCGCCCATGTCGAGGACATTGCCGGCGCGGCGCTGACGCCCGCGGGCCTGGCGCGGATCGCGGCGCTTGATCCGGCCGGGCTGCCGCTGGTCGCGGGCACGCCGCGGCTGGGCGCCTGCGTCGGCCGGGTGGGCAAGTTCATCTGCATCGGGCTGAACTATGCCGACCACGCCGCCGAAAGCGGCATGGCCATCCCCGAGGAGCCGGTGGTTTTCAGCAAATGGACCAGCGCCATCTGCGGCCCGAACGACGATGTCGAGATCCCGCGCGGCGCGGCCAAGACCGACTGGGAGGTGGAGCTGGGCGTGGTGATCGGCAAGCCCGGGCGCTATATCCCCGAGGAGGAGGCGCTTGCGCATGTCGCCGGCTATTGCGTGGTCAACGACGTGTCGGAACGCGAATGGCAGCTGGAACGCGGCGGCACCTGGGACAAGGGCAAGGGCCACGACACGCATGGCCCGACCGGCCCCTGGCTGGTCACCGCCGACGAGGCGGGCGACATCGACAACCTGGCCATGTGGCTTGAGGTGGACGGCAAGCGCTATCAGGACGGCAATACCGCGACGATGATCTTCAAGGTGCCGCAGATCATCGCCTATCTGTCGCGCTTCCTGTCCTTGCAGCCGGGCGACGTGATCTCGACCGGCACGCCGCCGGGCGTCGGGCTGGGGCAGAGGCCGCCGGTCTATCTGCAGGGCGGCGAGGTGATGCGCCTGGGCATCGCGGGCCTGGGCGAGCAGTGCCAGAAGGTGGTGAAGGCATGACCAGGATCACCGGCCTGCGCACGGTCGATGTGCGCTTCCCGACCAGCGCGTCGCTGGACGGCTTGGATGCGATGAACCCGGACCCGGATTGCTCGGCCGCCTATGTCATTCTGGAAACCGACGGGGTGTATCAGGGCCGCGGGCTGACCTTCACCACCGCCGCGGCAACGAGATCTGCGTCGCCGCGATCGAGGCCCTGCGCCCGCTGGTCCTGGGGCTGGATCTGGACTGGATCGCCGCCGACATGGGCCGGTTCTGGCGCCATGTCACCTCCGACAGCCAGCTGCGCCGGATCGGCTCGGACAAGGGTGCCATCCATCTGGCCACGGGCGCGGTGGTGAACGCCGCCTGGGATCTGTGGGCCAGGTCCGAGGGCAAGCCGGTCTGACAGCTGGTGGCCGAGATGACGCCGGCGGAACTGGTGCGGCTCATCGATTTCCGCTACATCACCGATTGCATCACTCCCGAATGGGCGCTGGACTTCCTGACCGCGCAGGCCGAGGGCAAGGCCGGGCGCATCGAGACGCTGAAGCGCGAGGGCTATCCCTGCGACACCACCTCGGCCGGCTGGCCTGGCTATGACGATGCGAAACTGCGCCGGCTTTGCCGCGAGGCGGTGGATGCGGGCTTTCGCCACATCAAGATGAAGGTCGGCCGCGATCTGGACGACGACATTCGCCGCCTGAGCATCGCGCGCGACAAATGCGGCCCGGATGTGAACCTGATGATCGACGCCAGCCAGGTCCGGGAGGTCGACCAGGCGATCGACTGGGTGAGGAAACTTCTTTCGTGACCCCCTGGTTCATCGAGGAGCCAACCAGCCCCGATGACGTGGCCGGGCACAGAAAGATCCGCGCCGGCGTCGCCCCGGTGCAGGTCGCCACCGGCGAGATGTGCCAGAACCGCATCATGTTCAGGCAGTTCATCATGGAAGGCGCCATCGACGCGGTGCAGATCGACAGCTGCCGCATGGGCGGGCTCAATGAGGTGCTGGCGGTGATGCTGATGGCGGCGAAATCCGGGCCGAAGGTCTGCCCGCATGCCGGCGGCGTCGGCCTGTGCGAATATGTCCGGCAGATGTCGATGATCGACGACCTGTGCAGCGCCGGCACGCGCGAGGGAAGGGTGATCGAATATGTCGACCATCTGCACGCGCATTTCCTCGACCCCTGCCGGATCGAGAACGCCGCCCACATGCCACCCGCCATGCCCGGCTCCTCGATCGAGATGAAACCGCAAAGCCTGGAAAGAATGTCGCTTTCGGGGTGCCTGATGCACCTGCATCTGCAAGGCAGGGTGGTGGTCGTGACCGGTGGCGGCTCGGGCATCGGCGCCGGATGCGGACTGGCTGGCGTGGGAATGGGCGGCCCAATTCCTGCCCGACGGTGCGCGCGTCAACGCTATCGTCGTGGCCGAGGTGATGGCGCCGCTTTATCGCCGCTGGCTGGATACGCTGCCCGATCCCGAGGGCAAGTTGACGGCGATCACCAGAAACTTCCCGCTGGGCCAGCGCATGACCACCGCACGCGAGATCGCCGACAGCTGCACCTTTCTGCTGTCGGATCGCGCCAGTCAGACCACTGGGCAATGGCTGTTTCCCGGATGGCGGCGATATGCATCTGGACCGCGCACTGGGCGGGCAGGGCTGGGGCCGGAGTCTGCCGCGCCGCGCGACGGGCGATGGCCGGACCTCGGGGCAGGAGCATCTGCGGATTCGCACGGCGAGTTTTGATCTGCTGACGCAGGCGGCTGGTCGGGATGCCGGCCTGAGGGAAAGCCGGGGGCTGTCTGCCCCCGGACCCCCGAGAGTATTTGGCGAACGAAGAAGGCCCGGGTGCTAGATGTGCAGCGCGTGGCCAAGCGTGCGCAGGCAGGCCTCGTGCAGCGCCTCGCCGCGCGTCGGATGCGCGTGGATGGTGCCGGTGATGTCCTCGAGCCGGGCGCCCATTTCCAGGGCCAGCGCAAAGCCTCCGGCCATTTCCGCGACATGGGCGCCGACCGCCTGGATGCCGAGGACTTCGTGCGTGTCCTCGCGCGCGGTGACGCGGATGAAGCCGAATTCGTCATCTGCGGTCATGGCGCGGCCATTGGCGGCGAAGGGGAACAGGCCGGTGACGATCTTGCTGCCCTGGGCTTTCGCCTCGTCGGGAGAGAGGCCCACGCTGACGATCTCGGGGTCGGTGAAGCAGACCGCCGGTATGGCGCGCTTGTCCCAGGCGCGCGGCAGGCCCGCGACCAGTTCCGCCACCATCTCGCCCTGGGCCATGGCGCGATGGGCGAGCATCGGCTCTCCGGTCACGTCGCCGATGGCATGGACCCCGGCCATCGAGGTCCGGCAGCGCTCGTCGATGCGGATGAAAGGCCCCGCCATGTCCAGCCGCAGGCTGTCGAGCCCGGCGCCGCTGGCGCGCGGGCGTCGGCCCACGGTGACCAGCACCTTGTCGGCGGCGATGTCCTCGGCCCCGTCGGCGGCGGCGACACGCAGGGCGCCGCTCTCTGACAGGCCGCCGGCCCGGGCGCCGGTCAGGAGGCGGATGCCGAGCGCCTGCAGGCGCTGGCTGACCGGGCGGGTCAGTTCCGCGTCATATTGCGGCAGGATGCGGGCGGCGGCCTCGATCACCGTCACCTCTGCGCCGAGCTTGGCAAAGGCGATTCCCAGCTCCAGCCCGATATAGCCGCCGCCGACCACGGCAAGGCGCCGGGGCAATTCGGTCAGCGCCAGCGCCCCGGTCGAGGAGATGACCTTGCCGCCGAAGGGCAGAGAGGGCAGTTCCACCGGTTCCGAGCCGGTGGCGAGGACCAGCACCTCGGCGCGGATCTGCACCGGGCCTTCGGGTGTGGCGACCAGCACGGTCTTGCCGTCGCGAATCTGCGCCTCGCCGCTGACCAGCCGCACCTTGTTCTTGCGCAGCAGCGTGGTGACGCCGCCGGTCAGGCGCTCGACGATGCCGTCCTTCCAGGCCATGGTCGCACCCAGGTCAAGCGTGGCGCCCCCGGCCGCAATCCCCATCGAAGAATTCGAGGAAATATGTGTAATGCGATGAAATTCCTCAGCGGCATGGATCAGTGCCTTGGAGGGGATGCAGCCGACATTCAGGCAGGTGCCGCCCGGGGGCGCGCTGTCCACCACCACGGTGTCGATGCCCAGCTGCCCCGCGCGGATGGCGCAGACATAGCCGCCCGGGCCGGCCCCGATGACAAGCATCCGGCATTGGATTTCGCGCATCTCAGCCCTCCACGAAGATCAGTGCCGGGGTCTCCAGCAGTTCTTTCAGCCGCGCCACGAACACGGCCGCGTCCCAGCCGTCGATCACCCGGTGATCGAAGCTGCAGGACAGGTTCATCATCTTGCGCGGCTCGAAGGCCGTGCCGTTCCAGAACGGCCTGACCGCCAGCCGGTTCACGCCGACGATGGCCACCTCGGGGACGTTCAGGATCGGCGTGGTGGCGATCGCGCCCAGCGGTCCCAGCGAGGTGATGGTGATGGTCGAGCCCGAGAGTTCGTCGCGCCTGGCGCTGCCGTCCTTGGCGGCGGCACCGACGCGGGCGATCTCGGCCGCGGTGGCGCGCAGGTCCAGCGCCTCGGCATGGCGCACCACCGGCACCATCAGCCCCGATGGGGTCTGCGCCGCGATGCCCAGATGCACGGCGCCAAAGCGGCGGATCAGCCCGGCATCGGCGTCGTAATGCGCGTTCAGCATCGGCTGTTCGCGCAGCGCGCGCACGATGGCGCGGGCGATGAAGGCCAGCGGGTTCAGCCGCTCGCCCTTGTGTTGCGCGTTCATGCGCGTGCGCAGGTCCTCCAGCGCGGTGGCGTCCAGTTCCTCGACGATGGTGATATGGGGGACGCGGTTCGCGGCCTCCATGCGTTCGGCGATCTTGCGGCGCAGGCCGATGACGCGGATGTCCTCGATGCTGGTGTCGGCCTGCGGTCCCGAGGGCGCCGGAATACCGCCCGAGGCGATGAAGGCCGAAAGGTCCTCATGGCCGATGCGGCCAGCGGGTCCCGAGCCGCGCACCAGGCGCAGATCGACGCCGGCCTCGCGCGCGCGGGCCCGCACCGAGGGCGAGGCCACGGGCTTTTCACCCTCGGGGCGCAGGGCGGCGGCGGGGGCGGCGGGACGCGGCGCGGCCTCGGCAGCCTGGGGCGCGGGTTGGGGCGCGGGTTGGGGCGCGGCGGGGGCAGGTGCGGCGGCTACCGGGGCGGCAGCGGCCTCGGCAGCGTCGCCCGCGACATTGCCGGCGCCGTCCACCTCGAGGCGGATCAGCTCGGCGCCGACGGCGATCACATCGCCGGGCGCGCCGGCCTGCCAGACCACCTTGCCGGTGACGGGCGAGGGGATTTCGACCGTGGCCTTGTCGGTCATCACCGCGACCATCGGATCGTCCTCGCGCAGGATGTCGCCGGGCTTGACCAGCCATTCGGCGATCTCGGCCTCGGCGATGCCTTCGCCGATATCGGGCATGCGGATTGCGTGAATTCCCATGTCAGGCCACCTCGACCAGTTGACGCAGCGCCTCGGCCACCCGTGCGGGGCCGGGGAAATAGCTCCATTCGTGGACATGCGGATAGGGCGTGTCCCAGCCCGCGACGCGGCGCACCGGTGCCTCGAGCTGCCAGAAGCATTCTGCCTGCACCAGCGCCGTCAGCTCGGCGCCATAGCCCGAGGTCAGCGTCGCCTCGTGCAGCACCAGGCAGCGCCCGGTCTTCTTCACCGAGGCCACGATGGCGTCCAGATCCAGCGGCAGCAGCGTGCGCAGGTCGATCACCTCGGCGTCGATACCCGATTCCTGCGCGGCGGCCAGCGCCACATGCACCATGGTGCCCCAGGTCAGGACGGTGACCGCCTTGCCGGGGCGGCGGATGACGGCCTTGCCCAGCGGCACGGTGTAATGGCCCTCGGGAACCTCGCCCAGGTCGTGGCTTTTCCAGGCCGTCACCGGCCGGTCGTGATGGCCGTCGAAGGGGCCGTTGTAAAGCCGCTTGGGTTCAAGGAAAATCACCGGGTCCGGGTCGGCGATCGCCGACAGAAGCAGGCCCTTGGCGTCCTGCGGGTTCGACGGCACCACGGTTTTCAGCCCGGTGACATGGGTGAACAGCGCCTCGGGCGACTGGCTGTGCGTCTGGCCGCCGAAGATGCCGCCGCCCGCGGGCATGCGGATCACCATCGGGCAGGTGAACTCGCCGGCCGAGCGATAGCGCATCCGCGCCGCCTCGGACACGATCTGGTCATAGGCTGGATAGACGTAATCGGCGAACTGGATTTCCACCACGGGCCTGAGGCCATAGGCGGCCATGCCGATGCCCACGCCGACGATGCCGGATTCGTTGATCGGCGAATCGAAACAGCGCGTGCGGCCGTATTTTGCCTGCAGCCCGGCGGTGCAGCGGAAGACGCCGCCGAAATAGCCCACGTCCTCGCCGAAGACCACTACCGAGGGGTCGGCGCCCATGGCCACGTCCAGCGCGTCGCGGATGGCCTCGATCATTGTCATGCGTGCCATGTCAGAACCCCGCCTCGTGACGCTGTTTCAGAAGATGCGGCGGCATTTCGGCATAGACATCCTCGAACATGTCGGCCGGGCTGGGGCGCTGGCCGTGATGCAGGGTGCCGATGGCCTCGGCGGCCTTTTGCGCCGCGGTCACCTCGGCCAGGATCTCGGCCTCGGCCTGGGCGTGGCGCTCGTCGCTCCAGGCGCCCAGGCGGATCAGGTGGTTCTTCAGCCGCAGGATCGGATCGCCCAGCGGCCAGGCGGTGCTTTCCTGCGCCGGGCGATATGCGGAGGGGTCGTCCGAGGTCGAATGCCCACCGGCGCGGTAGGTGACATATTCGATCATCGTCGGACCGAGGTTGCGCCGGGCGCGTTCCGTCGCCCATTGTGCCGCCGCCAGCACCGCCAGATAGTCGTTGCCGTCGACGCGCAGGGACGGAATGCCAAAGCCCAGACCCCGTGCGGCGAATGTGCCCGAGCCGCCGCGCGCGATGCCCTGAAAGGTCGAGATCGCCCACTGGTTGTTGACGATGTTCAACACCACCGGCGCCTTGTAGGTCGAGGCGAATACCAGCGCCGCGTGAAAATCGCTTTCCGCCGTCGAGCCGTCGCCGATCCAGGCGGCCGAGATCTTGCGATCCCCCGAGATGGCCGAGGCCATGGCCCAGCCCACCGCCTGCACGTACTGCGTGGCAAGATTGCCGGAAATGGTAAAGAATCCATGCGGTTTCGAGGAATACATCACCGGCAGCTGCCGGCCCCGCATCGGATCCTCGGCGTTCGAATAGATCTGGTTCATCATCGTCTTGATCGGATAGCCGCCGGCAATCAGCAGCCCGGCCTGACGATAGGTGGGAAAGTTCATGTCGCCCGGCAGCAGCGCGCGCTGGAAGGCGCAGGAGATCGCCTCCTCGCCCAGGTGCTGCATGTAGAAGCTGGTCTTCTGCTGGCGCTGCGCCGTCAGCATGCGTGCGTCATAGATGCGCAGCGTCATCATGTGGCGCAGCCCGGTCAGCAGGTCCTCGGGCGAGATGTCCAGCGCCTCGGCCCAGGGGCCCACGGCCTCGCCCTCGCGGCTGAGCACGCGGATGATGGTAAAGGCGAGGTCGCGGATCTCCTCGGGGTCGGCATCGACCGGCGGGCGGCGCACCGAGCCGGCGGGCGGGATCACCACGCGCGAAAAATCCGGCTGGCCGCCGGGACGGACCTCGGGTTCAGGCACGGTCAGGCTGAGGGGCGGCAGCGCGTCGGGATCGGTGGGCGTCATGGCGGCTCCGGATTGCGGGTTGGGGCGGGCAAGGCATGCCCGCGCGGTTGGGAACGCCGGCCCCGGGACACGGGCGCGGGGCCTGACCGCCTCATGAAAGCGCATCAGGGCCTTCGCGTCCAGCGCCGCGACCGGCGGGCGGGCGTCAGGCGGCGGCACGCGGTTGCGGGCCGGCGGCCAGCACCGCCTCGGCCAGGCGGTCGGCGGCGAGGTTGCTGGCGATGCCCTCGCGCTCGGCCAGGTCCAGAACCTTGCGGATGGTGGCGGGAATCACCTCGGTGCGGGCCATGCGCTCGGCCAGGGTCAGGGTCTCGCCGGGCAGGGGGATGCTCATCACGCCGCCGGCGTTCACCACATAATCGGGGGCATAGACCACGCCGCGCGCGCGCAGGCGCTGGCCGTCCTCGGGGGTTTCCAGCTGGTTGTTCGCGGCGCCGGCGACGGTGCGCGCCGCCAGTTCCGGGATGGTGCGTGCGTTCAGCCCGGCGCCAAGCGCGCAGGGGGCAAAGCAGTCGGCCTTGACACGGTGGCTGGCGCCGACCGGCACCATCCTGGCGCCGTAGCGCCGCGCGGCCTCGTCGGTGCGCGCGGCATCGACATCGGCGACGACCAGCTGCGCCCCGGCCTCATGCAGCTGCCGCGCCAGGTCCATGCCGACCGCGCCCAACCCCTCGATCGAGATCACCGCGCCGTCCAGCCCCTGCCCGATATGGGCCAGCACCGCCTGGATGCCCAGGAAGGTGCCGCGCGCCGTCACCGGCGAGGGGCTGTCGCCGGCGCCAAAGCCCATGTTGCGCACATGGCGGGTGGCGGTGGCGATGATCTGCATGTCGGCGGGGGTGGTGTTCGAATCCTCGGCGGTGATATAGCGCCCGCCCAGCCGGTCCACCGCCTCGCCGAAGGCGCGCAGCAGCGCCGGGGTCTTGGCGCGGGGCTCGGCGATGATCACCGACTTGCCGCCGCCCAGAGGCAGCCCGGCCAGCGCGTTCTTGTAGGACATGCCCCTGGAGAGCCGCAGCACGTCGGTCAGCGCCGCATCGGTGCTGGCATAGGCGCGCAGCCGGCAGCCCCCCAGCGCCGGCCCCAGCCGGGTGCTGTGCACGGCGATGATCGCGGTCAGGCCGCTGGCCTTGTCGCGGGCAAAGCTGACGGTCTCGTGATTGTCGAATTCCAGGTGGTCAAACAGCATGCACCCCTCCCCGAGCGCGGATTTTCTGACGGGAAACTAGACCGCAACGCCAGTGACAGGTGTTGCCTTTCGCGGGCCTGCGCGACTGGACCTTGCATATCCTGTCATGTATGCGGGCGGCTGCATAGGACATATGTCATGGAAAGGCCGCGATGGACGAAACGGACCGCCGCATTCTGCGGGTGATTCAGACCGGCGACGACCTGTCGCTGCGCGAGATCGCCGAACGGGTCGGCCTTAGCCACACCCCTTGCTGGCGCCGCATGCAGGCGATGGAGCGCCAGGGCATCATCGCCGGGCGGCGCTACCGGCTGGACCGCCAGGCCATGGGGCTGCAGGTGCGCGCCTGGTGCATGGTGACGCTGAAGATCCACGACAAGGACACGCTGCCCGATTTCGAGAAGGCGGTGGCGCGCATCCCCGAAATCGTCGGCTGCGCCCTGCTGACCGGGCAGGAGGATTACATGCTGGAGATCGTCGCCCGCGACCTGCGCGCCTTCGAGATGCTGATCAAGGAACGACTGCTGCCGCTGCCCGGCGTGCAGCACCTTTCCACCCGCATCGGGCTGCGCGACATCATCAGCGACCGGCCGCTGCCGGTGTGACGCCGCGGCGACCCGCCGCCTGTGCAAGCCCGCCTGCGATGTTTCTTGTCGGGATGACGGAATTTCGGCAAGCTGATGCGGGATTCGCCGGAGGATGCCATGTCGTCGCGCCCCACCATCGAGGATGTCGCCCGCGCCGCCGGCGTCAGCTCGGCCACCGTGGACCGGGTGCTGAACGGGCGCGCCAGGGTGCGGGCCGAGACGGCGCGCAAGGTCTCGGACGCGGCCGAGGCGGTGGGCTATCACGCCGCGACCGCGATCCGGGCCCGGGCGCTGAGCGGCCTGCAAGAATGTCACCTGGGCGTGGTGCTGCAGAAGGAACGCCATGCCTTCTACCAGGAATTCGCTGCCCGCATCCACGAGGCGGCGCGGCAGGATCCCCAGCGCAACTGGCGGGTGACCATGCGCTTTTCCCCCGGCCAGTCGCCGGCCGATTTCGCCGAGGCCATCGCCGCCATGGCCGGCAAGGTGCAGGCGGTGGCCGCCACCGGCATCGACCATCACGAGGTCAGCGCCGCCGTCACCCTGCTGCGCGAACGCGGCATCCCGGTGTTCTCGCTGCTGTCGGATTTCGCCGCCGGCCTGCGCGAGGCCTATCTGGGCACCAACAACCTCAAGACCGGGCGCACCGCCGGCTGGCTGATGCACCGCATCATGCGCCAGCACGGCCGGCTGGCGGTGTTCATCGGCGGCCACCGCTTTCACGGCCACGACCTGCGCGAGACCGGCTTTCGCAGCTATTTCCGCGAATACGCGCCCGAGATCGGGTTCCTTGACACGATGATCAACCTGGAAACCCGGCAGCTGACCTATGAGACCACGCTGGAGATCGCCGCACGCCACCCCGACCTTGCCGGCATCTATTGCGCCGGCGGCGGCATGGAGGGCGCCATTGCCGCCATCCGTGAGCTGGGGCTGGCGGGCAGGGTCGCGCTGATCGTGCACGAACTGACACCGGAGTCGCGCCAGGGCCTGCTTCAGGGCGTGGTCTCGGTGGCGCTGGCGACGCCGCTGCAGCCGCTGGCCGGCGAGCTGCTGGCCGCGGTCGCGCATGTGCTTGAACATGGCATGGCGGAAAATCCTGGCCAGCGCTTTCTGGCGCCGCTGGTGGTGACGCCGGAGAGCCTGTGACGCAGATGATGTGATTCAATCATTTGACGCAGAGTTTTCATCATTCATGATGGGATCTGGCGACGAAAGCGTTTGACCGAAGCCGGATTTTCGCCGACCTTTCCGCCCGGGCCGTCAGGAGGAGCGACCGCCCGACCAAGACGATCAGGGCAAGACCAGCATCCGGGGCAACCGCCCGCGGTGACCGGATCCGGCTTGCCCGGTCGCGCAAGAACATCGCCGGCAAGCGCCCGGCCATCCTGGGGAGGACAAGAATGAGGACAATCCTGCTGACGAGCGCCTGCGCCATCTCGATCTCGGGGGCGGCCATGGCCGAGAATATCGGCGTCACCATGGCGCTGTTCGACGACAATTTCCTGACCGTGCTGCGCAATGGCATGGAGGCCCATGCCAAATCGCTGGACGGCGTGACCATCCAGATCGACGACGCGCAAAACGACGTGGGCAAGCAGCTGAACCAGATCGAGAATTTCGTGGCCTCGGGTGTCGATGCCATCATCGTGACCGCCGTCGACACCGATGCCACCGCCGCGATGAGCGCCGCCGCCCAGAACGCCGGCATCCCGCTGGTCTTTGTCAACCGCCAGCCGGCGAACCTGGACAACCTGCCCGAGAAACAGGCCTTCGTCGCCTCGGACGAAAAGGAATCGGGCACGCTGGAGACGCAGGAAGTTTGCCGGCTGCTGAAAGAGCAGGGCAAGACCGAGGCCAGGGCCGTGGTGCTGATGGGGGAACTGTCGAACCAGGCGGCGCGCATGCGCACCCAGGACATCAAGGACGTGCTGGCGACGCCCGATTGCGGCTTCATCTCGATCGTGCAGGAGCAGACGGCGAACTGGCAGCGCACCGCCGCCACCGACCTGATGAGCAACTGGCTGTCGGCGGGCACCGAATTCGACGCGGTGATCTCGAACAACGACGAGATGGCGATCGGCGCCATCCAGGCACTGAAGGCGGCGGGGCGCGACATGGGCTCGGTGGTGATCGGCGGCGTCGATGCCACACAGGATGCACTGGCGGCGATGAGGGCGGGGGAACTGGACGTGACGGTGTTTCAGGACGCGGCCGGGCAGGGCGCGGGCGCGGTCGACACGGCGCTGAAGCTGGTGCGCGGCGAGCCGGTCGAGCAGAAGGTCTATATCCCCTTCCAACTGGTCACGCCTGCGAATGTGGACCAGTTCCTGTCGAAAAACTGACCCTGGCGCGGGGCCGCGATGGCCCCGCCCGACACGACAAGGGGAAGGCCGATGCTTGACCGGACCAGCGCCTTCAGGGGCGAATACATTCTGGAAGTCGACAACATCACCAAGGAGTTTCCGGGCGTCAAGGCGCTGGACGGCGTGCAGCTGCGCCTGCGCCCCGGCACCGTGCATGCGCTGATGGGCGAGAACGGCGCCGGCAAGTCCACGCTGATGAAGATCATCGCCGGCGTCTATACGCCCGATGGCGGCGAGGTGCGCTTTGCCGGCAAGCCCTTGCAGGTGCGCACGCCGCTCGATGCGCTGAACTCGGGCATTGCCATGATCCATCAGGAACTGAACCTGATGAACTGGATGACGGTGGCGGAAAACATCTGGATCCGGCGTGAGCCGCTGAACCGCCTGGGCCTCGTCGATCATGGCCGCATGCGCCAGATGACCGCGGATCTGCTGGGCCGGCTGAACATCCGCCTGGACCCGGAGAGCCAAGTCAGCGAACTGACCGTGGCGCAAAAGCAGATGGTCGAGATCGCCAAGGCGGTCAGCTACAATTCCGACGTGCTGATCATGGACGAGCCGACCAGCGCCATCACCGAGGCCGAGGTGGCGCATCTGTTCGCCATCATCCGCGACCTGAAATCGAGTGGCATCGGCATCGTCTATATCACCCACAAGATGAACGAACTGTTCGAGATCGCGGATGAATTCACCGTGTTCCGCGACGGCAGATATGTCGGGACCCATGCCAGCGCCGATGTGACGCGCGACGACATCATCCGCATGATGGTCGGGCGCGAGATCACCGAGATGTTCCCCAAGCAGACCTGCCCGATCGGCGGGACCGTGCTCGAGGTCCGCAACCTGACGTTGCCGGGCGTGTTCCAGGATGTCAGCTTTTCCGTCCGCTCGGGCGAGATCCTGGGCATCGCCGGGCTGGTCGGCTCAAAGCGGTCGAACGTGGCCGAGGCGATCTTCGGCGTGCATCCGGCCCCCATCGGAGACGTGCTGATCGACGGGCACCATGCGCGCATCGCCTGCCCCTCGGACGCCATGGCGCATGGCATGGCCTTTCTGACCGAGGACCGCAAGGAGACGGGCTGTTTCCTGATCCTCGACTGTCTGGAAAACATCCAGTCGGCGCTGATCACCCGCAGCCATGTCAGGGGCGGCTTCATCGACCAGAAGGCGGTGACCGCCAAGGCCGAGGCCATGGCCGCGCGGCTGCGCGTCAAGACCCCCAGCCTTTACGAAACGGTCGAGAACCTCTCGGGCGGCAACCAGCAGAAGCTGCTGATCGCGCGCTGGCTTTTGACCGAGCCGCGCATCCTGATCCTCGACGAGCCGACGCGCGGCATCGATGTCGGCGCCAAGGCGGAAATCCATCGCCTGATCTCGAACCTGGCCGCGCAGGGCGTGGCCGTCATCATGATCTCGTCGGAAATGCCCGAGGTCCTGGGCATGAGCGATCGCATCATGGTCATGCACGAGGGCCATGTCTCGGGCTTTCTGGACCGGGCCGAGGCCGATCAGGTCAGGATCATGTCGCTGGCGGCGAAATAGGAAGGAACCCCATGACCGACACAAGCCTCGGCGCCGCGGCGCGCCGCCACCGCCCGATGATGGCGGAGCTGAACATCCTGCTGGTGCTGGTGGGCATCAGCCTGGTCTTTGAACTTCTGGGCTGGCTGACCCAGGGCCAGTCCTTCCTGGGCAGCTGGCAGCGGCTGTCGATCATGATCCTGCAGGTCTCGGTGGTGGGCATCATCGCCATCGGCGTGACGCAGGTGATCATCTCGGGCGGCATCGACCTTTCCTCGGGCTCGATCGTCGGCGCCACGGCGATGGTGTCGATGAGCCTTGCCCAGGCGGCCGGCTATGAGCGCGCGGTCTATCCGGCGCTGACCGGCCTGCCGGTGATCGTGCCGCTGGCCGCCGGGCTGGCGCTGGGGCTGGTCTGCGGCATCATCAACGGCGCGCTGATCGCCTATACCCGCATCCCGCCCTTCATCGCCACGCTGGGCATGATGGTGACGGCGCGCGGCTTTGCCAAATGGTATACCAAGGGCCAGCCGGTCAGCTTCCCAAGCGAGGGTTTCGCCTTCATCGGCAAGGGCATGATGCCGGTGCTGATCTTCCTGATCGTGGCGCTGATCTTTCACGTGGCGCTGAAATACACCCGCTACGGCAAGTTCACCTATGCCATCGGCGCCAATCCGCAGGCCGCCCGCGTCTCGGGCATCAATGTCGAACGGCAACTGGTGCGCATCTATGCCATCGCCGGCCTGCTGTCGGGGCTCGCCGGCATGGTGGTGGCGGCGCGCGGCCTGACGGCCCAGGCCGGCATGGGCACCATGTATGAACTTGATGCCATCGCCATGGCGGTGATCGGCGGCGTGTCGCTGACCGGCGGGCGCGGCTCGGTTCTGGGCACGATGATCGGCATGGTGATCTTTGGCGTCATCATCTCGGGTTTCACCTTCCTGCGCCTGGACGCCTATTACCAGGAGATGATCAAGGGGGTGATCATCGTCGCCGCCGTGGTCGCCGATGTCTATCGTCAGAAGAAACGCAAGAAATCATAGGGGAATAGCATGAAAACCTCATCCATGACCGTAATGGCGCTGGCGCTTTCGCTGGCTACGCCCGCCCTGGCCGAGACCCCGCGCATCGGCGTCGCCATGACCAGTTTCGACAACCCGTTCCTGACCATCCTGCTGGGCGGGATCAAGGCGCAGGCCGCCAAGGACGGGGCGGAACTGATCCTTGAAGACGCGCAGCTTGACGTGGCCCGGCAGCAGAACCAGGTGCAGAACTTCATCGCCAACGGGGTCGATGCGATCATCGTCAATGCCGTCGATGGCGCCGCCACCCCGGCGATGACGCAGCTGGCTGTACAGTCTGGTGTGCCGCTGGTCTATGTGAACCATCCGCCCATCGACCACGGGGCCCTGCCCGAGGGCACCAGCTTTGTCGGCTCGAACGAGGAGGAAAGCGGCACCATGCAGACGCAGGAGGTCTGCAAGCTCTTGGGCGGCAAAGGCAATGTGCTGGTGCTGATGGGTCCCTTGGAAAACGAGGCCTCGGCAGTGCGCACCCGCGACATCGAACAGGTGATCGCCACCCCCGAATGCGCCGGCATGAAGATCGTCGATCGCCAGGTCGGCAACTGGAACCGCACCCAGGGTCAGGACATCACCACGAACTGGCTGTCCTCGGGCGTGGATTTCGACGCCATCATCTCGAACAATGACGAAATGGCGATCGGCGCGCTGCAATCGCTCAAGGCGGCGGGCGTGCCGATGGACAAGGTTGTGGTCGCCGGCATCGACGCGACGCCCGACGGGCTGGCGGCGATGAAGGCGGGGGAACTGGACGTGACCGTGTTCCAGGACGCCACGAAACAGGGCGAGGTCGCCGTGGAAACCGCGCTGGCCATGGCGCGCGGCGACAAACCAGAGCGCAATATCTGGGTGCCGTTCCAGCCGGTTACTGCTGAAAACCTCGCCAGTTTCGAGTAGCTGCGATGCCGGGCACGGGAAAACCCCTCGGCGTCGCGCTGATCGGCACCGGCTTCATGGGCAAGTGCCACGCCATGGCCTGGCGCAATGTCGCGACCGCCTTTGGCGGTGCGCCGCCGCGGCTTGAGCTGCTGGCCGATCTGCCGGCCGCGCGGGCCGGGGCGCTGGCGCAGGCCTGGGGCTTTGCCCGTGCCACCGGCGACTGGCGGGCGGCGGTCAGCGATCCGGCGGTGGACGTGGTCTCGATCACCACCCCGAACGGGCTGCACCGCGAGATGGCCGAGGCGGCGCTGGCCGCGGGCAAGCATGTCTGGCTGGAAAAGCCCATGGCGCTGACGCTCGCCGATGCCGAGGCGATGGCGGCGGCGGCCGCAGCCTCGGGATGCGCCACGATCCTTGGTTACAACTATACCCGCTCGCCGGCGTTCCGTGCGGCCAGCGATCTGATCGCCCAGGGCGCCATCGGCCGGCCGATCCATTTCCGCGGTTGCTATGACGAGGATTACATGGCCGACCCGGATCTGCCCTGGAGCTGGCGGCTGACGCGGGCGCAGGGCGGCCTTGGCGCGCTGGGGGATCTGGGCTGCCATCTGGTCTCGGTCATGCTGGCGCTGATGGGGCCGGTGGCCCGCGTCATGGCGCAGATGGATACGGTGGTGAGGGCGCGCCCGCATCAGGGCGGTAGCGCCCCGGTCGAGAACGAGGATCAGGCCCAGGCGCTGATCCGCTTTGCCTCCGGCGCCTCGGGCGAGTTTTCCTGCTCGCGCGTGGCGCGCGGCTGGCGCTGCCGCCTCGCCTGGGAGGTGCAGGGCAGCGAAGGCACCTTGCGCTTTGACCAGGAACGCATGAACGAGCTCTGGCTCTACCAGCCGGGACAGCCCGAGACCGACGGCTTCCGCCGCATCCTGACCGGCCCGGCGCAGCCCGGATATGCCGCCTTCTGCCCGGCGCCGGGGCATAATTTCGGCTTCAACGAACAGAAGGTGGTCGAGGCCGAGGCGCTGCGTCAGGCCATTACCGGCACCGCCCCCGCCTGGCCCGACTTTGCCGCCGGCCTTGTCATCGAACGCATCATCCACGGCATGGCCCGCTCGGCCGAAACCGGCCAGCCCGTCACATTCTGAGGTTTCCCATGAAGATCGCGCTTGACCCCTACATGCACCGCCACCTGCCACTGGAACAGCTGCCCGCCAAGGTGAAGGAACTGGGCTTCGACTGGATGGAACTGTCGCCGCGCGGCGATTTCCTGGAATGGTTCAAGGCGCCGCGCGTCTTTCCCGACCGCGTAAAATCGCTGAAACGCGCGTTGGCCGATGCCGATGTCGGCATCGCCAGCCTGCTGCCGATGTATCGCTGGGCCAGCAATGACGAGGCCGAACGCCAGGCCGCCGTGCGTCACTGGAGGCGCGCCATCGAGATCGCCGTCGAACTGGGCGTGGACACGATGAACAGCGAATTCGGCCGCGGCCCGCATCCCGACAAGGGCGGCTGCTATTGCTGCCATACCGGCGCCATGATCGAGGCCTGCGAGGACGCCTGGTGGCGCAGCATCGGCGAGTTGGTGCCGGTGCTGGAACGCGAGGGCATCGCGCTTCACATCGAGCCCCATCCCGAGGACTGGTGCGAGACGCTGCAGCCGGCGCTGGACATCATCCGCACCGTGAACAGCAAGGCGGTCCGCTTTCTGTATTGCGCACCGCATACCTTCTATTTCGGCGACGACACCCGCGCCATGCTGCGCGAAAGCGCCGATGTTCTGGCGCATGTGCATGTGGGCGACACCTTCAACCACCGCGCCTCCTCGGGGCTGCGCTATATCGTGAACCCGCCCGGCACGGCGGCGCGCGTGCACCAGCATCTGGACATCGGCCAGGGCGAGGTGCCCTGGGACGATTTCTTCGGCACGCTGGCCGAAATCGGCTTTGACGGCATCATGACCGCCTGCGTCTTTGCCTGGGAAGAGCGCGCCGACCAGTCGGGCAGCTTCATGCGCGCCGAGATGCAGCGTTACATCGACAAGCACTGGGGAAAGAAATGACACTGAACATCGGAGTGATCGGCACCGGCGCCATCGGTCAGGACCACACGCGCCGCATCAACAAGGTGCTTTCGGGCGCGCGCGTGGTAGCGCTGAACGACGTGAACCGCACCAATGCCGAAACCTGCCAGCGCGAGCACGCCCCCGGGGCGCTGATCTTTGACGATCCGCATGCGCTGATCCGCGATGGCGGTGTCGATGCGGTGCTGGTCTGCTCCTGGGGCCAGACGCATGAGGAATATGTGCTGGCCGCCATCGCCGCCGGCAAGCCCTGCTTTTGCGAAAAGCCGCTGGCCACCACCGCCGAGGGCGCGGCCCGCATCGTTGCCGCGGAACAGGCCGCCGGCCGGCGGCTGGTGCAGGTGGGCTTCATGCGCCGCTACGATCCGGGCTATGTGGCGCTGAAGCGTGCCGTGGCCGAGGTGACCGGCGCGCCGCTGATGGTCCATGCCGCGCACCGAAACCCGCGCGTGGGCGAGAACTATGTCACCCCCATGGCGATCCACGACACATTGATCCACGAAATCGACGTGCTGCGCTGGCTGCTCGATGACGACTATACCAGCGCCCGCGTGCTCTTTCCGCGCAAGTCGCCCCGCGCGCATGAAAATCTGCGCGATCCGCAGGTGGTGGTGCTGGAAACCGCGCGCGGCGTGGTCATCGATGTCGAGATATTCGTCAACTGCCACTATGGCTATGACATCCAGTGCGAGATCGTGGGCGAGGATGGCATCGCCCGCCTGCCCGAACCCATGTCGATCCAGACGCGATCCGGCGCGGTGCTGGGCCAGCCGATCCTGATGGACTGGAAGGACCGTTTCATCGACAGTTACGATTACGAACTGGCCGATTTCATCCGCGCCGCGGCGCAGGGCGGGGCAGCCGGGCCGACGGCATGGGACGGCTATGCCGCGGCGGTGGCCGCCGATGCCTGCGTTGCCGCACAAGAGGCGGAGGGTCAGCCGGTCCGCATCGAACTGCCCGCCCGTCCTGCCCTTTATGCCTGAGGTCCGCCATGCGCTTTGCCCTGAACCACATCACCGCCCCGCATCTGCCCCTGGCCGCGTTCCTGGCCCTGGCCGGCCGCCTCGGCTGCGATGAGGTCGAGATCCGCAACGACATCCCCGACCTGACCGGCGAGGATCCGGCCCTGATCGCGCGCATGGCGCGCGATGCGGGACTGGCGATCCTGTCGGTGAATGCACTTTATCCCTTCAACCTGTGGACGCCCGATCTGGCCCAACGCGCCGAGCGTCTGGCGGATTTCGCCGCCGCCTGCGGGGCGCAGGCGCTGGTGCTGTGTCCGCTGAACGACGGCAACCACATCACCCATTCCGCCACCGTGGACGCACTGGACCACCTGACCGCGATCCTCGCGCCGCGCAATCTGATGGGCCTGGTCGAGCCGCTGGGCTTCGAGCAGAGCTCGCTCAGGCGCAAGGCCGAGGCCATCGCCGCCATCGCGGAATCCGGCGGCTTCGACCGTTTCCGGGTGCTGCACGACACGTTCCACCACCATCTTGCCGCCGAGACGCAGTTCTATCCGCGCCGCACCGGGCTTGTGCATGTCTCGGGCATCGCCGATCCGGCCCTGGCGGTCGGCGAGATGCTGGACGCGCATCGCGGGCTGGTGGATGCGGATGACCGGCTGCAGAATGCGGCGCAGCTCGCGGCGCTGATCTCGGACGGCTATGACGGGCCGATCAGCTTCGAGCCCTTCGCCGCCGAGGTGCACGGGCTTGACGACATCGAATCCGCCCTGCGCCACAGCATGCAGCATCTGCGCGCCAGCATTCAGGCGGCCGAGGCATGAAGACGCTGGATCTGATCACCATCGGCCGCTCCTCGGTCGACCTTTACGGCGCGCAGGTGGGCGGCCGGCTTGAGGACATGGGCAGTTTCAACAAATACATCGGCGGCTCGCCCACCAATATCGCCTGCGGCACGGCGCGGCTGGGGCTGCGCTCGGCGGTGATCACCCGCGTGGGCGACGAGCACATGGGCCGCTTCATCCGCGAGGAACTGGCGCGCGAGGGCGTCGAGACCTCGGGCGTGGTCACCGACCCCCAGCGGCTGACGGCGCTGGTCCTGCTGGGCATCCGCGACGAAGAACAGTTCCCGCTGATCTTTTACCGCGAGAACTGCGCCGACATGGCGCTGAGCGAGGCGGACATCGACGAGGACTTCATAGCCAGCGCCCGCGCGGTGCTGGCCACCGGCACGCATCTGAGTCATGAAAGGACCGAGGCCGCGGTGCTGAAGGCGCTGGAACTGGCGCGCAAGCACGGGGCCAGGACGGCGCTCGACATCGACTATCGCCCGAATCTCTGGGGCGTCGCCGGTCATGACGCGGGCGAAAGCCGCTTTGTCGAAAGCGCGCGCGTCACCGCCAAGCTGCAGTCGAGCTTGCGTCTTTTCGATCTGATCGTCGGCACCGAAGAGGAGTTCCACATTGCCGGCGGCACGACCGACACCATCGCCGCGCTGCAGGCGGTGCGTGCGGTATCGGACGCGGTGCTGGTCTGCAAGCGCGGCGCGGCTGGCGCCGTCGCCTTTGAGGGCGCGGTCGCGGACTGGGACAGCGGCCGCAGCGGTCCGGGCTTTCCGATCGAGGTGTTCAACGTGCTGGGCGCCGGCGACGGTTTCTTTTCCGGGCTGATGAAGGGCTGGCTGGACGGTGAGGACTGGCCGCGGGCGCTGGAATATGCCAATGCCTGCGGCGCCTTTGCCGTCAGCCGCCATGGCTGCACCCCGGCCTATCCCTCGCTTGCCGAGCTGGAGTTCTTTCTGAAGCGCGGCGTGATCCGGCCCGACCTGCGCAATGATGCGGCGCTGGAGCAGATCCACTGGTCCACGAACCGCAAGGGCGACTGGTCCGCGATGCGGGTCTTTGCCTTCGACCATCGCGGCCAATTCGAGGAGATGCCCGGTTTCACGCCAGAAAAATGCGGTTACTTCAAGGAATTGTGCCTGAAGGCTGCGAAACTGGTGCAAGACGGGCGCCCAGGCTATGGCATCCTGTGCGACAACCGGCTTGGGCGGCGGGCGCTGCATGCGGCCTCGGGTTCCGGGTTGTGGATCGGGCGGCCCTGCGAATGGCCGGGATCGCGGCCGCTGCGGCTTGAGCCGGAACTGGGCCCAGATTGCGGTGCGCTGGTGGAATGGGCGCGGGAAAACGTGGTCAAGGTGCTGTGCTTCTGCCATCCCGAGGACGATGCCGCGACCCGCGCCGCGCAAGAGGCCGAGGTGGCGCGGCTTTTTGCAGCTTCGCGCCGCAACCATCTGGAGTTCCTGCTGGAAATCATTCCGTCCAAGGTCGCCCCGGTCGATGACACGACCACCGCTACCCTGATCGGGCAATTCTATGCGGCGGGGATCTTTCCCGACTGGTGGAAGCTTGAGCCGATGCGCACACATGCGGCATGGGAAAACGCCATCGCCGCCATCGAGGCGCATGACCCCCATACCCGCGGCATCGTCGTCCTGGGGCTGGACGCGCCCGAGGCCGAGTTGCAGGCAAGCTTCGAGATCGCCGCCGGGTTTGCGCTGGTCAAGGGCTTTGCCGTCGGACGCACGATCTTTGCCGAGGTGGCGCGGGATTGGTTCCAGGGCAAGATCGGCGACGTGGCCGCGGTATCAGAGATGGCGGCACGGTTTTCGCGGCTTGCCGCGATCTGGGACGCGGCACGCGCTGCCGCCAGCAAGGAGAAGACGGCATGAGCGGAACCATCCGGCTGACCGCCGCGCAGGCCATGGTGCGCTGGCTTTCGGTGCAGATGAGCGAAGAGGGCGAGCGTTTCATCGAAGGGGTCTGGGCGATCTTCGGCCATGGCAATGTCGCGGGCCTGGGCGAGGCGCTGCACGGCATCGGCACGGCCCTGCCCACATGGCGCGGCCAGAACGAGCAGACCATGGCCCATGCCGCCATCGCCTATGCCAAGGGTCGTGCCCGCAGGCGGGCGCAGGCGGTGACCAGTTCCATCGGCCCCGGCGCCACCAACATGGTGACCGCGGCGGCGCTGGCGCATGTGAACCGCCTGCCGGTGCTGTTTGTATGCGGCGATGTCTTTGCCAGCCGCCGCCCCGACCCGGTGCTGCAGCAGGTCGAGGATTTCGACGACGGCACCGTGTCGGCCAATGACTGCTTCCGCCCGGTGGTGCGCTATTTCGACCGCATCCAGCGCCCCGAACAACTTCTCGGCGCCCTGCCGCGCGCCTTGCGGGTGATGACGGACCCGGCCGATTGTGGCCCGGTCTGCCTGGCCTTCTGCCAGGACGTCCAGGCCGAGGCTTATGACTGGCCCGAGGCCTTCTTTGCCCCCCGGGTCTGGCGCATCCGCCGTCCCGAGCCCGACGGCGCGGAACTGGCCGAGGTGGCGGCGCTGATCCGGGGGGCGGCGCGGCCGGTGATCGTCGTCGGCGGCGGGGTGATCTATTCCGGCGCCGAGAAGGCGCTGGCTGAATTCGCCAGCCGCCACGCCATCCCGGTGGCCGAGACCCAGGCCGGCAAGTCGGCACTGGCGCAGGCGCAGGCGATGAACCTGGGCGCGGCGGGGGTCGATGGCTCGGCCGCGGCCAATGCGGCGCTGGCCGCGGCGGATCTGGTCATCGGCATCGGCACGCGGCTGCAGGATTTCACCACCGGCTCGCGCACGCTGTTCTCGGGTCGGCTGGTCTCGATCAATGTGCAGCCCCATGACGCGGGCAAGCATGGCGGCACCGCCCTTGTCGCGGATGCGCGCGTGGCGCTGGAAAGGCTCTCGGCGCTGCTGGGCGGGCATCGCGCGGCTTTCGACGGCGCGGCGCGCGCGGCCTGGCTGGCGGCGGTGGATGCGCATTGCGCCGCCCCGTCCGCCGGCAACGCCCTGCCGACCGATGCGCAGGTGGTCGGCGCCGTGCAGCGTGCCGCGCCTGCGGCCATCGCCATGTGCGCCGCCGGCACCATGCCCGGGGCGCTGAAGCTGCTGTGGCAGCCCACGCAGGGCGGCTATCACATGGAATACGGCTATTCCTGCATGGGCTACGAGATCGCCGGCGCCATGGGTCTGAAGCTGGCGCAGCCCGGGCGCGAGGTGATCTGTTTTGTCGGCGACGGCAGCTACATGATGGCCAACAGCGAACTGGCGACGGCGGTGATGCGGCGCATCCCCTTTACCGTGGTGCTGACCGACAACCGCGGCTTTGGCTGCATCAACCGGCTGCAGGCCGGCACCGGCGGCGCGGCCTTCAACAACCTTTATGCCGACTGCAACCTCGAGGTGCAGCCGCAGATCGACTATGTGGCCCATGCGGCGGCGATGGGCGCGCATGCGGTGAAGGCCGCAGGCATCGCGGAGCTGGAGGCCGAGATCGCCGCGGCGCGCGCCCGCGACATCCCCACGGTCATCGTCATCGACACCACCGCCGCCCCCGGCCCCGGTGACGGGCTGGCGGGCGCCGGCCACTGGTGGGACGTGGCCGTGCCCGAGGTCGGCGCCAGCGAAACCCTGCGCGCCGCCTATCGCGACTATCTTGAACACGCCCGCCATCAGGCGCGGGTCAACTGAAGGACGCAAGCATGATCCGCTACGGCACCAATCCCATCGCCTGGGCCAATGACGACGATCCGTCGATCGGCGCCCATATTCCGACCGAACAGATCCTGCACGAGGCGGGCGAGGTCATCGGCTTTGACGGCATCGAGAACGGCCACCGCTGGCCCGAGGACCCGCAGGAGCTGCGCGAGCTGTTGGGCCGGCATGGGCTGGCCTTCGTCTCGGGCTGGTATTCGACCGAGCTGCTGACCCGCTCGGTCGCCGAGGAGATCGCCGCCGTCGCGCCGCATCTGGCCAAGCTCAGGGCCAATGGCTGCAAGGTCTGCATCGTCTGCGAATGCTCGAACACCGTGCATGGCCGCCCGGATGTGGCGGTGAACGACCGCCCGCGGCTGGACGCCGCGGAAATGGCCGACTTCGGTCGCAAGATCGAGGAGTTCGCCGCCTTCCTGGCCGGGCAGGGCATCACGCTGGCCTATCACCACCACATGGGCACGGTGGTCGAAAGCCCAGAGGAGATCGACGCCTTCATGGCCGCGACCGGGCCGGCCACGCATCTGCTGTTCGATTCCGGCCATTGCGCCTTTGGCGGCGGCGACCCTGCGGCGGTGCTGGCCCGCCACGTCGGGCGCGTGGCGCATTTCCACGCCAAGAACATCCGCCGCCCGGTGACCGAGCGCGTGCGCGCCGAGGGGCTTTCCTTCATCCAGGGGGTGCTGGCCGGGACCTTTACCGTGCCGGGCGACCCCGAGGGCGAGATCGACTTCCTGCCACTGCTGCGGATCCTGGCCGGGGCCGGCTATGACGGCTGGCTGGTGATCGAGGCCGAACAGGATCCGGTACAGCGCAATCCCCTGGAATATCAGACTCTTGGGCTGAAATCCCTGAAAGCCGCGGCGGTGGCGGCGGGGCTTGACCAGAGCCGTGCCGCCTGACGGCCGGGGGGCTGTCTGCCCCCGGACCCCCCGAGGTTATTTGGACAAGAAAGACGAGGCCCGGCGATGAGCGCATTGTTACGCAGACCCTTTGGCAGGCACGGCAAGGTGCACGAGATCACGCCGCAATCCGCCGGCTGGCGCCATGTCGGCTTTTCGCTTTATCACCTGCGCGCCGGAGAGGCGGCGGCCGAGGCGACCGGCGCACGCGAGGTCATCCTGGTCATGGTCGAGGGCCGCGCGGCGATCCGCGGGGCGGGGCAGGATTGGGGGGTGCTGGGCGACCGCATGAGCGTGTTTGAAAGGACCGCGCCGCATTGCCTTTACCTGCCCGACGGCAGCGACTGGCGGGCCGAGGCCGAGACGGATTGCGTGATCGCGGTCTGCTCGGCGCCGGGCCATGGCGGCCATGCCGCGCGCCGCATCGGCCCCGAGTGCATCACGCTGACGCAGCGCGGCGAGGGGGCCAATACGCGCTGGATCAACAATATCGCCATGGAGGGCGAGGATTTCTGCGACAGCCTGCTGGTGACCGAGGTGTTCACCCCGGCGGGCAACTGGTCGAGCTATCCCAGCCATCGCCATGACGAGGACGACTTTCCCCGCGTGACCTATCTGGAGGAGACCTATTATCACCGCCTGGATCCGGCGGGGGGCTGGGCGCTGCAGCGCGTCTATACCGATGACGGCGCGCTGGACGAGGTGATCGCGGTGCGCGACGGCGATGTGGTGCTGGTGCCGCGCGGCCACCATCCCTGTGGCGCCCCGCCCGGGTTCGGGCTTTACTATCTGAATGTCATGGCCGGACCGCGGCGGAACTGGCGCTTTGTCGCCGCGCCCGAGGTCGCGCATCTGATGCCGAAACCGGCCTGATCCGGCGACTGGCGATCTCAGGCGCGGCTGCCGCTGAACACCGGTTGGTGTGCCGGGCCGCGCAACCCGGGCCAGAGGGCCAGCACAAACAGCGCCCAGCCCAGGGCCCAGGCCAGGGTCGCGGCGTCAAGCAGCCCCTCGCGGGCGCCGGGCCAGAGTGCCGGCGCCAGGCGCAGCCAGGGCGCCAGCCACAGCGCCATGGCCGCGGCGCAAAGTGCCGGCCCGGCGCGCAGCTGGCCCTTGTGGCGCCGGGCGGCGGCGCGGGCGGCAACAGCGAGGATCATGCCGCCCATCGCCCCCATGGCCAGCGCGTGCAGCAGGTCGCTGGCGGGCAGGGGGATCAGGCCGAGGCGCTGAAGTCCGACGAGCCCCAGCCCCAGCGGCAGCCACAGGAAGGCCGCGTGCAGCATGACCAGCAGCGGGTTGGCCAGCACATGCCGGCCGCGCCAGCCGGCAAGGCGCCAGAGCTGGGCCAGTGCCGCCAGCAGCAAGGCCGCGCCACTGGCGGCATCTGCCCCGGCCAGCATCAGCACCGGCGCCGCACCCAGCGACAGCAACCCCAGTCGCCCGGTCCGTGGCGCCGAGGCCGGCGCCGCGACCGCCCGGCCCGAGGCGCGCAGCCAGTTGCCGGTAAAGGCCGGCACCATGCGCCCGCCGATGCCGGCGATCAGCAGGGCAAACCCCAGCAGCATGAGTTCAAGCAGCGCGCTGCCATCGGGGCCGTGCCAACCCGTGGTTCTGGCAGCGAGAATCGCCAGCGCATCGGCCAGCCCCATCGCCGCCACCGCCAGCACCAGGCCGGGCCGCGCCCCTTGCCCCGTATGCCGCATCCCATGCGCCATGACCGCGGCCATCAGGCCGAAGAACCCCAGCCCCGGCAGGATTGCCAGCACGGGCGGCAGCGCGTCGCCGCACCCCATGGCCAGCCGCTGCACAAGCCAGCAGCCAAGGATCGCCTGCAGCACCCGTCCCGCGGGCGCCGGCCGCCCGGTCCAGCTGGCCAGCGCGGTCAGCAGATAGCCGGCCAGCGCCGCACCGCCAAAGCCCGCCAGCATCTCATGCCCGTGCCAGAAGGCCGAGGCGGGTGGCGTGCCCCAGCGCCACCACAGGCTGGCGCCGATCGCCCAGAGCCCCGCCGCCAGAAACAGCGGCCGGTGCGGCATCAGCCAGAGATCGGCAAGGCGACCGGGCATCGGGCGGATCAACGGCCGCGGACCGCTGCGTGCTGCCGGGCGCCCGGTGCGCGGCGGTGCTCAGGTCTCGGCATAGATGCCGGTGTGGATCTGGCCGTCGCGCCCGCACCAGGCGCGATACATGCCGGGGCTGTTGAAGGGCAGCGTCACATTGCCCTTGCGGTCGACCGCGATCACCCCGCCCGAACCGCCAAGCCCGCCCAGTTCCGCCACGACCCCGCCCGCCGCGGTCAGCAGGTCCTGGCCGGCCCAACGCATGCGGGCGTCGATCTCATGCCCGACGGCCCAGCGGATGAAATACTCGCCATGCCCGGTGGCCGAGACCGCCGCGGTCTGGTCATCGGCCCAGGTGCCGGCACCGATCACCGGGCTGTCGCCGACGCGGCCCGGCAGTTTCGCGGTCATCCCCCCGGTCGAGGTGGCGGCGGCAAGGTGCCCGCGCGCGTCGCAGGCGACCGCACCCACGGTGCCATGCTTGCGCGCCGGGTCGCCGTCGTCGGGCAGGTTCAGGCGGCGGCGCTCAAGCTCGGCCTCGAGCGCGGCGCGCCGGGCAGGGGTGCCGAACCAGTCGGCGGGCATCATCTCCAGCCCGGCCGTGGCGCAGAACGCGGCCGCACCCTGGCCCGAGAGGAAAACATGCTCGGTCTGCTCCATCACCGCGCGGGCGGCCAGGATCGGGTGGCGCGGGCCGCAGATGCCGGTGATGGCGCCGCAGGCGCGGCTGGCGCCGTCCATGATCGCGGCGTCCATCTCATGCGTGCCGGCCGAGGTGAAGACCGAGCCGCGCCCGGCGTTGAACAAGGGATCGGCCTCCAGCGCCATCACCGCGGCGGTCACCGCATCAAGCGCGCTGCCGTCCTTTTGCAGCACCTCGAGGCCGGCCTGCAGGCAGGCGCGCAAGCCGGCATGATAGGCGGCCTCCTTCTCGGGGGTCATGTTCGAGGGCAGGATGGTGCCGGCGCCGCCATGCAGCGCGATCACGGGGGTGCAAGAGGTCATCTGTCAGCCTGTCTGTGAATTAACGAAGGGCAAAGCTCATCGCCGAAAGAGCGGTCATCCAGCCGATCACCTCACTCATGCTGGCGCAGTCGAAGGCGACGGTCAGCGGGTCGGTGCGGATTGCCGGCGGCAGCACCGCCATCTGGTCGGCCAGCGCCGCGCGCGACATCACGAATTCGGCGCGCAACGGCCCCTGCATCGGGCGGGCGCGCATACGGCCGGCGTGCTGCAGCGCGCGGCAGGCCTTGTGGCGCAACAACTCATGCGCGCGCGCGACCGAGATCTGGCGCGCCGCCCTCTCACCATAGGCGGTCTTGACCACGGCGAATTCCGCATCGGGAAACAGCGGCCGGTTCTCGGCCTCGGTCACGTCGTCGCCGGTGATCAGCCCGACCGGCACGCCCAGTTCCGCGGCATAGGCGCCGTAGATCGCCGGCTCGCCGCAGGGGGTGCCGTTCAGCCGCACCTGGGAAAAGGCAAAGCCGTTGGTGGTATGGGCCAGCACGCCGCCGCCGCCGGCACGGGAGTGGTGGCCGGTCATGCAGAACATGTCGAATCCCGCATCCAGCCCGCAGGCCATGTTCATCGGCTTGGGCTTGCCCAGGATCAGGTCGGCGGCCGGGTGCAGCAATTCGGGCAGCAGGTTGGTCATCTGCCCGTGCGAATCGTTGACCACCACCTCTTCGGCGCCGCCATCGACCAGGCCGGCGATCACGGCATTGACCTCATGGGTCATCAAGAGCCGCGCCTTTTCGTATTCGCCATTGCCGGCCTGGCATTGCAGCGGCGCGACGATGCCGGCCACGCCCTCGATGTCGGCCGAGACATAGACACGCATCAAGGCCCCCCTTCAGCTTGAGCGCAGCTTGGGGTCAAGCGCGTCGCGCAGCCCGTCGCCCAGAAGGTTGAAGCCCAGCACCGTGAGAAAGATCGCCAGGCCCGGAAACAGCGTCAGGTGGTCGGCGACGCCCATGTAGCTGCGCCCGTCGGCCAGCATCGCCCCCCATTCCGGCGAGGGCGGTTGCGCGCCGAGGCCGATGAAGGACAGCGCCGCCGCGGTCAGGATCGAGGTGCCGACCCGCATCGAGAAATAGACGATCACATTGGGCAAGGTGCCGGGCAGGATGTGGCGCAGCATGATCACCCGGTCCTTCACGCCGACGGCGCGGGCGGCATCGACATAGACCGCGCCCTTGAGCTGCAGCGCCGTGCCGCGCGCCAGCCGGGCAAAAACCGGGACCGAGAACACCGCCACGGCATAGATCACATTGGTGATGCCGGGGCCGAGGATGGCGATGACCGCGATTGCCAAGAGGATGCCGGGAAAGGCCAGGAGCAGGTCGCACAGCCGCATCACCGCGCTGTCGATCCAGCCGCCGCGATAGCCGGCGACGATGCCCAGGCTGACGCCGACCAGCGCGCCAAGGCTGACCGAAAGGAACCCGACGGTCAGCGAGATGCGGGCCCCCCAGATGATGCGGCTGAAGATGTCGCGCCCGTAAGCGTCGGTCCCCGCCCAGTGCAGCGCGCTGGGACCGGCGAGGACATTGTTGTAATCGGGCTCGGCCGGATCGAAGGGGGCGATGAGGGGCGCGAGGATCGCCACCGCCACCAGCAGCGTCAGGAAGGCCAGCGACACCAGCGCCACCTTCTGGCGCATGAAGCGGCGGCAGAATTCGGCAAAGGGCTTGCGGGTCCGGTTGGCCGTGGCCGCGTTCGTGTTCACCGCGCTCATTGGTAACGGATCTCCGGATTGACGAGGACATAGAGGACATCGACCAGCAGGTTGATCAGGATGAACTGCAGCGAGAACATCAGGACCAGCGCCTGGATCACCGGATAGTCGCGATAGGTCACGGAATCGACCAGCAGCCGGCCGACGCCGGGCCAGGCGAACACGGTCTCGATCACGATCGAGCCGCCCAGCAAAAAGCCGAACTGCAGCCCGACCATGGTGATGATCGGAATGAGCGCATTCCTCAGCGCGTGTTTCCAGACCACCCGGCGCTCGGGGACGCCCTTGGCGCGGGCGGTGCGCACGTAATCCTCGCGCGAGATCTCGATGAAGGCCGAGCGGGTAAACCGCGCCATCACCGCCGCGACGCCCAGGCCCAGCGTCAGCGAGGGCATGACGAAATGCTGCCAGGTGCCGTAGCCGCCGGTGGGCAGCCAGCCCAGATGCACCGCAAACAGGTTGATCATCAGCAGGCCCAGCCAGAAGGGCGGAAACGAGATCCCCGAGACCGCCAGCACCATGCCGCCGTAATCCTGCCAGCGGCCGCGCTTGACCGCCGACATGACGCCGATCAGCAGCCCCAGCGCCACCGCCCAGATCATCGCCAGCAGGGTCAGCCAGACGGTCGGCATCAGCCGCAGGCCGATCTCCTCGGCCACCGGGCGGCGCGTCTTCAGCGACATGCCCAGATCGCCCTGCAAGAGATTGCCGATGTAATGCAGGAACTGCTGCGGCAGCGGCCTGTCGAGGCCAAGCGCGGATTGCACCGCCGCGATGTCGTCGGCGGTCGCGTCCGGACCCGCGACCAGGCGTGCGGGATCGCCGGGCAGCATGTGCACGAAGGCAAAGACGGCGATCGTCACCATCAGGATGACCGGGACCGTCCCAAGCAGGCGTTTGATCAGATAGGATGGCATGTCGTCTCTCTATCCCGTTCGGGTCCGGCCCGGTGGCCCCGGCCCGCGCTGCGGGCGGGGGCGGTTGTCGTCAGGCGGCGGGACCGTCGGCCCCGCCACGGTTGCGGCCTATTCGGCGAAGGCCGCGTCTTCCAGCAGGAAGCCCTGGTCGGGCAGCTGATAGACACCGGTCAGGTTCTTCGACTGCGCCGAGATCACGTCCGAGACGCCAAGGAAGATCCAGGGCGCGCCCTCCCAGGCCAGTTTCTGCGCGGTTTCATAGAAACCCGCGCGCTTGGCCGGATCGGCGGTGCCGAGCGCGCCCATGATCGCCTCGTCCACGGCCTTGTCGCTGAAATAGGCGACGTTGAACATCGCGGGCGGGGCGCTTTCAGTCAGCAGCAGCGGGCGGATGCCCCAGTCGGCATCCCCGGTCGAGGACGACCAGCCGCCGTAATACATCTGCACCGTGGCGTCCTCGGGCTTGGCGATGCCCCAGATCTTGTCGGCGGCGACACCGGCCTCCAGCGGCACGACATTGGCCTTGACGTTCACCTGCGCCAGCTGCTGCTGCAGGAACTGCGCCGCGCGCAGGCTGCCGGTCGAGGACCCGGTCCAGAGCTCGGTTTCAAAGCCGTTCTCAAGCCCGGCCTCCTTCAGCATCGTCCTGGCCTTTTCCAGGTCGAAGGCATAGTCCCCGGCGCTGACATGGAAGGCAAGGCCCGCCGGGATGATCGAATCCGCCGGCTTGCAGTAACCGTTCCAGACGATCTTGCAATAGGCGTCCTTGTCGACCGCGTGGTTCAGCGCCTGGCGCACCAGCTTGTTGTCATAGGGCTTTTTCATGTTGTTGAGCCCGACATACCATTCGACGATCGAGGGCCTGGTCACCACCTGCAATTCGGGGTTCTTTTCCACCACCTGCAGCAGTTCGGTCGGGAAGGAGGGCACGAACTGCGCCTCGCCGGTCTGCAGCATCGCCATGCGCGCCCCCGATTCCGGCACCGAGCGGATGATGACGCCATCGACCTTGGCCGGTTCCTTCCAATAGGCGTCGTTGCGCGTCACCTCGAACGTGTCGGCGGCCCAGTGCTTGAACAGGAAGGGGCCGGTGCCGACCGGGTTGCGGTCGATGTCCTTGCCGTATTTCTCCAGCGCCGCGGGCGAGATCATCATCGCGCCGGGATGGGCAAGCGAGGCGATCATCGCGCCGAAGGGCTCGCTGAGGATCAGCTTGACGGTCAGCGGACCTGTGACCTGCACCTCCTGGACCATCTGCACCAGGCTGCGGCGCGACAGCTTGTTGTCGGGGTTGCGCAGCGTGTCGATATTGATCTTCACCGCCTCGGCGTTGAAATCGGTGCCGTCGTGGAACTTGATGCCCGGACGCAGCTTGATGGTGAATTCGGTGGCGTTTTCATTGGCCTCATAGCTTTCCGCCAGCAGCGGGATCTGCTTCATGTCCTTGTCGAAGCCGAACAGCCCCTGATAGACCAGCCGCAGCGAGGTCTGCGACAGCGTGTCATTGGCCACGCGCGGGTCAAGCCCGGTCAGGTTGGCCGAGACCGCCACCGTCAGGTCCTTGGCCCAGCCGGTCAGCGGCATCATGCCCGCAAGGCAGACCGCCGATGCGGCCAGAAGCGACTTGAGTTTCATTTACCTCTCCTGTCTTTGGACATTCGTTTCGCGGCCGGGTCAGTCGAACAGGCCGATGGGGTGGCGGGCGACGAAATGGCTGGGCGCGACCTCGACCAGGGGCGCGACCAGCGGCGGGTCGTCGACGCGGCGCATGGGGCTGGGGATCTCGCCCTCGATCAGCGGGCGGTTGCGGTTCCTGGCCTCGGGCGAGGCGATGGGCACGGCCGAGAGCAGGCGCCGGGTATAGGCGTGCTGCGGGTTTTCAAAGATCCGGCGGCGCGGGCCGATCTCGACGATCTGGCCCAGATACATCACGGCGACGCGGTGGCTGACGCGCTCGACCACGGCCATGTCATGGCTGATGAAGATATAGGACAGGCTGCGCTTTTCCTGCAGGTCCATCAGAAGGTTCACCACCTGCGCCTGGATCGAGACATCCAGCGCCGCCACCGCCTCGTCGGCGATCAGGATGTCGGGCTCGCCGGCCAGGGCCCGGGCGATGCAGATGCGCTGGCGCTGCCCGCCGGAAAATTCATGCGGATAGCGCTGTGCGTGCTCGGGCAGCAAGCCCACGTCGCGCAGCAGTTCCGCCACCCGCTGGTCGATCTCGCGCCCCTTGGCCAGCCCGTGGGTGATCAGCGGCTCGGCGATGGAAAAGCCCACGGTCAGCCTGGGGTCCAGCGAGGCGAAAGGGTCCTGGAACACATACTGGATCTTGCGGCGCACCTTCAGCCGCTCGGCCGGGGGCAGTGTGAAGATGTCGCGGCCCTGATACAGCACCGATCCCGAGGTCGCCTGCTGCAGCATCATCACCGTGCGGCCGGTGGTGGATTTGCCGCAGCCGGATTCGCCGACCAGCGCCAGGGTCTCGCCCTTGCGCAGCCCGAAGTTCACCTGCTCGACGGCATGGATGCGGCCGGTCACCCGCGACAGCAGCCCCTTGCGGATGTCGAAACGCGTGGCAAGATCGCGCGCCTCGAGGATCGGCTCCTCGGATCGCACCGTGTCCTGCGGCGGGTATTCCTGATAGCCCGAGGCGTCGCGGTGATCGCCGTCGGCGCGCAAGAGCGGAAAGCGGCGCGGCAGTTCCTGCCCGTTCAGCGCCCCCAGGCGCGGCACGGCGGCCAGCAGCGCGCGGGTATAGGGGTGCTGCGGCGCGTCGAAGATCTGCTCGACCGGGCCTTCCTCGACCTTCTCGCCGTGGCGCATGACCAGCACCTTGTCGGCCACCTCGGCGACCACGCCCATGTCATGGGTGATGAACAGCACCGCCATGCCCATCTCGTCCTGCAAGAGCCGGATCAGCCGCAGGATCTGCGCCTGGATGGTCACGTCCAGCGCCGTCGTCGGCTCATCGGCGATCAGAAGCCGCGGCTTGCACGACAGCGCCATGGCGATCATCACCCGCTGGCGCATGCCGCCCGACAGCTGGTGCGGGTGGCGGTCCAGAAGCCGCTCGGCGTCGGGGATGCGGACCTTTTCCAGCATCTTCAACGCCTCGGCGCGGGCCTGCGCGGGGCTGCAGCCCTGGTGCAGGCGCACGGCCTCGGCGATCTGCTCGCCCACGGTGAACACCGGGTTGAGCGAGGTCATCGGCTCCTGAAAGATCATCGCGACATCATTGCCGCGGATGTCCTCCATCTCGGGCATCGGCACCTGGGTCAGGTCGCGGGGCTTTCCGTCATGGCCCGAAAGCCGCACCGAGCCGCCGGTGATGCGGCCGCCGCCGAATTCGATCAGCCGCATGACCGCCAGCGAGGTCACCGACTTGCCCGAGCCGGATTCGCCGACCACCGCCAGGGTCTCGCCGGCGGCGATGTCGAACGACAGGCCCTTGACCGCCTGGAAGGTGCCGCTGTCGCCCTGGAACTCGACACAGAGATCCCGGACGCTGATGGTGGCGGCGCGGTCTTGTTCGGGGGTCCGGGTCATTGCGGCTCCTTGCGGGCAGGGGCGGCGGGTTCGGAGCCGTCCGCATAGAGATAGGGAAAGATCAGCCGGGTCTGCGCCGCGGCATCAGAGGTGCTTTGATAGCGCGCGGTCAGCACCGCGACGATGGTCTCGCATAGCGCGATGGCCGCCAGCCCCGAGGAGTTCAGCACCGGATGCGCCGCCGGCACCAGGAAGGCCTGGTCGCAAAGCTCAAGCATCGGCGCGTCCTCGCAATCGGTGATGCCGATGCAGGGGATGCCCTTGGTGCGGGCGAGGCGCAGGAATTCCAGCGTCGCCGCGGAATAGCGCGGCAGCGACATGGCGATGATCAGATCGCGCGCGCCCATGCGTCCGATCAGCCGCGCCAGCCGCTCATGCCCGCCGGTGCCGTCGAGCAGGTCGTGGCTGCGCAGAAAGGGCTCGGCCATGCCGGCGAAATAGGCCAGCGCGCGCGCGGCGCCGCCAAAGCCAAGAAAGCCCACGCGGTCGGCCGAGGCCATGCGGTCGGCCAGCACCTCGCACAGATCCAGCGGGCAGCCCGCCGCCAGCGCCGCCAGATTGTCGCGCGAGGCGGCGAGGGAATCGCGCATCAGGTCGGTCGCCGGGCGCTGGCTGGCGCGGCTGACATTCTCGATCGGCGCCAGCAGGGCCTGATAGCGCTCGATGGCGATGGCGCGGAAATCGGCGAAACCCGGCAGCCCCAGCGCGCGCACGAAACGCGTCACCGTCGGCGCCGAGACCGCGGCGGCCTGCGCCAGATCCTCGATCCCCATGGTGGCGACCAGGAAGGGGTTCGACAGGATGAATTCGCCGACGCGCTGCTGGTTCGGGGTCATGCCCTGCCAGTTCACCTCGATCAGGCGCCGCAGATCGGACATTCGGCCAGCGCCTCCCCTCGCGTGCCAAAAGTTTTCATGACGCCGGGGCCATGCCGTGACAGGTTTCTTTTCACGAACGCAGCGTCAAGGCAAGCCTTTCCTGCGCTGTGCAACCGGGAATGTCGCCCCGCGCCGATGCAGGCAACCATCCGCCGCCGCGGGCGTTGGGCTGGGATGCCCGGGGACGGGCGCGGTACCTGCAGGGGGACAAGGGCATGACGGTCAGGCTGGCGATCATCTATTATTCGACCTATGGCACCAACCACCGCATGGCGGACATCGCCGCCGAGGCGGCGCGGGCCGCCGGCGCCGAGGTGCGGCTGCGCAAGGTCGCCGAGACCGCGCCCGCGGCCGTGGTTGCCGGGCAGGAGGCCTGGAAGGCCCAGGCCGAGCGCACCGCCGATATCCCCGCGGCGACGCCCGGGGACATGGAATGGGCCAATGCCTATCTGTTCTCGGCCCCGACGCGCTTTGGCGTCATGGCCAGCCAGATGCGCGCCTTCATCGATACGCTGGGCGGGGTCTGGGCGCGGGGCGGGCTGGCCGGCAAGGCGATCTCGGCCATGTCCTCGGCGCAGAACACGCATGGCGGCCAGGAATCCACCATCCAGTCATTCTATGTCACCGCCTGCCACTGGGGCGCGGTCATCGTGCCGCCGGGCTATAGCGATCCGTCGATCTTTGCCGCCGGCGGTAACCCCTATGGCTACAGCCATACCCAGGGCGCCGAATTCACCGAAACGGCGCAGGCGGCCATCAGCCACCAGGCCCGGCGCCTGGTCGAGATCGCCGGCAAGCTGGGCTGAGGCGCCTCAGTCGGTGTCGGGTGATGCCCTGTCGCCCAGTTGCGACAGGTAGCGATAGACCGTGGTCTGCGACACCCCGAGCCGGTCCGCGACATGGCGCACGGCGCCCTTCATCAGGAACACGCCGCGCGCGTCCAGCGCCTCGACCAGCGCCAGCTTGTCGCGATGCGTCAGCCGCCGGTCGCCGCCGCGCCGTGCCAGGGCCTCGGTCAGCAGGTAATCGGTGACCTCGGGCAGAGAGCTGTGCAGGCTTTCGCTGTCACCCGAGCCGGGGCGGGGGCGCGGCGCGGACATTTCCGCGTTGAAGACGAAATTCGTCTCGACGAAGACATCGGGGTGGCGCAGCTTCAGCAGCCGGTCGCTGATGTCGCGATAGCGGCTGTCGTCGAAATTGATGCACAGCAGCCCGACCAGCGCGCCCGCCTCGTCCTTGACGTAAAGCGTCGACGAGCGCAGCAGCTTGTCGCCGGCGACACCGACATAGTTCAGCCGGAAATCCGGCGTGTCATGGGAATGGTTGACGATGGTCTGCAGTGCCATCGAGGTCAGCGGCGCGCCGATGGTGCGGCCGCTGACATGGCCGTTGGCGATGGCGATGATCGACTTGTCCTCATTGCCGAGGTCGTGCAGCACGACCTCATAATCCGGCCCCAGCACCGCGCCAAGAAATTCGGTGAGCTTCATGTAGGGGCGAACCCAGGCTGTGGTCATCGCGGTCACTCCTTTTGTCCTGCTATAGCGGCGGAAATGCGGCTGCAAAAGCCGGATTGGCGAAAAATTCCCGCCGCGCCGGCAGAATATGTGAAAATATTGCCAGTGGCGGAATGTCGCAGGCCAATTTTGGGAATAATTTGACAAACAACGTCGCGTCATGCGATACGACCTGCACACGATGCCGGCAGACGACGAATCGTGTGCGAAAAAATTGTCACCCTGAAGACGCTGTCCGCCAGTTGCTTGCGATGACCGGGGCGCCCGACGATCTACAGGAGGAAGCCCCATGGCCATCAAGTATTTCCCCGAACCCTTCCGCATCAAGGCGGTCGAGCCGATCCGCATCCTGAGCGAGCAGGAGCGCAATGACCGCATCAAGGCGGCGAACTACAACCTGTTCTACCTGCGCGGCGAAGACTGCTATATCGACCTCTTGACCGACAGCGGCACCGGCGCCATGAGCCAGGAGCAGTGGGCCGGCGTCATGCGTGGCGACGAAGCCTATGCCGGCGGTTCCAGCTATTACAAGCTGATCGACGCCGGCCGCGACATCTTCGGCCATGAGTTCATCCAGCCCGTGCACCAGGGCCGCGCCGCGGAAAAGGTGCTGTTCCCGCTGCTGCTGGGTGCGGGCAAGGTCGCGATCTCGAACATGTTCTTCGACACCACCCGCGCCCATGTCGAACTGACCGGCGCGCGCTGCGTCGATTGCGTCGTCGCCGAGGCCAAGGACCCGTCGCACCGCGCCGCCTTCAAGGGCAACATGGATGTGGCGAAACTGCAGGCGACCATCGCCGAGCACGGGGCCGACAAGGTTGGCGCCGTGGTGATGACCGTCACCAACAACTCGGCCGGCGGCCAGCCGGTCTCGATGCAGAACCTGCGCGAGGTCTCGGCCATCGCCAAGGCGCACGGCATCCCGATGATCATCGACGCCGCCCGCTATGCCGAGAACGCCTTCTTCATCCAGCGCGACGAGCCGGGCTATCAGCAGAAGTCGATCAAGGACATCGTGCGCGAGATGTTCTCCTTCGGCGACATGTTCACCATGTCGGCGAAAAAAGACGCCATCGTGAACATGGGCGGCCTCTTGGGCGTGCGCGAGGGCGATTCGCCGCTGATCCTGAAGATCAAGGCGAACTGCATCTCCTTCGAGGGCTTCTTCACCTATGGCGGGCTTTCGGGGCGCGACCTCGAGGCGCTGGCCATCGGCCTTTACGAGGGCATCGACCAGGACTATCTGCGCTATCGCATCGGCCAGGTGGAATATCTGGCCTCGAAGCTGGATGACGCCGGCATCGCCTATCAGGCGCCGGTCGGCGGCCATGGCGTTTTTGTCGACGCGCGCGCGATGTTCCCGCACATCCCCTACAACGAGTTCCCCGGTCAGGTTCTGGCGGTCGAGCTTTACAAGGAAGCCGGCATCCGCACCTGCGACATCGGCTCCTACATGCTGGGCAACGATCCCGACACCGGCGCGCAGCTGAAGGCCGATTTCGAGTTCACCCGCCTGGCGATCCCGCGCCGGGTCTATACCCAGGCCCATATCGACGTGATGGCCGAGGCGCTGGTCAACATCAAGGCGCGCGCCCATACCATCACCCGCGGCTATCGCATCACCTGGGAGCCGCCGATCCTGCGTCACTTCCAGGCGCATCTCGAGCCGATCGCGGCGGTGGCCCCTGCGGCTGCCAAGGCGGCACACAGCTTCGAGCCCGCGCTCTGAGCCGATGCTGAACATGGGGCGGCGCAGGCAATGCGCCGCCCCTTCCTTGGGGGGAATCATGTCACAAACTGCAACACCGGACCTCGAACGGGGTCTGAAGAACCGTCACATCCAGATGATCGCCCTTGGGGGCGCGATCGGCACCGGGCTGTTTTATGGCTCGGCCGCCTCGATCCAGCTGGTCGGACCGGGGATCATCGTCTCCTATCTGATCGGCGGTCTGGTGATCTATCTCATCATGCGCATGCTGGGCGAGATGTCGACCGAAGAGCCGGTCGCCGGCGCCTTCAGCCATTTCGCCTACAAATACTGGGGCGAGTTTCCCGGCTTCCTGGCCGGCTGGAACTACTGGTTTCTCTATGTCCTCGTCTCGATGGCCGAACTGACGGTGGTCGGGCTCTATGTCTCCTACTGGTTCCCGGATTTCCCGGCCTGGGCCAGCGCGCTGATCGTGCTTGTCTCGGTCACCGGGCTGAACCTGCTGAACGTGCGCTTCTTTGGCGAGATGGAATTCTGGTTCGCGCTGGTCAAGGTGCTGGCGGTGGTGGGCATGATCGTGCTGGGCATCGCCGTCATCGTGCTGGGCCTGGGTGGCGAGGCCACGGGCGTCTCGAACCTGTGGAGCCACGGCGGGTTTTTCCCCAACGGGGTGAACGGACTGCTGTTGTCGCTGGTGGTCATCATGTTCTCGTTCGGCGGCACCGAGCTGATCGGCATCACCGCCGGCGAGGCCGACGACCCCAAGACCTCGATCCCGCGCGCGGTGCGCCAGGTCATGTGGCGCATCCTGATCTTTTATGTGGGCGCGCTGACGGTGATGATGATCCTGTTTCCCTGGAACCAGGTCGGCATGGAGGGCAGCCCCTTCGTGACCATCTTCAGCAAGCTCGGCATCGGTTCGGCCGCGCATATCCTGAACTTCGTGGTGCTGACGGCGGCGATCTCGGTCTACAACTCGGGGATGTATTCCAACGGCCGCATGCTTTACAGCCTGGCCGAGCAGGGCAATGCGCCGCGCATCTTCACCCGGCTCAGCGCCAACCGCGTGCCCTATGCCGCGATCCTGTTCTCCTCGGCCTGCACGCTGGTGATCGTCGGGATCAACCTGCTGATCCCCGAGGGGGCCTTCATGAAGGTGATGGCGGTGGCCACTGCCGCGGCGACCATCACCTGGGCGATGATCATCATCGTGCATCTGAAGTTTCGCAAGGCGCGCAGCGGCAAGGCGACGACATTCCCGGCGCCCTTCTATCCGCTGGCCAATTACCTGTGCCTGGCCTTCCTGGCGCTGGTGCTGGTGATGATGAGCCAGATGGAGCAGATGCGCGACGCGATCCTGATCCTGCCGCTCTGGCTGGGGCTCTTGTGGATCGGGTTCCGGGCAAGGCAAAGAACCACGACCGGCCAGCTGGTATAAGAAGATCCGGTGCCGCCCCAAGGGGCGGTACCTTTCGTTTGCGGGGTTGGCCAACCTGGAAACAGCGGCAAGAATTGCGCGCAAGGCATTGATTCAGCATTCTGTATCGTGGCGCCAGAAAATATTCGTCATATTGCGGGAACGCAGGCTGCGGTTGGCGCATCCAATGGACAGAGGGACAGCAAAAAGGGCCGCGCCCGGCCCCGGACCCCGATGACAGGAGAATCGCCTTGCACGGCACCGCAATCGCCCCCGCCCCCCGCGACCATGACGGCATCATCGCCCTGAAGGCGTCCGAACGCATCCGCCGGCGCCTGACGGCGGCGGGACAGAGTTTTCGCGCCAATGACGCGATCGCGGATTTCATCGAGCCGGGCGAGCTGGACGAGCTGCGCCACGAGGTCGAGGCCCGCATGCAGGAGGTGCTGCACGCCCTGGTCATCGACACCGCGCATGACCACAACACCGCCGGCACCGCGGAACGCATGGCGCGGATGTATGTGGACGAGCTGTTCTCGGGCCGTTTCCTGCCGGCGCCGAGGGTCACCGCCTTTCCGAACGTGGCGCAGCTCTCGGAACTGATGGTCATCGGGCCGATCGCGGTGCGCAGCGCCTGCTCGCATCACCTGTGCCCGATCATGGGCCGGGTCTGGATCGGCGTGCTGCCCGACCCGGATGCGGAACTGATCGGGCTGTCGAAATACGCCCGGCTCTGCCACTGGGTCATGGCCCGGCCGCAGATCCAGGAAGAGGCCGTGGTCATGCTGGCCGACGAGCTTGAGCGCCGCATCACCCCGCGCGGGCTGGCGGTGGTCATGGAGGCCGAGCATTTCTGCATGCACTGGCGCGGCGTCAAGGAAGAGCACGCGCGGATGAGCAATACCGTGATGCGCGGGGCTTTCCAGCAGGACGCCGGGCTGCGCCGCGAATTCCACGACCTGCGGAGCCGGGGCAATGGCTGACCCGGTTGCCATGTCCGGCCGCCGCGGCGACAATCGCCCCGGCGCCGGGGGCGTGCCGGGCAGGGGGAGGCCGTGATGCAGACAGGAACCGCCGAGACCGCCGAAAGCGAGGCGGAACTGGTCGCCCGCGCCGCCGCGGGCGATGGCGACGCATTCGCCCTGATCATGCGCCGCTACAACCAGCGCCTGTTTCGCAGCGCCCGCAGCATCATCCGCAACGATGCCGAGGCCGAGGACGCGGTGCAGGAGGCCTGGCTGCGCGCTTGGCGGGCGATGGCCGGGTTTCGCGCCGAAAGCCGGCTTTCGACCTGGCTGGTGCGGATCACCGTGAACGAGGCGCTGGGGCGGCTGCGGCGCAAGCAGGCGCAGATCATTCCGCTGGAGACTGCCATGATCTCATCCGATCCCGAAACCCGGGCGGCGCTGACCGAACTGCCGGAACAGGGCCCCGAGGCGGCGCTGATGCACCAGCAGACCCGGCGGCTGGTCGAGGCGCGCATCGACCGCCTGCCCGACAGTTTCCGCACCGTCTTCGTGCTGCGCGCCGTCGAGGAGATGAGCGTCGCGGATGTGGCCGAGGCGCTGGAAATCCCCGAATCCACGGTGCGCTCGCGCTTTTTCCGCGCCCGCGGCCTGCTGCGCGAGGCGCTGGCCCAGGAGGTCGAGACCGCGCTTGGCGGCGCCTTCGGCTTTGCCGGCCTGCGCTGCGACCGCATCACCGCCACGGTGCTGACGCGCGGCCGCGCCGAGGGGCTGGCCCGCGGCTGAAACCCGGGGAACCACGCCGAAACCTTTGCAAGCAAGGAGATGCGAGATGTCCAATCCTGCCAGCGACGATGCCGGACCCGATCTGACGCAGGGCGTCACCCTGGAAGATTTCGGCGGCAAGCCGATGCTGCGCGGCCATGTCGGCGATCAGCCGGTGCTGCTGGCCCGCGTCGGCAATGAGATCCTCGCCGTGGGCGCGGAATGCACGCATTATCACGCCATGCTGGACCAGGGGCTGCTGCAGGGCGACACCGTGCGTTGCCCGATGCACCACGCCTGCTTTTCCCTGCGCAGCGGCGAGGCGATCGCCGCGCCGGCCTTCGACGCCTTGCCCTGCTGGCAGGTCCGGCACGAGGGCGGGCGCATCCTGGTTACGGACCGCATCACCCCGGCGCCGCGGCAGGAGCCGGCAGACACCGCCGCCCACCCGCGCGAGATCGTCATCATCGGCGGTGGCGCCGCCGGTTTCGCCTGCGCCGAGATGCTGCGCCGGCGCGGCTATGGCGGCCGGCTGACCATGCTCAGCGCCGAGACCGACCCGCCCTGCGACCGGCCGAACCTCTCCAAGGACTATCTGGCGGGCAATGCGCCTGACGACTGGATGCCGCTGAAATCGGCGGAATTCTATGCCGGGGCCGGGATCGAGCTGCGCCTGGGCACCACGGTCGCTTCCATCGACGCGGCTGCGCGGCGCGTGACGCTGGCCTCGGGGGAAAGCCTGGGTTATGACCGGCTGCTGATCGCCACCGGCGCCGAGCCGGTGCGGGTGCCGATGCCCGGCGCCGAGCAGCCGCATGTCTTCGTCCTGCGATCCTATGACGACAGCCGCGCCATCTCGGCCCGTGCGGCCGACGCGCGCCATGCGGTGGTGCTGGGCTCGGGCTTCATCGGGCTTGAGGTGGCGGCGGCGCTGCGCAATCGCGGGCTGCAGGTGCAGGTGGTGTCGCTGGATGCCCGACCGCTGGAACGGGTGCTGGGCCCGGAACTGGGCGATTTCATCCGCAGCCTGCACGAGGGCAGGGGCGTGCAGTTCCACATGGGCAACTCCATCGCCGGCATCGGCGCGGACAGCGTGACGCTGAAGGACGGGCAGGTGCTGGCCGCCGATCTGGTGGTCATCGGCATCGGCGTGCGCCCGCGCCAGGCGCTGGCCGAGGCCGCCGGCCTGGCCACGGACCGCGGCATCCTGGTGAATGCGCAGCTCGAGACCAGCCAGCCCGGCATCCTGGCCGCCGGCGACGTGGCGCGCTGGCCCGGCGGCCCCGGCGGCCAGGGCCTGCGGGTCGAGCATTGGGTGGTGGCCGAACGCCAGGGCCAGGTGGCGGCCGAGAACATGCTGGGCGCCGGCAAGCCCTTCCGCGACGTGCCCTTCTTCTGGAGCGAGCATTACGACGTGGCGATCCGCTATGTCGGCCATGCCGAGGGCTGGGACAGCATCGAGATCGACGGCGACATCGCGGCGCGCGACGCCAGCATCGCCTATCGCCGCGACGGCCGTATCATCGCGCTGGCCACCATCGGCCGCGACGGCGCGGCGCTGGCGCAGGGCCAGGCCATGGACGAGGACCTGGCGCGGGCCTGAGGGCCGGCGCCGCGATCAGCCCGGCGCCGATTGCGGCTTGGGCGGCTTGCGGGCGCTGCGGGTGAAGGGCCCGTAGGGGATCTCGGGCGGGTCAAAGCTTTCGGCGCTGGCGCGGTCCCAGCGGCTGTACCACTCGGCCAGTTCCGGGATCTCCTCCTCGGCCAGCAGGAAGCCGTCGGGCAGATAGGGAAAGACCTCGTTGCCGTCGCGGAATTCGTTGTCGCGCAGCCGGAACATGAAGTGATAGGGCATGAAGTCGCTGGGGTCGCGCAACCCGGCAGCGCCGGCGATCTCGCCCAGGGCATGCATGGTGTTGCGGTGAAAGCGGGCGACGCGCTCGCTCTTGTCCTCGACATCGATGGCGCGCTGGCGCAGCTGGTCCTGGGTGGCGATGCCCACCGGGCATTTGTTGGTGTGGCAGGCCTGGGCCTGGATGCAGCCGATGGCGAACATGAAGCCGCGCCCCGAGTTGCACCAGTCGGCCCCCAGGGCCAGCGCGCGGGCGATGTCAAAGCCCGAAATCAGCTTGCCGGCGGCGCCGATCTTGATCTCGTCGCGGATGCCGGCGCCGCGCAGCGCGTTATGCACGAAGGTCAGCCCTTCCAGCATCGGCATGCCGACGCGGTTGACGAATTCGATCGGTGCCGCACCGGTGCCGCCCTCGGCCCCGTCGATGACGATGAAATCGGGACGGATGCCGGTTTTCAGCATCGCCTTGACCATGCTGAGGAATTCGCGCCGGTGCCCGATGCACAGCTTGAATCCGACCGGCTTGCCCCCGGAAAGGTGGCGCAGCTGCTGGATGAATTCCATCAGCCCGATCGGGGTCGAGAAGGTGCTGTGCGCCGGCGGAGAAATGCAGTCGACGCCCATGGGGATGCCGCGTGCCTCGGCGATCTCGGGCGAGATCTTGGCCGCGGGCAGCATGCCGCCATGGCCGGGCTTGGCGCCCTGGCTCAGCTTGACCTCGATCATCTTGATCTGCGGATCGGCGGCCATTTCGGCAAAGCGTTCCGGGTTGAAGCTGCCATCGGCATGGCGGCAACCGAAATAGCCCGAGGCAATCTGATAGATCAGGTCGCCCCCGCCCTCGCGGTGATAGCGGCTGATGCCGCCCTCGCCGCTGTCCTGGGCAAAGCCGGCGATCCTTGCGCCCTTGTTCAGCGCCAGTATGGCATTGGCCGAAAGCGCGCCGAAGCTCATGGCCGAGATATTGTAGAGGCTGGCGGAATAGGGCTGCTTGCACGCCGGGCCGCCGATCAGCACACGAAAGTCGGAATCCTTGTTGTGCACCGGGGTCGCAGAATGGGTAAGCCAGGAATAGCCGCCGGAATAGACGTTCTCGATGGTGCCGAAGGGGCGCTTGTCCTCGACGCCCTTGGCGCGCTGATAGACCAGGGCGCGCGCCTCGCGGCTGAAGGGCACCTCGTCCTTGTCGCCCTCGATCATGTATTGGCGGATCTCGGGGCGAAAGCCCTCCAGCAGGAAGCGGATATGGCCGATGACCGGATAGTTGCGCAAGATCGCGTGCCGGCGCTGCGTCACGTCATAGATCCCGGCCAGAAACAGCAGCCAGAAGACCGTGGTCAGCACCGTCCAGAATCCGCCCCAGGCCAGCGCCGCCGCCGAGGTCAGCAGCGCCAGGAGGCCGACAAGGCCAAAGATCGTGTATCGTCCGTAGATGCGCATGGTCCCCATCGCCGTAGCCTGCCTTTCCCGCCATCCGCCCCGTACCGCCATGGCAGCGGCAAGGGATGGTCATGGCCTAGCAGAAAACCGCCACCGCGCCAACATGCCGGGAGGGGTCCGGGATGTGCAGCCATCAAGGGAATGTCCCCGCGGCTTGACTGCTGGTTCACTGCAGCGATGGCGCGCCTTGATCTGACGGACGCAAAGCGAGATCCGATCCGGCCCCTGCTTCCGAACTGGCCGCGCGCATCAGCAGGCGGCGGCTCAACAGGCAGATCGGATCACAGCCTTGACCGTTCTCGTGGCGGGGTGGGCATCAGGATCAGCGCGATGGTCGATCGCCGGGGCTTGCGGCTGGCGATCGCGCCCACCCCCGGCCAGGCGTCCACCAGGGCTGCCGCACATCCTGCGCCCGGGCGATGTGGTCGATGCGGCGCTCTGCCGGCCTCGTCGCGCGGTTCTTCGCCAAGCCCAGGCATTCTCGCAAGATCGTGACCCGCGACGAGAACTCCGCCCGGAACCGGCTTGCGGCCGTTCCCATCGCATGCCCAAGGCTTTGGCTCCGAAATTGCGCGCATGCGCCCCGGACTGCCGCCGGCCAGAATCATCGCCATCCGCGCAGGTTGCAGCCCGCGGGCGGGGAACGCCGCGCGCGTGATGCAGGCACAGGCCGGGGTTCGGGCAGATCGCCGAGAATCTTGCCGAATGACGGGCATTCCGCAGCGTTAGGCCGGCAGAATGGGCAGTAGACCGGTCAGGGCACTTGACCTGTCTGGCCGATTGGATTGCATCAGCATCAGGAAATAAATCTAAACATGGGAGGCAACATGTCCATTCTTTCGACCCGGTTCCTGGCCGCGTCCGCGCTGGCGCTGATCGTCGCGACGCCGCTTAGCGCCAAGACCTTCGTCTATTGCTCGGAAGGTTCGCCCGAGGGTTTCGATCCGGCGCCCTATACCGCCGGCACCACCTTCGACGCCTCGGGGCACGCGATCTACAACCGCCTCGTGCAGTTCAAGCCCGGCACCACCGAGATCGAGCCGGCGCTGGCCGAAAGCTGGGAAGTGTCGGAAGACGGGCTGACCTATACCTTCCACCTGCGCAAGGGCGTCAAGTTCCATTCGAACGACAAGTTCACCCCCTCGCGCGATTTCAACGCCGATGACGTGGTGTTCAGCTTCATGCGCCAGGCCGACGCCGCGAACCCCTGGCACGAATACATCCCCGGCATCACCTATGAATATTACTCGTCGATGGAGATGGACAAGCTGATCAAGTCCATCGAGAAGGTCGACGACAATACGGTGAAGTTCACCCTGAACCACCCCGAGGCGCCGTTCCTGGCCAATGTCGCCATGCCCTTCGTGTCGATCGCCTCCAAGGAATATGCCGACACGCTGGAAAAGGCCGGCACCAAGGAGGATCTGAACAACGCCCCGATCGGCACCGGCCCGTTCAAGTTCGTCGCCTACCAGAAGGACGCGGTGATCCGTTACCAGAAGAACGCCGACTACTGGGGCGAGGCGCCGAAGATCGACGATCTGGTGTTTGCCATCACCCCCGACGCCTCGGTGCGGCTGCAAAAGCTGAAGGCGGGCGAATGCCACCTGATGCCCTACCCCGCGCCGGCCGATCTGGCGGCGATCAAGGCCGATCCGAACCTGAAGGTGGATGAGCAGGCCGGGCTGAACGTCGGCTATCTGGCCTATAACACCACCGTGGCGCCCTTCGACAAGCCCGAGGTGCGCAAGGCGCTGAACATGGCCATGGACAAGCAGGCGCTGATCGACGCCGTCTATCAGGGCAGCGCGGTCGTGGCCAAGAACCCGATCCCGCCCACCATGTGGTCCTACAACGACGCCGTCGAGGATGACAAATACGACCCCGAGGCGGCGAAGAAGATGCTTGAGGAAGCCGGCGTCAAGGACCTGTCGATGGAGATCTGGGCGATGCCGGTGCAGCGCCCCTACATGCCGAACGCGCGCCGCGCCGCCGAGATGATCCAGGCCGATTTCGCCAAGATCGGCGTCAAGGTGGACATCGTCAGCTATGAATGGGGCGAATACCTTAAGAAGTCGATGGAGCCGGGCCGCAAGGGCGCGGTGATCCTGGGCTGGACCGGCGACAATGGCGACCCGGACAACTTCCTGTCGGTGCTTCTGTCCTGCGCCGCGGCCGAGGGCGGTGGTGCGAACCGCGCCTTCTGGTGCGACAAGGAGTTCTCTGATATCCTCGCCAAGGCCAAGGCCAGCTCGGATCATGAAGAGCGCGTGAAGCTTTACGAAGAGGCGCAGGTCATCTTCAAGAAGCAGGACCCCTGGGCGACGCTGGCGCATTCGACGCAATATGTGCCGATGGCCAAGAACGTGACCGGTTTCGTGCAGTCGCCGCTGGGCGATTACACTTTCGAAAGCGTGGACCTGGCCGAATAAGGCCAGTCCCGGCTTAACCTTCATGCGGCCGCGCGGGGCACCCCCTCGCGCGGCCCTTGGGTCAGGGTTCGATGCTAAAGTTCATCATCACAAAACTGCTTTACCTGATTCCGACGATGATCGGGATCACGCTGGTTTCCTTCGGCTTCATCCGGCTGCTGCCGGGCGATCCGGTGCTGCTGATGGCTGGCGAGCGCGGCGTCACCGCCGAGCGCTATGCCGAGATCTCGGCGCAGCTGGGCTATGACAAGCCGGTCTGGCAGCAATATCTCCACTATCTCGGCAATCTGCTGCAGGGCGACTTCGGCAATTCGCTGGTGACGAAAAAGCCGGTGCTGGCCGAGTTCCTGTCGCTGTTTCCCGCGACGGTCGAGCTGGGCCTGGTCGCCATCGTCATCGCCACCCTGGTCGGTGTGCCGGTGGGCGTGCTGGCGGCGATCCGGCGCGGCAGCTGGTTCGACCAGATTTCCATGACCGGGGCGCTGATCGGTTTCTCCATGCCGATCTTCTGGTGGGGCCTGCTGCTGATCATCTTCTTTTCGGGCATGTTGGGCTGGACGCCGGTTTCGGGGCGGATCTCGCTGATGTATTTCTTTCCGCCGGTCACGGGCTTCATGCTGATCGACAGCCTGCTGTCGGGGCAGTCGGGCGCCTTCCGTTCGGCGGTCAGCCACCTGATCCTGCCCTCGGTGGTGCTGGCGACGATCCCGCTGGCGGTGATCGCGCGGCAGACGCGCTCGGCCATGCTTGAGGTCATGGGCGAGGATTACGTGCGCACGGCGCGTGCCAAGGGCCTGTCCTCGGGGCGTGTCGTCGGTGTGCATGCGCTGCGCAACGCCATGATCCCGGTGATCACCACCATCGGCCTGCAGATCGGCGTGCTGATGGCCGGTGCCATCCTGACCGAGACGATCTTTTCCTGGCCGGGCATTGGCAAATGGATGATCGATTCCATCTCGCGGCGCGACTATCCGGTGGTGCAGTCGGGCCTGCTGCTGATCGCCGCCATCGTGATGATCGTGAACCTGATCGTCGACCTGACCTATGGCCTCATCAACCCGAGGATCCGGCACCAATGACCGATACCACTGCAAAACTTTCCGATGCCGCCATCCGGCGCCAGATGATCGGCGAGTTCTGGTTCTACTTCAGACAGAACCGGGGCGCGGTGATCGGGCTTGTGGTCTTTGTGGCTCTGGTGCTGACCGCGATCTTCGCGCCGTTGCTGGCGCCGCATGACCCGACGCAGCAATACCGCGACGCGCTGCTGCTGCCGCCGGTCTGGCAGGAAGGCGGCAGGGCCGGGTTCCTGCTGGGCACCGATGCCGTTGGCCGGGACATGCTGTCGCGGTTGATCTTTGGCGCGCAATATTCGCTGTTCATCGGCATCGTCGTCGTCGCCATCGCCCTGACCGGCGGCATCGCCATCGGCCTGGTCGCGGGCTTTTACGGCGGCTGGGTCGACAATCTCATCATGCGGGTGATGGATGTGGTGCTGGCCTTCCCCTCGCTTCTGCTGGCGCTGGTGCTGGTCGCGGTGCTTGGGCCGGGGCTGACCAATGCGATGATCGCCATCGCCATCGTCTATCAGCCGCATTTCGCCCGTCTGACGCGGGCCGCGGTGATGGGTGAGAAGTCGCGCGAATATGTCAGCGCCGCGCGCGTGGCCGGGGCCGGCAATCTGCGGCTGATGTTTCGCACCATTCTGCCCAACTGCCTTTCGCCGCTGATCGTGCAGGCGACGCTGAGCTTTTCCAGCGCCGTGCTGGATTCCGCGGCGCTGGGTTTTCTGGGCATGGGCGCGCAGCCGCCGACCCCGGAATGGGGCACGATGCTGGCCGAAGCGCGCGAGTTCATCCTGCGTGCCTGGTGGGTCGTCACCTTCCCGGGTCTGGCAATCCTCGTCTCGGTGCTGGCGATCAACATGATGGGCGACGGTCTGCGTGACGCGCTCGATCCGAAACTGAAGCGGAGCTGAGCCATGGCCCTTCTGACCATCCGCAACCTGACCGTGCGCTTTGCCACCTCGACCGGCAGCTTTACCGCTGTGGACGGCATCGACGTGCATGTGGACAAGGGCGAGGTGCTGGCCATCGTCGGCGAAAGCGGCTCGGGCAAGTCGGTGTCGATGCTGGCGACGATGGGGCTTTTGCCCGATACCGCCACCGTCACCGCCGACGAGATGAGCTTTGACGGCCAGGACCTGCTGTCCCTGACGCCCGCGCAGCGCCGCCAGATCATCGGCCGCGAGATCACCATGATCTTCCAGGAACCCATCGCCTCCCTGAACCCGTCCTTCACCACCGGATACCAGATCGAGGAGGTGCTGCGCTTCAACGCCGGCATGTCGCGCGCCGAGGCGCGGGCGCGGGCGATCGAGCTGTTCCGGCAGGTCGGCATCCCCGACCCAGAGGAAAAGCTGAAGGCCTATCCGCACCAGATGTCGGGCGGCCAGTGCCAGCGGGTAATGATCGCCATGGCCATCGCCACCGGCCCGCGACTGCTGATCGCGGACGAGCCGACGACGGCCTTGGATGTGACCATTCAAAAGCAGATCCTCGATCTGCTGATGGAGTTGCAGGAGCAGACCGGCATGGCGCTGATCCTGATCACCCATGACATGGGCGTGGTGGCCGAGACCGCCGACCGCGTGCAGGTGCAATACAAGGGCCGGAAGATGGAGGAGGCCGACGTGCTGTCGCTGTTCGAGGCCCCGAAGCACCCCTATACCCGCGCGCTGCTTTCGGCCCTGCCCGAGAACGCGACGGGCGACCGCCTGCCGACCGTGGGCAGTTTCCTTGAGGAGGCCCAAGCATGAGCGTCGTCGAAGGCAAGGCCCTGATCCGCGACTATCACGTGTCCGGCTCGCTGACGCGGGCGGCAAGGACCGTGCGCGCGGTCAAGGGCATCAGCTTTGCCGTGGACCGCGGCAAGACCCTGGCCATCGTCGGCGAATCGGGTTCGGGCAAGTCGACGCTGGCGCGCATCATCGCACTGATCGACCCGGCCTCGGGCGGCGAGTTGCTGATCGAGGGCCAGCCCGTGGACATCAGCCGCCACCGCCCCACGCGCGAGATGCGCTCCAAGGTGCAGATGGTGTTCCAGAACCCCTATGGTAGCCTCAACCCGCGCCAGAAGATCGGCGACGTGCTGATGGAGCCCCTGATCCTGAACACCAACACCCCCGCCGCCGAACGGCGCGATCGGGCGCTAGAGATGCTGGTCAAGGTCGGGCTGTCGCCCGAGGTGTTCAACCGCTATCCGCACATGTTCTCGGGCGGGCAGCGCCAGCGCATCGCCGTCGCCCGCGCCCTGATGCTGAAGCCGACGCTGCTGGTGCTGGACGAGCCGGTTTCGGCGCTGGACCTGTCGGTGCAGGCGCAGGTGCTGAACCTGCTCGCCGACCTGCAGGAGGAGTTCAACCTGGCCTATGTCTTCATCAGCCATGATCTGTCGGTGGTGCGCTATATCGCCGACGAAGTGCTGGTGATGCACAAGGGCGAGGCGGTCGAGCAGGGCAGCCGCGAGGAGGTGTTCGCCGCGCCGAAACACCCCTACACGCGCGAGTTGTTCTCGGCCACGCCGGTCACCGACATCGAGGCGATCCGCGCCCGCGTCGCCCGCCGCCAGGCCGCCCGCCTGGCCCGGGCCTGACCGACGCCCCCCTGACCGGCACCCCCTGATCGGCACCCCGGGCGGCTCTCCGCCCGGGACCCGCGCCCGACCCCTGCCAGCAGGCGGCGACAGGCCCCTGCCGGCTCAGTCCCCGGGGTCGCGATAATCGTGGCTGGTGCCCTGCCAGTCGCGGATGCGATAGCGGCCGGGGCCGGTTTCCGTGACATGCTCCGGCCCCAGCGGCACCTTGCCATGCCCGCCCGGCAGGTCCAGCACATAGGTCGGCAGGCAGGTGCCCGAGATCCGGCCGCGCAAGGCCGCCATGATCGCCTGGCCCTCGGCGATGGTGGTGCGGAAATGGCCGGTGCCGCGCGCAAGATCACAGTGGTGCAGGTAATAGGGCTTGACGCGGTTGCGGATCAGCGCCCGGAACAGTTCGGCCAGGGTGTCGGCGTCGGCATTCACCCCCCTGAGCAGCACCGTCTGCGACAGCAGTGGAATCCCCGCCGCGGCCAGCCGTGCCAGCGCCGCGCAGGCCTCGGGCGTCAGTTCGCGCGCGTGATTGGTGTGGATCGCCACCCAGACCGCCAGCCGGCCCGGAGCGAGCGCCGCCAGCATCGCCCTGTCGATGCGCCCGGGCGCCACCACCGGCACGCGGGTATGGATGCGCAGCACATCCAGATGCGCGATCGCCTGCAGCCGCGCGATCAGCGCCTGCAGGCGGCGCGCCGACAGCACCAGCGGGTCGCCGCCGGTCAGGATCACCTCGCGGATGGCGGGGGTGCGGGCGATGTAATCCAGCGCCGCGGCCAGTTCGGCCTCGGGCAGGGCGCCGTCCTCGCCCACCACCTCGCGGCGAAAGCAGAAGCGGCAATAGACGGCGCAGCTGCGGGTGACATGCAGGATCACCCGGTCGGGATAGCGATGCGTCAGGCCCGGGGTCGGGCTGTGCGCCTGATCGCCGATCGGATCGGCCAGTTCCTCGGCACGGATCAGAAGCTCGCGCGCGTCGGGGGTGAACTGCGCCGCCACCGGGCCCGAGGGCGCGTCCGCCGCGGCGCGCTGCATGGCGGGGGTAAGGCGGATGCGGAACTCGGCCGCGACCTGTTCCAGCGTCGCGGCCTGCGCGGCATCGGCCAGGCCGGCGCTGAGCAGTCCGGCGACAGAGGTGATGGGGCGGGGGTCGGGCACGGGCGCGGCTCATGTTGGCAGGGCGCGCTTATCGGCCCGAATCTCCGGCTTGGCAAGGCATGGGCCGCCGCGGCATCCGCGGCGGCCCATGCGCTGATCCGGGCCTCTGGCCGATCAGAAGGTAAAGTCGTTGATGTCCAGCTGCGACAGCTGCATGTCGCGGACGGTGACCACGGTATCCGCGGCCAGGCGCATCACCACGTCATTGCCGACCTGCTGCGCGCCGTTGATCACCGCCTGCACCTGCGCGCGGCTGAAATCGTCGAAATCAAAGCGGTCGGTGCCGTTCTGGAAATCGGTGACGATGTCGAAACCGTCGCCGCGCTCGAATTCGAAGACATCGGCGCCGGCACCGCCAGCCAGCGCGTCATTGCCGCGGCCGCCGTCCAGCTTGTCGCGGCCGGCACCGCCGTTCAGCACGTCGTTGTTGGCGTCGCCGTCCAGCTCGTCATTGCCGTCGCCGCCAACCAGGATGTCGTTGCCGTAGCCGCCCTCAAGCTCGTCGTCGCCGGTGAAGCCGTAAAGCGAATCATTGCCGGCATTGCCTTCCAGGTCGTCACTGCCGGCGCCGCCATAGACAAAGTCGTGGCCGTTGCCGCCGTAAAGGTCGTCATTGCCGCTGCCGCCGTTCAGATAGTCGTTGCCGTTGCCGCCAAACAGCCGGTCGTTGCCGCCAAAGCCGAACAGCCGGTCATTGCCGCCCAGACCCGACAGGGTGTCGGCGAAATTCGTGCCGTTCAGGGTTTCCGATTTTTCCGTGCCAATCTTGCGAACCATGTCTCTGTCCTTTTATGCGGGCGCGCTTGCGGCGCCCGGGGTTGCTGCTGCGGCGAATCGTCGGCCGCGTGGAATGGCCAAGGAATGCCACAAGCTGGCTGACAGGGTTCTGACCCGTGCTGTCAGCAATCTGTCAGCCAGGGCCGCGACCTGTCAGCCCGCTGTCAGGTCACCTGCGCTATGCATCCGGCCATGAAAATGCATGTCATTGTGACCCTCGCGATTCTGTCGCTGCCGCAGGCTGCGGGCAGCCAGACCATGTCGCGCCCCGATTACGAATTCGCCCGCGAGGCGGTGGCCCGGGGCGAGATCCTGCCCCTGGCCGAGGTGCTGTCGCGGCTTCAGGCATCGCATCCCGGCCAGGTCACCGAGGTCGAACTGGCGCGCGAGCGCGGCCGGCTGGTCTATGAGGTGGGCCTGGTGACCCCCGGCGGGCGCCTGATCGAGGTGGCTACGGATGCCGCCACCGGCCGGGTGCTTGGCGTCCATGGCGGCCCTGCATCGGTTGCGGGCCGGCTTGGCCGCGACGGCGAAGCTGGCGATAATGGCCGCGGCGGGCCGGGCGGTGGCCACGATGGGGACGACGACAGCGATGATGATGACGGCGACAGCGATGGCGATGGCGATGGTGGCAGCGACAGCGACGGCGACGACGACTGATGCGTGCGCTTGTCGTTGAGGATGACGCCCGCATCGCCGCCGATCTTGAACGGGCGCTGGCGGCGGCGGGTTTTCTGGTCGAGCATGTCGCCGACGGCGAATCGGCATGGTTTCGCGGCGGCACCGAGAATTACGACCTGATCGTGCTGGACCTGAACCTGCCGCGGCTGGACGGGCTGACCATCCTCAAGCGCTGGCGTTCCGAGGGCTGCGAAAGCCCGGTGCTGATCCTGACCGCGCGCGGCGCCTGGACCGAGCGCGTCGAGGGCATCGACGCGGGCGCCGACGACTATCTGCCCAAGCCCTTCCGCATGGAGGAGTTGATCGCCCGCGCCCGCGCCCTGGTGCGCCGCGCCGGCGGCCGCGGCACGGCGCTGCAGCAGGTCGGGCGCCTCAGCGTCGATCTGAACCGCATGACCGTCGCCATGGACGGCGTGCCGGTGCCGCTGACGCCGCTCGAATTCCGGCTGGTGTCCTATCTGGCGCTGAACCGTGACCGCACCATCGCGCCGACGGAACTGCTGGAACATCTCTACGGCGACGACGACTCGCGCGAGGCCAATGCCATCGAGGCGGTGATCACCCGGCTGCGCCGCAAGCTGGGTCCGGGGGTGATCGGCACCAGGCGCGGCTTCGGCTATCATCTGGAGGGCGCGGCACCCGAGGCCGGGGCGTGATCCGCTCGATCCGCTGGCGGCTGCTGCTGGCGGGCGCCGTGGCCATCGCGCTTGCGCTGGCGCTGGCCGGCGCGGGGCTGGCCATGCTGTTCGAGCGCCATGTCGAGCGCGTCGCAGTGGCCGATCTCAAGACCCGGGCGCTGGCCCTGGCCGCCATGGTCGATGCCCGGGACGGCCCGGGCGCGGTGCTGCGCGCCACCCCGGTCGATCCGCTTTATGCCCGGCCGCTTTCGGGTCATTACTGGCAGATCCGGCTGGGCGATGATCTGCAGCGCTCGCGCTCGCTGTGGGATTTCACCCTGGCGATGGACCACCCCGCACCGCAGCCGGGACAGACATCGGTGCTGTCGCTCAGCGGGCCGCGGGGCGAGCCGTTGCTGGCCGTCGAGCAAAGCCTGCTGGCCGGTCCGCAGGATAAGCCGGTGCCGCTGCGCATCCTGGTCGCCACCGACCGCGACGAATTGACCCTGGCGCGGCGCGGCTTTCTGGGCGACCTCTGGCCCTATATGACGCTGCTCGGGGCGATGCTGCTTTTGGCCTCATGGGCGCAGATCAGTGTCGGGCTGCGCCCGCTGGCGCAGGTGGGGGCGCGGGTCTCGGCGCTGGTCTCGGGGGCAAGGCCGCGCATCGGCCAGGACCTGCCCGCCGAGGTGGTGCCGCTGGCCAGCCAGATCGACGCGCTGCTGGATGCCCGCGACCGGGAACTGGACCGCGCCCGCCACCGCGCTGCCAATCTTGCGCATGGGTTCAAGACACCGCTGCAGGCGCTTTTGGGCGATGCCGCACAACTGCGCGCCCGCCAGCAGCCCGAGATCGCCGCCAGCATCGAATCGCTTGCCACCGCCATGCGCCGCCATGTCGATCGCGAACTGGCCAGGGCGCGCATCCATTCCGGACGCGACGGCGCCGGCGCCGCCCCCGAGACGGTGCTTGCCAAGCTGATCGGGGTGCTGAAACGCACCCCCGCCGGCGCCGGCCTCGACTGGCAGCTTGACGCGGCGCCGGGCTTGCGCGCGCGTATCGACGCCGACGACCTGACCGAGGCCCTGGGCGCGCTGATGGAAAACGCCACCCGCCACGCCGAGACGGCAATCCGCATCACCACTCGCGCCGAGGCCGGGCGCGTGGTCATCGCCATCCGCGACGACGGCCCCGGCGTGCCCGAGGCGCAGCTGGCGCTTCTGACCCGGCGCGGCCTCAGCCTTGACCCCAGCGGCGAGGGGCAGGGCATCGGCCTGGCCATCGTCGCCGATATCGTCGATGCGGCGCAGGGCGACTTGCGGCTGGCGAATGCGCATCCGGGGTTCCTGGCGGAACTGCGCTTCGACGCGATGGCGTCCAAGCGGGACCAGCCGGGTTCCAGCAGCCCGTGACGGCGCTGCCGCCCGGGGTGACGCCGCCTCAGCGCCGGGCGACCGCCACATTGTCGATCAGCCGCACGCCCTCCAGCCAGGCCGCGACCAGCAGCCGCGCCTCGCGGCCGGGCTGCGCCTCGGTCAGGGTCTCGGCATCCCGCAGTTCAAGATATTCCACCGGGTCGAAACCCGCCGCCGCGATCGCCTCCCGCGCTTCGGACAGCGCCGCGATGGGCGGGGCGTCAGCGGCGATGCGCTCGGCGGCGCGAAACAGCGCGCGGGGCAGGGCGGCGGCCCGCGCCCGCGCCTCGGGGCCAAGCCGCTGGTTGCGCGAGGACAGCGCCAGCCCGTCTGCCGCCCGGATGCAGGGGCAGGCCACGATCTCGACCGGCAGCAGCAGGTCGCGCGCCAGCTGCCGCACCAGCTGCAACTGCTGCCAGTCCTTCTCGCCGAAATAGGCGCGGTCGGCGCCGGTCATGTTGAACAGCAGCGTCACCACCGTCGCCACGCCGTCGAAATGCCCGGGCCGGTGCGCGCCCTCAAGCGGCGCGGTCACCCCCGAGACCGAGATCGTGGTGGCATGGCCGGGCGGATAGACCTCGGCCGCGTCGGGGACGAACAGCGCATCCACCGCCAGCGGTGCCAGCAGCTTGGCATCGGCCAGTTCCGTGCGCGGATAGCGGGCGAAATCCTCGGCATTGTTGAACTGGCGCGGGTTCACGAACAGGGTCACGATCACCCGGTCGCAGTCGCGTTTCGCCGCGCGCACCAGGCTCAGATGCCCCTCGTGCAGCGCGCCCATGGTCGGCACGACGCCGATGCTTTCGCCGCGCCGGCGCCAGTCGCGGACCATGGCGCGCAACCGGGCCAGAGGGCGGACGATCGGCGCGCTCATCCGGGTTTTCCCTCGCCGAAGCTGTGTTCGTGGGCGGGAAAGCGCCGGGTGCGCACCTCGGCGGCATAGGCGGCGATGGCGCCCTCGGCCACCTCGCCCAGTTCGGCATAGCGCTTGACGAATTTCGGGCGGAAGTCGGAAAACAGCCCCAGCATGTCGTCGAGCACCAGAACCTGGCCGTCGCAATCGACGCCGGCGCCGATGCCGACGGTCGGCACCGGGATCTCGGCGCTGATGCGCGCGCCAAGCGCCGCAGGCAGCTTTTCCAGCACCACGGAAAACGCCCCGGCGTCGGCCAGCGCGCGGGCGTCGGCGCAGATGCGCTCGGCCTCGGCGGCGCCGCGGCCCTGCACCTTGTAGCCGCCCAGCGTGTTCACCGATTGCGGCGTCAGCCCGACATGGCCCATGACCGGGATGCCGCGCTGCACCAGAAAGGCGACGGTCTCGGCCATGTGGCGCCCGCCTTCCAGCTTGACGGCCTGGCAGCCGGTCTCGGCCAGCAGCCGCGCGGCATTGCGCATCGCCTGCTCGCGGCTTTCCTCATAGCTGCCAAAGGGCATGTCCACCACGATGCAGGCGCGCGACGATCCCCGCGCCACCGCGCGGCCGTGCAGGATCATCATCTCGATGCTCACGCCCAGGGTCGAGGGCAGGCCGTGCAGCACCATGCCCAGGCTGTCGCCCACCAGCGCCACATCGCAATGGCGGTCCACCAGACGCGCCATCGGCGTGGTATAGGCGGTCAGGCAGACCACCGGCGCCACGCCCTTCAGCGCCCGGATGTCGCCGGGGGTCAGCCGGCCCTTGACCTCGGAGGTCGCACTCATCGCCTTGTCCCTTGCCGTGACTTCCGCGCCCCCATAGTGGATTTACGCCGCGCTGTCTTGACATAATTGCGCCCCTTGCACCTGCGGCCCCCTTGCGCCCGGTGACATTCTTGACACGCCCGCCCCCCGGGCCTAGTGCCGCAGGGCAGGCCCGCGCGGCCACGGCGGGCGCCATTCAACCGGGATCACGACATGACGTTCAAAGCTGCCATCCTTGGGGCCTCGGGCTATACGGGGGCCGAACTGGTGCGCATCCTGGCCACGCATCCGGGCATCGAGGTCGCGGCGCTGTCGGCCGACCGCAAGGCCGGGCAGGGCTATGACGAGGTGTTCCCGCATCTGCGCCACCTGCAACTGCCCAAGCTGCTGCGCATGGAGGAGATCGACTTCTCGGGCATCGACCTGGTGTTCTGCGCCCTGCCGCACGGGCTGAGCCAGCCGCTGGTCGGGCAACTGCCGAAAGACGTGAAGATCGTCGATCTGGGCGCCGACTTCCGCCTGCGCGACCCGGCGGAATACAGTAAATGGTATGGGCTTGACCATGCCGCGCCCGAGGTCCAGCCCGAGGCGGTCTATGGCCTGACCGAGTTCTATCGTGACCAGATCCGGGGTGCCCGGCTGGTCGCCGGCACCGGCTGCAACGCCGCGACGGTGCAATTCGCGCTGCGCCCGCTGATCGGCTCTGGGCTGATCGACCTTGACGACATCATCTGCGACCTCAAGAACGGCGTTTCCGGCGCCGGGCGCTCGCTCAAGGAAAACATGCTGTTTGCCGAGCGTTCCGAGGATGTCGCCGGCTATTCCCAGGGCGGCAAGCACCGCCATCTTGGCGAATTCGACCAGGAGTTCTCGGCCCTGGCCGGGCGCAATGTGCGCATCCAGTTCACCCCGCATCTGGTGCCGGTGAACCGCGGCATCCTCGCCTCGTGCTATCTCAAGGGCGAGCCGCGGGCGGTGCATGAGGCGCTGGCCGCCGCCTATGCCGACGAACCCTTCATCCTGGTGCTGCCCTTTGGCCAGTTGCCGGCGATGGCGCATGTGCAGGGCTCGAACTTCTGCCATATCGGCGTCATCGGCGACCGCATTTCCGGGCGCACGCTGGTCGTCTCGACGCTGGACAACCTGTGCAAGGGCTCGTCCGGGCAGGCGGTGCAGAACGCCAACCTGATGCTGGGGCTTGAGGAAACCGCCGGGCTGATGCTGGCGCCCATCTTTCCCTGATCGCCAGCCCCGGTCATGCCATGCCCCGCAGGCGGAATTTCTGCTATGCTTGCGCCGGACTGCCGACCGAATTGACAGCCATGGCCTGAAACCCATACCAAGAACCCATGGCCAGACCGGGGAGAACACCTTGTCCAGCATCGCCATGCCTGTTCCTGATGCCGCCATCATCGCCCGCACCGATGAGATTGTCGCCGCGCTGCGCGACGTGCTGCCCGAAGATGCGGTGATTTCCGACCCGAACGAGACCCGCGCCTATGAATGCGACGCGCTGACCGCCTATCGCTGCCCGCCGCTGGCCGTGGTGCTGCCGCGCAGCACCGAAGAGGTCGCGGCGGCGATGCGCGTCTGTCACCGGCTGCGCGTGCCGGTGGTGCCGCGCGGCGCCGGCACCTCGCTGTCGGGCGGCGCGCTGCCCACGGCCGATTCGGTGGTGATCGGCACCATGCGCCTGCGCGAGGTGCTGGAGATCGACACCGCGAACCGCCTGATCCGCGTGCAGACCGGGGTCACCAACCTGTCGGTCAGCGCCGAACTGGAACCGCGCGGCTTTTTCTATGCCCCCGACCCGTCCTCGCAACTGGCCTGCACCATCGCCGGCAATATCGCGATGAATTCCGGGGGCGCGCATTGCCTGAAATACGGCGTCACCACCAACAACCTGCTGGGCGCCACCGTGGTTCTGGCCTCGGGCGAGGTGGTGGAACTGGGCGGGCCGGAAATGGGTCCGACGGGGCTGGACCTGATGGGGCTGCTCTGCGGCTCGGAAGGCCAGCTCGGCATCGTGACCGAGGCCACGCTGCGCATCCTGCCCCGCCCCGAGGGCGCGCGCCCGGTGCTGATCGGCTTTGGCAGCGCCGAGGTCGCCGGCGAATGCGTGGCGCGCATCATCCGCTCGGGCATGCTGCCGGTGGCCATCGAATACATGGACGAGGTCTGCCTGCGCGCCGTCGAGGCCTTTACCCATGCCGGCTATCCCGACTGCCCGGCGGTGCTGATCGTCGAGGTCGAGGGCTCGCAGGAGGAGATCGCCTGGCAGATCGCCCGCGTGCGCGAGATCGCCATGGAGCTGGAGCCGATCGAGTTCCGCGAAAGCCGCAATGCCGACGAATCGCTGTTGATCTGGAAGGGGCGAAAATCGGCCTTCGGCGCCATGGGCCGGCTGGGCGATTATATCTGCCTCGACGGCACGGTGCCGGTCGGGCAGCTGCCTTACACGCTGAAGATGATCGGCGAGCTGTCGCGCCAGCACGGGCTTGAGATCGCCAATGTCTTTCATGCCGGCGATGGCAACATGCACCCGCTGATCCTGTTCGACGCCAACAAAGCCGGCGATCTGGCGCGCGCCGAGGCCTGCGGCGCCGACATCCTGCGGCTCTGCGTCGAGGTCGGCGGCTGCCTGACCGGCGAACATGGCGTGGGCATCGAAAAGCGCGACCTGATGACCGAGCAATACAACACCGACGATCTGGCGATCCAGATGCAGGTCAAGACCGCCTTCGACTCCGGCTGGCTGCTGAACCCGGCCAAAGTGTTCCCGCTGGAGGTCAGCCAGCCCAGCCGCGAAAGGACCGCCGCAGAATGAGCACCGCCCTGCAAGGCGCACTGGCCCCCGCGACCGAGGCGGAACTGGCCGAAATCATCGCCGGGTGCTGCCGCGGCCATGCACCCCTGCGCATCCGCGGCGGCGGCACCCGCGTCGAGACCGGGCATCTTTCCGGCGAAGTCCTGGACCTGTCGCGCCTGACCGGCGTGGTCACCTATGCGCCGGGCGACATGGTGCTGATCGCCCGCCCCGGCACACCTCTGGACGAGATCGAGACCATGCTGGCGGCCGAGGGCCAGGCCCTGGCTTTCGAGCCGCCAGACATGCGCGCCGTGCTGGGCCGCAACGGCCGCCCGACCGTCGGCGGCATGGTGGCAGCCAATGCGTCGGGGCCGCGGCGACTGCTGGCCGGGGCCTGCCGCGACCATATCTTGGGCCTGCGTTTCGTCGACGGGCAGGGGCGCATCCTGAAAAACGGCGGCCGGGTGATGAAGAACGTCACCGGCCTCGATCTGGTCAAGCTGCAGGGCGGCGCCTTCGGCACGCTGGGCGTGCTGAGCGAGGTGGTGCTGAAGACCCTGCCGCATCTGCCCGAGCGCGGCACGCTGGCCGTGCACGGGCTGGACGCGGCGCAGGCGGTCGGGCTGTTCTCGGCCGCTCTGGCCACGCCCCATGAGGTTTCGGGCGCGGCCTTCCATGGCGGTAGCGCCTGGCTGCGCATCGAGGGCATCGGCCCGCAGCTGGCCTATCGCCGCGAACGCCTGAGTGCGCTCATGCACCCGCATGAGGTCGAGTTCCTCGACGCGCCCGCGACGCAGGCGCTGTGGCAGGGCCTGCGCGATCTGGGCATATTTGCCGGCAGCGAGGCGCCGCTGTGGCGGCTGCTGGTCAAGCCGACCGAGGCGCCGGGCGTGGTGCAGGCGCTGGAGACGCTGGGCGGGCGGACCCTGCTGGACTGGGGTGGCGGGCTGGTCTGGTATGCGGGTCCGGGCACGGCGGCGCAGCTGCGCGGCATTGCCCGCCACGCGACGCTGATCCGCCGCGCCGGCCTTGCCGGCCCCGCCTTTCCCCCCGAGGCGCCGGCGGTGGCCCGGCTCTCGGACGGGTTGCGCCGCGCCTTCGACCCGGCGGGTATCCTCAATCCCGGGCTGATGGTGCGCTGACATGCAGACGAATTTCACCCCCGAGCAACTGGCCGACCGCGGCACCGCCCGCGCCAACGAGATCCTGCGCGCCTGCGTGCATTGCGGCTTTTGCACCGCGACCTGCCCGACCTACATGGTGCTGGGGGACGAGTTGGACAGCCCGCGCGGCCGCATCTATCTGATCAAGGAGATGCTGGAAAACGACCGCGTGCCGGATGCGAAAACTGTCAGGCACATCGACCGTTGCCTCAGCTGCCTGTCGTGCATGACCACCTGCCCCTCGGGGGTGCATTACATGCATCTGGTCGATCACGCGCGCGAATATGTCGAAAGGAACTATCGCCGCCCGCTGTCGGAACGCATGCTGCGCGGCGTCCTGGCCTGGATCCTGCCCCATCCCGGGCGCTTTCGCATGGCGCTTCTGGGGGCCAGGGTGGCGCGGCCCTTCCGCGGGCTGCTGCCCGACCCGCGGCTGCGCGCCATGCTCGAGATGGCGCCGCGCGACCTGCCGCCGCCCAGCCGCAACGACGCGCCGCAGGTTCTTGCCGCCGAGGGTCCGCGGCGCCGGCGCGTGGCGCTGCTGATCGGCTGCGCGCAGCGGGCGCTGAACACCGACATCAACGACGCCAGCATCCGGTTGCTGCGCCGGCATGGCTGCGAGGTGGTGATCCCCAAAGGTCTGGGTTGCTGCGGCGCGCTGAGCCATCACATGGGCAAGACCGGCCAGAGCCATGCCATGGCCGCCGCCAATATCCGCGCCCTGATGTCCGAGATCGCTGGCGAAGGGCTGGATGCGGTGGTGATCAATACCTCGGGCTGCGGCACCACGGTCAAGGATTACGGGCATATGTTCGCGGGCGAGGCGCTGGCCGCGGATGCCGCCCGCGTGGCGGGGCTGGCGCGCGACATCACCGAGGTCATGGCCGATCTGGGGCTTTCCGACGCCCGCCATGCCGAGCCGCTGCGTGTCGGCTATCACGCCGCCTGTTCGCTGCAGCACGGCCAGCAGATCCGCGGCGCGCCCAAGGACCTGCTGGCGGCGGCGGGATTTGCCGTGCTGGAGCCGAAGGACAGCCACCTGTGCTGCGGCTCGGCCGGCACCTACAATCTGCTGCAGCCGCAGATCTCGGGCGAGCTGAAGGCGCGCAAGGTGGCAACGCTTGAGGCGCTGGCGCCGCAGGTGATCGCGGCGGGCAATATCGGCTGCATGATGCAGATCGGCGCGGGGACCGGCGTGCCGGTGGTCCATACCGCGGAACTGCTGGACTGGGCCACGGGCGGACCACGACCGCCGGCGCTGGGGGGCAGCGCCGCGGGGCAGGTCCCGCGCCTGCGCTGATTTTCAGGTGCGTTCCAGCAGCCTGCGGATCCAGCGCGCCGCGGCCCAGGCCGCCGGCACGCCAAGGCCCAGCGAGACCCAGATCGCGCGCGCCGGCGACAGCACCTCGGGGCCCAGCCAGCTGAGCAGAAGCGAGGCCATGAACAGGTTGATCCAGACCGCCGAAGCCGCGAAGGGATAGAACAGCAGGGCCAGTTTCGGCACCGACCACAGTTCAGTGGCTGGTTCCGTCTTCGAAGGTGATCTTGTTCCAGACATTGTATTTTCCTGACGGCTTGCGCATCGGCAGCCGTTTGACTTCCTCAAGCGTCTTTGCATCATAGACCACGACCGCGCCGTCGTCTTCCCAAAGCGACACCAGCACGTGGCTGCCGTCGCGGGTGAATTCCGTATGCGCAAAGGTCTTGCCGGGGAAGGGGGCCAGCGTCTGGACGATTTCCAGCGTGTTCTTGTCGATGATGTGCATCTTGTCCTTGTTCGGGCCAAAGAACACATCTGCCCAGACATAGGGGCTGGAGGCATGGCCGCGCAGGAAAAAGCCCGGCCCGTCGGTCTTGATCTGCTTGACCAGCGACCAGTCCTGCATGTCGATGACCGACAGCACCCCTTCGCCCAGATGCGGGGTGGCCATGACGCGGCGGCCGTCGCGTTCCCAGGTGATGCCCGAGCCCAGATGCGGCATCCCCGGCAGCGGCAGTTCCGCCACCTTGTGGCCGTCGTCAAGGTCGATCACCACGCCCTTGTCGCCCTGGCGATTGGCGCCGATCAACTGGCTGTAATCGGGCGAGAAAAAGAAATCGTCCAGTGGCTCGTCGATCGGGATGCGGCGGAGCGACAGGTCGCGCGAGGACACTTCCCAGACCTCGGGCGCGTCCTTCAGCGCCAGCACGAAGCTTTCGCGCGTCGGCGCCTGATAGACGGCGCTGACGCGGCTGGGCTTGCCTGCGACCTCGGTGGCGATCACCTTGACCGGGTTCAGGTCGGAATCGAGGATGGTCAGGCTCTCCGGCAGATAGTTCGCCACCGCGATGCGGCCGCCGTCCGGGCTGATGGCGATATTGCGGCTGTTCAGCGCGGCGCGGATGCGGCCGACCTCATGCAGGGCCCAGATGTCGTATTTCTGCACCCAGCCGTCGCGCGACATGATGTAGACGAAACGCCCGTCGGGGCTGAACTTCGGGCCGCCATGCACGGCAAAGGGCGTGGCGAAACGATCCAGCACCTCGAATGTGTCGCCGTCCAGCACGCTGACATGGTGATCGCCGGTTTCCACCACCAGCGTGATGTTCAAGGGATCGGCCTTGAACACCGGCGCGGTGACCGGGCGGTAGTCGGCGTTCATCTGCCGGCTTTCGGCGATCTGCGCCAGGCTCCATTCCGGCACCCTGTCCAGCGGCGCCTGCACATAGGCGACCAGCGCCGAGATCTGTTCGGGCGAAAGCCGGTCGGCAAAGCCCTCCATCTGCGTCGAGACCCGGCCCTCGGCGATGATCCCCTCGATGCCCTTCAGCCGCCCCAGCGTTTCCGGGATCAGCGCCGGGCCGGTGCCGCCCAGCCGGTCCTCGCCATGGCATGAGGCGCAATGTTCGGTGAAATCGCCCGCCGCATCGGCATGGGCAGCCAGCGGCGCGGCCAGCAGCAGGCTAATGGAAACGATGCGCCGGATCATGGCTTTTCCCCCGGAATGGCGTGACGGCAAGGCGCGCGGCGTCGGCGACGCCGATTTCCTGCGCCGAAAGATAGCAGGCCGGGTCCTCGGCCCAGGGATCGCCGGTCAGTTGCAGCGCGCGGATGCGGGTGTTGCCACCGCAGACCGCCTGATGCGCGCAGGCGCCGCAGCGGCCCTTCAGCGGCCGCGGCCGCGTGCGCAGCGTCGCCAGCATCGGGTCGTCCCCGGTCCAGATTTCTGAGAACGGCCGCTCCTTGACCGAGCCCAGCGTATAGTCCGACCAGTAGGTGTCGGGGTGCACACGGCCCTGCGGGTCGATATTGCCCACCCCCAGCCCCGAGGAATTGCCGCCCCAGCTTTCCAGATGCGCGCGCAGATGCGCCACCGCATCGGGGGCAAAGCGCGCGGTGGCCCAGTTCAGGAAATAGACGGCGTCGGCGTCGTTGTTGCCGGTGACGACCTCGAGGCCCTCGCCCCTTTCCACCGCCGCCCAGGCGCGCTCGATCAACAGGTCCATGGCGCGGCGGGTGTGGTCGTGTTCGGCATCCTCGCCCCGGTGCTTGTCGCCGCGCCCGGCATAGACCAGATGCGACAGATAGAACTTGTCCACGCCCTCGTCGCGGCACAGGTCCAGCATGGCGGGCAGATTGTGGCCATTGCCCTCGGTCAGGGTAAAGCGCAAGCCCACCTTGACGCCGCGCGCCTTGCAGGCCCGCACACCGGCCAGCGCCTGCTCGAATGCCCCCTCGACGCCGCGGAACCAGTCGTTGACCGCGCCGATGCCGTCAAGCGAGATGCCGACATAGTCAAAGCCCAGATCCGCCAGCCGGTCGATATTGCCGGCATTGATCCTGGTGCCGTTGGTCGAAAGCGACAGGTGGCGGAAATCCTGCCGCCGCGCCTCCTCGGCCAGTTCCCAGAAGTCGAAGCGCGACATCGGCTCGCCTCCGGAAAGGATCAGCGCCGGAATGCGGAAATCCGACAGGTCGCGCAGCACATCCATGGCCTGGTCATGCGTCAGCTCGCCCGGGAACGGCCGGTCGGCCGAGACGGTATAGCAATGGCGGCATTTCAGGTTGCAACTGCGCGTCAGGTTCCAGATCACCACCGGCTTGACGCCGCCGGCAGAGGCGCGGCGGCGCACCGGGGTCGGGTCCAGAAGCTGGTGCATGTATTGGGTCAGGCGGAACATGGGGGCCTCTCTTTCAGCCTTCGCGCAGGCGCAGGCCGGTCTTTTTCAGGATCCGGGTGGAATAGAGGATGTCATCGGCGCGAAGCGCGGCGCCCAGCAGGTTACGGACCTGCGTGCGTTTTTCCTCGACTTCGGCGCGGGTATGGCCGTGCAGCATGGCAAACAGGTTGTAGCGCCAGACCGGGGCGCGCGGGCGCAGATAGCAATGGCTGACGAAATCCAGCGCCCCGATCCTCGCGCCCAGGTCCAGCGCCTGCGCGTCATCCACGTCCCAGACGCTCATGCCATTGGCGGTCATTCCCAGCGCATAATGGTTGGGGGCGATGGCGATGCGGCGGATGACGCCGCGATCCTGCATCGCCGACAGGCGGGCGATGACCTCGGATTCGGACAGCTCCAGATCGCGCGCGATCTGCGCATAGGGGGCGGCGACCAGCGGCAGGCCGGCCTGGGTGGCGGCGATCAGGCGCCGGTCGGTCGGGTCGGGCGTGCTCATGCCGCCACCCGGAAGCCGATGAAGAATTCATGCTGCTTGGGGAATTGCCAGACGGTCAGCCCGGTCTCGGCCTCGATGGCGCCGGCCGTGGCGCCGATGCCTTCGGGCGTCGGCGTGGCCAGCACGAACCACATGTTCAGCGCATGGTCGCGGGCATAGTTGTGCGCGACCTCGGGATGGGCGTTGACCAGATCCGCGATACGCTCGAATTCGGCCTCGGGGGCGGAAAGCGCGCACAGGCAAAAGGCGCCGCCCATGGCGGCGGCGTCGAAGAACGGGCCGAAGCGGGTGATGGCACCGATGTCGCGCAGGCGCGAGAGGCGCGCGATCAGCGCCTCGCCCGACAGTCCCAGGGCGGCGCCGGCATCGTCATATGGGTGCGGCGTCAGGGGAAATCCCTCTTGCAGGGCATTCAGGATGGCGCGGTCGGTTGCGTCCAGCGCCCCTGTGGGCAGGGTCTTGCGGCTCATGCGGCGGCCTCGGTGATGATGGCGCCCCGCTGGCGGAAACAGCGGGTGGAAAACAGGATGCGGTGCTCGGCCCCGGCCAGTTCCGGCAGGGCGCGGGCGCGGCTGAGCACCGCCAGCGCCTCGGGGCGGGTGCGGGCGTGGATCATGCAAAACAGCGGCCAGTCCCAGGTGCCGGGCAGGGTGCGGCGCTGATAGCACAGCGTGACGCCGGGCACGGCGGCCAGCGCCCGGCCGGCGGCGGTGATGGCTTCATCGGGCAGGCGCCAGACCACCATGGCGTTTTCGCGCCAGCCAAGCGCGCGATGGCGCACGATGACGCCGACGCGGGTCAGGATGCGGGCGTCGGCCAGCGCGCGGATGCGGGCGATCACCGCGTCTTCCGCACCCAGCGCGGCAAAGGGGCGCGCCACCAGCGGCAGGCCCGAGGACAGCGCCTGCATCAGTTCGCGGTCGCCTTCGCGCAGCGCTGTCATGTCGGCGGGCCGGTCCAGCGCCATGCTGCGGCGCGGCCCCGACAGCGGAAAGCCAAGGTCGATGTTGAAGGCGCGAACCAGCGGCAGCGACAGCACGGCAAGCCCCGTCGCGGCCTCGATCCGGGCCAGGCTTTCGTCAAGGCGCGGCTGGTCGGGGGCGGTGGCAACGAACCACAGGTTCCAGTCGTCGCCCTCGCGCAGGTAGGAATGATTCACGCCCGGCTCGGCCCCGACCAGGGCGGCGACCTGATCGACGCGGGCCTCGGGCACCCGCAAGGCCGCCAGCGTCGAGGCGCCGGCGGTGTTCGGCCGGCAGGTGGCCCCCACGCGCGAGATGCGCCCCGCCCCCAGCAGGCGGGCCAGCCGTGCGATCACCTCGGGTTCGGTGGTGCCCAGTTGCAGGGCCATGGCGGCGAAGGGGTGCGGCACCAGCGGCAGGTCGCGCTGGAAATCGTCAAGCAGGCGCAGGTCCAGATCGTCCATCACAAGCCCGTCCTGTGCGCGCGGTCGGTAAAGAAGATGCCGGAAGGTGCGCGGGCCTCGATCTGGCCCAGCACCTCGCGGGTGCTTGTGTCGCGGATCTCGACGCGGTTCTCGTCGCGGACGGAAAGCCAGACTTCCTGGCCGCGCGGGGCGAATTCCATGTGCAGCACGCCCTTGCCCGGGGTCAGCGTGTCGATCACCTGCCGGGTCAGCGTATCGACGACCTGCAGCTTGTCATTGTTCGGCGGGGCGAAATTCACCCATACCTCGCGCTTGTCGGGGCGGGCCAGGGCAAAGACCGGCTGGCCGGCCAGTTCGGTGCGCCCGGTCTCGGCCAGGGTGCCGGCATCGACCCACAAAAGCTGGTGCAGGCCCACGGCGGGCAGGGCATAGATGCCGTCGGCCAGGGTCCAGCCCTGCAGATGCGGCATCTTGTAGACCGGCAGATCGGGCTGGTCCTTGCCGTAATCGGGCAGGAAGCGCGTCACCTGCGGCGGGTCCTGCCACAGATCGACCTGCGCCAGCCCCTTTTCGCCAAAGAGGCCGACGATGTATTTGCGCCCGTCCGCGGTCAGCAGCGCGTCATAGGGATTGGCGCCAACGTCCTTGAGCGTGGTGATCGCGGGATTTGCCGGGTCCTTGGAGTGATCCAGCAGCCAGACCTCGCCGGTATCCCAGGTGGCGACGACAAAGCGCGAGCCCGGCACATCGGCGATGCCCACCGTCTTGGAGCCCATGGGCACGTCCGCGACCAGATCCAGCGTCTCGGCGTCAAAGACCTTGACCCCGCCGGGTTCGTAATTCGCCACCGCGATCAGCCGGCCGTCGTCCGAGATCGCGCCGCCGATGGAATTGCCGCCCTGCACCACGCGCTTGACGATCTGCCGCGTCAGGATGTCCACCTTGGTCAGCCCGCCGTCGCGGCCAAAGACATAGGCAAAGCGTTCGTCCGGGGAATAGACGAGGCTTGCGTGCGACAGATCGCCCAGGCCCTCGATGCGGCCCAGGGCGGCGCGTTCGCTGCGGTCCACCACCAGCAGCGAGCCGGCCTCGCGCTCGACGATCAGGCCAAGATCGCCGGTGCCGCGCAGATCGTCGGCCAGTGCCGGGGTGGCAAGGATCAGGGCGGCCAGCAGGGTCCTAAGCATCAGTTCACATCCTTCAGAAGATAGTCGGCGATCCAGCGCGCCTCGTCCTCGCTCAGCAGCGGCCGCCAGCCGGGCATGGCGGTGCCGGGCATGCCGTCCAGCACGATGGCGGCCAGATCGGCCGGGTCGCGCCCGGCCAGGGCCTCGGGGGTGATCGCCCGGCCCAGCCCGCCGGTCATGCGCAGCCCGTGGCACGAGCCGCAGTCCTGCCGCACCAGATGGCGCAGTTCCGCGGCGCGGTCCTCGGTGATCGGGCCGGCGCCGGCCAGCAGCATCAGCAGGGCGAAAAGCCTAGCCATGCGCCGCCAGCCGCACATCCGGCTGCAGCACCTGTCCGGCCGGCACCGGCTGCACCTCGGCCATGGCCGCGACATGGCCGATGACGAACAGCAGGGGCGCCGGCAACGGCGTCAGCGCCAGTTCCGCGGCGATGGCCGCGAGCGGCGCGCGCAGCCGCCGCTCGCGCGGGGTGCTGGCCTGCGAGATCGCCAGCACCGGCAGGTCGGCCGGCATGCCATGGGCGATCAGCTCGCGCGCGATCTCGGCCATGTTGGCGGCGCCCATGTAGACGGCGAGCGTCGTCTGCGGATCGGCGAGCGAGGCCCAGTCCAGGTCCAGCGCCTGGTCGCGCGCGCGGTGGCCGGTGACATGGCGCAGCCCGGTCGCCAGCCCGCGATGCGTCAGCGGAAATCCCGCCGCGGCCGAGGCCCCCTGCGCCGCGGTGATGCCGGGCACATATTCGCAAGCGATGCCGGCGGCGGCCAGCGCCTCATGCTCTTCGCCGCCGCGGCCAAAGATCGTGGGATCGCCCCCCTTCAGCCGCGCCACCACCAGGCCGGCGCCGCCCAGTTCCACCAAAATCTCGTTGATGCGCTCCTGCGGCACCGGATGAAACCCCGACGCCTTGCCGACCGCGATTCGGCGGATGCGGGCCGGCACCAGCGCCATGATCTCGTCCGACACCAGCCGGTCATGGACCACGACATCGGCCGATTGCAGCAGCCGCAGCGCGCGGACGGTCAGCAGGTCCGGATCGCCCGGTCCCGCACCGATCAGATAAACCTTGCCCTTCATCGCGAACCCCGTTTCCTCAAGCTGCCTGGGCGGGGGCGCTGACCGCCCCCGCCCCTGGTTGCCGGCGATCAGTAGACGTCGCCCTTGGTGTTGAAGACGTTGAACTTGCCGGTCGGGGTGACCAGACGCTTGTCCTTGATGACGTGCTTCAGTTCCAGGGTCTTGTCGTCCACCACGACGATGGCCGATTCCTCGTCCTTGCCGTTCCAGACGCTGAACCAGACCTCGGTGCCGTCCTTGTTGAACTCGCCCTGCACGACGCGGGGCTGGCCTTCCGAGATGCCGGCCCATTCGGCGATGGGCAGGGTCTTGAACTCGGGGTCGGTGCTGTCGCCTTTCATCTGAGTGACATCGAAGACCGCGACCGAGCCCGAGATCTCGGCCTCCGGGTTCAGGGTGGCATCGACATAGAGGTGCTTCGAGGTCGGGTGCGTCTTGACGAACAGCGAGCCGCCACCAAGCGCCGGGAAGCTGTCGACGATCTTCCAGGCATTGTCGGGGAACTTCTCGGGGTCGGTGCCGATCAGCGCGATCGAGTCGTCGCCCATGTGCGAGGTCGCCCAGACCGGCCCGAAGGTCGGGTGGACAAAGTTCGCGCCGCGCCCCGGGTGCGGGGTCTGGCCGCCGGTGTCGGTGATCGCGGCCAGCTTGCCTTCCTTGGTGTCGATGACGACCAGCTTGTTGCGCGCGTTCGCCGCGGTGATGAAATACCGGTGCGAGGCGTCAAGCCCGCCGTCGTGCAGGAAGCGCTCGGCGCCGATCTCGGTGGTCTTGAGGTTGTCGAGGTCGGTATAGTCCACGAGCAGGATCTTGCCGGTTTCCTTGACGTTGACGATGAACTCGGGCCTGTAGTGGCTGGCGAGGATCGCGGCCACGCGCGGTTCCGGGTGGTATTCCTGCTCGTCGGTAGTGACGCCGCGGGTGGACTTGATCTTGAGCGGCTCGAGCGTCGCGCCGTCCATGATGACGAATTGCGGCGGCCAATAGGCGCCGGCAATGGCGTATTTGTCCTCATAGCCTTCCATCTTCGAGGTCTCGATCGAGCGCGCCTCGGCGCCCACCTTGATCGTGGCGACGACGGCCGGCTCCTTCATCCACAGGTCGATCATGTCGACCTTGGCATCGCGGCCGATCACGAACAGATAGCGGCCCGAGGCGGACATGCGGCTGATGTGCACGGCATAGCCGGTCTCGAGGATCGACTTGATCTCATAGGTCTTGCCGTCGATCAGCGCAACCTCGCCGGTGTCGCGCAGGGTGACGCTGAACAGGTTGTCCAGGTCCCAGTCGTTTTCCTGCTTGGTCGGACGGTCCTCGGGTTTGACGTGCAGCTTCCACGATTCGCGCATTTCCTTCATGCCGAATTCCGGCGGCGCGGCCGGGTCGAGCATCAGGTATTTCGCCATCAGGTCCACTTCCTCGGGCGACAGCTGGCCCGAGGTGCCCCAGTTGGGCATGCCGGCGGGCGAACCGTAGGTGATGAAGCTTTGCAGATAGTCAAAGCCCAGCTCGCGCGTCAGGTCGGGGGTCAGCGCCTTGCCGGTCGCGCCCTTGCGCAACACGCCGTGGCAGCCGGCGCAGCGTTCGAAATAGATCTTGCTCGCCTCGGTGAAATCGGCCTCGGAGAGGGCCTCGACGCCCTCGGGGGCGCCGGGGGCGGTGACCGGCTGCTGCGACAGGTTGTCGAGCGAGGGCTCGTAGCGGTTGTCGGTCCGGGTCTTGTGATCCTCGAGCTTGGTCTTGATATCGGCAGAGGGCGCCTGATCCTGGGCGACAGCGGCAAGCGGCCCAAGGACGAGGGCCAGTGCTGCCGAGGCCAGCAGGCCGGGTCTGGCGAATGGGGTCCGATGTCTCATTCTGGCTTTCCTATGTGCTGGAGCGCGTTCCCAGGCATTGATCGGCAAGATTCGCCCCCGGGTCTTTGATGCAGGTCAATGTTCACCTGCGACATTCGCGCGATGAGCGAATTCACAACCACCGGGGTTCAGGACCATGACCGGCGATTCCCTGTTCGCACGCATCCGAATTCTGGCGTCGCTGCTGGCGCTGCTTGTCCTGGCGCTGCCCGCTGCGGCGGCCGAGCCGCTCTCGGTGCCCGATCCGCGCCTGGCGCAGGAACTGTTCGGCGCCGAGGGCGCGGTGGTCCTCGACCGCCAGGAAACGCCGGTGCCGGGCTGGCAGGTGACGCAGGACGGCAAAGTGCTGGGCCTGATCGGTTCAAGCTGGGAGATCGGCGGCACCACCGGCTATTCCGGCAAGCCGCTGGACGTGCTGGTGGCGGTGAATCCGCAAGGCGTGATCGCTGGCGCGAAACTGCTGCGCCAGACCGAGCCGGTGCTGAGTCTTGGCATCTCGGACGCGCAGATCGTCGCCTATGTCGACGCCTTTCGCGGTGTCGATCTGTCGCAGGCGGCGGCGGCGGACCGCAAGCTGCCGCCGGTGATCTCGCGCGCCACGGTCTCGACCGGGGTGATCCGCGACGGCATCCTGCGCGTCGGCCGGGTGCTGGCGCAGGCGCAGGGCCTGGGCGGCGGCGGCATCGACCGCGTGGGCTTTCACCCCGCGACCTGGGCCGACCTGCTGAACGAACAGGCCTTCGGCCACCGCCTGGTGACCATGGCCGATGCTGCCCAGGCCTTTGCCGGCGCCAAGGTGCCGCTGGAGCCTTCGGACGCGCCCTTCCTGGAACTTTACGCCGGCATCATCGACACGCCCACGGTCGGGCGCAACCTGCTGGGCGAGCAGGCATTCGCCGCCGCCATGGGCGGGCTCGGCCCCGACGAGGCGCTGGTGGCGGTGATGTCGCGCGGCCTTTACAGCCCGCGCGGCACCGAATGGCGCCGCTCGGGCCGGTTCGAGCGCATTGCCTTCGAACAGGGTGCCACCCGGATCGAGCCGCGCGACACGGATTTCACCCTGGTCGAATCGCTTGCCCTGCCGGATGCGCCGGAATTCAAGGAAATCAGCCTCTTCCGGATCAATGTCGGTGCGACCGGCATCGACCCGCACCAGCCCTTCGACCTGGTGGTGACCGCAAGGCGGCCGCTGGCCAACGGCACCGAGGCCAGCTTGCCGATCCGCGCCACCATCCGCCTGCCGACCGCCTTCATGGTCGCTGAACCCGCCGAGACGCCGCTGTGGCAGGAATTCTGGTGGAAAAAGATCCCCGGCATCCTGGTCGTGGGCGTCATGCTGTTCGTGCTGGCGCTGATCCTGTTCGGGCAGGAGGCGCTGGTGCGCCGGCCCAAGCTGTGGCGGCGGGTGCGGCTGTCCTATCTGGCGGCGACGCTGTTCATCCTCGGCTGGTGGCTGAACGGGCAGCTTTCGGTGGTGCAGGTCGTGGCCTTCCTGAACGCGCTGTTTTCAGGCTTTCACTGGGAAACCTTCCTGATCGAACCGATCATCTTCCTGATCTGGTCGGCGGTGGCGCTGGGGCTCTTGTTCTGGGGCCGCGGGGTGTTCTGTGGCTGGCTGTGCCCCTTTGGCGCGCTGCAGGAACTGATGAACGCGGTTGCGCAAAAGCTGGGGGTGCGACAGATTGCCGTGCCGCAGGGCCTGCACGAAAGGCTCTGGGTGATTAAGTACACGCTGTTCGTGGCCATCGTGGCCCTCAGTTTCTACAGCATGGAGCAGGCGTTGCTGCTGGCCGAGGTCGAGCCGTTCAAGACCGCGATCTCGATGCGGTTCATGCGCGCATGGCCTTTCGTGCTGTTCGCGCTGGCGGTGCTGGCGGGGGGGCTGTTCATCGAGCGCTTCTATTGCCGCTACCTGTGCCCGCTGGGCGCCGGGCTGGCGATTCCGGCCAAGCTGAAGATCTTCGACTGGCTGCGCCGCCGCCCGCAATGCGGCCGCGAATGCCGGCTGTGCGAGACGAAATGCACCGTCGGTGCCATCGACCCGCTGGGCCGGATCAATCCCAATGAATGCGTGCTATGCTTGCGCTGCCAGGTCGTGATGAACGACCCGCAGACCTGCCCGGTGCTGAAACGCCGTGCGCGGGCCGAACCCGCGCCAAAGGAGACGAAGACGACATGAAACCTGACCATCTGTTTTCCGCCGGCTGGCGGGTGTTCTTCCTGGCCGCCGGCCTTTGGGGGGTGCTTTCGGTGGCGCTCTGGCTGATGTGGTGGTGGACGGGTTCGGATGGCGGGCTGGGCGTGGCACCGCAGCTCTGGCACGCGCATGAGATGATCTTTGGCTATGCGGTGGCGGCGATCGGCGGGTTCTTCCTGACCGCGGTGCCGAACTGGACCGGCGCCAAGGAGGCGCCCGAGCGCTTCATCCTGCTGGTCTCGGGCCTGTGGCTGGCGGGGCGGCTGGCGGTCGGCCTGTCCGGCGCCCTGCCGGCGGCGCTTGTCGCGGTCGTGGACCTTGCCTTCCTGCCGGTGCTGGCCGCCAAGATCCTGACGCAGCTGATGGTGCGGCCCAAGCCGCAGAACATGATGTTCCTGCTGCTGATCTCGATGCTGTGGCTGTCGAACCTCATGGTGCATCTGGAATGGATGGGGCTGGCGGGGACCGAGATGCAGGGGCTGCGCGCCGGGCTGTTGACCGTCTGCGCCATGATCGCGGCCATGGGCGGGCGGGTGACGCCCGCCTTTACCCGCAACGCCATGCTGCGCGAGGGGCAGGAGGCCCGCCTGCCGGTCAGCCACCAGAAGCTGGATCTGGCCGGCACGGCGCTGGCCATCCTGACCGCGCTGACCATGCTGATCGGCCTGCCGGACGCGGTGACGGGCACGCTGGCACTGCTGGCGGGCCTTGCGGCGCTGGCGCGGCTTTCGGGCTGGCGGGCGCTGGCGCTGCCGGGCCAGCCCATCGTCTGGGCGCTGCATCTGGGCTATGGCATGCTGGCGCTGGGGTTCATCGCCTGGGGTCTGGCGCAGCTGGGCCTTGGTTCCGAAATCGGCGCCCTGCACCTGCTGGGCATCGGCGGCATCGGCGGCATGACCGTCGCGGTGATGAGCCGCGCCGCCCTGGGCCACAGCGGCCGCGCCCTGGTGGCGCCGCGCCCGGTGGCGCTGGCCTATGCGCTGATGCCGCTGGCGGCGATCCTGCGTTGGGCGGGCTCGGAATGGGCCGGTCTTTACGGGCTGGGCGTGGTCGGGGCCGCCCTGCTGTGGTGCCTGGCGCTGGCGCTTTACACGGTGGCGCTGTGGCCGGTGTTCTTTGCAGCGCGCCCGCGCGGCAAGGTGGCGGCATGAACCGGCGCCGCTTCCTGATGCTGGCCGCCTGCGCGGCGCTGCCGCATCGGGCGGCGGCGCTTGAGACCTGGCGCGGCCAGGCCATGGGCGCGGATGTCTCGCTGCGCCTTGCCGGGGCCAGCCCGGCGCAGGCGCGGGGCTTTTTCGACGCGGCCACGCGCGAACTGGCCCATGTCGAAAGCCTGTTCTCGCTGCATCGCGATTCGGATCTGGTGCGGCTGAACCGCGACGGTCGGCTGCGGTTTCCCGCCGAGGGCATGCTGGAGCTGCTGGCGCTGACCGAGCGGCTGCACCGCGCCACCGGCGGCATGTTCGACCCCAGCGTGCAGCCGCTGTGGCTGGCGCGGGCCACCGGCCGGGACGAGGCCGCGGCGCGGCGCCTGACCGGCTGGCAGGAGGTGGAGTGGTCGGCGCAAGAGATCCGCCTCGGGCGGCCCGGCATGGGCCTGACCTTCAACGGGCTGGCGCAGGGCTGGGCCGCCGACCGGCTCGCGCGCGCCGCCGCTCGCCACGACCTGACCGAGGTGCTGATCGACTGTGGCGAGCTGCGCGCCCTTGGCCCCTGGGAGGCGGGCATTGCCGATGCCGGGGGCGGGGTGCTGCGCCGCATCACCCTCAGCGACCGGGCGCTGGCCACATCGTCACCCTCGGGGACGCGCATCGGGCCGCGCGATCTGCCCCATATCATCGCCCCCGACGGGCGCATGCCGCTCTGGCGCACGGTCTCGGTCAGCGCCCCCGAGGCGGCGGTCGCCGACGGTCTGTCCACGGCGCTGTGCCTGCTCGGGCGCGATGCGGCCGAGGCCGCCGCGGCGCAGTTTCCCGGCGCGGGCATTGAGTTGCTCGCCGTTTCGTGAGAATAATCAGGACGCTTGACTTACATCAATGAAAGACCTGGCCCCCGGGGCCAGTAGAGCATATCCGATAATAACAGATAGGGACCCGCGTCATGAGCGAAATCATGACCAAGAGCATGGCCCGGAACGTCTTTTACGGCGGGTCCATATTCTTCATCTTGGTCTTTGGTGCATTGACTGTACACAGCCACATCTACGCCCGCACCAAGGCGGTGGATGAAAGCAAGCTCACGGCCTCGGTGGTCGAGGGCAAGCACATCTGGGAACGCAATGCCTGCATCAACTGCCACACGCTGCTGGGCGAGGGCGCCTATTTCGCCCCCGAGCTTGGCAATGTCATGCGCCGTTGGGGCGTGCAGGACGACCCCGAATCCGCGACCGAGACGCTGAAAAGCTGGATGCAATCCATGCCCACCGGCATCGAGGGCCGCCGGCAGATGCCGTCCTTCGAGCTGACGGACGAGGAATACAAGGCGCTTGCCGACTTCCTGCTGTTCACCGGCACGATCAATACCCAGAACTGGCCGCCAAACGACGCCGGCTGAGGGGGACATAGCAATGAGATACCAAACGCAACGCATCGCCTATGCCTATTTCCTGGTGGCCATGGCGCTGTTTGCCCTGCAGGTCACCTTTGGCCTGGTAATGGGCTATATCTATGTGAACCCGAATTTCCTGTCGGAACTGCTGCCCTTCAACGTGGTGCGCATGCTGCACACCAACGCGCTGATCGTGTGGCTGCTGCTCGGGTTCTTCGGCGCCACCTATTACATCCTGCCCGAAGAGGCCGAGCGCGACATCCATTCGCCGGCGCTGGCCTATCTGCAGTTGTTCGTGCTGGTCCTGGGCACGCTGGGGGCGGTGGTCACCTACCTGTTCAACCTGTTCAACGGCAGCTGGCTGTTCGGCATGCAGGGGCGCGAGTTCCTTGAACAGCCGACCTGGGTCAAGCTGGGCATCACCGTCGCCGCGGTGATCTTCATGTACAACGTCAGCGTGACGGCACTGAAGGGCCGGCGCACGGCGGTCACCAACGTGCTGCTGCTGGGTCTCTGGGGCCTGGTGGTGCTGTGGCTGTTCGCCTTCTTCAACCCCAACAACCTGGTGCTGGACAAGCAGTACTGGTGGTGGGTCGTCCATCTGTGGGTCGAGGGCGTCTGGGAACTGATCATGGCCTCGATCCTGGCCTTCCTGATGCTGAAGCTGACCGGCGTCGACCGCGAGGTGGTCGAGAAATGGCTTTACGTCATCGTCGCCACGGCGCTGTTCTCGGGGATTCTCGGCACCGGGCACCACTACTTCTGGATCGGCCTGCCGGCCTACTGGCAGTGGATCGGCTCGATCTTCTCGAGCCTCGAGATCGTGCCCTTCTTCGCCATGATGTCCTTCGCCTTCGTCATGGTCTGGAAGGGCCGTCGCGACCACCCGAACAAGGCCGCGCTGGTCTGGAGCCTGGGCTGCACGGTGCTGGCCTTCTTTGGCGCCGGCGTCTGGGGCTTCCTGCACACGCTGCACGGGGTGAACTACTATACCCACGGCACGCAGATCACCGCAGCACACGGCCATCTGGCTTTCTATGGTGCCTATGTCTGCGTAGTGCTGGCGCTGGTGACCTTCACCATGCCGATCCTGAAGAACCGCGATCCCTACAACCAGGTGCTGAACATGGCCGCCTTCTGGCTGATGTCCTCGGGCATGGTGTTCATGACGGTGACGCTGACCTTCGCCGGCACGGTGCAGACGCATCTGCAGCGCGTCGAGGGCGGGTTCTTCATGGATGTGCAGGACGGGCTGGGGCTGTTTTACTGGATGCGCTTCGGCTCGGGCGTGGCGGTGGTGCTGGGTGCGCTGCTGTTCATCTATGCCGTGCTGTTCCCCGGCCGCGAGGTCGTCAGCGCCGGCCCGGTGCAGTCGCACAAGGACGGCCATCTGGAGGCTGCGGAGTAAGCCATGAACGCGCATGCGAAAACCACGACGGGGGGGGCGGCCAACGCCCCCTTCTACCTGCCGCAATCGGACGAGGTCTCGGTCTTCGAGGCCGCGGCCGCCAACGACCTGCCGGTGCTGCTGAAAGGCCCGACCGGCTGCGGCAAGACCCGCTTCGTCGCCCATATGGCGGCGCGGCTGGGCCGGCCGCTTTACACCGTGGCCTGCCATGACGACCTGTCGGCCGCCGACCTGATCGGGCGCTATCTGCTGAAAGGCGGCGAGACGGTCTGGACCGACGGCCCGCTGACCCGCGCCGTGCGCGAGGGCGCGATCTGCTATCTCGACGAGGTGGTCGAGGCGCGCAAGGATGTGACCGTGGTGCTGCACCCGCTGACCGACGACCGCCGCATCCTGCCCATCGACCGCACCGGCGAGGAGATCGAGGCCGCCCCCGGCTTCATGCTGGTGGCCAGCTACAACCCAGGCTACCAGAACATCCTCAAGACGCTGAAGCCCTCGACCCGGCAACGCTTCGTGGCGCTGGAGTTCGATTTTCCCGAAGCCTCGCGCGAGACCGAGATCGTCACCCGCGAAAGCGGCCTCGACGCCGACCGCGCCTCGCGGCTGGTGCGTCTGGCCGGCAAGATCCGCGGCCTCAAGGGCCAGGACCTCGAGGAGGGTGTCTCGACGCGTCTGGTGGTCTATGCCGCCAGCCTGATCGCGCGCGGCATGAAAATCGACCGCGCCATCGAGGCGGCGATGATCGAGCCGCTGACCGACGATGCCGAGGTCAAGCGCGGCCTGCGCGACCTGACCGCGGCCATCTTCGGCTGAGGGGCGCGGCATGGGACTGGACATCGAACCCTGGGAGCCCGAAGAGACCGTCGGCAAGCTCTGGCACAACTGGGCCAGCAGCTTTGGCGCGCCGCAGGAATTCGACGAACAGGCGGTGCAGCTGGCCGAGGTCTCGGGCCGGCTGGCGGTGCTGTTTCGCGGCCTCGGCGGCGCCCCCTCGATCGAGATCCGCCCCGCCGCCACGCAAAGCTCGCGCCATCGCATCGGCTGGTGGCGCCGCATCGGCACCGTGGCCGAAAGCCTGCCCGTCACCCGTTTTGACGGCGAGATCCTGCGCCTGCCGGAACGTCTGGCGGTGCTGCCCACGCGCGAGGCGAATGGCACGCTTTACCTGTGGCTGGCCGCCTGCGCCGCGCATGGCACACTGAGCCACCCGCCCGCCGACCCGCTGGCGCGCGATCTGGCGCAACTGGGCGCGGCGCGACGCGCGGTCGCGGCGACGCTCGAGGATGCGCCGGGGCTGGCCGGGCTTTACCACGACCTTTGCGCCATGGCGCTGTCCCTGCGCCCGCGCGACCCGCTGCCGCCCGCCGAGGCGGCGATGGAGGCGCTGGTCTGCCATCTTCTGGGCGATCCCGGGCCGCTGCCGCCGCAGTCGCAGGAATGGCTGGCGATGCTGGACGCCCCCGAGGCCACGGCGCCGCGCGGCTATCTGCCGCTGCGGCCGGTGGCGCTCTGGCCCGATTTCACCCTGCCCGAGACGGCCGCGGCCGCAGCCTCGGGCGAGCAGCCCGACGGCATCGCCGCCGATCACGCCAATCCGCGCATGTTCCGCGCCCGGCGCCGCAAGAGCGACCAGCCCGAGCGCCGCGACAGCCTGATCCTGCACAAGTTCGAGGCCCTGCTGAGCTGGGCCGATCTGATGAACCTGAACCGTCATGTCGATGACGACGACGAGGACGACGCCAAGAAGGCCGCCGAGGACATGGAGGAACTGGGCATAGGCCAGATCTCCAAGGCGCCGGCGACACGGCTGCGCCTGCATCTGGACCTTGCTCCCGAGGACGCCGACCTCGAGGCGGTGGCGGGCATCCACACCTATCCGGAATGGGACGCGCGCCGCGGCCGCTATCTGCCCGACCATGTGCGGGTGCTGGAGAACCGCGCCGCCGAGACCGACGAGCCGCTGAGTTCCGACCCGCAGGCGCCGCGCCGCATCCGTGCCGTGCGCCGCCAGTTCGAGGCGCTGCGCCCGGGCCGCATCACCACCTCGGGCCATCGCGACGGCGAGGAACTGGACGCCGAGGCCGTGGTGCGCTCGGCCGCGGACCTGCGCGCGACCGGCCAGGGCAGCGACCGCATCTGGCGCCAGTCACGGCCGCTGGCGCGCAGCCTTGCGGTGTCGATCCTGCTCGACGTGTCGCGTTCGACCGAAAGCGCGGTCACCGGCCGGGCGGTGATCGAGATCGAGCGCGAGGCGCTGGCGGCGCTGGCCTGGGGGCTGGAGGCCTGCGGCGACCGCTTTGCCATCAACGGCTTTTCCTCGCTCAAGCGCGACCGGGTGTTTCTCAGCACCTGCAAGGGCTTTGACGAGCCGATGAGCCCCGGCATCGAGCGGCGCATCGCCAGCCTGCGCCCGCGCTTTTACACCCGGCTGGGCGCGGGCATCCGCCATGCCTCGGCCGGGCTGTCGGGCCAGGCCAGCAGCCGCCGGCTCTTGCTGGTGATCACCGATGGCAAGCCCAACGATCTGGACCATTACGAGGGCCGCCACGGCATCGAGGACAGCGCCCGCGCCGTGCGCGAGGCGCGCATGGCCGGCCATGCCGTCCACGGCATCGCCGTCGAGCGCGAGGCAAAAAGCTGGTTTCCGCGCATCTTTGGCCAGGGCGGGTTTTCCCTGATCCCGCATCCGGACCGGCTGATGGAAGCGCTGCCGCTGATCTATCGGCAACTGGTCGGGCGATGATCGCCCGATCCGTCCGGCGGTCAGTCCAGCACCAGCGCCCGCAGTTCGGCGATGTCGGCGATCACCGCGCGGTCGGCCTCGATCTCGACCCCGTGCTTGCGCAGCCGGGCGAAGGCGCGCGACAGGCTTTCGGGCTGCATGCCCAGGTGGCCGGCGATCAGGCGCTTGTTGTAGGGCAGCTTGACCTCGGCCTCGCCTTCCTCGGCGTCGGTCAGGTCGGCGAGGAACTGCGCCACGCGCTGCACGCCGGTATGGGCCTTGAGCTTTTCGATCTGCTCGACCAGCCCGTGCAGATGCACGAAGGTCGAGGCCAGCAGGCCGATGGCGAAATCCTGGTTCTCGAGCAGGAACTGGCGCAGCCGCGCACCGTCGATCTGCAGCAGCGTGCAATCCGAGATCGCCTCGGCCGAGACCGGATAGGGCGTGCCGCGCAGCGCCATTGCCTCGGCAAAGCTGCGGTTGCGACCCAGGATCGACACCACCGCCTCGCTGCCATTGCTGGTGATGCGCGACAGTTTCACGAAACCGTTCAGCACGATGAACACCGCGCGCGCCGGATCGCCCTGCATGAAGATCATCTCGCCCTCGCTGTAGCTACGCCGCACCGCGTCCTTCAGCAGCCGCTCGCGCATGTCCGGCGCAAGACCGCTGAGCAAAATGGATTTCTTCACGGCCTCGGGGAGGGGCGTGTTCATCGGCCTGTCGTCCTTCTTTCCAGTCGCGGCCATATTCGCATGCCGCGCCGGCAAGGAAAAGGGTGCGCCCCCTAGCGCGGCGGGCGCGGATCCCCGGGCGCCGCGCGCTCGGGGGGACGGATCAGCTGCGGCCCGCCTTCGCGCAAGGATTCGCCCAGAAAGCCGATTACCGCGCGTTCGCGCCGCATCATGCGGTTGTCGCGGTGGCAGGTCAGCCAGTAGCTGCGCACCAGTCGCACCTGCCGGGGCAGGACGATGCGCAGCTCGGGGTATTTGACTGCGATGAAATGCGGCAGCACCACGATGCCCAGCCCGGCGCGCGCCGCGGTCAACTGGTTGAAGATGCTTGAACTTTTCACCGACGCCCGGATCGCCGGGTGGATCTCGCCCAGGTAATCCAGGCCGGGGGCAAAGATCATCTCCTCGATATAGCCGATGAAGCGGTGCTGGTGCAGGTCGTCGCGACGGGCAAGGGGCGGTGCCTGATCCAGATAGGCACGCGTCGCGTAAAGATGCAGCGTGTAATCGGCCAGCCGTTCGGATCGGTAGGGACCGTTCGTCACCGGATCCAGCGTGACCGAGATCTCGGCCTCGCGCCGCGACAGCGACAGCACCTGCGGCAGGGTGATCAGTTCGAGCAGGATCAGCGGAAAGCGCCGGGTGAAGCCGGGAAGGAACTCGCGCGAGAACAGGCTGGCAAAGCCCTCGGGCAGCGCCAGGCGCAGCGGCCGGGCCTGGCCGGTGCTGCCGCCCTGCTGCAGCGGGATCTGCGCCGCCGCCTCCTCCATGCGCTCGGCGGCCTCGACCAGGCGCAGGCCGGCGGGGGTCGGCTCATAGCCGCGGGGGTTGCGTTCGAACAGGCGGGTGTGCAGCGATTCCTCGAGCCGGTCGATGCGGCGCGACACGGTGACATGCGAGGTGCCCAGCCGGCGCGCGGCGCGCGACAGTTGTCGCTCACGCATGAGCGCGAGGAAAAACTGCAGATCGTCCCAGCTGAGATTGGCCATCTGTTCGGATTCGGACACAAGCTGTATGAAATTAAACCTTTCTGAACACTTGTGTCAAAAGACGATTGCCCGCATCCTGCCGCAACGGGTCGAGGGGCGGCGAACAGAATCGCCGGCCGGCCCGGAACGACAACAAGCCGACCCGGTGGGGCAGCCGCCCGCCAGGCGCGTTCAATGGGGAGAAGATGAATGCGGAAATTCCTGCTGTCGACCGCCGCGGTCGGCCTGATCGCCACGCCCGCCCTGGCCGATGTGTCCGACGGCAAGGTCAAGATCGGTATCCTGAACGACCAGTCCGGCGTCTATGCCGATTTCGGCGGCAAGTTCTCGTATGAGGCGGCGAAGATGGCGGCTGAGGATTTCGGCGGCAAGGTGCTGGGCGCCCCGATCGAAATCGTGACCGCCGACCACCAGAACAAGGCCGACATCGGCGCCAATATCGCGCGGCAGTGGTATGACACCGAACAGGTGGACAGCATCATGGAACTGACCTCCTCGGCGGTCGGTCTGGCGGTGCAGGCGCTGAGCCTGGAAAAGAAGAAAATCACCATCAACACCGGCGCAGCGACCACCGAACTGACCGGCAAGCAATGCACCCCCTATGGTTTCCACTGGGCCTATGACACGCATGCGCTGGCCGTGGGCACCGGCGGCGCGCTGGTGAAGGAGGGCGGCGACAGCTGGTTCTTCCTGACCGCCGACTATGCCTTTGGCTATTCGCTTGAGGAGCAGACCTCGGAATTCGTGAAATCGCAGGGCGGCACCGTGGTCGGCGCGGTCCGCCACCCGCTGGCGACCACCGACTTCTCCTCCTTCCTGCTGCAGGCGCAGTCCTCGGGCGCCAAGGTCATCGGCCTGGCCAATGCCGGCATGGACACGCAAAATGCCATCAAGGGCGCGGCGGAATTCGGCATCACCCAGGGCGGACAGAAGCTGGCGGCGCTGCTGTTCACCATCGCCGAGGTGAATGGCGTCGGGGTTGACGCCGCGCAGGGGCTGAACCTGACCGAAAGCTTCTACTGGAACCGCAACCCGGAAAGCGCCGAATTCGGCAAGCGCTTCTTCGAGCGCACCAAGGCCATGCCGAACATGAACCATGCCGGCACCTATTCGGCCGTGACCTCCTATCTGAAGGCGATCGAGGCCGCCGGCACCGATGAGACCGAGGCCGTCGCCGCCAAGCTGCACGAACTGCCGGTCCATGACGTGTTCGCCGAGAACGGCAAGGTCGCGCCCAACGGCCGGATGATCTCGGATGTCTATCTGATGGAGGTCAAGACCCCTGCCGAAGTGACCGAACCCTGGGATTACTACAAGGTGCTTGCCACCATCCCGGGCGAGCAGGCCTATCTGGACCCGGCCAAAAGCGGCTGCCCGCTGGTCAAGTAAGCCATGACCAGTGTTTCTGCCGCAACGCAGGACCAGCCGCGGGTGGTGCTTTCCGCCCGCGGCCTGGGCAAGGATTTTTCCGGCTTCACCGCCGTCAACAATGTCGATCTGGATGTCGAACACGCCCGCATCCACGCGCTGATCGGCCCGAACGGTGCCGGCAAGACCACGGTCTTCAACCTGCTGACCAAATTCCTGCAGCCGACGCGCGGCCAGATCACCCTGCTGGGCCAGGACATCACCCGGACGCGCCCCGACAAGGTGGCGCGCATGGGGCTGGTGCGCTCGTTCCAGATCTCGGCGGTATTCCCGCATCTGTCGGTGCTCGAGAACGTCAAGGTGGCGCTGCAGCGCCCGAACGGGCTGGCGACACAGTTCTGGCTGCCGCTTTCGGCGCTGGACCGGCTGGACGCGCGCGCCGACGAGCTGATCGGGCAGCTGGGCCTGGCGCAATACCGCGACCACCGCGCCGCCGACCTGTCCTATGGCCGCAAGCGCGTGCTGGAGATCGCCACCACCCTGGCGCTTGAGCCGCAGGTACTGCTTCTGGACGAGCCGATGGCCGGCATGGGCCAGGAGGACGTGCAGATGGTCGCCGGCATCATCCGCGATGTCGCCGCCGAGCGCGCCGTGCTGATGGTCGAACACAACCTCAACGTCGTGGCCGACATCTGCCATCACGTCACCGTGCTGCAACGCGGCGAGATCATTGCGACCGGCGATTATGCCAGGGTCTCGGCCGATCCGCGCGTGCGCACCGCCTATATGGGGACCGACGCATGAGCGCGCCGCTTCTGAACGTGTCGAACCTGCAGGCCTGGTATGGCGAAAGCCATGTGCTGCACGGGGTCGATCTGCATGTCGACGAAGGCGAGATGATCTGCATTCTCGGCCGCAACGGCATGGGCAAGACCACGACGCTGCGCACGATCATGGGGATATTGCGCAAGCGCAGCGGCAGCATCGAATTCGCCGGCCAGGACATGATGGGGGTGCCGCTGCACCGGACCGCCCGCGCCGGCCTTGGGTTCATCCCCGAGGAGCGCGGCATCTTTGCCAGCCTCTCGGTCGAGGAAAACCTGATGCTGCCGCCGAAGGTGGCCGAGGGCGGCATGTCGGTCGCCGAGATCTATGAGCTGTTCCCGAACCTGCAGGAGCGGCGCAACAGCCCCGGCACCAAGCTTTCGGGGGGCGAGCAGCAGATGCTGGCGCTGGCGCGCATCCTGCGCACCGGCGCGCGCTGCCTGCTTCTGGACGAGCCGACCGAGGGTCTCGCCCCGGTGATCATCCAGGCCATCGGCGAGGTGCTGGTCAAGCTCAAGGCGCGCGGCATGACCGTGGTGCTGGTCGAGCAGAACTTCCGCTTTGCCGCCAAGGTCGCCGACCGTTTCTATCTGATGGACCATGGCAAGATGATCGCCGATTTCCCGGTCTCGGACCTGCCGAACCGCATGGAGCTGCTGCATCGGGAACTGGGGGTATAGACATGACGATGATCTTTGGCGTTCCCGTGCAGGCGCTGATGGGGCAGCTGCTGGTCGGGCTGATCAACGGCTCGTTCTATGCGCTTCTGTCGCTGGGGCTGGCGGTGATCTTTGGCCTGTTGCGGGTGATCAATTTCGCGCATGGCGCGCAATACATGCTGGGCGCCTTCGTGGCGCTGCTTCTGCTGACTTCGGGCGGGGTGAACTACTGGGTTGCGCTGGTGCTGTCGCCGCTGATCGTCGGGCTTTTGTCGGCGGTGGTCGAGCGCACGATGCTGTCGCGGCTTTACAAGCTCGATCCGCTTTACGGGCTGCTGTTCACCTTCGGCCTGGCGCTGGCGATCGAGGGGGCGTTTCGCTATTTCTTCGGCGCCTCGGGCAAGCCCTATGCGCCGCCGGCGCAGCTGACGGGGGCGGTGAACCTCGGCTTCATGTTCCTGCCGATCTATCGCGGCTGGGTGGTGGTGGCATCAGCCGCGGTCTGCCTGGCGGTCTGGCTCTTGATCGAAAGGACCAAGCTGGGCGCCTATCTGCGCGCGGCGACGGAAAACCCGACGCTGGTGCAGGCCTTCGGCGTGAACGTGCCGATGCTCTTGACGCTGACCTATGCGCTTGGCGCCGGGCTTGCGGCGTTCGCCGGCGTGCTGGCGGCGCCGGTCTATCAGGTCAGCCCGCTGATGGGCTCGCATCTGATCATCGTGGTCTTTGCCGTGGTGGTGGTCGGCGGCATGGGCTCGATCCTGGGCGCCATCTTTACCGGCTACATGCTGGGCGTGGTCGAGGGGCTGACCAAGGTCTTTTACCCCGAGGCATCGAATATCGTGATCTTCGTCATCATGGCGATCGTGCTGATCCTGCGGCCTGCGGGCCTTTTCGGAAAGGAAGCCTGACATGGCCGGCAAATCCGGACCCATCGCGGCGGAACATGTCGCCATCCATCCCCTGGCCGGACAGATCCGCACGGCAGCGCTGGTGCTGATGCTGCTGGCGCTGGTGGTGGCGCCGCAGTTTCTGTATCCGATCTTCCTGATGAAGCTGCTGGCCTTCGCGCTGTTCGCCTCGGCCTTCAACCTGCTTCTGGGCTATACCGGGCTGCTCAGCTTCGGACATGCGGCCTTCTTTGGCGGCGCGGCCTATTTCACCGCGCATGCGGTCAAGGAATGGGGGCTGACGCCGGAGCTGGGGCTGCTGGTGGGCGTGCTGGGCGCGGCGGCGCTGGGGCTGGTGATCGGCGCCATCGCCATCCGCCGCCAGGGCATCTATTTCGCCATGATCACCTTGGCGCTGTCGCAGATGTTTTTCTTCTTTTGCCTGCAGGCGCCCTTCACCCATGGCGAGGACGGGCTGCAGGGCGTGCCGCGCGGGCATCTGTTCGGGGTCATCGACCTGATGGTGCCGATGAACATGTATTTCTTCGCGCTGGCGGTGTTCCTGATCGGGCTGCTGATCATCTGGCGCTTCGTGAACTCGCCCTTCGGCATGATCCTGAAATCGATCCGCGAAAACGAACAGCGCGCCATCTCGCTGGGCTATTCGGTGGCGCATTACAAGCTGGGCGCCTTCGTGATGTCGGCGGCGCTGGCCGGGCTTGCCGGCGGGCTGAAGGCGCTGATCTTCCAGTTCGCCACCCTGACCGACGTGGCCTGGCAGATGTCGGGCGAGGTGATCCTGATGACGCTCTTGGGCGGCATCGGCACGCTCCTGGGACCGATCGTCGGCGCCGGGCTGGTGGTGACGCTGCAGAACTATCTGGCGACCTCGGATTTCCCGGTCACCATCATCACCGGCGTCGTGTTCATGGTCTGCGTGCTGCTGTTCCGCCGCGGGCTGGTGGGCGAGTTCTTCGCGTCGAAAGCCGGGCGCCGGCTGGGCCTTCGCTCGGACGCATGAGCCTGTGGCCCGCAAGGGCCGCAAAAGGAGACAGGAATGGAAAGCTGCGATTACATCGTCATTGGCGCCGGCAGCGCCGGATGCGTGCTGGCCAATCGCCTGAGCGCGGACCCGAAGAACCGCGTGCTGCTGCTCGAGGCCGGGGGAAGCGACAATTATCACTGGGTGCATATCCCGGTCGGCTATCTTTACTGCATCGACAATCCGCGCACGGACTGGTGCTTTCGCACCGAAGCCGAACCGGGGCTGAACGGGCGCTCGCTGCTTTATCCGCGCGGCCGGGTGCTGGGGGGCTGTTCCTCGATCAACGGCATGATCTACATGCGCGGGCAGGCGGCGGATTATGACCACTGGCGCCAGTTGGGCTGTGCCGGCTGGGGCTGGGACGACGTGCTGCCGCTGTTCCGCACCCAGGAGGATTTCTACCTTGGCGCCGATGCTGCGCATGGCCATGGCGGCGAGTTGCGGGTCGAGAGCGCCCGCATCCGCTGGGAGGTGCTGGACGCCTTTCTTGAGGCCGCCGCGCAGGCCGGCATCCCGCGCAGCGATGATTTCAACCGCGGCGACAATGAGGGCGGCGGCTATTTCCATGTCACCCAGAAGGCCGGCTGGCGCTGGAGCGCCGCCAGCGCCTTCCTGAAACCCGTGCGCTATCGCCCGAACCTGCGGGTGATGACCGGCGCCGAGGTCGAGCGGCTGCTGATCGAGGCGGGCGAGGTCAGGGGGGTCGTGCTGCACCACAAGGGCCAGCGCCTCGAGGTCCGGGCCGAACGCGAGACCGTGCTGGCGGCGGGCGCGATCGGCTCGGTGCAGATCCTCGAACATTCCGGCGTCGGCCGCGGCGAGGTGCTGCAGGCCGCCGGCATCGCGCCGCAGGTCGAGGTCGCCGCCCTGGGCGAGAACCTGCAGGACCATCTGCAGCTGCGGATGATCTACAAGGTGCAGGGTGTGCCGACCCTGAACGAGAAGGCGTCCTCGCTGCTGGGCAAGGCCTCGATCGGGCTGGAATACCTGCTGAAACGCTCGGGCCCGATGTCCATGGCACCCAGCCAGGCGGGGATATTCACCCGCTCGGGTCCCGAGAAGGCGACGCCGGATCTGGAATATCACGTGCAGCCGGTCAGCCTCGACAAGTTCGGCGACCCGGTGCATCCCTTTCCGGCGATGACCGCCAGCGTCTGCAACCTGCGCCCGGAAAGCCGCGGCTCGGTGCATGTCACCGGCCCGGATTTCCGCGCCCATCCCGCAATCCGGCCGAATTACCTGTCCACTCCGGGCGACCGGCAGGTGGCGGCGCGGGCGTTGGCGCTGACGCGCCGCATCGCCGCGCAGCCCGCCTTCAGCCGCTTTCACCCCGAGGAATACGCCCCCGGCCCGCGCTATCGCACCGAGGAGGACCTGATCCGCGCCGCCGGCGATGTCGGCACCACCATCTTCCACCCGGTCGGCACCTGCCGCATGGGCACGGACGATGGCGCGGTGGTCGATCCGCAGCTGCGCATGCGGGCGCTGGGGCGGCTGCGCATCGCCGATGCCTCGGTCATGCCGAGGATCACCAGCGGCAATACCAATGCGCCGACGATGATGATCGCCGAAAAGGCGGCGCGGATGATCCTTGCGGATGCGCGGGCCGGCTGACCGGCCTGCCCGAGTTCACCAGAAATGCCGGCGCAGCGCCTCGCCCTCGGCCAGGGGCATGGCGGCCGGGCTGCGGTTGTCGGTCACGCCGATGTCCTGCAGGATATGCGCCGGCAGATCGGCCAGCGCCCTGCGGGTGCGCGGATCGTCCAGCTGTGCCATGCGATCCGCGCAGATGGATAGAGCCGGCTTATGCCGGCGCAGGGCATGCAACAGGCCGGAAAAGCCGTGGCCAACGTGATCCGGGCAGGGCGGGGCCGAAATTCTGGACATATGACCCTCCGGGCGATGCAGGATTCGAACCATGCCGCGATCATGCCAGTCTGACGCGGTTCTGACCAACAAAGCCTCGGCAAGCATCCATAAGGCTGGCTTATCTCCATTCCGCCGCTGGCGGCGCTGTGCGCCTTCGAGGCCGTGGCCCGGCACCTGAGCTTTACCCGCGCCGCCCGCGCGAGACCCGGCTGACCGAGGCGGGACGGCGACTGTCCGGCCCCAGGGTGCAGGCCTTCGATCTGCTGCGCGAAACCTATTTCGAAGACGGGGCGGAAACGCGCCCGGTGCTGAGCATCTCTACCCTGCCGACAATCGCCTGCGTGTTTCGCGTGATGGCGGGCGCCCGTTTCGCGCGATGACGGGCATTGATTTCACGCGATCGCGGGCAGCGATT
>NZ_JBDHSP010000010.1:0-81879 GCF_039808215.1 Paracoccus sp. (in: a-proteobacteria)
GGCGGGTGCGCTGGGCGCGGTGGCGCCGGGCCAGCTTGACGACTATTACGGCTTCTGGTCCTCGGGCCAGGCGGGCGAGCTGCGCATTCTGGGCATCCCCTCGATGCGCGAACTGATGCGCGTGCCGGTGTTCAACCGCTGCTCGGCTACCGGCTGGGGCCAGACCAACGAATCGCTGCGCATCCATGAGCGCACGATGACCGAGAAGACGAAAAAGCACCTCGCCGCCAACGGCAAGCGCATCCATGACCAGGGCGACCTGCACCATGTGCACATGTCCTTCACCGACGGCAAATACGACGGCCGCTTCCTGTTCATGAACGACAAGGCCAACACGCGGGTGGCCCGTGTGCGCTGCGACGTGATGAAATGCGATTCCATCCTCGAGGTGCCGAACGCCAAGGCCATCCACGGGCTGCGGCCGCAGAAATTCCCGAAATCGACCTATGTGTTCTGCAACGGCGAGGACGAGGCGCCGCTGATCAACGACGGCACCACGATGCAGGACACCTCGACCTATGTGAACGTGTTCTCGGCCATCGACGCCGAGAAATGGGAGGTGGCCTGGCAGGTGCTGGTCTCGGGCAACCTTGACAACTGCGATGCCGACTATGAGGGCAAATGGGCCTTCTCGACCTCCTACAACTCGGAAATGGGCATGACGCTGGCCGACATGACTGCGGCCGAGATGGACCATGTCGTGGTCTTCAACATCGCCGAGATCGAGAAGGCGATCGCCGAGGGCAAATACGAGGAGCATAACGGCGTCAAGGTCGTCGACGGGCGCAAGGACGCCAAGTCGCAGTTCACCCGCTATATCCCGATCGCCAACAACCCGCATGGCTGCAACATGGCGCCGGACAAGAAGCACCTGTGCATCGCCGGCAAGCTGTCGCCCACGGTGACGGTGATCGATGTCACCAAGTTCGACGCGCTCTTCAACGACGATGCCGATCCGCGCAGCGCCGTGGTGGCCGAGCCGGAACTGGGCCTGGGCCCGCTGCACACCGCCTTTGACGGGCGCGGCAACGCCTATACCTCGCTCTTCCTCGACAGCCAGGTGGTGAAGTGGAACATCGAGGACGCGATCAAGGCCTATGCCGGCGAAAAGATCGACCCGATCAAGGACAAGCTGGACGTGCATTACCAGCCCGGCCACCTGAAGACGATCATGGGCGAGACGCTGGACGCCAAGAACGACTGGCTGGTCTGCCTGTGCAAGTTCTCGAAGGACCGCTTCCTGAACGTCGGGCCGCTGAAGGCGGAAAACGACCAGCTGATCGACATCTCGGGCGACAGGATGGTGCTGGTCCATGACGGCCCGGCCTTTGCCGAGCCCCATGACGCCATCGGCGTCGATCCGGCGATCATGACCGGCATCAAGTCGGTGTGGGACCGCAACGACCCGATGTGGGCCGAGACCCGCAAGCAGGCCGAGGCCGACGGCATGAACATCGACGAATGGATCGACCAGGAAGGCGCCGTCATCCGCGACAAGGACGACCCGAAGAAGGTGCGCGTCTACATGTCCTCGATGGCGCCCAACTTCAGCGTCGAAAGCTTCACGGTGAACGAGGGCGACGAGGTCACGGTGATCATCACCAACCTCGACGAGGTGGACGACCTGACGCATGGCTTCACCATGGGCAACCACGGCGCCGCCATGGAAATCTCGCCGCAGATGACCGCCTCGATCACCTTCGTCGCCGCCAACCCGGGCGTCTACTGGTATTACTGCCAGTGGTTCTGCCACGCGCTGCACATGGAGATGCGCGGCCGCATGTTCGTCGAGCCGAAGGCGGCATGAGCATGCGCGCGCTGCCCCTGATCCTGGCGCTGCTCATGATCTCGCCCGCGCTTGCGGCCGAGCATGTGGTGGCGCCGGGCGCGGGCAGCCTGGCCAAGGCCGTCGCCGGGGCGCTTCCCGGCGACGTGCTGCACCTGCAGCCCGGCATCCATGCCGGCGCTGTGACCATCGATCGGCCCCTGACCGTCACCGGCCCGGTCGAGGCGGTGGTCGATGGCGGCGGCAAGGGCACGGTCATCACCATCACCGTGCCCGATGTCACGCTGCAGGGCTTTTCCGTCACCGGTTCGGGCATGATGAACAAGGACCTCGACGCCGGGGTGAAGATCCTCAAGGGTGCGGACCGGGCGCAGGTGCTGGGGCTTGAACTGCACGGCAACATGCACGGCATCGACGTGCATGGCGGCCATGACGCACGCGTGGTCGGCAACCGCATCACCGGCACGCGCAACCCGCACATGAACGAGCGCGGCAACGGCATCTATGTCTGGAACAGCCCCGGCACCCTGCTTGAGGGCAATTCGATCCGCTTTGGCCGCGACGGCATCTTTTCCAACACCAGCGCCGACAGCATCTATCGCGACAACCTGTTTCGCGACCTGCGCTTTGCCGTGCATTTCATGTATACGCGCAATACCGAGGTCTCGGGCAATGTCTCGATCGGCAATCACTTGGGCTTTGCCATCATGTTCTCGGACCGGGCGAAGATCCTCGACAACCAGAGCCTTGGCGACCGCGAACACGGCCTGATGCTGAACTATGCCAACAATGCCGATGTGCGCGGCAACCTGATCCGCGGCGGCACCAGGAAATGCCTGTTCATCTATAACGCCCACAAGAACCTGATCTGGGAAAACCGCTTCCAGGATTGCGGCATCGGCATCCATTTCACCGCCGGTTCAGAAAAGAACGTGCTGACCGACAACGCCTTCATCAACAATCGCGAGCAGGTGAAATACGTCGGCACCCGCCACATGGAATGGAGCCATGACGGGCGCGGCAATTTCTGGTCCGACCATCCGGGCTTCGACCTGAACGGCGACGGCATCGCCGATGGCGTCTATCGCCCCAACGACCTGATGGACCATATCCTGTGGTCGCAGCCGGCGGCGGCGCTTCTGACCGGGGCGCCGGCGGTGCAGCTGATCCGCTGGAGCCAGCAGAGCTTTCCCGCCACCCTGCCCGGCGGGGTGCGCGATTCCGCGCCGCTGATGCGGCCGTTGACGATTCCGGTGAAGGCCGAATACCTGCCCTTCGAGGCCGAGGCGGCCGGACGCTGGACCCAAGGAAGTTACGATGACCTCGACCCTGACGATCTCACGTCTCACTAAGCGCTTCGACACGGTCGAGGCGCTCAGCGACGTGTCGCTGGACCTGAGGCCCGGAATGCGCGCGGCGCTGCTGGGCCATAACGGCGCCGGCAAATCCACGATGATGAAGATCATCCTGGGCCTGATCCCCTTCGATTCCGGCAGCGTGTCGGTCTGCGGCGCCGCCACCGGCTCGGCCGCGGCGCGCGCCCAGGTCGCCTATCTGCCGGAAAACGCCGCCTTCCACCCGGCCCTGACCGGCGAGGAGCAGATCCGCCAATACCTGTCCCTGCGCGGCGAAAGCCCGTCGCGGGCCATGGATCTGCTGGCGCGGGTGGGTCTGGCCAAGGCCGCCAAGCGCCGCATCGGCACCTATTCCAAGGGCATGCGCCAGCGCGTGGGCCTGGCGCAGACGCTGATCGGCAAGCCGCGGCTGCTGGTCCTGGACGAGCCGACCTCGGGGCTGGACCCGGTGTCGCGCCGCGATTTCTATGAGCTGCTCGACGGGCTGGCGGCCGAGGGTGCGGCGATCCTTCTGTCCTCGCATGCGCTGACCGAGGTCGAGGCGCGCACCGACGCCATCCTGATCCTCTCTGGCGGCCGGCTGGTCGCCGAGGGCACGCTGCCCGAGCTGCGTGGCCGCGCCGCGCTGCCGGTGGCGCTGCAGGTCCATCCCGCCGCCGGCGCCGCGGATGCGCTGGCCCGCGCCCTGCCCGAGGCCGCCGCGGGCGCCGACGGCATCCTGCGGCTGGAATGCGCCCAGGAGCAGAAGCTGCCGCTGCTGGCGCGCATCACCGCGCTGGGGGCGCAGGTGGCCGATCTCGAGGTGATCCCGCCCAGCCTCGAGGCGATCTATACCCATTTCAGCCGGAGGGACGGGCAATGAGCCGCAGCCTAGCCATTGCCGGGGGTGAATTCCGCATCGCGCTGCGCAACCGCTGGGTGGTGATCGCCACGTTGATGATGGTGCTGTTCGCGCTGGTGCTGGCCGCGGCCGGTGCCGCGCCCACCGGCGACATCGGCGCCGACCGGCTGTCGGTCACCGTGGCCTCGCTGACCTCGCTTTCGGTCTATCTGGTGCCGCTGCTGGCGCTCTTGATGAGCTTTGACGCCATTGCCGGCGAGGTCGAGCGCGGCACCCTGCCCTTGCTGCTGACCTATCCGGTGTCGCGGTTGCAGATCCTTTTGGGCAAGCTTCTGGCGCAGCTGGCCATTCTGGCCCTGGCGGTGGGGCTGGGCTATGGCAGCGCGGCGCTGGCGGTGATCTGGACCGATCCCGCGGCGGTCAGCGGGTTGCCGGCGCTGTGGCGGCTGGTCTGGAGCTCGGTGCTGCTGGGGGCGACCTTCCTTGGTGCCGGCTATGCGCTGTCGGCCTTCTCGCGGCGGCCCTCGGGCGCGGCGGGGCTGGCGATCGGGCTGTGGCTGCTGCTGGTGGTGCTTTACGACCTGGGCCTGCTGGCGCTGATCGTCTCGGACGACGGCGGCACCTTCACCACCCGCATCCTGCCGCTGGCGCTGCTGGCCAATCCGGCGGACGCATTCCGCATGTTCAACCTGGCAGCCGCCGAGGCGGTGGCGGCGGCCGGCGGTGTCGGCGGTGCGGCAGCGGCGATCCCGCTCTGGCAATCGGCGGCCTCGATGCTCATATGGCCGGGAGTGACCGTTTTCCTGGCCTGGGCCGCTTTCCGCAAGGTGACGCCATGACAAGACCGTTCCGCCGCGCCCTGATCATCGCCGCCCTGCTGGCGCTGGCCGCCTGCCGGCAGGAGGTGGCGCAGGACATCGCCCCGCGCGAGATGAATGCCCAGACCCTGGGCCATTACTGCCAGATGAACCTGCTGGAACATCCGGGCCCCAAGGGTCAGGTGCATCTTGACGGCATGGAGGGCGCGCCGCTGTTTTTCAGCCAGGTGCGCGACGCCATCGCCTATGCCCGCGCCCCCGAACAGATGGCGCCGATCCTGGCCATCTATGTCAACGACATGGGCGCCGCCGGCGCCAGCTGGGACGAGCCGGGGCAGGGCAACTGGATCCCGGCCGACACGGCCTTCTATGTGATCGGCTCGGCGCGCGAGGGCGGCATGGGCGCCCCCGAGACCGTGCCCTTTTCCAGCCGCGACGCCGCCGAGGCCTTTGCCGGGCGCGAGGGCGGCGAGGTGCTGACCCTGGCCGAGATCCGTGACGACATGGTGCTGGCCCCGGTCGAGACCGGCGGCGCCGGCGCCGTCGAGGATGACAACGAATATCTGGGCCGGCTGCGTGCCCTGTCCCGCCCTGTCGGAGGTTGAAAGATGATTACCCGTCGCCGCCTGATCGCGATCGCCGCCGCCATGGCCACGCTGCCCGCCGCCGCCCGCGCAGATGCGCGCATGCCGGCGCGACTGTGGACCGGCCAGGCCATGGGCGCGCGCGCCTCGATCCGCATCGCCCATCCCGAGGCCGAGGTCATCGCCGGCCGGGTGCTGGCCGAGATCGACCGGCTCGAGAACATCCTCAGCCTTTACCGCGCCGACAGCGCGCTGGTGCGGCTGAACCGCGCCGGCCATCTGGAGGCGCCGCCTTTCGAGCTGCTGGAATGCCTGTCGCTGGCCGATGCCGCGCATCGCGCCAGCGCCGGGCGCTTTGACGCCACGGTGCAGCCGCTCTGGGCGCTCTGGGCAGAAAGCGCCGCAGCCGGCCGCCAGCCCACGACGGCCGAGATCGACCGCGCCCGCGCCCGCACCGGCTGGGACCGCGTGCGCCTGGACGCCACCCGCATCGAGATGGTGCCCGGCACGGCGCTGACGCTGAACGGCATCGGCCAGGGCTATGTCGCCGACCGCGTGGCGGCGCTGCTGGCGGCCGAGGGGCTGGGCGACATCCTGATCGACACCGGCGAGTTCCGCGCCCTTGGCGGCCAGCCGGACGGCCGCGCCTGGCAGGTGACGCTTTCGGCGGGCGGCTCGGTCGGGCTGAAAGGCCGGGCGCTGGCCACCTCGGCGCCGCTGGGCACGACCTTTGACCCGGCGGGGCAGGACGGCCATATCCTTGATCCGCGCACCGGCCGGCCCGCGGCCCGGCACTGGCGCGAGATCTCGGTCTCGGCGCCGACCGCGGCCGAGGCCGATGCACTCAGCACCGCCGCCTGCCTGACCGACGGGCCGCAGGCGCTGCGCCAGCTGATGGCCGCCTTTGCCGGCGCCACGCTCGAGGCCGCGACCGCGGCCTGAGCCGGGTTCAGCCCTCGGGATTGGCGATGCGTTCCAGCGCCGGGATGTCCAGCACCGTCAGGCGCTGACGGCCGCCGCGCACGAATCCCCGCCCCTCCCAGGCCGAAAGGATGCGCGAGACGGTGTGCAGCGTCGTGCCGGTCATCTCGGCGATGTCCTGGCGCGAGATCGGAAAGTCGATGCGGATGCCGTCATCCTCGGGCCGGCCGGCCTGCTGGATCATGCGCAGCACGGCATGGGCGACGCGCTGCTCGACATCCTGGGTGGACATCTCGCGCAGGCGGGTATGGGCCTCGTCGAGGCGCTGGCCGATCGACTGGATGGCGTTGACGGCAAGGCGCGGGTTGCCCTGCACCACCACGTCCCATTCGGCCATCGGCCAGGCGATCACCTCGCTTTCCACCGCCGCGCGCGAGGTACCGGGATAGTCCGGCCGCGACAGCACCCGGGCAAAGCCGAACAGATCGCCCGGATAGACCACGCGCACCATCAGCTGCTGACCGTCCTCGGTGACCTGGGTGACCTTCAGCCGGCCCTCGACCAGCAGAAAGAAGCTGTGCGCGCTCTCGCCCTGCTGGAACACCGTCTCGCCGGCGGCCAGGCGACGCAGCGCCGCCCGCGCCATCAGCCGCGCCAGGGCGGTTTCCTCGAGTTCGTCGAACAGCGGAAACTGCCGCAGGATGTCGATGTCGATGCCCATGAGCTGGTCCGGGGGGCCCCTTGCACGCTGCCTTGCACCGGCAATGCCAGAGTTTTGCTGCAGGCGAAAGGTGCCATGGCCCGATTCCGGCCCGGTGTCCCAAACCGCGCCCGCATGCCAAAAAGCTTTCCTTTTGCCTTGTTTTCCTGTATGGGCCGCGCATCTGCGACGTGACGCCATGCCCCGTGGCACATGCAAAGGATCAGGGGCGGGCGGTAATGGGGCCGCCATATGACACGGGACGCGACCGGAGGGCCGGCGCGCCGCCAGAGGAAACCAGATGTTTGATGAAGTGAAGAAATCCATCCAGTGGGGCCAGGAAACGCTCACGCTGGAGACGGGCAGGGTTGCCCGTCAGGCCGATGGCTCGGTGATCGCCACCCTGGGCGAGACCAGCGTCATGGCCAACGTCACTTTCGCCAAGGAACCGAAGCCGGGGCAGGACTTCTTCCCGCTGACGGTCCACTACCAGGAAAAATACTATGCCGCCGGCAAGGTGCCGGGCGGTTTCTTCAAGCGCGAGGCGCGCCCGACCGAAAAGGAGACGCTGACCGCGCGCCTGATCGACCGGCCCTGCCGCCCGCTGTTCGCTCCGGGCTTCAAGCATGAAGTGCTGGTGATGTGCACCGTGCTGTCGCATGATCTGGTCAACGATCCCGACATCGTCGCCATGATCGCGGCCTCGGCGGCGCTGACCCTGTCGGGCGTGCCCTTCATGGGTCCGATCGGCGCGGCGCGCGTCGGCTTTGCCAATGGCGAATATGTCCTGAACCCGGAAGTCGCGGACATGGACAACCTGCGCGGCAACCCCGAACAGCGTCTGGATCTGGTCGTCGCCGGCACCAAGGACGCGGTGATGATGGTCGAATCGGAAGCCTATGAGCTGTCCGAGGACGAGATGCTGGGCGCGGTGAAATTCGGCCATGAGGCGATGCAGCCGGTGATCGACCTGATCATCGATCTGGCCGAGGCCGCGGCGAAAGAGCCCTTCGATTTCCGCTCGCCCGACTATTCCGCGCTTTACTTCCGCGTGAAGGATCTGGGCGAGGCGCAGATGCGCGCCGCTTACGCGATCAAGGACAAGGCCGAGCGTCAGGACGCCGTGGCCGCCGCCAAGGCCGCGATCAAGCAGGGCCTGAACGACGAGGAACTGGCCGACGCCAATCTGGGCTCGGCGCTGAAGAAGCTGGAATCGGGCATCCTGCGCGGTGACATCATCAACGGCGGCGCCCGCATCGACGGCCGCGACACCAAGACCGTGCGCGCCATCGACAGCGAAGTGGGCTTCCTGCCGCGCACGCATGGCTCGTCGCTGTTCACCCGCGGCGAGACGCAGGCGCTGGTCGTGACCACGCTGGGCACTGGCGATGACGAACAGATCATCGACGCGCTGCACGGCAATTTCCGCAGCAATTTCCTGCTGCATTACAACTTCCCGCCCTATTCCGTGGGCGAGGTCGGCCGCGTCGGTTCCCCCGGCCGGCGTGAAATCGGCCATGGCAAGCTGGCCTGGCGCGCGCTGCAGGCGGTGCTGCCGGCGCCGACCGATTTTCCCTATACCATCCGCGTCGTCTCCGAGATCACCGAATCGAACGGCTCCTCGTCCATGGCTTCGGTCTGCGGCGGGTCGCTGTCGATGATGGATGCGGGCGTGCCGCTGAAGGCGCCGGTCGCCGGCGTCGCCATGGGCCTGATCCTGGAGGATGACGGCCGCTATGCGGTGCTGACCGACATCCTCGGCGACGAGGATCACCTCGGCGACATGGACTTCAAGGTGGCCGGGACCGAAAACGGCATCACCTCGCTGCAGATGGACATCAAGGTTGCGGGCATCACGCCGGCGATCATGGAGCAGGCGCTGTCGCAGGCAAAAGACGGCCGCATGCACATCCTGGGCGAGATGGCCAAGGCCCTGACCGAAGGCCGGCGCGAGTTCTCGGCCCACGCGCCCCGCATCGAGACCATGACCATCCCCACCGACAAGATCCGCGAAGTGATCGGCTCGGGCGGCAAGGTCATCCGAGAGATCGTGGAAACCTCGGGCGCCAAGGTCGACATCAACGACGACGGCACCATCAAGATCGCCTCGGCCAATGCCGATTCGATCAGGAAGGCCCATGACATGATCTATTCGATCGTGGCAGAGCCCGAAGAGGGCAAGATCTATACCGGCAAGGTGGTGAAGCTGGTCGATTTCGGCGCCTTCGTGAACTTCTTCGGCAAGCGCGACGGTCTGGTGCATGTGTCCCAGATTTCGGGCAAGCGCCTGAACCACCCCAATGAGGTGCTGAAGGAGGGCCAGGAGGTGAAGGTCAAGCTGCTGGGCTTTGACGATCGCGGCAAGGTGCGCCTTGGCATGAAGATGGTCGACCAGGAGACCGGCGCGGAGATCGCCCCCGAAAGGAAAGAGGACGCGCAGGCCGAATGATCGGCCACGCGACCCGAAACAGCGAAAGCCCCGGCAGTGCCGGGGCTTTTTTCTGGCCGGTCCCATCCTGGCCGGCCCCATATCGGCCGGCGGTCCGGCCCGGGGCCTAGCCGCGGCCGGGGGCGCGGGCGTAGCGCAGATAGGGCAGCTGCTTGTCAAGCGCGCCAAAGCGGGCCTCGGCCGCGGCATCGTCCAGCGCGGTCGAGACGATCACATCCTCGCCCGGTTCCCAGTTCGCCGGGGTGGCCAGCGGCACGCCGTCGGTCGCCTGCACTGCGTCCAGCGCCCGCAGGATCTCGGCGAAATTGCGGCCGACCGACATCGGATAGGTCATGGTCAGGCGCACCTTCTTGTCCGGCCCGATGATGAAGACCGTGCGCACGGTGGCGGAATGCGCCGGGGTGCGGCCCTCGGCCGGCAGGTAGAACTCGGCCGGCAGCATGTCATAGGCCTTGGCGACGGTCAGCGAGGTATCGTCGATGATGGCGAAATTCGCCGGCACACCCGCCACCTGCTCGATGTCGCGTTTCCATTTCGTGTGGTCGTCCACCGAATCGACCGACACGCCCATGACCTTGGTGCCGCGCTGCTCGAACTCGGGGGCAAGGCGGGCGACGGCGCCGAACTCGGTGGTGCAGACCGGGGTAAAGTCGCGCGGATGCGAAAACAGCACGGCATAGCTGTCCCCGACCCAATCGTGAAAGCTGATCTGGCCGTCCGTCGAATCGGCGGTGAAATCCGGGGCGGTGTCGTTGATGCGCAAGGCCATCCTGGGTCCTTTCCTTCTGGCGTTCGGGCTCAACATAGTCACGCCGGCCGGCTTGTCCAACCCGACCCGGCCCGGCCCGCGCTTGCGGCGCGGCGCCCGGGGTGCCAGTCTGACGCCAGATGCAGCAGGAGAGGGGCGAAGATGACCGGTCTGGTGGACAAGCGGAATTTCTACATCGGCGGCGCCTGGGTCAGCCCGCGTGCGCCGCGCGATCTCGAGGTGATCGACCCCTCGACCGAAGAGCCGGTGGCGGTGATCTCGCTCGGGGACCAGGCCGATACCGATGCCGCGGTGGCGGCGGCGCGGGCGGCCTTTCCCGCCTGGTCGCAGACCGATCCCGAGACGCGCCTGGGCCATGTCGAGCGCATCCTCGACATCTATCGCCGCCGCGCCACGGCCATGGCCGGGGCGATCAGCGCCGAGATGGGCGCGCCGCAGGACATGGCGCTGAACGACCAGACCGAGGCCGGCAGCTATCACATCGAGACTTTCATCGAGGTGTTTCGCGATTTCCGCTTCCTGCGCCCGCTTGGCCCGCATGCGCCGACCAGCATGGTGGCCTGGGAGCCGGTGGGCGTCGTCGGCCTGATCACCCCCTGGAACTGGCCGATGAACCAGGTGACGCTGAAGGTGATCCCGGCGCTGCTGGCCGGCAATACCGTGGTGCTGAAACCCAGCGAGATCGCGCCGCTGTCCTCGATGGTCTTTGCCGGCATCGTCGACGAGGCCGGGCTGCCGCCGGGGGTGTTCAACCTGGTGAACGGCGACGGGCCGGGGGTCGGCACGCAGCTTTCCACCCATCCCGACGTGGAGATGATCAGCTTTACCGGCTCGACCCGGGCCGGCATCGCCATCACCCGGGCGGCGGCGGCAAGCCTCAAGAAGGTGGCGTTGGAACTGGGCGGCAAGGGCGCGAACCTGATCTTTGCCGATGCCGACGAAAAGGCGGTGGCGCGCGGGGCGCGGCATTGCTTCTACAACAGCGGCCAGTCCTGCAACGCGCCCACGCGCATGCTGGTCGAGCGGTCCTTCTATGAAACCGCGGTCGAGCAGGCCCGCCAGGTGGCCGAGGCGACCGAGGTGGCCAGCGCCCACCAGCCCGGCCGCCACATCGGCCCGGTGGTCAGCAAGCAGCAATGGGACCGCATCCAGGACCTGATCCAGCAGGGCATCGACGAGGGTGCGCGCCTGGTCGCCGGCGGCCCCGGCCTGCCCGAAGGGGTGAACCGCGGCTATTTCGTGCGCCCGACGGTCTTTGCCGATGTCAGCAACGACATGGCCATCGCCCGGCAGGAGATCTTTGGCCCGGTCCTGTCGATCATCCCCTTCGACAGCGAGGCCGAGGCCGTCGCCATTGCCAATGACACCATCTACGGGCTGACGAATTATGTGCAGACCGGCGATCCCGCGCGCGCGCGGCGGCTGGCGCGGCAGCTGCGCGCCGGCATGGTCGAGATGAACGGCATCGGCCGCGGCCGCGGCTCGGCCTTTGGCGGCATCAAGGCCTCGGGCCGGGCGCGCGAGGGCGGCGTCATGGGGCTCGAGGAGTTCATGGACAGCAAGCAGATCAGCGGCTGGCAGGACGAATCCTGATGCCTGCCATCCTGATCACCGGCGCCGGCAGCGGCATCGGCCGCCTCACCGCCCGGCGCTTTCTGGGCGCCGGCTGGCAGGTCGGGCTGATCGGCCGGCGCGAGGCGATGCTGGCCGAGACCGCCGCCGGCCATGGCGCAGCCCTGGTCCTGCCCTGCGATGTCACCGACGAGGCGGCGGTCGATGCCGCCTTCCAGCGCGCCGTGGCCGCCTGGGACCGGCTGGACGTGCTGTTCAACAATGCCGGCGCGCTGCTGATCTCGCGCCTGATCGACGAGATCTCGTGGCAGGAATGGCGCGGCCTGGCCGCGGTGAACATCGACGGCATGTTCCTGTGCGCCCGCGCCGCCTTTCGCCAGATGCGCCGCCAGGACCCGCAGGGCGGGCGGATCATCAACAACGGCTCGATCTCGGCCATGGCGCCGCGGCCGGGATCGGTGGCCTATACGGTGTCCAAACACGCGGTCACCGGGCTGACGCGCTCGCTGGCGCTGGACGGGCGGCCCTTCGACATCGCCTGCGGCCAGATCGACATCGGCAATGCCGCCACCGAGATGGCCGAAGCCATGGCGAAAGGCGTGCCGCAGGCCGATGGCTCGGTCCGGGCCGAGCCGGTGATGGACGCGGCGCAGGTCGCGGATGCGGTGCTGCACATGGCCAGCCTGCCCAGAGGCGCCAATATCCTGCAGATGACGGTGATGGCGACCAACATGCCCTTTGTCGGCCGCGGCTGAGCCGCGCCGCTCAGCCGTCGGCGCGCAGGTCCGCCCAGTCGCGGTGGCGGTCGAACTGCGCCCGCACATAGCTGCAGGCCGGCACGATCAGCACCCCGCGGCGGCGGGCATCGGCGACCAGCCGGTTCACCAGCGCTGCGGCCACACCCTTGCCACGCATGGAATCCGGCACATAGGTATGGTCGGCGATGATGATGCCCGGCCCGCCGGTGCGCCAGGTCAGTTCGGCATCGCCCGAAATGCCGGGCAGGCTGACGACATAGCGCCCGGTATTGCCATAGTCCTCGTGGGAAACCTGGGGAATGGTCTGGATCATTGCGTCCTCATGCTGGCTTGCAAGGCCAACGCATGGAACCGGCCCGGGGGTTCAGCCCGGACCGGGGGCGACGCTGCGGCGCAGGCACTTGGCCGGGTGCCGCGGATCAGGCGCGTTCGGAATATTCGAACAGTTCGGTATTGACCACGATCGCCTCCTCGGCGCCGACGAAGGGCGGGATCATGATGCGCAGCCCGTTGTCGAGGATCGCCGGCTTGAAGCTTTTCGCCGCGGTCTGGCCGTTCAGCACCGGCTCGGTCTCGACCACGGTGCAGACCACCTTCTGCGGGATGCGCACCGACAGCGCCTCGTCGCCGTGATATTCGACCGCGGCCTTCATGCCGTCTTGCAGGAAGGGGCGGCGCTCGCCCAGCAGGTCGGCGTCCAGTTCCGTCTGCTCGAAGGTCTGGCTGTCCATGAACACCAGCTTGCCATCGGTCTCGTAAAGGAATTGCTGGTCGCGGGTTTCCAGCTGCACCTGCTCGACCTTGTCCTCGGAGCGGAAGCGCTCGTTCAGCTTGCGGCCGTCGCGCAGGTTTTTCATCTCGACCTGGGCGAATGCGCCGCCCTTGCCGGGCTTGACATGGTTGACCTTGACCGCCGCCCACAGGCCGCCGTCATGTTCCAGCACATGGCCGGGCTTGATTTCATTGCCATTGATCTTGGCCATTCGCGTCTGCCTTGAATGATCTGGAAAGGGGATCCCTGGCGGTTCGCACGGGTTGAACCGGGGTGATGCGCCCCTATATCCAGTGCTGGTCCCCGAAGCAACAGAAAGCCGGCCCGCGCATTGTCAAGGGGATGTGACGTTATGCGCGTTCGATGATTTTCTTGGCTTTATCGGGGGATTTGTGTATTTGCCGGGGTTTGCAGCCAGTGCATGGCGGTCATGCGTCAGGTGGCATACCGAATCGGGCCACGGATCGGCTATCCGGGGACGTGCAGCCAATATGGGCAGGCATGAGGTGGCGGACCGGCTTGTGCAAAGGTGGTCGGCGGCTCAGGACAGACAGGATACTCAGGATGCGCGATTTCGTGGATGGCTCGGCTTTCAATTTCGAACAGGGACAGCGGGCGCGCAAGCTTTTTGCCGCCGTGGTTCTGGCTGCGCTGGATGACGCGATCGCCGATGACAAGAAATACGGCAACGGCCCTGACCAGATCGCGCGCTGGGCGCGTTCGCGCGACGGGCGCGAGGTGCTGTCCTGCGCCGGCATCGACCCCAATGAGCGGGTGGTGAAGGGGCTGATGGAATTCGTCTCGAAGGGCGTGCGCACCTCGGTGGCACTGTCGCGCGAGGAAAGCGAACGCCGCCAGGCCGCCGAAGAGGCCGAGGCGGCCTGACCCCGGCGCCGCATGGCAGCTGACGGGCCGCCCCGCGGGGCGGCCTTTTGCATTACTGGAACAGATGCATGGCCAGGGGTGCGATGATGGCGGTCAGCACCGCGTTCAGCCCCATGCCGATGCCGGCAAAGGCGCCGGCGGTCTCGTTGACCTGAAAGGCGCGGGCGGTGCCGATGCCATGCGCGGCCACACCCAGCGAAAAGCCGCGTGCCCGCCAGTCGCGGATCTTCAGCGCGTTCAGCAGCGGCGTGGCGATCATCGCGCCGAAAATGCCGGTCAGCAGCACCAGTACCGCGGTGATCGTCGGCGCGCCGCCCATGCGCTCGGATATGCCGATGGCCACCGGCGCGGTGGTGGATTTCGGCGCGAGGCTGGCCATCATCAGATCCGACAGGCCGAAGGCCCTCGCGATGGCCAGCGCCGAGACCACCGCCGTCACCGATCCCGCCAGCAGCGCCGCAAGCAGCGGCAGCGCCGCCTGCCGCACCCGGCGCAGATTGTCGTAAAGCGGCATCCCCAGCGCCACCGTCGCCGGGCCCAGCATGAAATGCACGAATTGCGCGCCCTGGAAATAGGTGCGGTAATCCGTGCCCGTCGCCCAGAGCAGCAGCGCCAGCAGGATCACCGCGCTCAGCACCGGATTGGCCCAGCTCTGCCGGTCCATGCGCAAAAAAAAGCCCAGGCCCAGCTGATAGGCGATCAGCGTCGCGGTCAGCCACAGCAGCGGGCCCTCGGCCAGATAGCTCCAGATCAGCGCGGCACTGTTCACTTTTCCTCCTTGCCAGTCCATTTCGCCACGAGGACGAAGGCGATGGCGCCGGCGGCGATGGCCAGCGCAGTCGAGACGGTCAGCGCCAGCGCGATGGCCAGGCCGTTGTCGCGAAACTGCGCCATATGCGCCACCACGCCCACGCCAGCCGGCACGAAGAACAGCGACAGATTGGCCAGAAGTCCGGTCACCACCGGCCGCAGCAGCTCCGACAGCCGCGGGACCAGGCTGCAGCTGGCGACCAGCAGCAGCATGCCCAGCACCGGGCCGGGCAGCGGCAGGTCCAGACCGCGGGTGGCGATCTCGCCCGCAAGCTGAAAGGACAGAAGGATGGCAAGGGCGGGTATCATGGTGCGCAGCTTAGCATCACATATCCTTGGTGTGTAAACCTCAAATATGGGGGTTTATGGCCAAATCACGGCCAGATATGGGGGCGCGATTGACTTGCGGGCGCGAATGCCGAAAGATCGCCGCTGACGACCGACCCCGAGGGATTAACCCGCATTGCGCTTTGACCGGCTGCGCCTCAATGGATTCAAGAGCTTCGTGGACCCGACCGATCTGGTCATCCATGAGGGGCTGACCGGCGTCGTCGGCCCGAACGGCTGCGGCAAGTCCAACCTGCTCGAGGCGCTGCGCTGGGTCATGGGCGAAAACCGCCCCACCGCCATGCGCGGCGAGGGGATGGAGGACGTGATCTTTGCCGGCACGGCGCGTCGCTCGGCCCGCGCCCATGCCGAGGTCACGCTGAGCATCGACAACAGCGCCCGGCTGGCGCCTGCCGGGCTGAACGATGCCGACAGGCTGGACATCACCCGTCGCATCACCCGCGACGCCGGCTCGGCCTATCGCATCAACGGGCGCGAGGTCAGGGCGCGCGATGTGCAGATGCTGTTCGCCGATGCCTCGACCGGGGCGCATTCGCCGGCGCTGGTGCGCCAGGGGCAGATATCCGAGCTGATCAACGCCAGGCCCAAGGCGCGCCGCCGCATCCTTGAGGAGGCTGCGGGGATCTCGGGGCTTTACCAGCGCCGGCACGAGGCCGAGCTGAAGCTGAACGCCGCCGAGGCGAACCTGACCCGGGTGGATGACACGCTGGACCAGCTCTCGGCCCAGGCGGCCAGCCTGGCGCGCCAGGCCCGCGCCGCCGCCCGCTATCGCGAGATCGGCGCCGCCCTGCGCCGCGCCGAGGGGGTGCTGCTGTATCGCCGCTGGTCCGACGCCGATGCCGGCCGGGCGCAGGCCGCCGCCGCGCTGCAAGCGGCGATCCGCGCCGCCGCCGAGGCCGAGGCCGCCGCCCGCCGCGCCAGCGCGGCGCGCGAGGCCGCCGAGGCGCAGTTGCCGCCCCTGCGCGAGGAGGAACAGGTCGCCGCCGCCATCCTGTCGCGCGCCACGCTCGAGCGCGAGGCGCTGGCCGAGGCCGAGGCGCAGGCCCTGCAGGCGATCCGGACGCTTGCCGCCCGCATCGCCCAGCTTGAGCGCGACATCGAGCGCGAGGCGGCACTGAACCGCGACGCCGGCGAGGTGATCGCGCGGCTGGACCGGGAACGGCGGGAACTGGACAGGGCCGGGCAGGGCCGTGACGCACGGCTGGATGCGGCGGCCGAGATCGCCGAGGAGGCCGCCGAGGCGCTGCGCGAGGTCGAGGCGAAGCTGGCCGATCTGACCGGCGAATCCGCCCGGCTTGCTGCCCGCCACCAGTCGGCGGAACGGCTGGCCCATGACCTGCGCCAGATGCGCGACCGCGCCGGCGCCGCCGCCGCCCAGGCCGAACGGACGCTGGCCGAGGCCAGTGCCGCCGGCTTCGGCGCCGAGGCCGCGCGCCTTGCCGCCGAGACCGCGCTGGAAGCTGCCCGCGACCGCGCCGCCCAGGCCGAGGACATGCTGGCCGCCGCCGAGGAATGCCGCGCCGGGCTGGAGGTCGAGGAATCCGCCGCCCGCGCCCAGCGCGCCGAGGCCGAGGGCGAGCTGTCGGCGCTGAACGCGGAAATGGCGGCGCTGACGCGGCTGGTGGAACGCGGCGACAGCGGCGGAAGGGCGCTGCTGGATCTGGTGCGCGTGGCGCCGGGGCTTGAGGCGGCGCTGGGCGCGGCGCTGGGCGATGATCTGGCGCTGGGTCTGGCCGAGGGTGCGGCCTCGGGCTGGCATCTGCTGCCCGATTGCGCCGCCGCCCAACCGTTGCCGGCCGGGACCGAGCCGCTGGCGCCGCATGTCGCGGCACCCGCGCCGCTGGCGCGGCGGCTGGCGCAGCTGGGGCTGGTCGCCGACGCCGCCACGGGCGCGGCGCGGCAGGCGGCGCTTGCCCCCGGCCAGCGGCTGGTGACCCGGGCGGGCGACCTGTTTCGCTGGGACGGCATGCGGGTCATGGCGGGCGAGGCCGGGTCCTCGGCGGCGCTGCATCTGCAGAAGGTAAACCAGCTGGCCGAACTGGCCGCCCAGGCCGGCGCCGCCAGCGCCAGGACCGAGGCGGCGCGCGCCGCGCATCAGCTGCTGCGCGAGCGCCATGCCGCGGCGGGCGAGGCGGAAAAGCGCGCCCGCGATGCAAGGCGCGAGGCCGAGCGCGGACTCTCCGAGGCCGCCCGCGCCGCGACCAGTGCGGAATCGGCACTGTCCATGGCGCAAAGCCGGGCCGAATCGGCGCGTGCCGAACTGGCGCGCCACCGCGAGGATGCGCTGGACGCCGGCCGCCGCCTGGCCGAGGCCGAGGCGCAGATGGCGGCGCTGCCCGACCAGGCGGCGGCAGCGGCGGCGCTGGAACATGCGCGCACCGCGCTCGAGGCGGCGCGCATCGCCACCATGACCCGGCGCGGCGCGCTGGAAGAACTGCGCCGCGAGGCCGCCGCCCGCAGCCGCCGCCTGCAGGAGATCGCCCGCGAGGAATCCGGCTGGCGGCTGCGGCTGGACCAGGCCGGCCAGCGCGCTGAGGAACTGGCGGCGCGCCGCGAGGATGCCGCCGCCGATCTGGACGCGGCCGAGGCCCGGCCCGGGGAACTGGCGGCGCGCCGCGCCACGCTTGACGAGGACGCGGCGCGGGCCGGGGCCCGGCTTGCCCGCGCCCGCGAGGCGCTGGCCCTGGCCGAGGCGGCGCAGCAGCTTGCCGCCGCGACCGAGCGCGAGGCCGAGCGCGGCGCCTCGGAGGCGCGCGAGGCCCGCGCCGCCCGCGAGGCCCGCCGCGAGGCTGCGGCCGAGGCCGAGACCGCCGCCCGCGCCCGCATCCATGAGGAAACCGGCGCCACGCCGCAGGCGCTGCATGCGGCGCTGGGCGAGACCGGCACCACCCCACCCGAGGCGCTGGAGGATGAGATCGCCCGCCTGCGCCAAAGCCGCGAGGCGCTGGGCGCGGTGAACCTGCGCGCCGAGGAGGACAAGCGCGAGATGGAATCCGAACGCGACCGGCTGGCGGCAGAACGCGACGACCTGACCGAGGCGATCCGCAAGCTGCGCCAGGGCATCGCCGGGCTGAACCGTGAGGGGCGCGAGCGGCTGCTGGCGGCCTTCGACACGGTGAACCGCAATTTCACCGCGCTGTTCACCCATCTTTTCGGCGGCGGCGAGGCGCGTCTGGTGCTGGTCGAATCCGACGATCCGCTGGACGCCGGGCTGGAAATCATGTGCCAGCCGCCCGGCAAGAAACTGTCCACGCTCAGCCTTCTGTCCGGGGGCGAGCAGACGCTGACCGCGCTGGCGCTGATCTTTGCCGTCTTCCTGGCCAATCCGGCGCCGATCTGCGTCCTCGACGAGGTGGACGCGCCGCTGGACGATGCCAATGTCACCCGCTTTTGCGATCTGATGGACGAGATGACCCGGCGCACCGACACGCGCTTTCTGGTCATCACCCACCATGGGGTGACCATGGCGCGCATGGACCGGCTGTTTGGTGTTACCATGGTCGAACAGGGCGTGAGCCAGCTGGTCAGCGTCGACCTGAAGCGGGCCGAGGCACTGGTAGCCTGAAGCGCAAGGCGCTATCAGCGCCGCGTGTTTGCGGAGTGTGCGATGCGGATCCTGTCTTTTCTTGCCCTGGCGGTGCTGCTGCAGGCGCCGGCCGCGCATGCGCAGGTGCGGGGCGATGCGGCGGTGATCGTCGAGCTGATGCAGGACTTCGGCCTGCCGGCCACGCTCGAGACCGATACCGAGGGCGATCCGATGATCGACAGCCGCATCGACGGCACGCATTTCTCGGTGTATTTCTATCAATGCGACCCGATCTGCGCCTCGGTGCAGCTCTCGGCCGGCTTCGACCTCGCTCGGCCGCTGCCGCTGGAACGCGTCAACGAGTGGAACCGCGACCGCCGCTTTGGCAAGGTGTTCGTGGACAGTTCCGGCGATCCCTTCATCGAGATGGACATCGGCCTTGCCGATGACGGGGTCGGACGCAAGAATTTCGACGACGCGCTGGAGACCTGGCGCGTCCTCTTGAGCGAATTTCGCGATTTCATCGACTGGTAAGGAGAAAGACATGACCATCGAGACGAGACTGGCCGAACTGGGCATCACCCTGCCGGACGCGCCCGCGCCGGCGGCGAACTATGTTCCCTATGTGATTTCGGGCAACCTGCTGTTCGTCTCGGGCCAGATCAGCGCGCTGAAGGGCCGGCTTGGCGCCGATCTCGGCGTCGATCAGGGCGCCGAGGCGGCGCGTGGCTGCGGTCTGGCGCTGATGGCGCAGGCGCGGGCGGCGCTGGGTTCGCTCGACCGGGTGACGCGCGTGGTCAAGCTGGGCGGATTCGTCAATTCGACCGGCGATTTCACCGACCAGCCCGAGGTGATCAACGGCTGCTCGAACCTGATGGTCGAGGTCTTTGGCGACAAGGGTCGCCACGCCCGCGCCGCGGTTTCCGTCCCGGCGCTGCCGCGCGGCGTCGCGGTCGAGATCGAAGCGGTCTTCGAGTTCACATGATGCGCCTGCACCCGGATTTCCTGCGCCTGCCGGTTGCGCATCGCGGGTTGCACGGCGGCCATGTGCCGGAAAACAGCCTTGCGGCGTTTCGCGCCGCCATCGCCGCGGGATATGGCATCGAATGCGACATCCAGCGCACGGCGGATCTGACGCCGATGGTGTTTCACGACTATGACCTGCGGCGCCTGACCGGCACCGAGGGCCTGGTCGCGGCGCTGAGCCCGGCGCAGCTGGCCGAGCGCCGTCTGCAGGACACGGATGAGCCGATCCCGACGCTGCGCCAGATGCTGGACGAGGTGGCGGGCCGCGTGCCGCTGCTGATCGAGCTCAAGGACACGACGCCGGATTCGGGTGCGGATGTGGGCGATCTGCCCGGGCGCGTGGCCGCGGTGCTGGCCGGCTATGCCGGCCCGGTCGCGGTCATGTCCTTCAACCCGCATGTTGCGGCGGCCTTCGGCCGTGCGGCGCCGCAGATCCCGGTCGGGCTGGTGACCTGCGGCTATGACGCCGTGGACTGGCCCGGGCTGGGTGCCGCGGCGCGGGCGCATCTGCGCGCCATAGCCGATTTCGACGCCGCGGGCGCCTGCTTTGTCTCGCATGACCGCAAGGATCTGGACAATCCGGCGGTGGCGGCGCTGAAGGCCAGGGGCGTGCCGGTGCTGTGCTGGACGGTGCGCTCGCCCGCGCATGAGGCGGCAGCGCGGCGGGTGGCCGACAACATCACCTTCGAGCACTACCTGCCGTCGAAGCCCTGAACCCGCACGCCGCCCGCTGACATTGCCGGGCGGCGCGCCTATCCTGCCCGCATGAGCGAGCTGAGTATTTCCGTCCTGCCGGCGATCGCGGATCTGGCTGCGGCCGAGTGGGACGCCACCGGGGCCGATGCCAACCCCTTTACCACGCACCGCTTTCTGGCGGCGCTCGAGGCTTCCGGCTCTGTCGGCGAGGGCACGGGCTGGCATCCCTGCCATCTGGTCGCGCGGCAGGCCGGCCGGGTCGCGGGGGTGGCGCCCTGCTATCTGAAGACGCACAGCCAGGGCGAATACATCTTTGATCACGGCTGGGCCGAGGCCTATGCCCGCGCCGGCGGCGACTATTACCCCAAGCTGCAATGCGCCGTGCCCTTCACTCCGGTCACCGGGCCGCGGCTGATCGCGGCCGAACCGGGGGTGCAGCTGGCGCTGCTCAGCGCCATGGTGCAATTCGCCCGGCAATCGGGGCTGTCGGGGGTGCATGTGACCTTCTGCAGCGCGGCCGAGGCGGCGCTGGCCGGTCCGGCCGGTTTCCTTGCCCGCAGCAGCGAGCAGTTCCACTGGCTGAACCGCGGCTATGGCAGTTTCGACGATTTCCTCGCGCAGCTGTCCTCGCGCAAGCGCAAGGCGATCCGGCGCGAACGCGAACGCGGGCAGGAATTCGGCGGCAGCATAAGCAGCCTGACCGGGGCGCAGATCCTGCCCGGGCATTGGGACGCATTCTGGCGCTTTTACCAGGACACCGGCGGGCGCAAATGGGGCCGGCCCTATCTGACGCGGGAATTCGTCGAGCTGCTGCACCGCGACATGCGCGACGACTGCCTGCTGGTGCTGGCCGAACGCGACGGCAGGCCGGTGGCCGGGGCGCTGAACCTGATCGGCCGGGACGCGCTTTACGGTCGCTACTGGGGCTGCCTCGAAGACCACCCCTTCCTGCATTTCGAACTGTGCTATCACCGCGCCATCGACTGGGCCATCGCCCATGGCCTGGCGCGGGTCGAGGCCGGGGCGCAGGGCGAACACAAGCTGGCGCGCGGCTATCTGCCGCATCGCACGCATTCGCTGCACTGGCTGGCCGATGCCGGGCTGCATCGCGCCGTCGCCGACTATCTGCGGCGCGAGGAGAGGGCGCTGGACCAGGACATGGCGCTGCTCTCGGGGCTGGGGCCCTTCCGCCGCGGCTAGGCCGGTCATTTCCCGCCGGTTGCAGCCCCTGGGACTGTTGCCATCGGACCGGGCATGCCGGATAGTCCTATGGCTTCTTTCAGGGTATTTCGCATGCAGGTTCTTGTCTTTGGCACCTCGAATTCGGTGATGCAGCGGGGCTGGGTGAATTCGGTGCTGGACCAGGCGGCCGGGCAGGGCATCTGCATGGCCAATCACTCGATCGGCGGGGCGTCCTCGCGGCTGGGCGCCTGGCTGACCGCCAGCCATGAGGGCGTGGCCAGCGCCGATGTCATCGTCTATGACTTTGCCGTGCCGGACAGGATGTTCCTGCAGGCCGGCTGGCTGACGCTGGACGACATCCTCGGGCAGTATCTGTCGATCCTGCGCGACCTCATGCGACGCGACGCGCTGCACAAGGCGCTGTTCTTGCTGTTCCCGCAATCGGACGACATGGCGCAATCGCCGATGCTCGACCGCATCGCGGCGCTGCTGCACGACTTCGGCGCCGGTTTCGTGGATTTCCGCCCGGTGCTGGCGGCGCTGATCTCCGCAAAGGGCCTGGCGCCGGAACAGGTGTTTCTGGACCCGCGCCATTACACGCCCGAGGTGCAGCACCATATCGGTCGGCATGTGCTGGCCCTGTTGCCCGGTCTGGGCCGGCGGCAGCCGCCGAGTGCCGCCGCGGCCCGGCTGGCGGCGCTGCCGGCCGCCGGCTATCGGAGGCTGCAGCTGGCGCCGCAGCCCGCCACGCGCGACAAGGGCACGCGCCTGGCGCGTTTTCCGACCGTCGAGCTGCACGAGGGGGACGAGCTGCGCCTGTCGGGGGCGAAATACCTGACCGGGGTGCTGTTCTGGGCACATGCGAATTCCGGCAGCCTGACCTGCCACGGCGGGCAGGGCGCGATCCGCATGCATCTGCGCCGCAGCTTCAGGGACATGTTCCTGTTCGACAGCCTCAGCGCCTCGCTGCCCATCGGCCCGGGGGCCAGGCTGCGGGTCGGTGACGACGCCGCGGCCGCGAACCAGCGCGGGCTGGGGCTGGTGGACACGCATTACGACCAGAGCGGCGCGACCTGCGATCTGGTGCTGCTGCTCGGCTGCGACATTCCTCCGGCCGACTATCTGGCCCTGTTCGAGCATGGCGCCGCGGCACCGGTCCCGCGCCGGCAGCCGGCACCGTGGCTTTCGGCGCTCAGGCGGCCATGGCGGCTATTTTGGGCCTGAGGGCGCCCCCGGGACGGCGGGCTCAGGCCAGAAAGGCGCGAAAGCCGCCCAGAACCTTGGCATAGACCGCGCGCTTGAAGGGTACGATCGCCGCGACCAGATCGGCGGCGCGCATCCATTGCCAGCGGGCGAATTCCGGATGGGCGGTGGCGATCGAGACCGCCGCATCCTCGCCCAGAAAGCGCATGGCGAACCATTTCTGCGTCTGGCCGCCATAGCGGCCGTTCCAGACCTTGCCCATCAGCTCGGGCGGCAGGTCATAGGTCATCCAGTCCGGGATCTCGGCCAGGACCTCGACCAGATCCGGGGCGACGCCGGTTTCCTCGCCCAGTTCGCGCAGCGCCGCCTGGCGCGGGGTCTCGCCGGCGTCGATGCCGCCCTGCGGCATCTGCCAGGCCGGGCTGGGGTCGTCGATGCGCTGGCCGGCAAAGACCAGCCCGTGGCGGTTGACCAGCACCACCCCGGCGCCGGGCCGGTAGGGCAGGCCCGAGGGCCCGATCAGCGCCGCGCTCATGGCTTGGCCGCGCCGTCGTCGGCCTGGGCGGATTTCACCCCCGGCGCCGTGCCGTTCTGGGCGACAGTGGCCAGGCCCTTGAGGATGTCCACCGCATAGGCCAGCTGGTAATCCTCCTCGCGCAGCTTGGCGGTGGCCTCGACCTCCTGCGCCTCGATCTCGATCTGCTTGCGCACCTCGTCGCTGATCGAATCGTTGTTCAGCGCCCCGCGCAGATCGGCCTCGGAGCTGAGGAATTTCGATTCCGTGCGCGGCTTTTCCTCGGTCTCGCCGGGCTTGGCGGCGGGCTGTTCCACGATGATGTCGGGCTGGATCCCCAGCGCCTGGATCGAGCGCCCCGAGGGCGTGTAATAGCGCGCCGTGGTCAGGCGGATGGCGCTGTCGGCGGTGACCGGCATCACCGTCTGCACCGAGCCCTTGCCGAAGCTTTTCGTGCCGACGACGATGGCGCGGTGGTGGTCCTGCAGCGCGCCGGTGACGATTTCGGATGCGCTGGCCGAACCGCCGTTGATCAGCACCACCATGGGCTTGCCCTGGGCCAGATCGCCCAGCTTGGCGTTCCAGCGCTCGGATTCCTCGGGCTTGCGGCCGCGGGTCGAGACGATCTCGCCCTTGTCGAGGAAGGCGTCCGAGACCTCGATCGCCTGGTTCAGCAGCCCGCCGGGGTTGTTTCTGAGGTCCAGAACAAAGCCCGTGACCTTGTCGATGCCGCCGGCCTCCTCGATCGCCTTGGCCATCTCGGTCTTCAGCGTGTCCATGGTCTCGTCGTTGAAGGTGGTGACGCGCAGCACCACGGCATGGCCCTCGATGCGGGTCTTGACCACCGTCAGCTTGATGGTGTCGCGCACGATGGTCAGATCGAAGGGCTCCTTCTCGCCCTCGCGCAGGATGGTGATCTTGATCTCGGAGCCGACCGGGCCGCGCATCTTCTCGACCGCCTCGTCCAGCGTCAGCCCCATCAGCGATTCGCCGTTCACATGGGTTATGTAGTCCCCGGCCTTGACGCCGGCCTCGGCCGCCGGGGTGTCGTCGATGGGCGAGATCACCTTCACGAGCCCGTCCTCCTGCCCGACCTCGATCCCCAGGCCGCCAAAGCTGCCGCGGGTCTGGGTCTGCATGTCCTCGTAGTCATTGGCCGACAGGAAGGAACTGTGCGGATCCAGCGAGGTCAGCATGCCGTTGATCGCCGCCTCGATCAGCTTCTTGTCGTCGGCCTGCTCGACATAATCCGAGCGCACGCGCTCGAAGACATTGCCGAACAGGTCGAGCTGCTCATAGACCGAGGCGTTCTTGCCCGATTCCTGCGCCACCAGCGGGCCGGCGAACTGCGTCGCGACCGTGATGCCGGCCAGCGTGCCGATGGTTCCTGCCAGAAGATAGTGTTTCATCCTGCTCTGTCCTGCCCGGTTCAGTTGCCGTCTGCTGCGCTTTGGCCGGCTTCGCGCGCGATGGCCTCGCCCATGATGGGATTCATCACGAACCACTCGGCCGGGTCCAGCGTTTCCTTGCCCTTGCGCAGTTCAACATACAGTGTTTCGCCCTGTGATGCGCCATTGCCGGCGGCGGCATTGGCGACGAATTCGGCGCCGAATTCCTGCGCCGGCGGTTCCTGCCCGCCCATCAGGCCCAGGGGCTCGCCGGCATCCAGCACGTCGCCGGTCTCGCCAAAGACCTGCGCCAGCCCGGCCAGCACGATCAGATAGTCGCGCGCCGGCTCGATGATCATCACATTGCCATAGTCCAGTAGCGGCCCGCGATAGCGGATGGTGGCGGGCCAGGGCGCGGTGACCAGCGCCGCCGGGCCGGTGGCGATCACCAGGCCGGGGCGGCGCACGCCGGCGGCGTCGGGCTCGTCATAGCGGCGCAGCACGCTGCCGACCACCGGCAGCGGCAGGCTGCCCTGCGCGCCCTCGAAATCGGCCATGGGGGCGCCCACGTCCTGCTCCATGCCGGAAATGCCGGCGGCGAAGGCGTCCAGCGTGTCGGCCGAGGCCAGCAGCGCCGTCAGTTCCTGCGGGTTCTGGGCAAAGCGCAGCGGCATGGCCGAGCGGTCGCCCGCCGCCGAGACCAGCAGCCGGCGCGCCTCCTGCACCTCGCCCAGGCCCTGGGCCAGGGTATTGGCGGCGTTCAGCTGGATGGTGCGCACGCTGCGGATGTCGGCCAGTTTCTGCTGCATCTCGCGCGCCTCGCTGTCCAGCCCGGGTGCCACGGCGCCCAGCACCATGCCGGCGCGGGCCGAGGCCTCGGGCCCGGCGGGATGCAGCAGCAGCATGGTTTCGGGCGAGCGCTGCATCGCCGTCATCACCCCCAGCACGCTGCCCAGCCGCTCGCGGCGGGCGTCGAATTCGTCGCGGATCTCCTGCTCGCGCAGGCCGGCGCGGCGCAGCGCCGTGCGCAGCGCGCCCAGGCCCTGTTCATAGCCGCGGATCATGCCGGTCAGCGCCACCACCTGGTCGTCCTTGGACAACGCCGCGTCAAGCTGCCCGACCGCGTCGCGCAGCATGGTCGCGGCCTCGGTCGCCTCGGCGGCGGCGCGTTCAAGCTGCGGGTCGGGCTGGGCGGGTATCGCAGGCCCGGCCGGCGCCATCGAGCCGAGGCCGCAGGCCAGCAGCAGCGACAGGAACAGCCGGACCCTCATGCGCGCACGATCAGCGAATGGCCGGTCATTTCCGGCGGCAGCCCAAGGCCCATCAGATCCAGCACCGTCGGCGCCACATCGGCCAGCCGGCCGTTCCTGACGCCGGCCCCATCCGGTCCGCCAAAGACGATGACCGGCACCGGGTTCACCGTATGGGCGGTATGGGGGCCGCCGGTCTCGGGGTCGATCATCGTCTCGCAATTGCCGTGATCGGCGATGACCACCGCCGCCCCCCCGGCGGCCGCCAGCGCCGCCAGCATCAGGCCCAGGCCCTTGTCCACCGCCTCGCAGGCGCGGATGGCGGCGGGCAGGCTGCCGGTATGGCCGACCATGTCGGGATTGGCGTAATTCACCACGATCAGGTCATAGCCCGCCTCGATCGCCGTGACCAGTTTCGCGCTGACCTCGGGCGCGGCCATTTCGGGCGCCAGGTCATAGGTCGCGACCTTGGGGCTTTGCGGCATGAAACGGTCCTCGCCCGGCTCGGGCGCCTCCTTGCCGCCATTCAGAAAGAAGGTGACATGCGGGTATTTCTCGGTCTCGGCCAGACGGAACTGGCGCAGCCCCCTGGCCGCGACCCAGGCGCCCAGCGTATTGACCACCTGCCGCTTGGGATAGGCGGCCTGCATGTATTCGTCATGGCTTGCCGAGTAATCGACCATGCCCAAGAGCGCCGCCCATGCCGGGCGCGGGCCGGTGTCGAAGGCCGCGAAATCCGGCTGGCCGATGGCGGCAAGGATCTCGCGCGCGCGGTCGGCGCGGAAATTCAGGCAAAAGAAACCGTCGCCGTCCTTTGCCCCTGTGTAACCCGCGATCGCCGTGGGCTGGATGAATTCGTCGGTCTCCTCGCGCGCATAGGCGTCCAGAACGGCATGGGCGGCGTCCGGTGCCGCCAGCCCCTCGGCCCGGATCATGGCGGCAAAGGCGCGGTTGACCCGCTCCCAGCGGTTGTCGCGGTCCATGGCGAAATAGCGCCCGATCACCGTGCCGATACGCGCGCCTTTGGGCAGGTTGCCGGCAAGTTCGGTGACAAAGCCCATGGCCGATTTCGGCGGCACGTCGCGCCCGTCGGTGATCGCATGGATGACCACCGGCACGCCTTGCTCGGCCACGGCGCGCGCGGCGGCGATGACATGCATGATATGGCCGTGCACGCCGCCGTCGGATACGACGCCCATCAGATGCGCAGTGCCGCCGCTGGCCTTCAGCCGGGCGGTGAAATCCTCAAGCCCGGCATTGTCAAAGAAACTGCCGTCCTCGATCGCCAGGTCGATCTGCCCCAGATCCATGGCGACGACGCGGCCGGCGCCGATATTCGTGTGCCCGACCTCGGAATTGCCCATCTGGCCTTTCGGCAGGCCGACATCGGGACCGAAGGTCACCAGCGTCCCATGCGGGTTCTCGCGCATCAGCCGGTCGAAATTCGGAGTCCTGGCTTGATCCGGCGCGCTTTGCTCGGGGCGCGAGGAAATGCCCCAGCCATCGAGGATGCAAAGGACGACGGGTTTGCGCTTGGTCATGGGGGCCTCGTTCAGGGTCGTGACGCTTCTAAGGCCCGCGCGCGCGCAGGGCAAGTTCGGCGCAGGATTCGCCGGCATTCGTGAAGCGCGGACCGGCCCTGGCTTTTTCGTCAGGGTGCGGTTTCCGAACGCCGCGGGGTTATTGTGTTTTTTCTTGCCTCTTAGCCTTGCCGAGATGTTTTCGTGATCGGTCCCGGAGGTTTTTTCATGACAGACGCATTTGACGCGCTCATGCGCGAGGTGAACGCCAGCCCGCCCGAACGCAAGCTGGTCGAGATGATCGAGCGCACCAATCTTTCCGCCGACCTCAAGGCGATCCTCGTGGATCTGGCGCGCATCACCGTCCGCGTGGGCGGCAAGGTCATCGCCATCGGCCGCCGCATCCTGGCCTTTGCGCTGGACCTGATCCGGGCATTCCCGGCCATGGCCATGGGGGCGGTGGTGGCGCTGATCGTCTCCAGCCTGATTCAGGAAATTCCGATGATCGGCAAGGCGCTTGGTGCGATCATTGGCCCGCTGCTGCTGGCCATCGGCGTCGGCATGGGCGCCTTGCAGGACATGACCAGCCCCGGTTTCAGCGCCCGCGTGGACGTGCTGGTCGATTCCTTCCGGGTTCTGGTGGCGGTGTGAACATGACCGATGCAACGGAAAAACTGATCGAAGATCTGGGCGCGGCGGAACTGGTCGTCGCCGACACCACCAGGTTCAAGATCAAGCTGGGCATCGGTGAGGACGCCTATGCCAGCCTGAAGCTGAAAAACGTGCTGCAGCAGATGTGGGACGTGAAAGAGGCCGGGGCGGCGGGTGCGGCCGTGGCCTCATCCTCGGCCGTCGCCACGACATTCTTTGGCGGCGGCGGGTTCCTGTCGGTGCTGGGGTTCGGCGCTGCGGCTGCAACCCCGGTCGGCTGGGTTATCGCCGCCGCCGTCGCCTCGGGCGGGGCCTATTACGGTGCCACGCGGCTGATGTCGGGCTATTCGGAATCGCGGGTCGAGACGATCCCGAAATTCATCAACACCCCCATCGACCTCTTGGGTGCGACGATCTTCGACCTGATGGCGGGGCTGGCGGTGAAGGTGGCCGAATTCTCGGCGCCGCTGGACGATGCCGAGCGCGCGGCGATCATCGGCTATTTCGAGGAGGTCTGGGGCATTTCCCCGGATTATGCCCGCCGTGCCCTGCCGCTGATCGAACAGCAGGTCCGCGGTCTTGCGCTGAAGGACATGGTGCGCACCCTGGCCGAGCAGCAGATGGACAACCCCGACTGCAACCCGGAGGCCATGAAAAAGGGGCTGCGCGCGTTCCTTGAAGAGATCGCCCATGCCGATGGCGAGATGGACGAACGCGAGGAACTGGCGCTCGAGGTGATCGAGCGTGAGCTGGCGGCGCATCTGTCCACCACGGCGCAGCTGGGCCGCAGCGCCGGCCAATATGCCGCGCGCGCCGCCGATCTGGCGCAGGACGGCGGCGCGGCGATCGCGAAAGGCGCGCGATCGGCCTTCGGCGGCCTGCTGGGTGCGCTGCGCCGGGGAAGGTCGGACTAGGCGCCGTCGCCGCCCCCGGCCGGCTTTACGCCGATTTTACGCCGCCTGCGCGCTTTGCTATCGCGGCTTTACGGGCCGCGTCGGCATGCTCCTGCCCATGAAGGGCAAATGGAGTGATACATGCTTTCCGACATCCTGTTCCTCGGCGGCGGTCTGCTGGCCTTCGGGCTGGCGGCGGCGGCCGTGGCGGCCGTGGCCCGGCTGTGAGGGCGCCATGACGGTCGAATATGTCCTTGGCGGCGGTCTTGCCGCAGTCCTTTTCGTCTATTTCCTGATCGCGCTGCTGGCGCCCGACAGGTTCTGACATGGCCCAGGACCTGACATTCTTTGCCCTGTTCCTGGCCGGGCTGACGGCGGGCGGGCTGGCGCTTGGCCCCTATATGGCGGCGGTCTTTACCGGGCGCGTGACGTTCCTTGCGCCGGTTGAGCGCGCGCTGATGCGTCTTGCGGGCGTCAGCGGCGCCGGTCAGCGCTGGACGGGCTATGCCATGGCGGCCATCGCCTTCAACGCCGCGGGATTCGCGCTGCTTTATCTGGTGCTGCGGCTGCAAGGGTATCTGCCCCTCAACCCGCAGGGCTTTGGCGCCATGGCCGCCGATCAGGCCTTCAACACCGCCATGAGCTTCATGTCCAACACCAACTGGCAAAGCTATGGCGGCGAGACCACGGTCAGCCATTTCAGCCAGATGTTCGGGCTGACGGTGCAGAATTTCGTCTCGGCCGCGACCGGAATTGCGGTTGCGGTCGCGGTGGTGCGTGGGCTTGCGGCGCGGTCCCTGGGCGCGATCGGCAATTTCTGGGTCGATCTGACGCGCGCCACGCTTTACCTGCTGCTGCCGGGCGCCATCATCATCACCCTGGTGCTGGTCTGGCAGGGCATGCCGCAGACGCTGGCCGCATCGGTCAGCGCGACCACGCTGCAAGGGCCTGCGCAGGTCATCGCCCAGGGGCCGGTCGCCAGCCAGGCGGCGATCAAGATGCTGGGCACCAATGGCGGCGGTTTCTTCAACGCAAATGCCGCGCATCCCTATGAGAACGCCACCGCGCTGACCAATCTGGTGCAGATCTACGCCATCCTGATCATCCCGGCGGCATTTCCGTTCTTTTTCGGCCGCATGGTCGGCGACCGCCGCCAGGGCCGGGCGATCTTTGCCGCCATGTCGGCGCTGTTCGTGGGCGTGCTGCTGGCCGCCTATTTCGCCGAGGCCGCCGGCAATCCGCTGCTGGCCGACCTGACCGGGCCCGGCGTGTCGATGGAGGGCAAGGAGACCCGCTTTGGTCTGGCGCAGACGGTGCTGTTCGTCGTCGCCACCACGGTGGCCTCCTGCGGCGCGGTCAATGCCATGCATGACAGCCTGATGGCCTTGGGGGGGATGATTCCGCTGTTCAACATGCTGCTGGGCGAGATCATCTATGGCGGCGTCGGCGCCGGCTTCTATGGCATGGTGCTGTATGTCGTGCTGACGGTGTTCCTGGCCGGGCTGATGGTCGGGCGCACCCCGGAATGGCTGGGCAAGAAGATCGAGGCGCGTGAGATGAAGCTCGCCGCGCTGACGCTGATGGTCATGCCGATCGGCGTGCTGGTGCTGTCGGCGGCCGCGATTCTGGTGGGGGCGGCGCAGGGCTCGGTGCAGGACGGCGGCCCGCACGGGCTGACCGAGCTGATCTATGCCTATACCTCGGGCACCGCCAACAACGGCTCGGCCTTTGCCGGTTTCGGGGCCAATACCCCCTGGCACAACACCATGATCGGGCTGGCGATGATGTTCGGCCGCTGGGCCTATATCATCCCGGTGCTGGCCATTGCCGGCTCGCTGGCGGGCAAGACCCGCGCGGCGGCCACGGCGGGAACCTTCCCGACGCATGGCCCGACCTTCACCGTGCTCTTGGTGGTGACGATCCTCATCATCGGTGCGCTGACCTTCCTTCCCGTCCTTGCCCTTGGCCCGATCGCCGAACATGTCGCGATCGCGGCCGGGCAGAGCTTCTGAGGCAGACATGTCCCGCCATCCCAGACCCGCATTCGGCCTGCTTTCGCCCGAGATTCTGCGGCCCGCCGCCCTGGCCGCCTTTCGCAAGCTGGATCCGCGCCATCTGGCGCGCAACCCGGTGATCTTTGCCACCGCGCTGGTGGCGGTGGTGACCTCCGTCCTTGTCATCGTGCAATGGGGCGGGCCGGACAGCCTGACGGCGCTGCAGATCGCGCTGTGGCTTTGGGCCACGGTGCTGTTTGCGAATTTCGCCGAGGCCGTGGCCGAAGGCCGCGGCAAGGCGCGCGCCGACGCCTTCCGCGCCACGCGGGCGACGACGCTGGCCAAGGCGCTGCTCAACCCTGCCGATCGCGGGCTTTACGAGCCGACGGATGTGGCGTTTCTGGAACCCGGACAGCTGATCCTGGTCGAGGCCGGCGACATTGTGCCCACCGACGGCGAGGTGATCGAGGGCGTGGCCTCGGTCGATGAAAGCGCGATCACCGGCGAATCGGCGCCGGTGATCCGCGAGGCCGGCGGCGACCGCTCGTCGCTGACCGGCGGCACCCGGCTGATCAGCGACTGGCTGGTGGTGCGCGTCACCGCCAAACCGGGCGAGACCTTCCTTGACCGCATGATCGCGCTGGTCGAGGGCGCGCGCCGCGCCAAGACCCCCAACGAGATCGCGCTCGACATCCTGCTGGCGGGGCTGAGCCTGGTGTTTTTGCTGGTGGTGGTGACGCTGCCGGTGTTTGCCGGCTGGGCGGGGCTGGCCATTCCCGTGGTCTGGCTGGCGGCGCTGTTCGTGACGCTGATCCCCACCACCATCGGCGGGCTTCTGTCGGCCATCGGCATCGCCGGCATGGACCGGCTGGTAAAGGCCAATGTCATCGCGAAATCCGGCCGCGCCGTCGAGGCGGCGGGCGACATCGACGTGCTGCTCCTGGACAAGACCGGCACCATCACCTTCGGCAACCGCATGGCCGACGCCTTCCTGCCGGTGCCCGGCGTGGCCGAGCGCGACCTGGCCGAGGCCGCCTGCCTTGCCAGCCTGGCGGACGAGACCCCCGAGGGCAAATCCACCGTCGATCTGGCCGCAAGGCTGCACGGCTTCGGCACCGCCCGGCCCGAGGGCGCGGCGATCATACCCTTCACCGCGCAAAGCCGCATGTCGGGCATCGACCTGACTGATGGCAGCCAGATCCGCAAGGGCGCCTCGGACGCCATGGCCCGCGCCTTTGGGTCCGAGGGCGCGGCGCTGGCCGAGCCGATCGTGCGCCGCATCGCCATGTCCGGCGGCACGCCGCTGGTCGTGGCCCGTGATGGCCGCGTGCTGGGGGTCATCCACCTCAAGGATGTGGTCAAGCCCGGCATCCGCGCGCGGTTTGCCGAATTGCGCCGCATGGGCATCCGCACGGTGATGATCACCGGCGACAACCCGTTGACCGCCGCCGCCATCGCTGCCGAGGCCGGGGTGGACGATTTCCTTGCCGAGGCGACGCCCGAGCGCAAGCTGGAACTGATCCGCGCCGAACAGGCGGTTGGCCGGCTGGTCGCCATGTGCGGCGACGGCAGCAATGACGCGCCGGCCCTGGCGCAGGCCGATGTCGGCGTCGCGATGAACTCGGGCACCGCGGCGGCCAAGGAGGCCGGCAACCTGGTGGATCTGGACAGCGACCCGACCAAGCTGATCGAGATCGTCATGGTCGGCAAGCAATTGCTGATCTCGAGGGGGGCGCTGACCACGTTCAGTATCGCCAATGATGTGGCCAAGTATTTCGCCATCCTGCCGGCGCTGTTCGTCGCCGCCTATCCGGGGCTGGCAGTCCTTGACGTGATGGGTCTGGGCACGGCGCAATCGGCGATCCTGTCGGCGATCATCTTCAACGCGCTGGTGATCGTGGCGCTGATCCCGCTGGCGCTGAAGGGGGTCAGCTATCGCCCGGCCTCGGCCGGGGCGCTGCTGGGGCGCAACCTGCTGATCTACGGCCTGGGCGGGCTTGTCGCGCCCTTCATCGGCATCAAGCTGATCGACATGCTCGTCGATCTGGCACAACTGGCCTGAGGTTCGCCATGCTGTCCCATATCCGCCCCGCCGTCACCCTGGTGCTGGCCTTTTCCGCCATCCTCGGCCTTGCCTATCCGCTGGCGATGACCGTGCTCGTGCAGCGGCTGATGCCGGCGCAGGCCAATGGCCTGCTGGTCGAGCGCGACGGCCGCATCCTCGGCTCGCTGCTGATCGGTCAGGCGTTCACCGAGGCCCGTTACCTGCAGGGCCGGCCCTCGGCCACGGACCCCGCCTATAACGCCGGCAGTTCCACCGGCTCGAACCTCGGCCCGTCCTCGGCGGTGCTGCTTGAACAGGTGCGCGAACGCGCCGCGGCCTGGGGCGAGGCGCCGATCCCGGCCGAGATGGCGACCGCATCCGCCTCGGGGCTGGATCCGCATGTCAGCCTGGGCGCGGCGCTGGCGCAGGTGCCGCGCATCGCCAGCGCGCGCGGGCAGGACCCAGCCACGGTCGAGGCGGCGATCCGCGCCGCCGCCAGCGGCCCCGCATTCGGCTTTGTCGGCGGCAGGATCGTCAATGTGCTTGCGGCCAATCTCGCGCTGGACGCCGGGCCGCGATAGGCTGGCGCGATGCCCGAGGAACCCCGCCCCGACCCCGAACGCTTTCTGGCCGAGGCCCTGGCCGAATCCGGCCCGGGCGACGGCCCGCGCCGCGGCCGGCTGAAGATCTTTCTCGGTGCCTCGCCGGGGGTGGGCAAGACCTATGCCATGCTCGAGGAGGCGGCGCAGCGGGCGGCGGGCGGCACCGGGGTGCTGGTGGCGCTGGCCGAGACGCATGGCCGCAAGGAAACCGCGGCGCTGCTGGCGGGGCTGGAACAGTTGCCGCGCCGCGTCATCGCCTATCGCGACCGGCAGCTGACCGAGATGGACCTCGACGGGCTGCTGGCGCGCCGGCCGGAACTGGCGCTGATCGACGAACTGGCGCACAGCAACGTGCCGGGATCGCGCCACCCCAAGCGCTGGCAGGATGTCGAGGAGGTGCTGGCCGCCGGCATCGATGTCTATTCCACGCTGAACATCCAGCATCTGGAAAGCCTCAACGACGTGGTGGCGCGCATCACCGGCGTGCATGTGCAGGAAACCGTGCCCGACGCCGTGCTGCAGATGGCCGATGAGATCCGGGTCATCGACCTGCCGCCCGAGGAACTGATCCAGCGCATGCGCGAGGGCAAGGTCTATATGCCGGCGCAGGCCGGGCGGGCGCTGACGAATTTCTTTTCGCGCCCGAATCTGACGGCGCTGCGCGAACTGGCGCTGCGCACCGCCGCCAGCCGCGTCGATGCCGATGTGCTGGCGCTGACCCGCGGCGCCGGCCGGGCGGCGACGCAGGATCGGCTGATGGTCTGCCTGCAGGATCCGGCGCGCGCCAAGGGGCTGGTGCGGGCGGGGCGGCGGATGACCGATCGCGCCCGCATCCCCTGGATCGTGGCGAATGTCGTCACCCCCGCGGTCGAGGCCGGCGGTCTGGCCGCCGCCGCGCCGATGACCGAGGCGCTGCAGCTGGCCGAACGCCTGGGCGCCGAGACCCGCACCCTGCGATCCGAGGGCGACATCGCCGGCGCCTTTCTGGACGCCGCGCGGCAGTTGAACGTCACGCGGCTGGTGCTGGCGCGGCCTGAGCCGCGCCACTGGTGGCAAAGGCTGGCCGCGCCCCTGCGCGGCAGCGTGACCGACCGGCTGGTGACCGGGGCCGAGGGGCTGGAGGTCACCATCCTCAGCCCGGTCAGCGACCGTGCCCCGCCCGCCGCTGCCATCTCGCCACCCCGGCGCGGCCGGGCCTGGGCGCGCATCGGCGTCGAATCCGCCCTTGCCGCGCTGGCCGGCACGGTGCTGGCCTGGCCGTTCTGGCATGTGCTGCCGGTGGCCTCGCTGGCGGTGATCTATCTGATCGGGGTGCTGGTGGTCGGCATGCGGCTGGGCGCCGCCGCTGCGGTCGTGGCCAGCGTGCTCAGCTTTCTGGCCTATAATTTCTTCTTCACGGTGCCTTATTATTCCTTCGCGGTGGCGGCCGAGCAGTCGGTGGTGGCGCTGCTGGTGTTCACCGTCTCGGCGCTGTTCACCGGCACGCTGGCCGGGCGGCTGAAGCGCCAGGTCGAGTTCATGCGCGCCACCCAGGCCCGCACCGAGACGCTTTACGGCTTTGCCCGCAAGATCGCCTCGGCCACGACCACCGATGACGTGCTCTGGGCGGCGGCGGCGCATATCGGGCGCACGCTGGAATGCCATTCGCTGATCCTGATGCCCGGGCCGGAGGGGACGTTGCGCCAGGTGCAGGGCTTTCCGGCCATCGAGGAGGATCTCGATGCGGTCTCGCAGGCGGCGGCGCAATGGGCGCATGACCGCAACCAGCCCGCCGGGCGCGACACCGACACCCTGCCGGCGGCGGAATGGATGTTCATCCCGCTGGCCACGCAGGGCGCGCCGATGGGTGCGGTGGGGCTGCGCTTTACCGATTCCGCGCGCCGCATGGACCCCGAGACCCGCCGGCTGCTGGTCGCGGTCGAGGATCAGGTCGCTGTCGCCGTCGACCGCATCATGGTCGAGGGCGATCTGGAACGCGCCCGGCTGGCTTCCGAGACGGAAAAGCTGCGCGCGGCGCTTTTGAACAGCGTCAGCCACGACCTGCGCACGCCGCTGGTCACGGTGATCGGGGCGCTGTCGGCGGTGGCGGATGGCAGCCTCGGCCCGGCGCAGGAGCGCCTGCTGGTCGGCGAGGCACTGGACGAGGCGCGCCGGCTGGATCGATTCGTCGGCAACCTGCTGGGCATGACCCGGCTGGGCCATGGCGCGCTGGTGCCGCGCCGCGAGGTCGTGCCCGTGGCCGAGCTGATCGGCCGGGCGCGCGGCGATCTGGCGCGGATTCTGGCGCGGTTCCACATCGAGACGCAGATCCAGCCCGGCACGCCGCATGCGCATGTCGATCCGGCGCTGGTCGGGCAGGCGCTGGCCAATCTGCTGGAAAACGCCACGAAATTCGCCCCCGAAGGCAGCGAGATCCGCATCGAGACCGCCCCCCTCTCGGGGGCGCTGGCGCTGACCGTCTGCGATCAGGGGCCGGGCATCCCGCCCGCCGACCGGCCGCGCATCTTCGATCTGTTCTACCGGGTGTTGCAGGGCGACGGCCAGCCCGCCGGCACCGGCGTCGGGCTTGCCATCGTCAAGGGAATGGTCGAAGCCAATGGCGGCACGGTCGAGGTGATCGACCCGCCCTCGGGGGCGGGGGCGGCGATCCGCATGATCCTGCCCGCCGCCGCGACCCCGCCCGAGGAGCCAGATGCCTGAACCCGAACAGCCCATCCGCCTGCTGGTGATCGAGGACGAGGCCCCGATCCGCCGCTTTCTGCGCGTCATCCTGGAGAGCGCGGGCTATCAGATGGACGAGGCTGGGCGCGGCCGCGAGGGGATCGAACGTGCCGCGACCGGGGCGCCGGCAGTGGTGCTGCTGGATCTCGGCCTGCCCGACATGGACGGCAAGGCGGTGATCGCGGCGATCCGCGCCTGGTCGCAGGTGCCGATCCTGGTGGTCTCGGTGCGGGCGGCGGAAGCCGAGATCGTCGCGGCGCTGGATGCCGGGGCCGACGATTATGTGACCAAGCCCTTCGCCAGCGCCGAACTGCTGGCGCGGCTGCGCGCCCTGACCCGGCGCCGCCCCGGCGAGGCGCCCGCCGCGGTGATCGAGACCGGCGGGCTGCGCATCGACCTGGCCGAGCGCCTGGCCAGCCGCGACGGCGCGCCCCTGCGCCTGACGCGCAAGGAATTCGACGTGCTGGCGCTCATGGCGCGCCATGCCGGGCGGCTGGTGACGCATGAGCAGCTTTTGCGCACCGTCTGGGGGCCGGCGCATCTGGCCGACACGCATTACCTGCGCATCGCCATCGGCCATCTGCGCGAGAAGATCGGCGATGACGCCGCCGCCCCCGGGCTGATCTTTACCGAGCCGGGTATCGGCTATCGGCTGGCGGCCGGGGGCTGATCGCGCCCGGCCCGGCCCGTCACGGGTCCGACAGGCCACTCCGCCAGACATCCCTGTGGATGAGGTCGGCCACTTTCGACCGGGCGGAGTCGAGGTGCTTTCATGTGAAGGCGTCCGGCATCGAGGCCTTTCTGCGGGCGATGAAATCCTTCAGCGCCTCGTCGATGCCGGCGTCCAGCGCCGGCGCCTGATAGGCCTCCAGCCAGCTGCGCGCCAGCTGGTTGGCGCGCTGGGGCGCGGATTTGCTGCCCTCGGCCGCCCATTGCTCGTAGGAATTGTTGTCGGCGATGCTGGAGCGGTAGAAGGCGGTCTGGAAATTCGCCTGGGTATGGTCGCAGCCCAGGAAGTGATGCCCCGGCCCGACCGCGCGGATCGCGTCCATGGCCTGGCCGTTCTCGGACAGGTCCACCCCCTCGCAGAATTTCTGCTGCATGCCGAGCTGGTCGATGTCCATCATGAATTTCTCATAGCTCGAGACCAGCCCGCCCTCGAGCCAGCCCGCTGCATGCAGGACGAAATTCGTCCCCGCCAGCACGGTCGAATTCAGCGTGTTCGCGCTTTCATAGGCGGCCTGGGCATCGGGCAGCTTGGCGGCGCAGAGCGAGCCGCCGGTACGGAACGGCAGGCCAAGGCGCCGCGCGAGCTGCGCCGCGCCGTAGGAGACCAGCGAGGGCTCGGGCGTGCCGAAGGTCGGCGCGCCCGACTGCATCGAGATCGAGGAGGCGAAGGTGCCAAACAGCACCGGCGCGCCCGGGCGCACCAGCTGGGTGAAGGCCGCGCCCGCCAGCACCTCGGCCAGCACCTGGGTCAGCGTGCCGGCCACGGTCACCGGGCTCATGGCGCCGGCCAGGATGAAGGGGGTGACGATGCAGGCCTGGTTGGCGCGGGCATAGACCTTGGCCGCGCCCAGCATGGTCTCGTCAAAGACCATGGGCGAATTGGCGTTGATCAGGCTGGTCAGCACGGTGTTTTGTGCCACGAACTCCTCGCCGAACAGGATCCTCGCCATGGAAACCGTGTCCTCGGCGCGCTCGGGCGCGGTGACCGAACCCATGAAGGGTTTGTCCGAATAGCGGATATGGGCATAGATCATGTCCAGATGGCGCTTGTTCACCGGCACGTCCACCGGCTCGCAGACCGTGCCGCCGGAATGGTGGATCGCCGGCGCCATATAGGCGAGCTTCACGAAATTGCGGAAATCCTCGATGGTGGCATAGCGGCGGTTGCCGTCCAGGTCCTGCACGAAGGGCGGGCCATAGACCGGGGCGAAGACCATGGCATTGCCGCCGATCTCGACCGAGCGTTCGGGGTTGCGCGCATGCTGGACAAAGCTTGCCGGTGCGGTCGCCAGCAGCTGGCGGCACAGGCCCTTGGGGAAATGCACATGTTCGCCGCGGATCTCGGCGCCGGCCTCTTTCCACATGGCAAGCGCCTCGGCATCGTCGCGAAAGATGATGCCGACCTCCTCGAGCACGGTGTCGGCATTGCGCTCGATCAGCGCCAGCCCCTCTTCGTCCAGCACCTCGAAGACCGCGGTGCGGCGCCGGACATGCGGCATCTGCACCCCGGGCCCGCCCCCCGAACGCGCCGCGCGCCGCGCCGCCGCCCCGCCCGAGGCGCCGCGGCCCCGGCGTCCGCCGCCGGCCTGCTGGTCGCTTGCAGTCTCGTCGTTCATGCTTGCCATCCCTGATCCTGTGTCGGGCGCCCGCGCCCCGCCAAGGCCGATGGTAATGCAATCCGTGCCGCCCGATCGCCCCGAAACGCCGCGGCATGCGGCAAAAGCGACAGCGCCCGGCGGCGGCCGCGTCGGATTCCCCCTTTCGCAAGTCGCAAATCGACGATGCGGTGGGCGCCTTGCGGCCTAGAATTGCCGCATGGGGCATGGCCGCAGCCCGGCGCCGCAATCTGCCGCAATCTCTGGAGTGGGAACATGGCCGACGACGAGATCATCCTGTCCGAACTGTCCGACGAGGACCTGCTCGCCCAGATGCATGACGACCTTTACGACGGTCTGAAAGAAGAGATCGAGGAGGGCACCAACATCCTGCTGGCCCGCGGCTGGGCGCCCTACCGTGTGCTGACCGAGGCGCTGGTCGAGGGCATGCGCATCGTCGGCGAGGATTTCCGCGACGGCATCCTGTTCGTGCCCGAGGTGCTGCTGTCGGCCAATGCCATGAAGGCCGGCATGGCGATCCTGCGCCCGCTGCTGGCGGCGACCAACGCGCCCAAGCAGGGCAAGCTGCTGATCGGCACCGTCAAGGGCGACATCCACGACATCGGCAAGAATCTGGTGGCGATGATGATGGAGGGGGCGGGGTTCGATGTCGTCGACATCGGCATCAACAACCCGGTCGAGAAATATCTCGCGGCGATCGAGGAGCACAAGCCCGACATCGTCGGCCTTTCGGCGCTGCTGACCACCACCATGCCCTATATGAAGGTCGTGGTCGACACGATGAAGGAAAAGGGCATCCGCGACGACTATGTGGTGCTGGTCGGCGGCGCGCCGCTGAACGAGGAATTCGGCAAGGCGGTGGGGGCGGACGCCTATTGCCGCGATGCCGCCGTCGCGGTCGAGACTGCCAAGGACTACATGGCGCGCCGCCACAACCTGCGCCCTGCCGTCTGAGCGCGGGCGCCAAAGCGGGCGAATCGGCACATGGCGCAGCCGGACAGCACAGGCAAGGGCCCCGAAGACCGGCTTCTGGTCATCGCCTGCGGCATGCTGGCGCGCGAGATCCTCGAGGTCAGGCAAAGGCTTGGCCTTGACTACATGGATCTGGCCTGCCTGCCGGCGGAATATCATTTCCGCCCCGACCGCATCGCGCCGGAGATGGACCGCGCGATCACCGAAGCCAGGGCCAGGGGCTATCGCCACATCTTCGTGGGTTACGGCGATTGCGGCACCGGCGGGCTGCTGGACCGAGTCTGCGAAAGGCACGGCGTCCAGCGCATGGCCGGGCCGCATTGCTTTGCCTTCTACCAGGGGCTCGGCGCCTATCATCAGCACGAGGAGGCCGACACCATGGCCTTCTACATGACCGATTTCCTCTGCCGCCAGTTCGAGGCCTTCTTCATCCGGCCGCTGGGGCTGGACCGGCACCCGGAACTGGCCGCGGATTATTTCGGCAATTATGAAAGGCTGGTCTATCTGGCGCAGACCGACGATCCCGCGCTGGCCCGCGTGGCCGAGGGGGCCGCGCGCATGCTGGGCCTGGCCTATGAATTGCGCCCGACCGGCTATGGCGATCTGGTGCCGGGGCTGGCGCGGGCCGCGCGCGCCGTGCGGCCATGACCCGGGCCGGCCCTGCGCCCGATGTCGCAGGTCGCTTTTGCCGCGCGGCAGGTCGCGAATCGCCCGGCGCGGGCGCCGGACTTGGCGCAATGCTCGAACCCGAAGGGGGAAACCATGGCCGAGCTCGTCGTCGTCTACTGGCGCGATATTCCCGCGCAGATCATCGTCCGCAAGGGCCGGCAGAACGCCCGGCGCGAATTGTCCGGGCGCTTTGCCGAGGCGATCGACCTGGCTGCGATGCGCGCCGGCGCCGCGGGAACCGACGACTATCTGGCCCAGTGGCGCAAGGCCGCGCCGCTGCCGGTCGGCGACGATCTTGACGCCGAGGCCGAGCGCGCCGCGGCGGCGATCGAGGCCGAATTCGACGGCGCCCGCCTTGCCGCCCTGGCCCGGGCCGGAGGCTGGAAGGATGGGCGCTGAGACCCAAGCCGGCCCGGTCTCGACCACGGCGACCGGCCCGGCCAGCGCCGCGGTTCCCGCCCTGCCGCCCGCCGCCACCGGCGCGGTGACCCAGGCGGCGCTGGTCAAGCAGGCGGCGCCGCGCAGCGATTATGCCCCGGCCGGGGTTTCGCCGCAGCGGCGCCAGCAGCGCGCCCGCTCCATGCGGCTGTGGTCGGTGCGCCATGCGCGGCAGCTGGAATGGTTCTATGCGCGGTTCGCCCGCGCCTTCCTGTGGCTGCATCCGCTGTGGCGGGCGCTGGGCTATGGCCGGGTCGAGGCGCCGGTGAAATTCGTCGAGCGCCGCGTCAAGGGGCTGATGTTCGACTGCCGCATGTGTGGCCAGTGCATCCTGTCCGCCACCGGCATGTCCTGCCCGATGAACTGCCCCAAGCAGCTGCGCAACGGCCCCTGCGGCGGCGTGCGCGCCGATGGCCATTGCGAGGTCGAGCCGGACATGCCCTGCGTCTGGGTCAAGGCCTGGGAGGGCTCGCGCCGCATGGTCCGGGGCGACGCGATCCTTGACGTGCAGCGCCCGGTCGACCAGTCGCTGCGCGAGACCTCGGCCTGGCTGCGCGTCACCGCCCAGGCCGCGGCGGCGCGCGCGCCTGCCCGCGACCCCGACCGCGGAGCCACGCCATGAGCGAGGCCGGCCCGCACCACCCTGACGAGAACCCCGATGAAAACCCCGGTGGCCGCCACCTGCCGCTTGCGCCGCTGCCCGGCCATTCCTCGCTGGGCCGGCTTGAGCGCGTGCTGCGCCGGGGCGAATTTGCCGTCACCGCCGAACTGAACCCGCCCGACAGCGCCGATCCCGCCGAGGTCTATCGCCGTGCCAGGGTCTTTGACGGCTGGGTGGACGGGATCAATGCCGTGGACGCCTCGGGGGCCAATTGCCACATGTCCTCGGTCGGGATCTGCGCGCTGCTGACGCGCATGGGCTATGCGCCGATCATGCAGATCGCTTGCCGCGACCGCAACCGCATCGCCATCCAGGGCGACGTGCTGGGCGCCGCCGCCATGGGGGTGCAGAACATCCTGTGCCTGACCGGCGACGGCGTGCAGGCGGGCGACCAGCCCGGCGCCAAGCCGGTGTTCGACCTCGATTCCTCGTCGCTGCTGGAAACGATCCGCATCATGCGCGACGAGGGCCGCTTTCTGTCCGGGCGCCGCCTGACCACGCCGCCGCGGGTGTTTCTGGGCGCGGCGGTCAATCCCTTTGCACCGCCCCATGAATTTCGCGCCCTTCATATGGGCAAGAAGATCGCCGCCGGGGCGCAGTTCCTGCAGTCGCAATACTGTTTCGACGTGCCGATGTTTCGCCAGTTCATGCAGCTTGCGCATGACCAGGGCCTGACCGGCCGCGCCTTCGTGCTGTGCGGCGTCGGGCCGCTGGCCTCGGCGCGGACCGCCAGCTGGATCCGCCGCAACGTGCCCGGCGTGCATATCCCCGATGCCGTCATCCGCCGGCTCGAGGGGGCGCGCGACCAGAAGGCCGAGGGCAAGCGGCTGTGCATCGACATCATCAACGAGGTCAAGGAAATCCCCGGCGTCTCGGGCATCCATGTCATGGCCTATCGCCAGGAGGAATATGTCGCCGAGATCGTGGACGAATCGGGGGTGCTGCGCGGCCGCCGCCCCTGGAAGCACGAGGCCCGCGCCGATGACGCGCTGGTGGCCGAGCGGCTGGGGCAGCTGCTGGCCGAGGAGGTCACCGAAACCCAGGCCGAGATGGTCAGGAATGCCCATTGAACCGATCGGGCGCGCCGCGGCGCGCCGCCAGACCCATGCCATCCCCATGCCCAACGGAGCAACCGCATGACCCGGACCATCGTCGCCTCGGCCACACGCGAGATCGCCATCGGCTTTGACCAGCCCTTTTGCGTCATCGGCGAGCGCATCAACCCGACCGGGCGCAAGAAGCTGGCCGCCGAGATGCTGGCCGGCAATTTCGACACGGTGCGCAAGGACGCGCTGGAACAGGCCGCCGCCGGCGCCAGCATGCTGGACATAAATGCCGGCGTCACCACCGTCGATCCCCATGCGACCGAGCCGGGTCTTCTGGTGCAGACGCTGGGCATCGTGCAGGATCTGGTGGATCTGCCGCTTTGCATCGATTCCTCGGTCACCGGCGCCATCGAGGCGGCGCTGAAGGTGGCGCGCGGCCGGCCGCTGGTCAATTCCGTCACCGGCGAGGAGGAAAAACTGGAGGCGATCCTGCCTCTGGTGCGCAAATACGACGTGCCGGTGGTGGCGATCTCGAATGACGAGACCGGGATCTCGATGGATCCGGACGTGCGTTTCGAGGTGGCGCGGCGCATCGTGCAGCGCGCCGCCGACCACGGCATTCCCGCCCATGATGTCGTCGTCGATCCGCTGGTCATGCCGATCGGGGCGCTGGGCGATGCCGGGCGGCAGGTGTTTGCGCTGCTGCGCCGCCTGCGCGAAGAGTTGCAGGTCAACACCACCTGCGGCCTGTCCAATATCTCGTTCGGGCTGCCGCATCGCCATGGCATCAACGCCGCCTTCATCCCGATGGTGATCGGCGCCGGCATGACCTCGGCAATCATGAACCCCTGCCGGCCGCAGGAAATGGAGGCGGTGCGCGGCGCCAATGTGCTGGCGGGCACGGACCGCGACTGCATGACCTGGATCTCGACCTACAAGGACCACCGCCCGGGCGAGGCGGTGGCCGCGCCCGCCGCCCCGGCGGATGGCGGTGCGGCGGGCGGGCGGCGGCGCGGCGGGCGCGAGGCGCGCCGCCAGACGCAGGGCTAGGGGCCGGCTGGGAGCTGGCAGGGGGGACAAGATGGCTTCACCGGACAGGACCGATCCGCTTGTGCTGTTCATGCCCTCGGGCAAGCGCGGGCGCTTTCCGGTCGGCACCAGCCTGCTGGACGCGGCGCGCCGGCTTGGCGTCCATGTCGAAAGCGTCTGCGGCGGGCGCGCCACCTGCGGCCGCTGCCAGGTCGAGCTGCAGCAGGGCAGCTTTGCCAAGCACCACATCACCTCGGCGGCCGAGCATGTCTCGGCCTGGGGGCCGAAGGAGGAGCGCTATCGCCAGTTGCGCGGCCTGGCCGAGGGCCGGCGCCTGTCCTGTTCCTGCACCATCCAGGGCGATCTGGTGGTGGATGTGCCGCAGGACACGGTGATCAATGCCCAGCTGGTACGCAAGGCGGCCAGCGACCGGGTGATCGCGCGCAACCCGGCGCTGCAGCTGTGCTATGTCGAGGTCGAGCCGCCGGACATGCACCGGCCGCTGGGCGATCTGGACCGGCTCATGCAGGTGCTGGAGCGCGACTGGGGCTATCGCGACCCGCAGCTGGCGCCGCATCTTCTGGCGCAGGTCCAGCCGGTGCTGCGCCAGGGCGACTGGGCGGTGACCGTGGCCGTGCACCTTGACCGCGACGACACGCGGCCCTGGATCACCGGCATCTGGCCCGGGCTGCACAACGAGGCTTACGGCATTGCCTGCGACATCGGCTCGACCACCATCGCGCTGCATCTGCTGTCGCTGCTCTCGGGCCGTGTGGTGGCCTCGAGCGGGGCGCCGAACCCGCAGATCCGCTTTGGCGAGGACCTGATGAGCCGGGTTTCATATGTGATGATGAACCCCGACGGGCGCGAGGCGATGACGGCCGCGGTGCGCGATGCGGTCAACGCGCTGATCGGCCGCGCCTGCGCCGAGGGCGGCGTCGATCGCCGCGACATCCTCGATTCGGTCTTTGTCGGCAATCCGATCATGCATCACCTGTTTCTCGGCATCGATCCGACGGAACTGGGGCAGGCGCCATTCGCCCTGGCGGTCTCCGAGGCGCTTGGCCTCTGGGCGCATGACATCGGCATCGGGATCAACCCCGGCGGGCGGCTTTACACCTTGCCCTGCATCGCCGGCCATGTCGGCGCCGATGCCGCGGGCGTCGCCCTGTCCGAGGGGCCGCATCGCCAAGACCGGATGATGCTGGTCGTCGATGTCGGCACCAATGCCGAGATATTCCTGGGCAACCGCCAGCGGCTGGTCGCGGCCTCATCGCCGACCGGCCCGGCGCTGGAGGGGGCCGAGATCTCGGCCGGCCAGCGCGCCGCCCCCGGCGCCATCGAGCGCGTGCGCATCGACCGCACCACGCTCGAGCCGCGCTTCCGGGTCATCGGCGTCGAGCCCTGGTCCGACGAGCCGGGCTTTGCCGAGGCCGCCGGCGCGGTCGGCGTCACCGGCATCTGCGGCTCGGCCATCGTCGAGATCGTGGCCGAGATGTATCTGGCCGGCGTCATCTCGGAGGACGGGGTGATCGACGGCGGCCTGGCGGCGCGCTCGGGGCGCATCTTCGCGAACGGGCGCACCTATTCCTATCTGTTGCATGAGGGCACGCCGCGGATCGCGGTCACCCAGAACGACATCCGCGCCGTGCAGCTGGCCAAGGCGGCACTTTACGCCGGCACGCGGCTGCTGATGCAAAAACAGGGCGTGAGCAAGGTCGATGCGATCCGCCTGGCCGGGGCCTTCGGCTCGTTCATCGATCCGAAATATGCCATGGTGCTGGGGCTGATCCCCGACTGCGACCTGACCGAGGTCAGCGCGGTCGGCAATGCCGCCGGAACCGGCGCGATGATGGCGCTGCTGAACCGCGACTACCGCCGCGAGATCGAGCAGGAGGTGACGCGGGTGGAAAAGATCGAGACGGCGCTCGAGACGGATTTCCAGCAGCTGTTCATCGACGCCATGGCCCTGCCCAACAAGGTCGATGCCTTCCCCTGCCTTTCCCAGGCGGTGGAGCTGCCGCCCAGGACCGCGGCGCCGGCGGGGGCCGAGGGGCCGCGCCGTCGCGCCCGCGCCGAACGCGCGGCGCGGCGCCGGGAATGACCCGCCGGCGGCTCCGGGCGGCGCCGGGAGGTTGACAGCCATGGCGACGCTGCTGGCCCGTATCGAATCGCGGCTTGCCCGGGATCGGCTGGCGCTGCTGGGCGGCTTTCGACCCGCAGCCGATGAGCCGGACCTGCCGGCGGGCTGCAGCACGCTGCTGTTGCTTGGCCCGGATGAGCCGGGCTTTTGGGAGCATCTGCGTCGCCAGCCGGAATGGGACGGGGCGCCCGATCCGCTGGACCGCTGGTCGCGCCGCGTCATCGCCGGCATCGCCGGCGAATTCGCCGCCGAGGCGCTGTTTCCCTTTGGCGGTCCGCCGTTCCGGCCGTTCTTTCGTTGGGCGCTGCGTAGCGGCCGCCTCTGGCAAAGTCCGGTCCGGCTGCTGGTCCACGACCGCCAGGGGCTGATGGTCAGCTTTCGCGGCGCGCTGGCGCTGACCGAGCCGATCGATCTGCCGGCCGGGCGCAACCCCTGCACGGGCTGCGCCGCCCCCTGCCTGCGGGCCTGTCCGGCCGCGGCGCTGGGTGGGCAGGGCTATGAGGTGGCGACCTGTCACGACTGGCTGGACCGGGCGCAGGGCGCGCCCTGCCTGGATGCGGGCTGCCTGGTGCGTCGCGCCTGCCCGGTGTCGCGCGCCTATGGCCGGCGCGCCGAACAATCGGCCTATCACATGCGCCAGTTCCACCGCCCGTCCGCGGGCTGAGACCGGGGCGCCGGCTCAGGCGCCGGGACGGCGCGCAATGGCGATCATTTCCACCCGCATGCCGGGACGGGCCAGCGCCACGGCGCAGGTGGCGCGCGCCGGCGGGCCGGCCGGATCGACCCAGGCATCCCAGACCGCGTTCATCCCCTGGAAATCCGCCATGTCGCTCAGCCAGACCTGCACAGAGGCGATGTCGGCCTTGCTGCCGCCAAGCCGGGCCATCACATCGTCGATCCTGGCCAGAACCTCGCGTGTCTGGGTGGCGATGTCGCCGTCCAGCGTCGCGGGAACCTGTCCGGCCAGGAACACGATGTCGCCGATGGTGACGGCCTCGCTCATTCTGGGGCCGGGGTTGAGGCGGGTCAGGGTCATGGGTCGTCCTTTCGGGTCAGTCATTGTCGTCGCCCATTGCGCCGGCGCCGCTGCGCGAGGCCTCGGTGGCGGGAACGGTGGTGCGCAGGGCATAGGCGGCCAGCGCCTCGATGCTGGCGGTAGCGACCGCAGCGCGGCGCTGAACCGGCGCCGGCAGGCTGGCGTCCGGTTGTGCGGCCTGCAGGGCGACGGCGGCGGTGGCGACAGCGGCCAGCCGGGCCAGCGCCGCGGGATCCGCCCGGCCGCCGGCGATCATCAGGGCGATGCCGTCGCAAGACAGCGTCACCGCGCTGTCAAGGCGCCGCGTTGCCTCGACGAGAAAGGGCACCAGCAGCGCCGGCCAGCTGACCGTCCCGGCGAAGGTCAAAGCCTTGGCGCCGGCATGATCGAGCAACGCCACGCCCAGCCGGATCGGGCAGAGCGGAGCCTCGCCTGCTGCCGGCTCATCGCCGGCCTCATCGCCCGCTTCGAGGAGGCGCAGCAGCAGCCCCGCGCCATCGACACCCTGCGCCGCCAGCCAGGCGGCGGCAAAGCCCGCCTCCTCGGCCAGGCCCCAGCTCATGCCCTGGCCGCAGGCGGCCTTGAAGCACAGCGCCTCGGTTTCATTGCGCGACAGCTGGACAGTGGCGGGCAGCCGGGTCGTCCCGGCGCTGGCGACATCGCGCATGGCATCATGCATGGTCATCTCTGGCCTCCCTGGTTCAGATCGAAGGGTGAGGGCTGGTCCTGGAACAGGCTGATGCGCACCCATTTGTCCGAGCGCGGGTCGAAACGGCTGGCGCCAAAGAAGGCCAGCTTGCAGCGCATCATGTCGATGGGCAGAACATCGGCGGCGATCAGGTTGTCGCGGATCTCGGCATAGGGGGCCGCGCGGGTCATCTGCACGCGCCGGGCCATGAAGCGCTGCTCGGGGCGGCGCAGCAGAAACTCGGCCAGGGTCAAGTCGGCGGGCTGGTCGCGCAGGGCTTGGTCCAACTCGCTCGCCAGCCGCGCGATGCACAGGGGCTGTTCCAGTTCCGCGCCGGCGTCGGTCAGCCGTTCGCCGATGCGGGGTTCCAGCTTGTCCTCGGACACATACCAGAAGCGCGCCTGACTGGCCGGGTCGGCAAAGTCGATGGCCAGGGCCCAGTCATAGTTCTGTGCCAGAAGCGCGCGCATCTCGCCCAGCCGCATTCCGCCGTCGATGCGGGCAATGGCGGCGTTGTCATCGCTCATGCCGGCGACCAGATCATCGACCAGCGCGCCATGGGGTTCCAGCAGCAGCGCCAGAAGCGCCTCCTGCCCCTCAAGCGACAGTTGATCCGCGCCGCGCCGCCACAGCCGGTCCCAAGGCTGGTCGCCGGCACCGGGCCAGTCCTGCAGCCAGCCCGCGATGCGATCCAGATCCGCACGCAGATCGGCGAGCCTGGCCAGTTGCAGTTCATGTGCGGAATGCCAGGCGGCGGCATTGTCGCGGGCCTGTACGAGGGCGGATTTCAGTGCCACTACCGCCTCGGGCCTGGCCTCGGGCAGGGCGCGTACCCGCGCCAGGGCGATCTCGCGCGCGGTGACCCAGTTGTTCAGCAGCAATGGATGGCGCACCAGAAAGGGCGCCATGCCGAGGCCGGTGGAATTGCCGACCCCCAGACGGCGGCGCAGCGCCGGGTCTAGCCGTGCGGCGCGCGCGCCCGCGCGGGCCCGGGCCAGATGCTCGACCATGTCGAAGGTGAATTCGCGCGTCAGCCAGACGCTCAGCATCTCGGCCTGGAAGGGGGCGGCCAGTTCGGGGCGGTCGGCGATAATTTCGCGGTCGGCGGCGCCGAACTTGCCCGAGCCATAGACGGCGGTGGTGCGCATCAGATAGCCCACGGCGTCGATTTCATCCGCGTCGGGCTGGCGGCCCTCGGCCAGGCGTTCGACCACATGCCGAAACAGCCGCACCGAACGGTTGGCGCGGCTCAGCGACAACTCGCTTTCGCCGATGCGCCCGGCCTCTTGCAGGGGCACATTGGCGGCCAGCCGGTCAAGATCGGCGGCGGTGGGTTCGCCGTCGAACAGGGTGAAGGTCGCGTCCCAGGCGGTGGCGATCACCCGGTCCGAGCGCATCTCGTCGGGAAGGTCATGGGCAAAGGCCACCAGGCAATAGGTCCGCTGCGGGCCGCGGGCGCGGTAGATCGCGCGCCCGACGCCGCGGGCGTCGATCTGCCACAGCGGCCGGTCGAAATGCCAGCCCTCGGCGCGGACCCGGCGCAGCAGGGCGCGCAGGAAGGACAGGCGCATCGGATGCGCGCTGCCCATGCGCGCCAGCCGCATGACCTCGGCCGGCGGGCGCATCAGCGCGGTGATGGCCTCGGGCATGGGCTGATGGATCGTGGTCTGCATGTTTCCCCCCTTCCTTGGTGGTGGCGGGCGGCGGCGGCCGCCCGTCTGGCCTGTCACTTGCGGTTGCGGCCCAGCAGCAGCGTGATCCGCACCGAGTCCCAAAGCGAGGGCAGCAGGATCAGCGACACCGGCACCGCGGTGATGACGATGAAGCTTTGCAGCTTGTCGATGCCGCCGGTGCTGGTGGCGATCAGGATCAGCGCCATCACCCCCATGGCCACCCCCCAGAAGGCGCGCAGCGGTGTCGAGGGCTCTCCGTCCGACATCGAGGTCGAGATCACATAGCTCATGGAATCGCTGGTGGTGGCGACAAAGAACATGGTCAGGACCAGGAACAGCAGCGACACGAGGAAACCGGCCGGCAGGTTCGAGGTGATCGCCAGCAGCGCGGCGGGCAGGTTGAAGCCCTCGAACGGGCCGGTGATCACGCCGGGCGTCGCCTGTTCCAGCGCGATGCCGGTGCCGCCGATGATGGTGAACCAGAAGTTGGTGATCAGCGGCGCGATGATCGACAGCAGCAGGATGATCTGGCGATTGCTGCGGCCGCGGCTGACCCGGGCGACAAAGATCGCCATCATCGGGCCATAGCCGATGAACCAGCCCCAGAAGAACACAGTCCACCAGCCCAGCCAGCCCGGCTCTCCGAACATGCCGGCATCGCCGCGATAGAAGGCCATGCCGATGAAATTCTCGAAATACACGCCAAGCCCGCCGAAGAAGCTGGAGAGGATCGCCGCGGTCGGGCCGAACAGCAGGATGAAGACCAGCAGGCCAAAGGCCAGGATCAGGTTCCAGCGCGACATGAACTGGATGCCGCGCTCGAGTCCGGTGATCGCCGAGATGGTATAGATCGCCACCAGAGCCAGGATCAGCGCCGCCTGCGTGGCAAAGCCGTCGGGAATGCCAAAGAGCGCGTTCAACCCGTAAGACAGCTGCAACCCCAGGAACCCGATCGGGCCGACGGTGCCGGCGACGACGGCGATGACGCAGCAGGCGTCCGCCAGCGTGCCGATCCAGCCATGGATCGCCCGGTCGCCGAACACCGGGTAAAGCAGGGTGCGCGGCGCCAGCGGCAGGCCCTTGTCATAGTGGTAATGCATCAGCATCACCGTGGTCAGCGAGCCGAGGATCGCCCAGGCCAGAAAGCCCCAGTGCAGATAGGCCTGCGCGAAAGCCACCAGCGCGCGCGACTGCGGGTCCTCGGCCAGGCCCGCGAAATGCGGCGGCGTCGCGGTGAAATGCGCGATCGGCTCTCCGGCGGCCCAGAACACGCCGCCACCTGCGAGCAGCGTGGTCATGATCATCGCCGCCCATTGGAAGGTGGTGAACTCGGGCTTGTCTAGTCCCCCCAGCTTGACGCCGCTGCCCGGCAGGACCAGCAGCACCAGGCTGATGATCAGGGTCACGAACAACAGCACCTGCCAGTAAAGCCCGAAATAGCGCGCCGAGCCGGCAAAGGCCCAGTCGATCATGGCGCTGAGCTGGGCAAGATCGGTGATCGCCAGCAGGCAAAACAGCAGGATGAAGCCCGCGGTGATGCCCAGAAGCGGCAGGTTGATCCGGCGCCAGACGCTGCCGGCAGTTCGTGGAATCTCGAGATTGCTCATGTCCTTCCTCCCTCGGACAAAGATTTCGTGGCGCTGCGGCTATTCCGCCGCCCGCCGGGCCGGCAGTCCGGCCGCCGCGGGCCCAAAGCTGTCGGCGTAAAAGCGTGCCCAGTTGCCGCCCATGACGCCGGCGATCTCGGCCGCGTTCAGGCCGGCTGCCGAAAGGCCCGCGGCGATGCCGGCAAAGTCGCGGTTGTCGCGGTGCCAGGCGGCCGGTTGCGGGAACCCCGGCGCTGCGGCGCTGCCCTCGCCATAGTCGATGCCCTTGGTCCAGCGCCCGACGCGCATCCATTCGACCACCGCATCCGGCTGGTCCTGGCACAGGTCGGTGCCGATGCCGATGTTTTCCGGCCCGGTGATCGCGGCGGTTCGCGCGATCATGTCGCAGAAATCCTGCAGGCTGCAGGCGCTGCCGCCCTTCAGGTGATGGGGATAGGTCGAGACCCCCAGCATGCCGCCCGAACGCCCCAGTGCCGCCAGCACCTCATCGGTCTTGTTGCGCAGGGCCGGGTGCCAGGTCTTGGCATTGGCATGGGTGATGGCGATGGGGCGGGTCGAATGTTCGATCGCCTCAAGCGTCGAGCGGTCGCCCGAATGGCTCATGTCGACGACCATGCCGACGCGGTTCATCTCGGCCACCACCTCGCGGCCCATGCGGGTCAGGCCGGTGTCGCCCGCTTCGTAGCAGCCCGAGGCCAGCAGCGACTGGTTGTTGTAGCTGAGCTGCATGAAGCGCAGGCCCAGAGTGTGCAGGATCTCGACCAGGCCGATGTCGTCCTCGATGCAGGACGGGTTCTGCGAGCCGAAGAAGATCGCGCTGCGCCCGCTCTGCTGCGCAAGGCCGATGTCATCGGCGCTGCGCCCATGCAGGATCAGGTCCGGGTGCTGCTCGAACCAGCGGTTCCAGCGCTCGATGTTCAGCACCGTCTCGCGGAAGGTCTCGTGATAGGTGATGGTGACGTGGACGGCGTCCAGCCCGCCGGCGCGCATCTGGCGAAAGATCTTTTCCGACCAGTTGGCATATTGCAGCCCGTCGATCAGCGGTGCGCGGGTCATGCCGGCACCCCCGCCGCGACATAGGCGGTCTTCACCGTGGTGTAGAACTCGGCGGCATAGCGGCCCTGTTCGCGCGGACCAAAGCTCGAGGCGCCGCGCCCGCCGAAGGGCACATGATAGTCGGTGCCGGCGGTGGGCAGGTTCACCATCACGCAGCCGGCGCGCATATGGGCGCGGAAATGGCTGGCGCGGGCGAGGCTTTGGGTCATGATGCCGGCGGTCAGGCCGAATTCGCTGTCATTGGCGATGGCCAGCGCCTCGGCGTAGCTGCCGGCGCGGATGATGCTGGTAATCGGCGCGAACATCTCCTCGCGGTTGATGCGCATATCGTTTCGGGTCCCGGCAAAGACGGCGGGGGCCATGAAATAGCCCTCGGTTGGCCGTTCCAACCGCGTGCCGCCGCACAGAAGCTCGGCCCCCTCGGTCTTGCCGATGGCGATATAGTCGAGGTTCTGCGCCAGTTGGCCCTCGCTGACCACCGGACCGATCTGCGTGCCGTCCGCAAGCGCGTGACCGACGCGCAGCGCCTGAGCCGCCGCCACCAGCTTTTCGGCGAATGCGTCGTGGATCTTTTCGTGCACGATCAGCCGCGAGGCAGCGGTGCATTTCTGCCCGGTGCCGCCAAAGGCCGCGTTCGCCGCATGCGCCACGGCCAGATCCAGATCGGCGTCGTCCATGATCAGCATGGGGTTCTTGGAGCCCATCTCCATCTGCACCTTGGTCATGTTGGCAACCGCCGCCGCCGCAATGCCGCGCCCGACCGGGACCGAGCCGGTAAAGCTGATCGCATCGACCAGCGGGCTTTCGACCAGACGCTGCCCGACCTCGCGCCCCGGTCCGGCGACCAGGTTGAACAGGCCGGCCGGGATGTCCTGGCGCGCGATGATTTCGGCCAGCATGATGGCGCTGGCCGGCGTGACATTCGCCGGTTTCCAGACCACGGCATTGCCGAAGGCCAGCGCCGGCGCGATCTTCCAGGCGGGGGTCGCCACCGGGAAGTTCCAGGGCGAGACGATCGCCACCACGCCCACCGGCTCGCGGCGCACGTCGATATCGATGCCGGGGCGCACGCTTTCCGCGAGGTCGCCCTGATTGCGCAGCGCCTCGGCGGCGTAATAGGTAAAGAATTGCCCGGCGCGATAGACCTCGCCCTTGCCCTCGGCCAACGGCTTGCCTTCCTCGCGCGCCACCATGCGGCCAATTTCCTCGGCCCGCGCCATCAGCTCGGTGCCGATGGCCATCAGCACGTCATGGCGCTTCTGGATGCCGGCGGCCCACCAGAGCGGCCATGCCTTGCGGGCGGCGGCCAGCGCCTGGTCCAGCTGCGCGGCGCTGGCCTGGGCGAAATGCCCGATGACATCCGAGATGTCCGAGGGGTTGCGGTTCTCGACCGTGCCCGCGCCCGCCTGCCATTGGCCGTCGATGTAGATTCTGGTCTCGGTCATGGTCCTGCCTCCGGTCTGAAACTCGGAGGCAAGATAGGTCTTGCAGTAATGTTCAATCAATCTTAAAATATTGAATGTTATTTCAGGAAAACTGAATGTCTATCCGGCTCGAGATGTTGCGGGTGTTTCAGGTCGTCGCCGAACAGGGCTCGCTGGCGCGCGCCTCGGCGGTGCTGGGGCGCACTCCTTCGGCGGTGTCGATGATGCTGTCGCAGCTGCAGGAAAGCCTTGACGCGGCCTTGTTCGAGACCGACCGCAAGAACCGCCTGACCCCTTTTGGCGCGCTGGTGCTGGAGGAGGCGAACCGGGCGCTGGATGCCTTCGACCGCAGCGCCGCGGCGATCCGGCGCCATGCGAAATCCACTGCCGGGCTGGTGCGCATCGCCGCCGTGCCCTCGGCCACCATCGACCTGCTGCCCGGCGTCATCGCCCGCTTCCGGCAGTTGCGCCCCGATGTGCGGCTGGAGATCAGCGATGTCGACACCGCCAGCGTGCGCCGGCGCATCCGCCTGGACGAGGCCGACATCGGCATCCTCTCGACCTCGGCCGGGGACCGGCAGTCGGGCGAGGTGATCCAGCGCCACGCGCTGGGCATCGTCTGCCGCGCCGGCGGGCCGATCTCGGCCGCCATCGCCGTCGGCCAGCCGCCTGCATGGCAGATGCTGCGGCTTGAGCCGCTGATCGAGAACCCGCTGTGCCATCTGGTCGATTCGCCGGTGCTGGCGGATCTGCTGCTGCACGGCAATCTCGAGGCGCGCAATACCACCGCGCTGCTGGCCTTCGTGCGCAGCGGCCTTGGCGCCACGGTGCTGCCGGAAAGCGCCATCTATCACAGCCCCGAGCAACTGGATTTCGTCATCCCCGCCGACCCCGCCAGCTGGCGCGAACTGCGCAAGGTGCAAAGCACCGATCGCCAGCTCAGCCCGGCGGCGCGGGTGTTCTGGGACCTGATCGGGGGACAGGCGACCGGGATTCAGGCCGGATAGCCGAAGTCACGCACCAGGGTCCAGATCTCGCGGTTGAGCGTGGCAAGATCCTGGATCACCGCCCGGATCTCGTCGAGGGCGGCGGCGTCCAGATCGCTGCTCTGGCCCATGCGGATCTCGTCCTTGCGGTCGGCGATGCGCATCAGGATGGTGCGGACATTGCCGCTGTCCGGATCGAAGGCATAGATCGAGTGGTTGTAGCGGTTGCGCGGCCCCGAAAGCTGCACCAGCCTGCGGGTCGCGGCCAGGATGCGCTGGCGCTGCGGCGCCGGGGTGCGCGCCATCTTGGCCAGGCGCTCGACCAGGTCGACGCGGGCGCGCATGGTGTTCAGGGTCAGGAACAGGATCACCGCCGTGTCCTTGTCCGTCCGCGCCAGCCCGGCGATGATGTGGACCAGCAGGCTTTCGGTATTCGTCCAGGTATAGTTCAGCCGGCCGATCAGCAGCAGCGCCTCGTCAAAGGCGCCGCCGGGGTCCGGCGGGGTCACGGCAGCGACCGCCGCACCCGGGTCCCGTGCCCCTGCGCCAGATACCAGTTCGCCGCCGCGGTGCGGTTGCTGACCCCGATCTTCGAGATGATGTTGTGGATATGCAGCTTGATCGTGTGTTCCGACAGGCCAAGCGCGTCGGCGATGATCCTGTTTGTGTGCCCTTGCGCCACCTGTTTCAGGACCTCGATCTCGCGCTGGGTCAGGCTGGCGTCGGCGGTTGCGGGCTGCGGCAGCGCGGTGACGACGGCATCGGGCTGCGGGCTGACCAGCTCTCCCGGCAGCACGAATTCTCCGGCCAGCAGCAGGCGCAGCATCGACACCCATCCGGCGATCGGCGCGTTCAGCGGCAGGAAGCGCAGCCCGCGCAGCCGGCCCTCGGCCTGCTGCAATGCCAGCAGTCGCCGCGCCGTCGACGGATCGCCATAGGCCAGCGCGACCGGCGCCCCGCCCAGGCTGTCGCGCAGCCTGTCGTGGTGTTCGGCCAGGGCATCGGCCTGCCGGTCCTCGACCACGATCAGCCTGGGCGTCACCCCCTCGGGCAGCGCGATGCCGGGGTCGAGCCGGTCGATGCGCGCCGCGCCGAGACCTGCAAACTCGATCCTGACCAGGCGCAGCGTCACTTCGGGAAAGGCCAAGGCGCTGCCGATGAACAGGATCAGCTCGGTTTCGTCCCGCTGCGGACGCGTCAGATCAAGGAGATGCAGGGAAACCATGGAACCACCTCTTGCGAACACTGTCCCCGGCCCGGGCCGCGGGTCTGACCATGGCCAGCATAGGCCGGATTCCGCCGATGCATGAACCTATTTATCTGGACAGGAATCCACGGAATCTGTCGGGCATGTGGTGCAGTTCCGGACTGAATCCGCGCAATAAATTGAAATAACTGTCTATTACCGGGAGCCTGAGCCGCAGTGTCCGGAACCGCCCCGTCCCATCCTGCCCAAAAGGACAGTAGCCTTTCGAGCAGGTCCGCGGTCGCTTCCGGGCACCGGGGATCGTTATCCCGGCTTTCAATTCCGCGAGGTCGGTTTTTATTTCCAGCCGAATCAGCGCGGTCTGCGATTTCAACGCCCCTGATCGCGCTTTCATCAATTTTTAGCCATTCGGCCAGCTAGGCGGATTTTCGCCGCGGTGAGATGCTTCCTCATGGGGCGCAAACCGCGTCCCGTGCCGAAACAGGGCCCGCGTGCCAGAGCCGGAACCAACCGGACGGCAGGGTGCCGGCGGCGGGCTTGTCCCGCCACGGCGGCAGCGGGCCCGGGCCACAGGGAAGGGAAGGAGGCCACCAACACCGGAGACGACCGCCGCGGCCGGCGGTCGGGATTGCGCAGCGATCCGTACTTGCGGCCGCAACCTTCGTGTAACCGCACCCCGAATGCCGCCTTTTAGATGAGTGGTGGCGAGGCTGGTGCCATTGCGGGAATGATTGCCATGTCCGAGAGAAGAATGTCCAACGGCAACAATCAGGTGATGTTCGACGATCTGAACGTCGACAACGTCAACGCTGATTTCGACACCGACATCACCGTCCATGAGGCCAATGTCGATCTGGACGCCCAGAGCCAGGATCAGCACCAGAAGGCCGACGCCGATGCCACGGCCGATGCCACGTCGGATGCGTCCAACACCAACACCTCCTCGACCGACCAGGGCCAGCTTCAGGGCCAGCTGCAAGGCCAGGAGCAGGGCGTCGAGAACTCCAACACCAACGGCGGTGACGACAGCAACGACAACTCGAACAACAACGAGATCAACATCGACTTCGGCGGCGGGGAATGGATCCCGCGCGATGACGATATCAACGATCTCGACATCACCGGCGGATCGGTCGGCGATGTCTTTGGCGCCGGGCGCGACCTCAGCTATTCCTATCGCAGCGATCCCGGCAGCGACATCCGCATCGGCGATGCGCTGAGCGATCTCAGCGCCGGCGGCGCGATGACCGCGACGCTGAACGCGCAGACCGCGACGCTGACCGACAATGACAGCCTCGACAGCCCCAATGTCTCGAACAATGCGCCCTTCGACTTCTCGGGCGATGCCACTGGCGGCGATGCCGATGCCGCGGAAGGCATCCGCACCAATGCCGATGGCGCGGCGGGCGGCGGTGATGCCTATGCCGATGGCGGCGCCGCGACCGGCGGACATGCCATGGGCGGCATGGCGCATGGCGGCGAGGGCGGCTCGAGCACCGGCGGCGATGCCGACGGCACCAGCGGCGACGGCGGCGACGCCAATTCCGCCTCGGGCGCCTTCGGCCTTGGCATCGGCGCGGCCGGCACCGACAGCGACAGCAGCGGCGGCGACGGCGGCGAGGCCGCGTCCGACCAGGCCTCGGACAATTCCAGCTCGAACGACAGCTCGACCGAAGGCACCGGCGGCGCCGGCGGCGACGGTACCTCGCTGGGCGTCGGCCTGGGTCTGGCCGGGTCGCAGTCGGATGCCTCGAACGGCAATGCCGCCGGTGGTGACGGCACCGGCCTGGGGCTGGGCGTGGGCACCGGACCTTCGGGTGCGGCGGGCGCGCTTTCGGATGCTGACGGTGGCGATTCGGCCGGCATCGGCGCCGGCATCGGCGCGGGCATCGGCGCCAGCGGCGACGCTGACGGCACCGGCGGCGACGGTGGCGATGGCGGCGACGGCGGCGATGGCGGCGACGGCGGCAGCGGCGGCGACGCGCTGGGCGCCGGGCTGGGTGGCGGCCTTGGTGCTGCCGGCAGCGCGGCCAACAATGGCGGCGCCAGCGGCGGGCCGGCGGGCGCGGCAGCGCTTGCGGGCCTTGGCCTGGTGAATGCGGCCCTGGCGGGTGCCGCGGCCGGTGACGCGAACAGCAGCGCCGATTCCGGCGATGCCGACGGCACCGGGCTTGGCCTTGGTCTGGGCGGTGCCGACGGCGGGCGCGGCGGCGATGCCGGCGATGCCGGCCATGGCGGCGATGCCGGCGACGGCGGTGCGGGCACCGGCAGTTCCGGCGATGCCGGCGGCGTCGGCGGCGGCCTGGGTGCCGGCCTTTCGGATGGCGGCAATGGTGGCGACAACGCCGCCGACAACAGCGTGGCGGGCAATGGCACCGGCTCGGGTGCCGGTGACGGCCGCGGCGGCAATGGCAGCAACGACGCGCAGTCCGAGTCCTCGGCGGGTGCCGGCGGCGAGGGCAATGCCGAGGCCAGCGGCGGCACGGGCGGCCTGTCCGACCTCTGGGCCGACCATGACGTGGACGGCTCGGCCGACGGCATGGCGCAGGCGATTGCCGGCTATGGCGGCGCCGCGCGTTCGGATGACGATGCCACCGGCTCGGGCGCGGGCGATGCCCGCTCCAGCTCGGCCATCGACGGCACCGGCGATGGCGGCGGGGTCTTTGCCCGCGGCGGCGACGGCGCTGCGGCCAATGGCGGTGCCGGCACGATCGACGACACCACGGGCGGCGGCGCCTGGGGCGGCGCCGGCGGCCAGGCGATGACCGGCGACGGCGGCAATGGCGGCTATGGCGGCGCCTGGGGCTCGCACAACGGCGACGATGGCTATGTCAGCGGCGAATCGCTGGCCGATGCCTCGGCGGCGATCGACCTGACGGCGTTCAACCAGAACATCGTCATGGGCGCCAATGTGCTGGGCAACTCGGTCGACATGACCGTGGTCGGGGGTGACCTCAACTCGACCATGGTCGGCGACGACGACCTGAGCTGAGCCGCGATGCAAGGGGGGGGCCGGTTCGCCGGCCCCTTCGGTTAACGAGTATCCTGTTTCCCCCGCGGTTTCGGGGAAAGACGTGAAAGGCGGCCAGCATGTTACTCGACCGCAGCAGCGAGGCCATCGCGCATTTCATCGGCCTGTTCCACCTCGACGCCGAGGCGGCGCGGCTGCGCGAAAGCTATGACGCGTTCCGCGCCCTGACCGAGGCGCCGCCCGACCAGGCCGATCTGCCCCATGTCACCGTCTCGATCCGCGCGCCCTATGACGTGCCGCCCTTCGAACCCGGGCTGAGGCATGTCATCCTTGAACCGCCGCCCCAGCCGCTGGCTCCGGGGCTTTCGACGTTTGCGGCCGCGGTCGATCCGGCGCCGATGCGCTTTCCCCTGCCGCATCCGCATCTGCCCGGCCCCGAGCCACTGGACCTGCCGCCGCCGCAGACGGTCATGCCGCATTGGCAGGTTCCCTTGCCGAATTCGATGGTGACGGTGACGGTGCAGCGGCTGGAACTGTCGGACAACGATTTTCTGGATTTTGGCCATGGAACGGAGTTTGTCGCTCCGGCCGAGCTGACGGCGCAGCTGCTGGAACTGGTCGATGCCGCCCAGGGCCTGACCCTGGGCCTGTCGGCGCTGATGCAGCCGGGCGAACTGCCCGCGACCGCGGCGCTGCTTGAGCTGCTGGCCAAAGCGGACGGGCTGGAGGCCGATGCCAGCGACGGCGTCAGCGTTTCGGTGCTGCACGGCGCCGAGGCCATGGGCGTGGTGCTGATCGACGGCGTCGCCGCCGATGCCATGCCCGACATCCGCGCCAGCCTGCCGCTTGCCCTGCGCCGGGAGGAGGACGAGGACGACAGCGAGGACGGCGACAACCCCTTTGCCGTCGCGCCCGGCCATCATGTGAACACCGGCGCCAATCTGGTGGCGAACGAGGCGCATGTCGGCAGCGACTGGGTGGACGCGCCGGTGATCGCCGTCATGGGCGATGTGGTGCGGCTGCAGGTGATCAGCCAGGTCAATGTGCTGCTGGACCGCGACAGCCCGGCGCTGACCGGTCCCGACAGCCTGCCCTCGCGGGCGGTGAACGCGGCCCGGATCGAACTGGCCTCCTCGGCGGCACCCGGCGCGGAGGCGGCGGCGGTGGATCCGGTATTCCCGCGCGCCTGGCAGGTGGTACGGGTCGAGGGCGACGTGATCTCGCTGAACTGGACGCAGAGCCACAATTTCGTCACCGACCACGACCGCGCCGAGATCGAGTTCTCGGGCAGCAACACCTTCATCGAGATGGGCGGCAACACGCTGGGCAATTTCGCCTCGCTGGTCGGGCTCGGGTTTCACTACGACCTGATCATCATCGGCGGCAGCATGATCACCATGAACCTGATCGAGCAGGTCAACGTGCTGCTGGACAGCGACAGCATCGGCGGCACCCTGGGCCCGGTGACCGGCATCAGCGGCGGCGACAACTATCTGCTGAACTACGCCAGCATCGCCAGCATCGGCGTGGACACGGTCCTGGCGCTGCCTGACAATTTCCGCGCCGCCGGCGAAAGCCTGGCGGGCGGTGCCGGCACCATCCCGGCCAGCCTGGCGCAGGATCCTCTGTTCGCCGGCAAGACCTCGCTTTCGGTGCTGTATATCTCGGGCGACCTGATCGAGGTGAATGCCATCGAGCAGCACAATTACGTCGGCGACGCCGATCAGGTCTATCTGGCGCTGCAGGAATTCGTCGCCAATGCCGGCGACGAGATCACCGTCACCACCGGCTCGAACGCGCTGGTGAACGATGCGCGCATCACCGATGCCGGCATCGATTCCACGGTGCTGGCGGGCGGGCAGATCTATACCGACGCGCTGATCCACCAGGCCGGGCTGATCGACAGCGGTGCCGCGCCCAGCGGCGTGGCGCTGCCGCCGCTGACCGGCGAGGCGGTGGCGGCCTTCCTGGCCAGCGACATGATCGACCCGCCGGCGGGCGACGACCTGTCGGCGCTGCCCCATGTCACCGGCGACGGTGGCAGCCTTGATGTCATGCATTCGGTTCTGGCCTGAACGGTCGCCATCAATTTGGAGCTTGCCTTGTGAAAGATAATGTGACTGGCGCCGGCTTGTCGGCGCGCGATGAGGCGGCACCCCCGGGGCGGGGGCAGCAGGCCACAGCCGACAGGGACGAGATGCGCCTGAAGCTGGACCCCGAGACGCGGATCGCCGGATCCGACCCCGATGACAAGGCCCCGACCAGGGTCGCGCCCGAAGGCATGGGCCCGACCATCGAGGGCTCGACCGGGCCGATCCTGCGCCAACCCGGCAATAGCGGCGGCGGCAAGGGCGCGGGCTTTCACAAGCGCGTCGGCCCCGAGGATTTCGGAGCCAGCCTGAAGAAGGGTCGCGCCGCGGTCCGCCACAACCTGATCCATGTGTTTGTCCTGACCTGCGCCACCAATATCCTGATCCTGTCGATCCCGATCTATCTGTTCCAGATCTCGGACCGGGTGCTGACCAGCCGCTCGATCGACACGCTGATCATGCTGACGCTGGTGATCGTCGGCGCGGTGGTGCTGCAGGCGATCCTCGATGCGGTGCGCCGCTTCATGCTGATGCGCACCGCGGTCGAGGTCGCGGCGCGGCTGGGCGCCCCGATCCTCAGCGCGGCGGCGCATGCCTCGCTGAACGGCTCGGGGCGCGAATACCAGACGCTGGGCGATCTGCAGCAGCTGCGCGGATTCCTGGTCTCGGGCACGCTGGTGTCGTTTCTGGACGTGCCTTTCGCGCCCTTGTTCATGCTGGCGATCTTTCTGGTGCATCCCGACCTGGGGCTGATCGTGCTGACCTCGGCCTTCGTGCTGCTGGTCATCGCGGTGGTGAACCAGCGGGTGACGCATGCGCCCTTTGCGGTGGCGACGGCGGCGCAGTCGCGCGCCAACCTGCATCTGGACAGCATGTCGCGCAACAGCCAGGTGATCAACGCCATGGCGATGATCCCCGAGGCGGTGTCGATCTGGGGCCGCGACACCGCCGCCTCGCTGACGGCGCAGGTCAGGGCGCAGGACCGCAACATCATGTCGGCGGCGGTGTCGCGGGCGGTGCGGCTGCTGACGCAGATCGCGCTTCTGGGCTGGGGCGCCTATCTGGCGCTGCATGGCGAGATCACCGGCGGCATGGTCATCGCCTCGTCCATCATCGCCGGCCGGGCGCTGGCGCCGGTCGATGGCGCCATCGAGGGCTGGCACACCTTCCTGCTGACCCGTGCTGCCTATGAGCGCATCCAGCGCCTGCTGACCAATTCCCGCTATCAGTTCGAGCGGTTGCGCCTGCCCAATCCCGAAGGCCGGCTGGATGTCGAGCGCCTGCTTTACGTCCCGGGCGGCACCAAGCAGGTGGTGCTGAACGGGTTGGGATTCTCGCTGGATCCGGGCGATGCGCTGGCGGTGATCGGCAATTCCGGCGCCGGCAAGACCACTTTGGGCAAGATGCTGGTCGGCTCGATCCTGCCCACTTCGGGCAATGTGCGGCTGGACCTGATGGACCTGCGCAACTGGGATCCGCGGCAGCTGGGCGAATGCATCGGCTATCTGCCGCAGGACGTGCAGCTTTTCCCCGGCACCATCAAGCAGAATATCGCCCGCATGCGCGAGGACGCCACTGACGAGCAGATCCACCGCGCCGCGGTGCTGGCCGATGTGCATGACATGATCGCGCAGTTGCCGCAGGGCTACGAGACGATGGTGGCGGCGGACGGCTCGCCCCTGTCGGGCGGGCAGAAGCAGCGCGTGGCCCTGGCGCGCGCCTTTTTCGGCAATCCGCGCTTTCTGGTGCTGGACGAGCCAAACTCGAACCTGGACGTGGCCGGCGACAAGGCGCTGGCGCGCGCCATCGAACATGCGCGAAAGCATGGCATCACCTCGGTGATCATCACGCAAAAGCCGGCGCTGTTGAATGTGGTGGACAAGATCATGCTGCTGAACGGCGGCAATATTTCGCTCTTTGGCAAGCGCGAGGCGGTGCTGGCGCGACTGAAGTCCGACCGGCAGGCGGCGGCGGGGCGCGTGACCGGCACGGGAACCCCTGGACAGGACGAGGCGCAGGATGACTGAGGTGACACGCATTCCCGACGCCGCCGAATGGTATGCGCAGGTGCCGCGCTCGATCACCCGGCAGGCGGTCTTTGGCATCGGCCTGATCGTGCTGGCCTTCGGCGGCTTTGGCCTTTGGGCTTTCAGTGCGCCGCTGGCCGCCGCCGTCATCTCGCAGGGCAGTTTCGTCGCCACCGGCCAGAACAAGATCGTGCAGCATCTGGAAGGCGGCATCATCGACGAGATCCTCGTGGCCGAGGGCGATGCCGTCACCGCCGGCGCGCCGATCCTGCGCCTGGACGAGACCCTGGCCCAGGCCAGCAATCGTGAGCTGTTCCTGCGCCAGCTGCGGCTGCAGGCCACCGAGGCGCGGCTTCTGGCGCAGCACCGCGAGGAGGACCGCCTGACCCTGCCCGCCGAGGTGCTGGCCGAGGCGCGCGACCCCGAGATCGCCGCCATCGTCAAGGGCCAGGAGCTGTCCTTTACCGTGGCCCATTCCAGCCTTGGCAACGATCTGCAGCTGATCGAGCGCAATATCGACGCACTGGACGCGCGCCAGACCGGGCTGGAGCGGCAGCTGGCCAGCTTTGAGGGGCAGATGCAGCTGGTCGAGGAGGAACTGGCCACCAAGTCCGAGCTGCTTGCCGCCGGGCTGGCACGCCAGGACGCGGTCAGTGCCCTGAAGCGGCTGCGGCTGGACGCGATCGGCCAGGTGGCGCGGCTGCAGGCCGAGGCGGCCGAGATCGACGAGATGCGCGCCAAGTTCCGCACCCAGATCGAGAAGACCCGCGACGAATACAGCCGCGCCGCCCTGGCCGAGCTTGAGGCGGTGCAGGCCGAACTGGAAAGCGTGCGCGAACAGATGCGCAAGGCCCGCGACGTGCTGGCGCGCACCGAGGTGCTGGCGCCGGTGGCCGGCACCGTGGTGCGGCTTTACTATCACACCGCCGGCGGCGTGGTCGAGACCGGCCGCCCCATCGCCGAGATCCTGCCCGACGACGCGCCGCTGATCATCGAGACCCTGGTCTCGCGCGGCGACATCGACAGCGTGAAGATCGGCCAGATCTCGACGGTGCGGCTGGTGGCGCTGAACCAGCGCACGACGCCGATCCTGAACGGGCGGGTGGAATATGTCTCGGCCGATGCCGTGGCCCAGGCCGCCGACAAGCCCGCGGCACGCGAGGTCTATGTCGTGCGCGTCTCGCTCTCCAAGGAGGAAATGGCGCGTGTGCCGCATTTCCTGCCCCGGCCCGGCATGCCGGTCGAGATCATGATCAAGACCGAGGAGCGCACCTTTGCGCAATATATCGCCAAGCCGATCGTCGACAGCATGGCGCGCGCCTTCCGCGAGCAATAGCGCGCCGCCGAAAATCCCGCCCTTCGGGATGAGTTCTTCTGCCGAAAGCGGGCGCGGCGCGCCAAATCGTGCCATGCTGCGTCACGGGCCGGGCAAGGCCCGGACAGGTTTGCGACATGAGACGAGGCGATCCATGCAGACGATCAGGACCACCGGCGGCCGCGGCCGCATCTTTGACAGCGTTCTGGATACCGTGGGCGATACCCCGGTGATCCGGGTGAACAATCTGGCGCCCGAAGGCATCGGGCTGTTCGTCAAGGCCGAGTTCTTCAACCCCGCCGCCTCGGTCAAGGACCGGCTGGCGCTGAACATGATCGAGGCGGCCGAGCGTTCCGGCGCGCTGAAGCCCGGCCAGACCGTGGTCGAGGCGACCAGCGGCAATACCGGCATCGGTCTGGCCATGGTCTGCGCGCAGAAGGGCTATCCGCTGGTGGTGACCATGGCCGAAAGCTTTTCGGTCGAACGCCGGCGGCTGATGCGGCATCTGGGCGCCAAGGTGGTGCTGACCCCGCGCGCACAAAAGGCCTTCGGCATGTATCTGAAGGCGGTGGAACTGGCCGAAAGGCATGGCTGGTTCCTGGCCCGCCAGTTCGAGACCCCGGCCAATGCCGACATCCACGAAAGCACCACCGCGCGCGAGATCATCGGCGATTTCGCCGGCCGCAGGCTGGATGTCGTGGTCACCGGTTATGGCACCGGCGGCACGGTCACCGGCCTTGCTCGCCTGCTGCGCCGCGAACGCCCCGAGACCCGCATCGTCCTGGCCGAGCCGGCCAGTGCCGCGCTGGTCGCCAGCGGCATCGCCCAGCCGCGCGACGCGTCGGGGGCGCCGGCCGCCAGCCATCCCGCCTTCGAGGCGCATCCGATCCAGGGCTGGACCCCGGATTTCATCCCGCTGGTGCTGCAGGAGGCGCTGGACATGGGCGCCTGTGACCGCGTGCTGCCGGTCGCCGGACCCGAGGCCATCACCTGGGCGCGCAACCTTGCCATGCGCGAGGGCATTCTCTGTGGCATCTCGGCCGGTGCGACCTTTGCCGCGGCGATGCAGATCGCGCGCGAATCGGTGTCGGGGACCGCGATCCTCGCCATCCTGCCCGACACCGGCGAGCGCTATCTCTCCACGCCGCTGTTTCAGGAGATCCCCGAGGACATGGATGCCGAGGAACTGGCGCTGTCACAATCCACCCCCGGCCATCAGCTGGGCTGAAAGGGGGCGGGCGTTCAGGTGGCGTCGGGGGCGAATTCGCCGAACAGGCCGGCGGCAAAGACCAGCGGGTGTTCGCCCGGCCCGCCGGTGGTGACGCGCAGCACGCGGCCGATCACCACCGTATGGTCGCCCGCCACATGCACGTCATGCGTCCGGCAGTCGAAACGCGCCGCCACCCCGGGGATGACCGGCACGCCCTCGGGGGTGAAACCGTGCTCGAGCCCCTCGAACTGATGCCCGCCGCGGGTGAAGCGCAGGCAGGTCTCAAGCTGTTCCGAGCCGAGTACATGCACCGACCAGTATTCGGCCGCAACGAAACTGTCGTGCCGGGCCGAGGCGCAGGCCGGGCACCACAGCACCAGCGGCGGCTCGAGCGAGACGCTGGTGAAGCTGTTCACGGTCATGCCCAGCGGGCCGATCGGGCTGGCGGTGGTGACCACGGTGACGCCGGTGGCAAAGCGGCCCAGTGCCTCGCGCAGGGCGCGGGCCTCGGCGCTGGCGGGATGAAAGGTGATCTCGTCGGCCAGCCGGTTGCGGGCTGATGGGGGAAGAAGGCTCATGCTTGCGCCCTGTCATCTGCAAGAACGAGGCCAGAGCGTGACCGGCCTTTCCCCCTGTTTAGCCAGCGCCGGCCGGGGCATCAAGCGCCTGGGCGGCGGCGCTCAGCGCGGGGTCATCGCCGCAAGCATCTGCCCGTGCAGCGGTTGCGCCGCCACCACCAGCCCGTCCACCTGCGCGCCCGGGCTGTTGAAGCGCATTGGCCGCCCGGCCAGGTCGCTGACCCGGCAGCCGGCGCGCGCCGCGATCAGCACCCCCGCCGCCACGTCCCATTCCCAGGCCGGCCGCACGGAGAGCGCCGCGTCGAACTGCCCCTCGGCCACCAGGCACAGCCGCCAGGCGAGCGAGGGGCGAAAGCCGCGGCGCAGCGGCGGCACGGCGCCGCGCCAGTGCTGCGGCTCGAGGCTGGGCTTGCCGGCCAGCACATGCGCATCGGCCAGCCCGTCATGGCGTGCGGGGGCGATGGCCAGGCCGTTGCGCAGCGCCGGCCCGGCGGCATGGGCGGCAAAGGTGGTGCCTTGGGCCGGCAGATGCACCACGCCCGCCGTCACCTCGCCCTGCCGCACCACCGCCAGGGCCACGGAAAACCCCATCTGCCCGTCGATGAAGGCGCGGGTGCCGTCGATCGGATCGACGATGAAACAGGCCTCGGCCCGCAGCCGCGCCGGGTCGTCGGCGCTTTCCTCGCTGAGCCAGGCGTAATCCGGGCGGGCCGCGCGCAGGACCGTTTCCAGATGCCGGTTCACCGCCAGGTCGGCCTCGGTCACCGGCCCGGCGCCGTCGGGTTTCATCCAGACGCGCGGCTCGCGCCGCCAGAAGCCCAGGGCGATGCGGCCGGCCTCATGCGCGGCCCCGGTCAGCAGCGCGAGGTCAGCCTCCGGCAAGGGTCATCCCCTCGACCAGCAGGCTGGGCACGGTCATCGCCCGCCATTGCGGCAGGTCGCTGGCGGCGGTCAGGCGCAGCAGCATCTCGCGCAGGTTGCCGGCGATGGTGCATTCGTTCACCGCATGGCTGATCTGGCCATTCTCGACCCAGAAGCCGCTGGCGCCGCGCGAATAATCGCCGGTGGTGGCATTGACCGAGGCGCCCAGCATCGAGGTCACCACCAGGCCGCGGCCCATCTCGCGGATCAGCTCCTCGCGGCTTTTCGGGCCGGGCGACAGGTCCAGATTGGTGACGCCGGGCGCGGGCGGGCTGCCGGCGCCGCGCATGGCGCTGGCGGTCGAGGCCATGCCCAGCTTGCGCGCCGTCGCCAGATCCAGCGTCCAGCCCTGCAGCACGCCGCCCTCCACGATCAGCCGCGGCGCCGTCGCCAGGCCCTCGGCGTCGAACAGCCGCGAGGCGCCAAAGCGCGGCCGGTGCGGGTCCTCGCGCAGCGAGAGGCCCGCGGGCAGCACCGCTTCGCCCAGGGCGTCGCGCAGCCAGCTTGCGCCGCGCGCCACCGCCGTTCCATTCACCGCGCTGACCAGATGCCCGATCAGCCCGGCGGCCACGCGCTGGTCGTAAAGGACGGGAAAGGCGCCGGTCGGCGGCTTGCGCGCGCCGCGCATGGCCACCGCGCGTTCGCCGGCAAGGCGGCCGATCTCTTCGGGTGGTGGCATGTCGGCGCCGTGCACCCGGCTTTCGGCGGCCCAGTCGCGCTCCATGCCGCTGCCCTCGCCGGTGATGGCGACGGCCGAGACGCTGTGGCCGCTGCGCCCGTAACCGGCGGAAAACCCGTTCGAGGCCGCCAGCCACATGCGGCGCAGCGAATGGCTGGCGCTGGCCGATTCCACCGTCGAGATGCCGGGCACCGCCAGCGCCGCGGCCTCGGCGCGCAGCGCCAGCTCCAGCAGCGCCCCGGGCTCGGGGGCGGCGGCGGCATCGCGCAACTCCAGCGCCCCGCTGTCGGTGGCCTGCGCGAGCTCATGCGGCTCGGCCAGGCCCAGCATGTCATCGACCGGGGTTTCGCGCGCCATGGCGACGGCGCGTTCGGCCATGCCGGCGATGGTGCGCTCTGAATGGTCCGAGGCCGAGATGCAGGCCTGCCGCCCGCCCATGAGCACGCGCAGGCCGATCTCGACGCCCTCGGCGCGTTCGGCATGTTCCAGCCGCCCGCCGCGGGCATCGACCGAGACCGCCGTGGCGTCGATCGCCATGGCATCGGCCTGATCGGCCCCGGCGCGCCGCGCGGCCTGCAGAAGCTGCCGCGTCAGCGCCTCGAGTCGGTGGAATTCGGTCATGCAGGTCACCTTGCTTGCAGGCCGGGGGCCGCATGGCGACGCGGCCCCCGGGCAGACGTTTGGCGCGGCGCGGGTTCGGGCGCCGCCGGTTCCGGCCTACTGGATCTGCTGGCCGTTGGCAAAGATTGCGCCGCCCTCGCGGAATTCAAGCCGGGTTTCCAGCTTGTCCTGGCCCTCGGCCACCGGCTTGGCGAACATCGCCAGCATCATGCGCACCCCGGTCAGCTGGTCCTCGGGGATCAGGCCCATGCTGGCCAGCGTGTCGATCAGCCCGTTCAGCCCCTCATAGGTGACGATGATCTGGCCGATCGGCGCGGTCATGTCGCCGCTTTCAGCTGCCTTCAGCATGCCTTCGGCATGGGCGCGGGCGCCCAGCGCGCTCAGCGCGAACTGGTTGATGGTCAGATCGACCGGCGCGAAGGGGGTCTCGGGGCCGGCCTCGGCAGCCTCGGCCAGGGCCTCGGCGGTGTCGGCGGGCGCGTCGGGGTCCACGCCCTCGGCGGTGGCGGCGTCGGTGTCATCGGCGGGTGCGGGGACGGGCGCGGGCTGCGCCTCGGACATGTCGAAGACATCCTTGATCACCCGCATGTTGCCGGTCACGTCCAGATCCAGCGAGGCCGGGTCGCGCGGCAGCTTGGCGCCGGGGTCGAACATGTTCCAGATCGCATCCCCCAGGGTGAGCCCGGCCAGCGAATAGGCGAATTTGAACGGCTGCGGCTGGTCGGACTGCATCACCGGCAGCTGCATGTCGAAGCCGCCGCTGTCCACGGCATAGGCGATCGGGAAGGGCAGGTCGCTTGAGGTCATCTGGAAGCTGGTCGCGTCGGCGCTGGCCTGATAGCCCAGACCGTCCTGCGACAGCGTATAGCCAAGCTCGAAACCCTTGCCGTCATACTGGCCCGAGCCGCTGCTGACCTGGCCATCATCGCCGGTGCCGGTGAATTCGAACAGCCCGGCCAGCGGACCCGAGCGGACCACGCCCGAGAAGGCGAGCCCCGCCTTCAGCGCCGCGTTCATGTCCTCTTCGGGCCTGATCCCGGCCGGCAGGGTCATGTTGCCGGAAAAGGCGGTCTGCATCAGACTGCCCGAGAGCTTGACCCGCTCGCCCTCGCCATCGTCGAAATCGCCGGTGAAGGTGATCTTGTCGGAATTCAGCGCATAGTCGTATTTCGCCGGCGGACCAGAAACGGCGTGCAGGGTGCCGGTGGTGTCGGTGACGGCCAGCTTGACCGGCAGGGGATGCTGCTTGCCCTCGCTGGTGATCGTGCTCAGCGCCAGGTTCAGCCCCGGATAGTCCAGCTCATGCGTCATGTCGCCCACCTCGCCAGAGGTGGTGATGACATTGCCGGGCAGGTCCACGGTGAAGGGCAGCTCGAAACTGCCGCCATCCTCATCGGAGCCCTTCACCGTGCCGGCCAGATGCTCGGAGAGCACGGTGCGCACCTTGCCGTCGCCGGTGGCGCTGAGGGTGATCTCGGGGATGGCGATGCTCGAACGGGGGTCCGTGGTGCCGCTGCTGATCACCACATCGGTCAGGGTCAGCGTCTCGCCGGCCAGGTCGCGCTTGCCCTCGGTGACGCTGTTGCCCATGGACTGGTAATAGTCGAGCCAGGCCTGCCAGACCTGCTCGGGGGTCACCTCGGCCAGGGCCGGCATGGTCATCGCGGCCAGTGCCAGGGCCGAGCTTGTCAGTCGCAGGGTCATGTCGTTACCTTTCCGGTGCGATGGCATCAGGGTCTGCCCGGTTCTGCCACAGCGGCGGGGGCGCCGAAAGGAGGGAATGATGATAGTGGCGGATTTCGCCGACGGCGTCGGCCGCGTGCTGATCGAGCGTCCGGCACGGGCCAATTCGCTGACCGGGGCGATGCTGGCGGATCTGGTCTCGGCCTTTGGCAGGCTGGCGGCGCGGCCCGACCTGCGGGCGGTGATCCTGACCGGCGCGGGCACGGTGTTCTCGGCCGGGGCGGATCTGAACGAGGCCCGCGCCGGGCTGGCGCTGTCGCCGGGCTGGGAACGGCTTTCGGCCCGCATCGCCACCATGCCCTGCCTGACCGTCGCGGCGCTGAACGGCACCTGTGCCGGCGGCGCCATGGGCATGGTCCTGGCCTGCGACCTGCGCCTTGCGGTGCTCGAGGCGCAGTTCTTCTATCCGGTGATGCGGCTGGGTTTCCTGCCGCAGCCGAACGATCCGGCGCGGCTGGCGGCGCTGGTCGGCCCCTCGCGCGCCAAGATGATCCTGATGGCCGGGCAAAGGATCGACGCGCCCGAGGCGCTGGCCTGGGGGCTGGTGGACCGGCTGGTGCCGCGCGAGGAGCTGCTCGAGACGGCGCTGGCGCTGACCGCCGATGTGCGCGCCGCCAAGCCCCAGCATGTCGCGGCGATCAAGCAGATGATCTGAGCCTCAGCCCCGGCCGCCGTCATCGGCGATTGCGTCGGCGATCTCGGCGGCGAAGGCGGCACCGAAGCGTTCCAGCTGTGCCGCGTCCAGATGCCGGCCGAGATCGCGCGGCCGGGCCTCGGCGATGCGGCGAAGGGCCGAATTCGTCACCGACAGCGGCTTTTCCGTGCCGTCCGCGCCGCGGATCAGCCGGGCCTGCGCCTCGGCCAGCCGGTCGAAGAGCACGCCCGCCTCGCGTCCGGCGAGCGCCCGGCGCGCCGGGTGCAGCGGTGCCACCTCGCCGGCGATCACCGCCAGAAAGGCCGCGCCATGGCGTTCAAGCTTGGTGGCGCCGACGCCGCTGATCCTTGCCATCTGGTCCAGCGTCTGCGGCCGGGTCTGCGCCATCTCGATCAGGGTGCGGTCGGGGAAGATGACATAGGCGGGCACGCGCGCCGCCTCGGCCAGCGCCCGGCGCCTGGCCTTCAGCGCCGAAAGCAGCGGTGCGTCCTCGTCGTCGACCTGGGTGCGCACCACCGTCGCCGGGCGCGGCTGCGCCACCAGGTCGCGGCGCAGGGTGACGTGTTCCTCGCCGCGCAGCACCGGATGCGCGGCGGCGGTGATCGCCAGCCCGCCGTGGCGTTCCGGGTCGGGGCGGATCAGGTCGCGGCCCAGCATCTGCCGGACCAGCGCCTGCCATTCGGCCCGCGTCAGGTCGCGGCCGACGCCGAAGGTCGGCAGCCGGTCATGGCCACGCTGGGAGATCCGCTCGGTCATGGTGCCGGTCAGAACGTCGATGACATGGCCCGCGCCAAAGGACTGGCCGGTGCGCAGCATCGCCGACAGCGCCTTCTGCACCGCTTCGGTGGCGTCGAAGGTCTCGGGCGGGCTGTCGCAGAGGTCGCAATTGCCGCAGGGCGCCGCCTGTTCGCCGAAATAGCCCAGCAGCACGGCGCGGCGGCAGCTTATCGCCTCGGCAAGGCCGAGCAGCGCGTTCAGCCGCGCATGATCGGCGGCCTTGCGCTCGGACGGGGCGAGCCCCTCGTCGATCTGGCTGCGGCGCAGGCGGATGTCGTCGGGACCATACAGGGTCAACGTCTCGGCCGGGGCGCCGTCGCGGCCGGCGCGGCCGATTTCCTGGTAATAGGCCTCAATGGATTTCGGCAGGTCGGCATGGGCCACCCAGCGGATGTCGGGCTTGTCGATGCCCATGCCGAAGGCGACGGTCGCAACGACGATCAGCCCGTCCTCGCGCTGGAAACGCGCCTCGACCTCGCGCCGGGCCTCGGCCTCCATGCCACCGTGATAGGCGGTGGCGGGCAGGCGGGATTCGTTCAGGGCCTGGGCCAGGGCCTCGGTCTTGGCGCGGGTGCCGCAATAGACGATGCCCGACTGGCCGCGGCGTGCACCGGCAAACTCCAGGATCTGCCGGCGCGGCCCGTCCTTGGGCCGGAAGGCCAGATGGATGTTCGGCCGATCGAAACCGCGCAGAAAGCACAGCGGCGGCGCGCCGCCGAACAGGCGCTGGACGATTTCCTCGCGGGTTTCGGCATCCGCCGTGGCGGTGAAGGCGGCCAGCGGCACGGCCAGCGCGCGGCGCAACTCGCCCACGCGCAGATAGTCGGGACGGAAATCATGGCCCCATTGGCTGACGCAATGCGCCTCATCGACCGCGATGGCCTGCACGCCGGCGCGTTTCAGCATCGGCACCGTCGCACCCGAGGCCAGGCGTTCCGGCGCCATGTAGAGCAGGCGCAGCTCGCGTGCTGCCAGTGCGCGCAGGACCTCGGCGTTTTCGGCCTCGGAATTGCCGCTGGTCAGGGCGGCGGCGGCCACGCCCGCCTCGGTCAGCGCCCGCACCTGGTCGCGCATCAGCGCGATCAGCGGCGAGATCACCACCGTCAGCCCGTCGCGCATCAAGGCCGGCAGCTGATAGCACAGCGACTTGCCGCCGCCCGTGGGCATGATCGCCAGCACGTCGCGGCCGGCGGCCACGGCATCGACGATCTCTTCCTGCCCGGGGCGAAAGCCGTCAAAGCCGAAGACCTGCCGCAGCAGGGGCGCGGCCGACATCAGAAACCGTAGAAGAAGCCGGCGTTGTTGGCCAGCGCGCGCTGGGCGATGATGATGGCGATGAACACCACCAGCGGCGCCAGATCCAGCCCGCCGGTATCGGGCAGGATGCGGCGCACCGGCGCGTAAAGCGGTTCCAGAAGCCGGTTCAGCCCGTTCCAGATCTGCCAGATCAGCGGCTGGCGCAGGTTCAGCACCTGGAAGTTGATCAGCCAGGACATGATGATATGGGCGATCATCACGAACCAGACCACATCGAGTATCAGCATCAAGGCTTCGTAGAGCGTGCCCATGGCTTCCCCTTGCATTTTCCCCGGACAGGTAAGCCAGCCGCCGGCCTTGCGCAAGCCGCAGCGTCGCGGTTGACGCCAACCGGCGGCGGCAGCTAGCCGGTTGCGGCGCGTTCAGGCAAGGAAAGGCCGCCCATGTATCCCGTGTTCCGCTTTGCCGGGGAAATGCTGCGCTGCCGGCGCAGCCCGCGCATCGGCCTGCTCGATGCGCATGTCTCGCACCATCGCTGCTGGCCCTGGGATCTGGACCCCTGGATCGAGCTGAACAACGGCCGCACGCTGACGCTTTACGACCTGGGCCGGCTGCCGATGGCGGTCAGGACCGGCATGGTCGATACCATCCGCCGCAAGGGCTGGGGCATCACCGTCGCTGGCAGTTCCGTGCGCTATCGCCGGCGCATCCGCTGTTTCCAGCGCTTTACCATGGTCTCGCGCACGCTGGGATGGGACGCGCGCTTTCTTTACATCGAGCAGAGCATGTGGCGGGACGGCGAATGCTGCAATCACATCCTGCTGCGCATGGCGATCACCTCGGGACAGGGGATCGTGGCGCCGGATGCGCTGCTGGCGGCGGCGGGGCGCGCCGAGGCCAGCCCGCCGTTGCCCGACTGGGTGCAGGGCTGGATCGCGGCCGAGGAGCAGCGCCCCTGGCCGCCCGCCCTGCCCGCGATCGCCGCCGCGGACGCGAATGGCGACTTGCCAGCCTGAGCGCGCTTTGGCCTTATGCAGCCTGATTTCGCGCGGGGGTGGCATGGAACGCAGACGCATCTGGGGCTGGTGGTTCTTTGACTGGGCCAGCCAGCCCTTTGCCACCTTGCTGACCACCTTCATCTTTCCGGTCTATTACGCCGAGGTGGCGCGGCGCCACTTTCAGGGCCAGGGCATGACGCCCGAGGCCGCCGGCGCCGCGGCGCAGGCGCTGTGGGGCTATGGCCTCGGCATCTGCGGGCTGATCATCGCGGTCCTGGCCCCGGTGCTGGGGGCGATTGCCGACAACAGCGGCCGGCGACTGATCTGGGTCTGGCTGTTTTCCGGCTTCTACATCGCCGGGTCCTGGGGGCTGTGGTTCCTGACGCCCGCGCAGCCCGACCTGCATCTGGCGGTCCTTTCCTTCGGCATCGGCCTGATCGGCATGGAATTCGCCACCATCTTCACCAATGCGCTGCTGCCCGGGCTGGCGCCGCGCTCAGAGATCGGGCGCGTCTCGGGTTCGGGCTTTGCCTTCGGCTATCTGGGCGGGGTGATCTCGCTGGCGGTGGTGCTGCTTTTGCTGGCGGAAAACCCGCAGACCGGGCGCACGCTGCTGGGCATCGCGCCGGTGTTCGGCCTTGACCCGGCGCTGCGCGAGGGCACGCGCGCGGCGGGACCCTTTACCGCGCTGTGGTATCTTCTGTTCATGATCCCCTTTGCGCTGTGGGTGCCCGAGACGCCGGGCCCGCGCCGGCGGCTGCGGCTGGGCGCCGCCATGGCCGATCTGTGGCGGCTGCTGGCCGGCCTGCGCCGCCGCCGCTCGCTGGCGGCCTGGCTTGTCTCGTCGATGTTCTCGCGCGATGCGCTGAACGCACTTTACGCCTTCGGCGGCGTCTATGCCGGCACGGTTTTGGGCTGGCCGGTGTTTCTGGCCGGGGTGTTCGGGGTGGTCAGCGCGGTCTCGGCGGCGCTGGTCAGCTGGATCGGCGGCCGCGCCGACCGGCGCTGGGGGCCGCGGCCGGTGATCGTCGCCTGCACGCTGGTGCTGATCGCGGTCACCGTGCTGGTCACCTCGATGAGCCGCGAGCAGGTGCTGGGGCTGGCGCTGGCGCCGGGATCGCGCCTGCCGGACGGGCTGTTCTTTTTCTGCGGCGTGCTGATCGGCGGCGCCGGCGGCGCACTGCAGGCCGCCAGCCGCACGATGATGGTGCGTCACACCACCCCGGAGCGGGCCACCGAGGCCTTTGGTCTTTATGCGCTTTCCGGCAAGGCCACCGCCTTTCTCGCGCCGCTGCTGATCGCGGTCGCCACCGACCTGAGCGGAAGCCAGCGTCAGGGCATCTCTCCGCTCATCGTGATGTTCCTTCTGGCGCTGCTTCTGCTAGTCTGGGTCAAAGCAGAAGGAGAGGCAGAGCAGTGATCCGCAAGTTCCTGACCGTCGCCGCGCTGGCGCTGGGCGCCTTGGGCGTGGCGCAACCGGCCTTGGCCGATCCCCTGGCCAAGGATGTGTTCGGCGCGGCCCCCGGCCCGACCGGCGGCGCCCCGGTTTCGATCGGCTTCTATTCCAAGGGCTGCGTCTCGGGTGCGGTGGAACTGCCGCAGTCCGGTCCGACCTGGCAGGCGATGCGGCTGTCGCGCGACCGCCACTGGGGCCATCCGGAACTGGTCAGCTTCCTCATCGGCCTGTCGCAGGCGGCACGCCAGGCCGGCTGGCAGGGGCTGTATATCGGCGACATGGGCCAGGCGCGCGGCGGGCCGATGACCTCGGGCCATGCCAGCCACCAGTCCGGGCTGGACGCCGACATCTGGATGCTGCCGCCCGTCAGCCTGCGGCTGAGCGCCACTGAGCGCGAGAAGATCTCGTCGCAATCGGTGGTGAACCGGGCCGGCACCGCGCCCTCGGGCCTGTGGAGCGGCGCGCATATGGCGATCATCCGCGCCGCCGCCCGCGATCCGCGCGTCGAGCGCATCTTCGTCGATCCGGTCGCCAAGGTCGCCATGTGCCAGGACGCCGGCGGCGACCGCGCCTGGCTGCGCAAGATCCGGCCGCTGAACAATCACGACTATCATTTCCACGTCCGCCTGGCCTGTCCGGCCGGCTCGGTCTGTCGCGACCAGGACGCGCCGCCCCCGGGCGACGGCTGCGACGAGGCGGCGGAATGGATCAAGAACCGCATCGACCCGAGCCGCGTCAAGCCGGTGCCGCCCGACCCCAGCTATCGCCACCCGCGCAGCTTTCGGCTTAGTGAAATGCCCCGGCAATGCCAGATCGTCGCCACCGCCCGCTGATCCCGGGCGCCGCGGCCTGGCTCTCGGGGCTGGTGCTGGCGGCGCTGCTGCTGGCCGCCCCGGTGTTGTACGCCGCCGACCCCACTCCGCCCGCGGGACCGCGGGTCGAATATGTCGGCAGCCATGTCTGGTCGATGCCGGATGAGGATTTCGGCGGCTTCTCGGGGCTTGAGATCAGCGACGACGGCAGCCGCTTCGTGGCGCTGTCGGACCGCGCCACCCTGCGCTGGGGCAGCATCGAGCGCGACGCCGAGGGCCGCATCCGCGGCCTGGACCTGGCCGGGCGCGCGCGGCTGAAAGACAGCGGCGGCCAGCCGCTGAAACCCGGCTGGCAGGGCGACAGCGAGGGGCTGGCGGTGGCGCCGGACGGCAGCATCTATGTCAGTTTCGAGGGCCTGACCCGGGTGGTGCGCTTTGCCACCCCCGACAGCCCCTCGGAACCGCTGCCGCGTCCTGCCGCCTTCAAGGCGATGCAGCGCAATTCCGCGCTGGAGGCGCTGGCGGTGCTGCCCGACGGCACGCTCTTGACGCTGCCGGAACGCTCGGGCGCACTGACGCGGCCGTTTCCGGTCTGGCGCTGGCGCGACGGCAGGTGGGACCAGCCGTTTTCCATCCCGCGTTCCGGCGACTGGCTGGCGGTCGGGGCCGACATCGGCCCGGACGGGCGGCTTTACCTGCTGGAGCGCGACTTCAAGGGGCTGCTGGGCTTTCGCTCGCGTCTGCGCCGCTTTGAGCTGACAGGCAGTGGCGACGGCATCGGCCAGGGTCGCGTGCTGCTGGAAACCCGGCCGCTGCAATATGACAACCTCGAGGGCATCTCGGTCTGGGACGATGGCCAGGGCATCCGCATCACCCTGATCTCGGACGACAATTTCGGTCTGCTGCAGCGCACGGAACTGGTCGAATACCGGGTGACGGATTGACAGCGGCGGCGGCGCTGGAGCGCGCCATCGACAGCGCCCTGGCCGAGCGCCGCATCGTCGGCTGCGTGGTGATGCTGGCCGAGGCGGGCCGGCTGGTCTATGTCCGCGCCGCCGGCATGGCCGACCGCGAGGCCGGGCGGGCCATGTGCGAGGACAGCTGGCTGCGCTATGCCTCGGTCAGCAAGCCCTTTACCACCGTGGCGGCGCTGCGGCTGATGGACATGGGGCGGCTTTCGGCCCTGGACCCGGTGACGCGCTGGCTGCCGGATTTCGCCCCGGCGCTGGCCGACGGCAGCCGGCCGGTGATCACCCTCGACCAGCTGATGTCGCATCAGGCGGGGCTGGACTATCGCTTCAACCAGCCCGAAGGCGGACCCTATGCCCGCGCCGGTGTCTCGGACGGCATCGGCGAAACCGGTATCACCCTGGCCGACAATCTGCGCCGCATCGCCTCGGTGCCGCTGGACCATGCTCCGGGGCTGCGCTGGCGCTATTCCGTGGCCAGCGACGTGCTGGGCGCGGTGATCGCCGCCGCCGCCGACCGGCCGCTGCCCGAGGCGATGGCCTGGCTGGTGACCGACCCACTGGGCATCGAGGCGGGGTTTTCCGTGCCCGACCCGGCGCGGCTGGCGGCGAATTACGCCGATGCCCGGCCCGAGCCGCGCCGGATGCGCGGCCCGACCCGCATCGCCAATCCGCTGCGCCCGGAGCTGCATTACTGCTATCTGCCCGAGCGCATCCTTGACCCTGCCGCCTTTCCCTCGGGCGGGGGCGGCATGGCGGGGACGGCGGGGGCGGTCATGGTGCTGCTTGATTGCCTGCAGGGCGGCAGCTTTCTCAGCGAGGGAATGCGCGCCGCGGCACTGGCCAATCGCATCCGCCAGCGCCACCCGATGTGTGGCCCGGGCTGGGGCCATGCCTGGGCGGGGGCGGTGCTGACCGATGCGGCGCGCGCCGGCATCGGCCTGCCCGAGGGCGTACTGGGCTGGGGCGGCATCTATGGCCACAGCTGGCTGATCGATCCGGCGCGGCGGCGCACGCTGCTGGCGCTGACCAATACCGCCGTCGAGGGTGTGAACGGCGGTTTTGCCACCGAGATCGCCGCCGCCGCCGCGCTGTAGCCGGGCAAGCGCGTTGACAGGCGCGCCGATCGGACCTATCGCAAGCTGCCCCCATCGGGGGCCGAGTCTCCGCCACCTTGTCAAAACGGATCCAGACATGCCCCGCATCCTTCCCGGCGTCATCGCCATGGCCATTGTCGTGGTGGCCTCGAACATCCTGGTCCAGCATCTCCTGGGGAACTGGCTGACCTGGGGGGCGCTGACCTACCCCGTGGCCTTTCTGGTCACCGACATCATGAACCGCGTCTATGGCCCCGAGGCCGCGCGCCGGGTGGTCTTTGCGGGTTTTGTGACCGGGATCCTGTGTTCGGTCGTGGCCGCGGGTCTGGACAAGACCACGCTGCGCATCGCCATCGCCTCGGGCGCGGCATTCCTTTCCGCGCAGTTGATGGACATCGCGATTTTCAATCAGTTGCGGAAATACAACTGGTGGTTGCCGCCCCTGGCCGCGACCATGGCCGGATCGGTGCTGGATACGGCGGTCTTCTTTACCATCGCCTTTGCCGCGCAGCTGGCGGTGCTGTTTCCCAATGACGACGTTTCCTGGGCAAATGCGCCGGTCGCGCTGCTGGGGCGGGGGCCCGAGCTGCCGCTTTGGGTGTCGCTGGCCGTCGCCGACTGGTCGGTGAAGATGGCCCAGGCGGTGCTGGCGCTGATTCCGTTCCGGATCATCGTCGGAAATTTGATCCAGCGGCGCGCACAGGCCCATTGACTGGCCGCGGTTCTGTGTCAGGCTGGGAGCATACGGCAACTTATTGAAAGGAGGTGGTCCAGTGTCGAGAGTGATATTGGAGAGAGGTGTCGGGACAGTCAGGGGGGCCGTGGCCTGAGGGCAAACCCAAGGGTCTTGAACCCTGGCTGGGACGGTTGGCACCAACCCTAACCGGACCATCTCCGTGGATCTCGCGGGCCGTTTCGCAGGAAGCGGCCCGTTCCATTTTGGCCGTTCCGCTTCTGGACCGGAGGGCCGGCGCCTCAGCGCCCGCGCCGCATCTCGTGCATCAGATCGACCTGGATGCGCTGGATCTCCAGCAGGCGGCGCCATTGATGCGTCAGGTGGTGGTCGATCTTTTCGTGCAGCTGCCGCAGTTCCAGCTCGGTCTTGAGGTTGATCTGATAGTCGTTCTCGGCGCGGTGGCGGTCCTTGGCCTCCTGCCGGCGCTGGCTCATCATGATGACCGGCGCCTGCAGCGCCGCAAGGCAGGACAGCACCAGGTTCAGCAGGATGAACGGATAGGGATCGAAGGCGCGCAGCAGCAGGCCCGAGACATTCGCCGCCATCCACAGCACCAGCACCACGACAAAGCTGAGGATGAAGCCCCAAGAGCCGCCCCAGTCGGCGACGCGGTCGGCCATGCGCTCGCCCAGGGTCAGGCGCTCGTCCTCGTCCTCGGGCGCGGTCAGGGGCGTCAGCAGAGTGCCGCGCGACAGCGCCATCGCCACCTCGGCCTCAAGCTCGCCCAACTCGCCGTCATCGTCGGCGAGCAGCCGGGTCAGGTGCATCTGGCGGTAGCGCTGCCGGCAGTCGGCGCAGATCCGGCAGGAATCATTCCAGTCCGGGTGCTCGTGCCGGATCAGCTCGGCCAGCGCCGGGCGCAGGTTCGGCGCCTGGACCAGATCGCGCGGATCGCAGGCGCGGCCGCAAAGGGAACAGCCGGCGGCGGCGGGCGGGTCATCCTGCATCGACACTGCCTTTCGTCCTGCCTGTGCCCGGCGCGCCGCAACCCCGGGGGCCGGGCGCGCCGGGAGGAGTTCAGATGCGCTCGATCGCCAGCGCGATGCCCTGGCCGCCGCCGATGCACATGGTGATCAGCCCGCGCGAGCCGCCGGTGCGCATCAACTCATACATGGTCTTGACGGTCAGGATGGCGCCGGTGGCGCCGACCGGGTGGCCCAGCGCGATGGCGCCGCCGTTCGGGTTCACCCGCGCCGGGTCGAATTTCAGCGCCTTGCTGACCGCCAGCGCCTGGGCGGCGAAAGCCTCGTTCGATTCGATGACATCGAAATCGCCGGCGCCCAGCCCGGTGCGTTTCAGCAGCGCCTCGACCGCAGGGATCGGGCCGATGCCCATGACCTCGGGGCGCACGCCGGCGATGGCATGTCCCAGCAGCCGAAACAGCGGCTTTGCCCCCGCGGCCCTGGCGGCATCGGCGCGCGCCAGCACCACCGCCGCCGCGCCATCATTGATGCCCGAGGCATTGCCGGCGGTGACGCTACCGCCCTTCTGGAACACCGCCTTCAGCGTGCCGAGCTTTTCCAGGCTGGTTTCCTTGGGGTGTTCGTCGGTGTCGAAGGCCACCACGCCCTTGCGGCCCTTCACCTCGACCGGCACGATCTGGTCGCGGAAATGGCCCGCGGCGATGGCCGCGGCGGCGCGACGCTGGCTTTCCAGGGCGAAGGCGTCCTGCGCCTCGCGCGAGATGTCATGTTCGCGCGCCACGTTCTCGGCGGTGACGCCCATATGGCCGGTGCCCATCGGGCAGGTCAGCGCCCCCACCATCATGTCCAGCATCTGCACGTCGCCCATCTTGGCGCCGAAACGCGCCGCGGGCACGGCATAGGGCGCGCGGCTCATCGATTCGGCGCCGCCGGCGACGGCGAAATCCGCGTCCCCCGACAAGAGCGACTGCGTGGCCGAGACGATGGCCTGCGCCCCCGAGCCGCAGAGCCGGTTCACGTTCATCGCCGGTGCGGTGTCGGGCACCCCGGCCTCGAGCATGGCGGCACGCGACAGATACATGTCGCGCGGCTCGGTGTTGATGACATGGCCGAAGACCACGGTGCCGATGCGATCGGCGCCGATGCCGGCGCGTTCGATCGCGGCCCGCGTCGCCGTTGCCGCCAGCTGGATCGGCGGCACGCCGGCGAGGCTGCCGCCGAAGGTGCCGATAGCCGTGCGCGCACCGGACAGGATGACGATTTCATTGTCGGACATGATTCCCCCGAAGTTTCCCGTTGAGCCTGGCCGATCCTAGCCGCGACCGGGCGGGCAGGAAAGCACTGCGCTCTTGCGGCGCGGTGGCGGGGCTGCATGATGCGGACATGGACGACGATCCGCGCCTCAGCCTTCGCCTGCATTTCGCCTCGGGCCTGACCTTCGGCCGCGGCAAGGCCGACCTTTTGCAGGCCATCGACGAGACCGGCTCGATCTCGGCCGCGGGGCGGCGGCTGGGCATGAGCTATCGCCGCGCCTGGGCGCTGGTCGAGGAGATGAACGGCCATTTCGCCGCGCAGCTGGTCGACAGCAGCCGCGGCGGCGCCGGTGGCGGCGGCGCGGCGCTGAGCGATGCGGGGCGCAGCGTGCTGGCCGATTATCGCGCGCTGGAGGCGCTGCTGCGCCGGGGCGGCGCGGCCGAACTGGCGCGGCTGCGCGCAGCGCAGGAGGCGGGATCGGACTAGGGCCCGTGGACATTCAGGTTTCCCATCCTGCCTGATTTCTGATTCAGGCTTCCCGAAGGGAGGTCTGAATGGACGGGCAGCGATTTGTGGTGACGGATGGGGTCTGGGCGCGCCTTGAACCCCATCTTCCCGGCAAGGAGATCGACAGCGGCTTGACGGGCAAGGACAATCGCCTGTTTCTGGAGGCTGTTCTCTGGCGCGTGCGCACCGGCCTGCCCTGGCGGGATCTGCCACCGGAATTCGGGAACTGGAACAGTGTGTTCCGCCGCCTTCGCAGATGGGTCACGAGGGGTGTTTCCGAGCGCCTTTTCAATGAGATCCGCGGCGAGCCAGACTTCGAATGCGCGCTGATCGATGTTTGAGGCGCGAGCGCGCCACCGGTTCGAGCGCCGCGCCGAAAGGATCGTCCAGGCTCACCAGAAGGCGAGCGGCGCAAGGGGGGGGGACTCAGGCTCAGGCCATCGGGCGCTTGCGCGGCGGACTGACCACCAGGATCGTGGCGCTGGTCGATGCCCTGGGCGACCTGTCCGACCCTGTCCTCCTGCCGGGTCAGGCCCGGGATCTGAAACGGGACCTGAAAGGCGTCGCACCGCTGATCGAGGACGTGGCATGCGACGCGCTTCTGGCCGACAAGGCCTTCGATGCCGACGTGCCGCTTGCCGAGCTGGATCTCCCAAGTTCGACAGCAAAACTGATAAGCGATTGATATTGCTGTCACGAAATTGCGGATTTGCCACAACGTGAGGG
>NZ_JBDHSP010000011.1:0-81172 GCF_039808215.1 Paracoccus sp. (in: a-proteobacteria)
CCCTCACGTTGTGGCAAATCCGCAATTTCGTGACAGCAATATCAATCGCTTATCAGTTTTGCTGTCGAACTTGGGAGGCCCGGGCGCAGCGGCAGGATGCCGTGCCAGTTCAGCCGCGAGGGCCCGCCCCAGACCACCACATCGCCATGCTGCAGCGGGTATTTCGCCACCCCGTCGCCGCGCGCCGCGCCGCCGAAGCGGAAGGTCGCGGGCAGGCCCAGCGACACCGAGACGATGGGCTGGGTCAGGTCCGCCTCGTCCCGGTCCTGATGCAGCCCCATGCCGGTGCCGGGATGATAGCGGTTGATCAGGCAGGCATCGGGCTGAAAACCGGCAAAACCCGCGCGCGCCGCCGCATCCTGCGCCAGACGGGCGAAGGCGGCGGGCATCCCGGGCCAGGGTCGGTCCGTCAGCGGATCGCGCGGCGTATAGCGATAGCCGCGCCGGTCGCTGACCCAGCCAAGCGCGCCGCAATTCGTCATCTCGACCCCGATCAGCCGCCCGCCCGGGGTCGCCATGCGCCGGAACGGCGCCGCCGCGGCAATGCCGGCGATCGCGGCGGCAAGCTGCGGGTCAAGGGCGAAGCCGCGCAGGATCAGCGCGCCCTTGGCTATGGGCTCGTCCGGTCCGGTGCCGAACAATTCGCTCTGCATGATCTTTCCCCACGCAAATGTCATGGCCCGGCGCTTGACCGCGGCGGCGCGCAATGGCTTTCAGATGGGAACGGATCCCGGAGAATTCCATGCGCCCTGTCCTTGCCCTGCTTGCCGCCGCGCTGATCGGCGCCCTGCCGATACTGCCCGCGCCGGCGCGCGCCAGCGATCCCGCCGAGGTGGCGGCGATCAAGCGCGCGGTTTTCGACGCGCCAGACCTGCCGGTGATGGGCCATGCGCAAGGCGATGCGGTGCTGGTCGAGTTCTCGGACTACAATTGCGGTTTCTGCCGCAAGACCGCACCCGAGGTGACGGCGCTGATCGAATCCGACCCGGCGCTGAAGGTGGTGGTGCATGAGATCCCGATCTTTGGCGAAGGCTCGCGCGAGGCGGCGAAGGTGGCGCTGGCGGTGCGCAACCAGGGCCGCTACCCGGAATTCCACCGCAAGATGATGGCCATGCGCGGCAAGGCGGCCAAGGCCTCGGCGCTGCGGGTTGCGCGTGAGATGGGCCTCGACATGGCGCGGATCGAACGCGACATGGAATCTCCGGAGATCACCGCAAGGATCGAGACCTCGCTGGCGCTTGCCGATGACATCGGCCTGGTCGGCACCCCCAGCTTTGTCGCCGGCGACCGGGCGATCTTTGGCTATCTGAGTCGCGCCGATCTGGCGGAACTGGTGACCGAGGCGCGCGGCCGGCCCTGACGCCCGTATGACAGGGCCGGCGCCCTGCGGTGCCGGCCCCTGGCGCGCGCTGCCGCGCCCGCGCAGATCAGTCCTTCGGCGACACCTCGGGCGCCTTGCCCAGATTCATGAAGGCGACATGCGCATCCACCGAGGGCGAGTCGCCGTTGAAGGTCACAAGATTGCCGGTCGCGGCGTCATAGACCAGTTCCGCGCCCTTGCCATCGAGCGTGCCCACGACATTGATCTTGTCGCCGGCATGGGTGACGACGACATCCGTCATGCCGGCCTGGGTCAGCTGCTCGACGATGGCCTCATCCGCCATCGGTGCGGCGGCTTGCGCCATTCCGGCGCCGGCAAGCACCAGGGCCAGCGCCCCGGTCCTGACGACGATTCCGGCCGATCTGAAAGCTCTGCTCAGCATGGCTGCCTCCATCTGCTGCAACAGGGCATAAACCCCCGGCCCGGCCGGGGGTTTCCGCAGGCACGGGGATGTGAAACCGGATCAGGTCTGGATCTCGGTTCCGAGATGTTTGGCCACGGTGAAGATGTCCTTGTCGCCGCGCCCCGAGAGGTTCACCACCATGATGTGGTCCCTGGGCAGGTCCGGGGCGATCTTGATGACATGGGCCAGCGCGTGGCTGGGCTCCAGCGCCGGGATGATGCCCTCGAGCCGGCAGAGCGTCTGGAAGGCCGCCAGCGCCTCGTCATCGGTGACGCTGACATATTCCGCGCGCCCTTGCTCCTTGAGCCAGGCGTGTTCCGGTCCGATGCCGGGATAGTCCAGCCCCGCGCTGATCGAATGCCCCTCCAGGATCTGGCCCTCGGCGTCCTGCAAAAGATAGGTGCGGTTGCCGTGCAGCACACCCGGACGGCCGCCGGTCAGGCTGGCGCAATGCTGCATGCGTTCATCGACGCCCAGGCCGCCGGCCTCGACGCCGATGATGCGCACCGAAGCGTCGTCGAGGAAGGGATGGAACAGGCCCATGGCGTTCGAGCCGCCGCCGATCGCCGCGATCACGCTGTCGGGCAGGCGACCCTCGCCCTCCTGCTCGGCCAGTTGCCGGCGGGTCTCGCGGCCGATGATGCATTGAAAATCGCGCACCATGGCCGGATAGGGATGCGGGCCGGCGACCGTGCCGATGCAATAGAAGGTGTCGCGCACATTGGTCACCCAGTCGCGCAGCGCGTCGTTCATCGCATCCTTGAGCGTGCCGCGTCCCGAGGTCACCGGCACCACCTCGGCGCCCAAGAGCCGCATGCGAAACACGTTCGGGGCCTGGCGTTCCACGTCATGGGCGCCCATGTAGACCACGCATTTCAACCCGAAGCGGGCGCAGACGGTGGCGGTTGCCACGCCATGCTGGCCGGCGCCGGTCTCGGCGATGATGCGGCTCTTGCCCATGCGGCGCGCCAGCAGGATCTGGCCCAGCACGTTGTTGATCTTGTGGCTGCCGGTGTGGTTCAGTTCCTCGCGCTTGAGGTAGATCCTTGCGCCGCCCAGTTCCTCGGTCAGGCGCGGGGCGAAATACAGCGGGCTGGGCCGGCCGACGTAATGGCGCCAGAGATCGTCCATTTCCGCCCAGAAATCCGGGTCGTCCTTGGCGCGGCCGTATTCGGCCTCGAGGTCGAGGATCAGCGGCATCAGGGTTTCGCTGACGAAACGGCCGCCGAAGATGCCGAAGCGGCCCTGTTCGTCCGGGCCGGTCATGAAGCTGTTGATGAGGTCTTCGGCCATGGCTCTCCTCCGGGTGCGGTTCTGGCGGGTATCTGGAAATGCAAGGACCCCGTCAGGGGGATTTCTTACAGGCGATGGGCATGGGGGTAAAGCCGGGCAGGCGCGGCACGCTCTAGAGGATCGGCGCCGTGGCGCGGGCGATGAAGCGGCGGATGCGCTCGGGGTCCTTGCTGCCCGGCGCGCTTTCCACCCCCGACGAGACATCGACCCCCGGGGCGCGCGTCAGCCGGATCGCCTCATGCACATTTTCCGGGGTCAGCCCGCCGGCAAGCAGCCAGGGCTTGATGATCTGGCGCCCGACCAGCAGCCGCCAGTCAAAGGCCAGGCCGTTGCCGCCGGGCAGCGCCGCGTCCGGGGCCGGTTTGGCGTCGATCAGCAGCATGTCGGCGACCAGGCCGTAATCCCACAGCGCCCCCAGGTCCTGCGGCTGGGCCACACCCACAGCCTTCATCACCGGCAGGCCGGTGCGCGCCTTGACCTCGGCCACGCGGGCCGGGCTTTCGCTGCCGTGCAACTGGATCAGGTCAAGCGGCACCGTGGCCAGCACCGCGTCCAGCGCCGCATCGTCGGGATCGACGAACAGGCCGGTCCGGGCCACGCCGGCGGGCACCTCGGCCGCCAGCGCCGCCGCTGTGGCCGGCGCCACATGCCGGGGGGATTTCGCGAAAAAGACGAAGCCGAGGTAGCGCGCCCCGGCATCGACGGCCGCGGCCAGGCCCAGCGGCTCGGTCAGGCCGCAGATCTTGACGGAAACCGGCATCGTCTAGCGTTTTGCGGGCAGGTTTGTCGTGCCGGAGGCGGTCTCGGGTTTCCTGGCCTTGGCCTCGTCGAGGATGGCCAGCACCTCGTCTTGCGGGGCGGCATGGGTGCGGCGCAGATCGCCCACCTCGCGCTGCAGCACCTGCAGCTCATGCGCGCGGCGACCGGATTCGGCGCGCAGCCGCGATTCCCGCAGCCATTCCCAGATCAGCCCCACGAGCATGCCAAAGACCATGGCCAGGAACAGTGCCATGAAGGCCGGCATGGTCATCGACCACTGGCCGCCGGCAAAGGGCGCCATGCCTTCCGGCAGCAGGTTGACGGTCACCATCTCGCGGTTAGCCGAGGCCAACAGAATCAGAATGGCCGCCAGAATGGCAATGAACAACACCCGGATCGCACGCATTCCCTACCCCGCCTGGATTTGCTGTCGGCAATCTGGCCTATTCGGCGGCGCCGTTCAACCGTTCGCGCAACAGTTTTCCGGTCTTGAAGAAGGGAACGTGCTTTTCGTCCACGCTGACGGTTTCGCCGGTGCGCGGGTTGCGGCCCTGGCGGGCATCGCGCTTCTTGACCGAGAAGGCGCCGAAGCCGCGCAGCTCGACCCGGTCGCCGCGGGCCATCGCCTCGATGATCTCCTCGAAGACGGTGTTCACGATCCGCTCGACGTCGCGCTGGAACAGGTGCGGATTGTCTTCGGCGATCTTCTGGATCAGTTCGGATCGGATCATTGCGTTTCCTGAATCTGATGGGTCAACGTCCGCTCCCGCTGCCCGGCGCCGGGCAAGAAAGCGTCACACGCCGCACCGGCAGCCGGGTTGCCGTGTTTATCAACAGTTTACCTTCCAAAGGCCGGAATCCGCAATGAAAAAACGCCCCCGGAAATCCGGGGGCGCAATTCTGCCAATCCGCGGCGGATCAGCCCTTGTTCTTCAGCGCGGCGCCCAGGATGTCGCCCAGCGAGGCACCCGAATCCGAGCTGCCATATTGTTCGACGGCTTCCTTTTCCTCGGCGATCTCGCGAGCCTTGATCGACAGGCCCAGACGGCGGGTCTTGGTGTCGATGTTGGTGACGCGGACATCGACATGGTCGCCGGTCTGGAAGCGCTCGGGGCGCTGGTCCTGACGGTCGCGGGCCAGGTCCGAACGGCGGATGAAGGACTTCATGCCGTTGTATTCGACCTCGATGCCGCCATCCTCGATCGCCGTCACGGTGACGGTGATGACCGAGCCGCGCTTGACGCCTTCGACCGCCTCGGCCATGGCGTCGTTTTCCAGCGCCTTGATCGAGAGCGAGATGCGCTCCTTGTCGGTGTCGACCTCCTGGACCACGGCTTTCACCACGTCGCCCTTGCGGAAGTCCTGGATGGCCTCCTCGCCGCGGGTATCCCACGAGATGTCCGACAGGTGCACCATGCCGTCGATGTCGCCCTCGAGGCCGACGAACAGACCGAATTCGGTGATGTTCTTGACTTCGCCCTCGATGACGGTGCCGACCGGGTGGGTTTCGGCAAAGACTTCCCACGGGTTGCGCATGGTCTGCTTGAGACCCAGCGACACCCGGCGCTTCTGCTCGTCGATCTCCAGCACCATCACGTCAACCTCCTGCGAGGTCGAGACGATCTTGCCGGGGTGGACGTTCTTCTTGGTCCAGGACATTTCCGAGACGTGGACCAGACCCTCGACACCGGCCTCCAGTTCGACGAAGGCGCCGTAATCGGTGATGTTGGTCACGCGGCCGGCATGAACCGAGCCGATCGGGAACTTGTTGCCCACGGTATCCCACGGATCGGCCTGCAGCTGTTTCATGCCCAGGCTGATGCGGTGGGTGTCCTTGTTGATCTTGACGACCTGGACCTTGACGGTCTCGCCGATCGACAGGATCTCGGACGGGTGGTTGACGCGGCGCCAGGCCATGTCGGTGACGTGCAGCAGGCCGTCAACGCCGCCCAGGTCAACGAAGGCACCGTATTCGGTGATGTTCTTGACCACGCCCTCGACGGTCTGGCCCTCGGTCAGGTTGGCGATGACCTCGGCGCGCTGTTCGGCGCGGCTTTCTTCCAGGATGGCGCGGCGCGAGACGACGATGTTGCCGCGGCGGCGGTCCATCTTCAGGATCTGGAATGGCTGCTTGAGACCCATCAGCGGGCCTGCATCGCGCACCGGGCGCACATCGACCTGGCTGCCCGGCAGGAAGGCAACAGCGCCGCCCAGATCGACGGTGAAGCCGCCCTTGACGCGGCCAAAGATGGCGCCTTCGACGCGCTCTTCGGCGGCATAGGCTTTTTCCAGACGGTCCCAAGCTTCCTCGCGGCGGGCCTTCTCGCGCGAGATGCTGGCCTCGCCGCGGGCGTTCTCGACGCGGTCGAGATAGACCTCGACCTCATCGCCGACGGCGATCGACGGGGCCTCGCCGGGATTTGCGAATTCCTTCAGATCGACGCGGCCTTCCATCTTGTAGCCGACATCGATGATGGCCTGGCCCGCCTCGATGGCGATGACCTTGCCCTTGACCACCGAGCCCTCGTCGGGCGTGTCGATGGCGAGGCTTTCGTTCAGGAGGGCCTCGAATTCCTCCATGGTCGCTTTAGCGCACATATAAATCCAGTTTCCTTTGCATGGTTTTCTGGCCTTGCGGTTGGCTCCGCCGGTCTTTTTGTAGCCACCGGGATAAAGGCACAGGGCCGCGGCATGGGCCCGACCCTGTGATGAAGCGGCCTGTTCTGGCCCCGTCGCTTGTCCCGACGCGCGCGATATAGCCCGCATCCGCCCGTCTGGCAAGCGTCAGGCGCCCTGCCCCCGCCCCTGCCGGGCGATTTCCTCGGACAGCAGCGCCACCAGCCGCGCGGCCGGCATGAAACGCGCCCGGGCGGCGCCGGTGCCGGCCCAGTGCGGGGCGAAATCCGCCCCCTGCGCCAGCGCGTGCAGCTGTTTGCTGGCGTCATAGGGGATGGGATAATCGGGCAGCGCGGGCGCCTCGGGGCGGTGCGCCAGCGCGATCAGGCGGTTTTCCAGCGCCCGTGCCGGTCGGCCCGAGATCGCCCGTGTCATCACCGTGCGCCCCTCGGCCAGGCGCGAGCGGTAAAGCGCGCTGGCAGCGGATTCCGGGCAGGCGACAAAGGCCGTGCCCATCTGCACCGCCTGCGCCCCCGCCTGCAACTGCCGCGCCGCGTCGCGCCCGTCCATGATGCCGCCCGCCGCCACCAGCGGCAGGCCGATGTCCTTCAGCGCCGCGACCAGATCCAGCGTCGGCAGGCAGCCGTCCGCGGCCTCGGGGTCGAAGATGCCGCGGTGCCCCCCAGCCTCGAACCCCTGGGCCACGATGGCGTCCAGCCCGGCGGCGCGGATCGCTTCGGCCTCGGCGCGCGAGGTGGCGGTGGCGGCCAGCAGCGCGCCGCTTGCGCGCAGCGCCGCGATACGCTCGGGCTGCGGCAGGCCGAAGTGAAAGCTGATCAGCGCCGGCCGCGCCGCCAGCACCACGCGCAGCATCTCGTCGTCGATCAGGAAGCTGCGGTTGACCTCATGCAGCCGCGCCGGCGGCTCGGCGCCAAGACGGCGGAACTCCGGGGCGAGGAAGTCAAGCCAGCCCGCCTCGCGCCGCGCATCCGCCTGCGGCGGGCGGTGGCAGAACAGGTTGACGCCGTAGCGGTTCGATCCGAGCCGCGCCTGCGTCTCGGCCAGCATCTCGGCCGCCTTCGCCGCCGGTGACGATCCCAGCCCCAGCGAGCCCAGCCCGCCGGCGCGGCTGACCTCGGCCGCCAGAGCGGGCGTGGCGATGCCGGCCATCGGCGCCTGGATCACCGGAACCGCCAGATCGGTCAATGCAAGGGTCATCTCATGCTCCTGCCCTGGTGGCGCAGGCGATGGCCAGCGCCACCGCCTCGTCAATGGTCATCTCGCTGGTGTCAAGCAGCAGCGCGTCCCCGGCCGGGCGCATCGGTGCCACGTCGCGCGCCGCGTCGCGCGCATCGCGCTCGCGCAGTTCGCGCAGCATCTGCGCCTCGTCCGCGCCCAGTTCCAGCGCCCGCCGGCGGGCGCGCACCGTGTCGCTGGCGGTGACGTAAAGCTTTACCTCCGCCTCGGGGCAGATCACCGTGCCGATGTCGCGCCCGTCCAGCACCGCGCCCGGCTCGCCGCGGGCAAAGCGGCGCTGGAAATCCACGAGCGCGGCGCGCACCTCGGGGATGACGGCCACGCGGCTGGCGGCCTGGCCGGCCTCGGCGCTGCGCAGATCGTCGCGCCCCAGATCCGCGGCAGCCAGCGCGCGGGCGGCTGCGACCGGGTCCCCGCCCATGGCGCCCACCGCCCGGTAAAGCAGCCCGGTATCCAGATGGGCAAAGCCGAAATGCCGCGCAAGCGCGCGCGCGATCGTGCCCTTGCCCGAGGCCGCGGGCCCGTCGATGGCGATGGTGAAAGGCATCTCTCCCCCGTTCTGCCCGGCATGGCAGCCCGGGCGCCAGATCGCGGCCGCCGGACGGGTCCGGCCATGGGCCGTGATCGCGTGGGGCCGTGATCGCTTGGCTACCTTCCTGCCGCAACTCCGCGAACGCCGTCAAGGGCTTGCGCAAGGTTTCGCGGAACCGGCCCCGGTGGCGCCATTGTCATGCGCGACAAGGTTGCGCATTGACCGCGAGCGCCTCAGGGGCCATCTGTGAGGGATGGGGGCGGGTGCGGCCAGCCGCCCGGACGGCGGCAATGGGTGCGCCCGTGATCGATACGGACCTGTTCAACGACTTTCTGAGCCTGGCGCAAAGCCGGAACTTTTCCACGACGGCGCGGGCGCGCGGCATGTCGCAATCGACGCTGTCGCGCCGCATCGCCCAGCTTGAGACCTTTGTCGGCGCGCCGCTGTTCGACCGCGCCATCCACCCCGTCGCCCTGACCGAGACCGGCGAGAACCTGCTGCCGCTGGCCCAGGACGTGCTGGAGCAGATGCAGCGCATCCATGCCCTCGGCCACCCCGAAAGCCAGCGCCGCAACGAGCAATGCACCCTGATCTCGCTCAGCTCGCTGGCGATGAATTTTTTCCCCGGCTGGCTGTCGCAGCAGCAGCAGGACGAACACTGGCGGGTGAACCTGCTGAACACCGAGCCGGTCTTCGCCGCGAACCTGCGGCTGTTCCTGCACGGGCATGCGGATTTCCTGCTGACCTTCGGCAGCGAGAATGTGGCCGACCTGCATGCGCTGCGCCACCACCGCTATGTCGTGCTGGGCATGGACACCGCCTATCCGGTCTCGGCGCCTGACGACAGCGGTCGCCCGCGCTGGCTGTTGCAGGGGCCGGGTCCGGTGAACTATTGCGCCTACAGCAAGGGCAGCTTCATGCAGCAGGCGCTGGCGGAATTGATGGCCGAGGTCGGGCCCTGGCTGCACAAGGTGCGCGAAAACTCCATGGCGGCGGTGCTTTATTCCATGGTGCGGCAGGGGCATGGCATGAGCTGGCTGCCGGGCATCCAGATCGGGCCCGACCTGCAGGACGGCACGCTGGTGCTGGCGGGCGGGCCGCAGCACAGCGTCAACATCGAGATCCGGCTCTATCGCTCGCACAACATGGGCCGATATGCGCAGCGCTTCTGGTCAAGCGTCAGCGCCAGCCACCAGGTCCGGCGCCGGGCGCTGCCCTCGGGCTAGGGCCGCGGGCGCGGCCCCGGCCGCGATCTAGCCCTCCAGCGCTGCGGCAAAGCTTGCGCTCGCCTCGAGGAACTCGCGGGTGTATTCCTCGCGCGCGCGGCCCTGGCGCACGTCGGCGGCGGTCATCTCCTCGATGATGCGGCCGTGCTGCATCATGCCGATGCGCTGGCAGACATGGGCGATCACCGCCATGTCATGCGAGACCAGCAGATAGGTCAGCCCGCGTTCGCGCTGCACCTGCCGCAGCAGGTTCAGGATCTCGGCCTGCACCGAGACATCCAGCGCCGAGGTCGGCTCATCCAGCAGCAGCACCTCGGGCTCCATGATCAACGCCCGCGCGATGGCGACGCGCTGGCGCTGGCCGCCCGACAATTCGTGCGGATAGCGATAGCGAAAGGCCGGCCCCAGCCCGACCTGGGTCAGCACCGCGTCGATGCGCTCGCTCGGGCGGTCGAACCCGTGGATCTGCAAGGGCTCGCGCAGCACCTTCTCGACGATCTTGCGCGGATGCAGGCTGGCATAGGGGTCCTGGAACACCATCTGCACCCGGCGCAGGAAATTCGCCCCGCGCCGGCGCGGATCCTGCACCTCGCCGTCCAGCAGCACCTGGCCTTGATAATCGGGGTTCAGCCCGGCGATGGCGCGCAGCACCGTGGACTTGCCGCAGCCGGATTCGCCGATCAGCCCGTAGCAGGCCCCCGGCTCGATGCCGAAGGCCACGTTCTTGACGACGCGGTGGCGCGTCTCGTCTTCGCCAAAAGCGATGTCGAGGTCGCGGGTCTCGATCAGATAGCTCATTTCACCCCCTCGGGACGGAAGACGGGACCATCCAGCCAGCTGTCCTCGCGCTGCGGCACGCGCAGGACCTCGGTTTCGCGGTCAAGGCGCGGCAGGCTGTCCAGAAGCGCGCGCGTATAGGGATGGCGGGCGTTGCGCAGGTCCTTCGCCGCGATCTCCTCAAGCACGCGGCCGGCATACATGACCAGGATGCGGTCGCAAAAGCTGGCCACCAGGTTCAGGTCGTGGCTGATCAGGATCAGCCCGGTGCCGCGCGCCTCGACCAGTTCGTCCAGCACCGACAGCACCTGCCGGCGCACGGTCACGTCCAGGGCCGAGGTCGGCTCGTCGGCGATGATGATGTCGGGCTCGGGGATCAGCATCATCGCGATCATGATGCGCTGGCCCATGCCGCCCGAGACCTCGTGCGGGTATAGGCCAAAGACGCGCTCGGGGTCGCGGATATGCACCGATTCCAGCATCTCGATGGCGCGCTTGCGGGCCGTGGCGCGGTCCGCCCGGTGGTGGACCTGGAAGGCCTCGACGATCTGCTCGCCCACATGCATCAAGGGGTTGAGCGAGAATTTCGGGTCCTGCAGGATCATCGAGATCTTCTGGCCGCGGATCTCGCGCATGCGCTTTTCGCTGGCGCCCAGCAGATCCTCGCCGCGGAAGGCCATGCGGTCGGCGCTGATCGTGGCCGAGCGCGGCGTCAGCTTCAGCAGCGCCCGCCCGGTCTGCGACTTGCCCGAGCCGGATTCGCCGACGATGCCCAGCTTTTCGCGGCCGACGCTGAAGGACACGCCGCGCACCGCGTCGCGTCCGGTGCGGTTGCCGCCAAAGCGGATGCGCAGGTTCTCGACCTCAAGCAGAGGCGTGGTCATGGTCTCAGTCATGGCGCGGATCCAGAACATCGCGCAGGCCATCGCCCGCAAGGTTGACGGCAAGGCTGGTCAGCAGGATGGCAAGACCGGGGATGGTCGCGGCCCACCAGGCGTTCATCATGAATTCGCGGCCGGTGGACAGCATCGCGCCCCATTCCGGGCTGGGCGGCTGCGCGCCAAGACCCAGAAAGCCCAGGCCCGCGGCGGTCAGGATCACGATGGCCAGGTTCAGTGTCAGGCGCACCACCACCGAGGGCAGGCACATCGGGACCACGTCGGACCAGATGATGCGCAGATGCGACGCGCCCTGCATGCGCATGGCCGAGACATAGTCCGACTTGCGGATGCTCAGCGTCTCGGCGCGGGCCAGCCGCGCGATCGGCGGCCAGGCCGAGAGCGACAGCGCGATGACCGCGTTCTCGATCCCCGGCCCCAGCGCGGTGACGAAGGCCAGCGCCAGGATCAGCGACGGGAAGGCCAGGAACACGTCGACGACGCGCATCAGCACCAGATCCAGCCAGCCGCCGAAATAGCCCGAGACGGTGCCGACGATCAGCCCCACCGGGCCGACGATCACCGCCGTCAGCGCGGCGATGTAAAGCGTGATGCGCGCCCCATACATCAGCCGCGAAAGGACATCGCGGCCCAACTCGTCCGTGCCGAACCAATGCGCGGCCGAGGGCGGCTGCAGGCGCATCTGCAGCGATTGCGCAAAGGGATCGTGCGGCGCGATCAGCGGCGCCAGCAGCGCCACGATGACCAGCGCCAGCAAAAAGACGGCGCCGGCCAGCGCCGTGCGGTTGGCGGCAAAGCGCTTCAGCCCGAACACGGCCTGCTGCGCCCGCGCCTGCGCCGCCGATTGCGGGATCGGCGCCGAGAGCCAGCCGGTGCGGATTTCGGTCGTTTGGTCAGACATCCGGGCCCCTCTCAGCGGGTTCTGGGATCGAGGACGCGATAGAGCACGTCGCAGATCAGGTTGATGGTGACAAAGATGATGCCGACCAGCAGCGTGCATCCGACCACGGCGTTCATGTCGCCCGACATCAGCGCAGTGGTCAGGTAGCGGCCGAATCCCGGCCAGGCAAAGACCGTTTCGGTCAGCACCGCACCCTCCAGCAGAAAGGCATAGGCCAGCGCCACCACGGTCAGCACCTGCACCGCGATATTGCGGAAGGCATGGCGCCAGACGGTGCGGCCCCAGCTGAGCCCCTTGACGCGGGCGGTGATGATGTATTCCTGCGACAGCTGCGCGGCCATGAAGCTGCGCGTCATGCGGCTGATATAGGTCATGGCGCCAAAGGCCAGGATCGCGGCCGGCAGCACGATATGCGAGACGGCATTGCCGAATGCCGCCAGATTGCCGGCCAGCAGCGTGTCGATCAGCAGGAATCCGGTGCGCGGCTCGATGGCATATTCATAGATGAAGTCGATGCGCCCCGGACCGCCGACCCAGCCAAGCCCGGCATAGAAGATCATCAGCCCCATCAACCCCAGCCAGAAGTTGGGCGCAGAATAGCCGATCAGGCAGACGGTGCGCACCGTGTGGTCGATCCAGCTGTTGGCATACATGGCCGAGATCACCCCCAGCGGCACGCCGAGCCCGGTGCCGATGACCATGGCGACCGTGGCCAGTTCGACCGTGGCGGGAAAGACGCGGGCGATGTCCTCGGTCACCGGCCGGCCCGAGGTCAGCGCGTCGCCCAGGTTGAAGGTGACGGCGTTCTTGAGATAGGTCCAGAACTGCACATACAGCGGCTGGTCAAGGCCGAGCGCGGCATAGACGCGGTCATAGGCCTCTTGCGGCGCGTTCTCGCCGACGATCTTGATCACCGGGTCCAGCGGCAGCAGCCGGCCGATGAAGAAGGTCAGCGCCAGCAGCCCCAGCAGCGTCACCGCCACCGACACCACCAGCACCATCGCCTGCCGCAACTGCCGCTTGCGGCGGGGCGTCCACAGTCTTGTCTGCGTAGCCGTGTTCATGGGCGCGCTCCTGCGTTTGCGGGGGCCGGGCGCGGATCGCGCGCCCGGCCGGGATGGCGGATGGCCGTCACTTGGACGCCTTGTTGTAGAAGCTGCGGAAGCCGTTGAAGGTCCAGTTCTTGATTTCCTTGCGATGCGCAACGTTCAGCAGCGACTGATAGATGAAGACCTGCGGCCCCTCCTGCATCTGGTCGAGCTGGATCTGGTGATACAGCGCCTCGCGCTTGGCGGGGTCGGTTTCCAGCAGCGCGTCCATCACGCGCTTGTTGAAATCCTCGGAAAAATAGGCCGAGCGCCAGCTGGGCAGCTGCGTCAGCTTGGCCTCGAGCCGGTTGTCGGGGTTGTAGATCTGGCGCGAGGCCATGCCATGGGCATCCGCCACCGTGGTCTGCCAGCCCATCACCGCCATCTGGAATTCGCGCGCCCGCACCTTGGAGAACAGCTGCGCGCTGGCCATGCGCTCGACCGAGACATCAAGCCCGGCCTTGGCCGCGTTTTCCTGGAAATGCTGGGCGATGGGCATGGCGGTGGCGCCGGTGCCGACCACCAGCTGGATCTTGGTGCCCGGGGCCACGCCGGCCTCGGCCAGAAGCGCCTTGGCCTTTTCGATGTCCAGCTTGAAGGGCCGGCCCGCGGCCTCGTCCAGGGCCCCGAAGGCGCCCATCTGGATCGGGCTTTGCCGGATGACGCCGACACCCTTCAGGAAGGTCTCTGCCATGGCGTCGTAATCCAGCAGATAGCGCAGCGCCAGGCGCGCCTTGGGATTGGCGAAGGGGCCGTATTCGTTGTTCAGCGCCAGATAGGTCAGCTGCGGGCGCAGCGTGGTTGCCACCGCAAGCTCGGGGTTGTTCCTGACCGCGGCGAAATCCTCGGGCGTCAGGTCGCGCGCCACGTCGATGTCGCCGCTTTCCAGCATCAGGCGCTGCGTCGCCGCCTCGGCGACATGGCGCACGAGGATGGTCTTGAAGGCCGGCTTCTCGCCCCAGTAGTCGTCGTTGCGCTCCATCAGCACGACCTCGCCGGGGTTCCAGCGCACCAGCTTGTAGGGGCCGACGCATTCGGTATGGGTGCCCAGATACTTGTTGCCCATGTCGCCGTCGACCTCATTGGCCATCAGCGTCTTTTCGTCCAGCATCACCGAGATCGGATAGGCGGCGATCGCCTGCAGGACCAGCGAGGTCGGATAGGGCTTGTCAAAGGCCAGGACCAGCGTGCTGTCGTCGGGCGCGGTGATCGTCTGGTCGACGTTTTCCTTTGTAAAGCCGTATTCGTTCAGCGCCGCCGCGGCACCCAGGCCCAGCTTGACCACCCGCTGCATCGACCAGGCCAGGTCCCTGGCCGTGGCGGGGTTGCCCGAGGGGAAGGTCATGCCCGGGCGGATCTTGAAGGTGATGGTCTTGCCGTCGGCCGAGACCTCGTGGCTTTCGGCCAGGCCTGGCAGCAGCTTGCTGTCGTCAGCGGGGTCGTATTCCATCAGCCGGTCGCACATGTTGGCCAGCAGGTCGATGGTCACCACCTCGCCGACCTGGGCCGGGTCGAAGGTCGAGATCGCGTCGATGTTCCACGCCACCACCATGGCGTCGGTGGGCGTGGCCGCGCCGGCCGGCAGCGCGCCCAGCATGGCCGTGGCCGCCAGCGTCGAGAGCGACGCGAAAAGTCTGGTCCTGATGTTCATCTCTGGTCTCCGTGTTGGTCTGGTTCTTGGTCTTTATCGGGGCGCGTTCGCCGGGCGGGGCTGCAGCGGCGGCTGCACCTCGGGCGGGATCGGGCAGTCATAGGGCGAGGCCGCCAGCCGCGCGTCCAGATCGGCGCGCGCGCGCGCCAGGATCGCGGGGTCGCTCAGGCAGTCCTGCGCCGTACCGGCCATGATCTTGGCGGCATAGGCGATCGACTTGTGCGCGGCCGGCATCTTGCCCTGCGCCGTCACCTGCCAGCTGTGGCCGGGGGTGCCGATGGCGATGGTGGCGACATGGGCCTGCACCGTGGGCACGATCCAGCTGACATCGCCCACGTCGGTCGAGCCGATCATCGGCTCGCGCGGTGCGTCGGCGGGCACGATGAAGTCGCACAGCGGCGTGTTCTCACGCGGGGTGACGCCCACGGCGCGATAGGCGTTCTCGATGTCCTCGGGCGCCAGCGTCGCCTGGATGCGCGCGGCAAAGTCGCGGTCGGCATCGTCCCAGACCGGCGGGCCGAGGCGTTCGAAATTCGCCCGCATCGCCGCCTCGAGCGGCGGGTTCGCCAAAAGGTTCGACACCGCGCTCATGATCGAGATGTCCACCTGCGTGTCGGTCATCATCGCCGCGCCCCGCGCCACGCGCTTGACGCGCTCGTTCAGCTCGAACATGCCGGCAAGGCTGGTCGAGCGGATGGCAAAGCGCAGTTTCGCCGCCGCCTGCACCACGTTCGGCGCGATGCCGCCCGCGTCCAGATAAGCGTAATGGATGCGGCTTTCCTGGGGCACATGCTCGCGCAGATATTGCACGCCGGTGCACATCAGCTGCGCCGCATCCAGCGCCGAGCGGCCCAGATGCGGGCTGGCGGCGGCATGGCTGGCACGGCCGGCAAAGGCGAAGTCCATGCGCGTATTGGCCAAGGACAGCGCCGGGGCGACCTCGTTGAAGCAATGCGGATGCCAGGTGATCGCCGCAGCCACGCCGTCAAAGGCGCCGGCGCGCGCCATGAAGGATTTCGCAGCCCCGCCCTCCTCGGCCGGGCAGCCGTAATAGCGCACGCGGCCGGGGGTGCCGGTCTCCTCCAGCCAGTCCTTCAGCGCACAGGCCGCCAGCAGCGCGGCCGAGCCGAGCAGGTTGTGGCCGCAGCCATGGCCCTGGCCATTGCCGGGCAGCGGCCGCGGCTCGGTCACGCCCGCCTCCTGCGACAGGCCGGGCAGCGCGTCGTATTCGCCCAGAAAGGCGACGATCGGCCCGGAGGTGCCCGCCTCGCCCATGACCGCGGTCGGGATGCCGGCGACATTCTCGGTGACGCGGAAACCCTTCTGACGCAGCATGGCGGTATGTTCGGCCACCGAGCGGTATTCGGTATAGCAGACCTCGGGCATGCCCCAGACGCGGTCGGAAAGGCCACACAGGTCCCCGGCATGGTCATCGACCCGGGCCCAGATCGTCTGTTCGTTCTTCATCTGCATTGTTCCCTAGATTTCCCGGGCGATGAACGCGGCCAGCCGGCCGAACACGCGCCTGACATTCTCGCGCCGATTGAAGCCATGACCCTCATGGGCGACACGCAGGATCTCGCAGCGCCGGCCAAGGCCGAACAGCAGCGAATGGATGGTCTCGCTCTCGCCCGGAGGCACCCGGGGATCGCGGTCGGCATGCACCAGGAGCAAGGGCGCGCGCACCTCCCCGATGCGGAACACCGGCGAGATGCGGCGCAGCAGGTCGGGCTGCGTCTCGGGGTCGCCGTATTCCGCCACCCGGATCTGGCGCGCCCAGGGGCCGGTCGCCAGCAGATGCGTGAAGAAATTGCCGATGCCGTAGAAATTCACCCCGAACTTCCAGCGCGCCGGGTGTTCGGTCAGCGCCGCCATCACCATGTAGCCGCCATAAGAGCGGCCGAAGACGCCGCAGCGCGCCGCATCGACCAGCCCCGCGGCCACCAGATGCGCCCTGAGCGCCTCGAGATCGGAGACGCTGTCGAGCCGCTTCTCGCGGTCGTCCAGCCCGTGATAGCGCCGGCCGTAGCCGGTCGAGCCGCGCACGTTCGGCGCCACCACCATCAGCCCCTGCGCCAGCATCCATTGCACGTCGGCGCGGAAATCCGGGCGCCACTGCGCCTCGGGCCCGCCATGGATGATGAAGACCGCCGGCCAACCGCCCGCCGGTTTCGCGCCCGCGGGGGTATAGACGAAGAACGGCACCTCGAGCCCGTCGAAACTGGCAAAGACGCGCTCGGCGGGGGCGATGAAGCCCGGGGCGGCGGCCGGCTCGGCGCGGTGCAGCGGCAGGGCGGCGCCGTCCGCCAGCGCGATCTCCCAGACCGAGGGCGCCTCGACGGCCGAGGTCAGCGCGCAAAGCAGCCGCGATCCGTCGCCCGGAACCGTCATGTTGCCGACGATGGCCGGAAACGGCAACGCCAGGTCGCGCGCTGCGCCGCCGGCCAGATCGACCAGCCGCAGCCGGCTGTAGCCGCGGTCGTTCACCGCCACGACGGCACCGGTCTGGTCGGGCAGCAGGGCCACGGCCTCGAGGTCGCAGCCGTCCTCGGCATGGATGCGCGCCTCGCCGATGCCGTCCTCGCCAAAGCGCCACAGCGCCAGCCTGTCGCCGCCGAAATCGCAGATGGCCAGGCCGCCGCCGGCCTTCAGCGCGCGCACCTGCGCAAAGCGCACCCGGTGCGGCGCCTCGAGCACCGGGCGGCGGGCGCCGGTCGCGATCTCGACCAGGTCCAGCTTCTGGTCCGAGCCCGCGCCCAGCGTGCGCCGCACCAGCAGCGACCTGCCGTCGGCGGTAAAGGCCAGCACCTCCTGATGGCCCATGTGGCCGCCGATGCGCCGGCGCGCGCCGCTGGCCAGATCGACCAGCCAGATGTCGAGTTGGCTCTTGTCATCGGCATTGGCGGTCAGCGCGATCTGCGCGCCGTCGGGCGAGAACGCGCCCCACATGTGCACGGTCATCGGATCGTCGATGATCTTGCGCAGCTCGCCGGTATCGGGGTTCAGCAGATGGGGCTGCCAGCGCTCGTCGCCGCCGCAATCGGCCATGAACAGCAGCGAGCCGCCCTTGGGGTTCCAGGCCAGCGCGTTCACCGGCTCGGCATGGTCGGTGATGCGGCGCGTGCCGCTGTCGTCGCTCAGCCAGATCTGGGCCGTGCCGCTGGCGTCGCTGAGGAAGGCCAGCCTGCCGGTGCCGGCCTCGCGCGCGGGCGCCCGGTGGCCGGGGATCTCGAGATAGGGCGCGATGGCATCGGCGTCGATCATGCGGTCTTTCCTTCGATGATGTCGGCCAGCCGGTCGGTGGCGCGGCGCTGCGCCTCGGCCATGGCGCCGGTCGCGGCGTGATTGGCCAGGGTCACGATCTCGAACCCGGCCTCGGGCCAGTGCTGGTGCAGTTTCCAGGCCGAGGCCATGGGCGTGACCATGTCATATCGCCCCTGCAGGATCGCCGTCGGGATCTGGCGGATGCGGTCGATGCCCGCAAGGATCGCCCCCGGCGGCATGAAGCCGCGATGGACACAATAATGCGCAAACAGCCGCGATACGGCAAGATACTTGCCCGGCGTCGCCAGCAGGTTGGCGACATGGTCTTCCTGCGGCTCGAAGGTCTGGGTACGGGCCGAGAAATTGCGCAGATGCCAGGCGGCGGCATCGACCACGGCCGGGTCCTGCGAGGTCAGGCGCCGGTAATAGGCCGAGAGCAGGTCGCCCCGCTCCTCGGGCTCGACATGGCCGGCAAAGACCTGCCAATGGTCGGGAAAGATCGAGCGGATGCCCTGGAACCACCAGTGCACGTCCTCGTCCCCGGCCAGGAAGATGCCGTGCAGCCGCAGCCCCAGCACGCGCTCGGGATGGGCCTGGGCATAGGCCAGCGACAGGAAGCTGCCCCAGGACCCGCCGATCACCAGCCAGCGCTCGAAGCCCAGTTCGCGCCGGATCGCCTCGATGTCGGCGATCAGATGCGCGGTGGTGTTGTCGCGAAACTCGGCCAGGGGCGTCGATTTGCCGGCGCCGCGCTGGTCGAACAGCACGATGTCATGGCGCGCCGGGTCGATCGTGGCCAGCGCCAGCGGGCTGATCCCCGCCCCCGGCCCGCCGTGCAGGACCACGGTCGGGATCGCGCCCCGTGTGCCATGGCGTTCGACATGCAACTCGTGCAGCCCGTCCACCGCAAGGCGGAGGGTCGTGAAATGCTCTTCGGTCATGATCTTGTCTGGATTTCCTCACCTGTGGTAAAAGTTACGCCACGTCACGCCACGACAGAAATGCATATTTCCGATGATTGATCCGTTTTTTGCATGACCAAGCAAAACCAGTGATTTGCAGGCAGAATGCAAGGCGGATTCTCAGGTTGCCGGCGACCATAATTTTGCAGATACACTGTTTGCATCGCGCATCCGTTGCATGATTTGCAAATATTCGCCTTTCCGCTTTCCGCCGCCGCCGCCTGCCGCTAACCTTCGGCAAACCCAAAGGGAGACGGCACATGAAGGACATCCTTGGCGAGTTGGACCAGCGCCGCCGCGACGCGCGGCTGGGTGGCGGGCAGCGCCGGATCGACGCGCAGCACGCCCGCGGCAAGCTGACCGCGCGCGAGCGGCTGGATCTGTTGCTGGACGAGGGTTCGTTCGAGGAATTCGACATGTTCGTGCGCCACCGCTCGACCGATTTCGGCATGCAGGACGACCGCCCCTACGGCGATGGCGTGGTCACCGGCTGGGGCACGATCAACGGCCGCATGGTCTATGTCTTTTCGCAGGACTTCACCGTGTTCGGCGGCTCGCTGTCGGAAACCCATGCGCAGAAAATCTGCAAGATCATGGACATGGCGCTGCAAAACGGCGCGCCGGTGATCGGGCTGAACGATTCGGGCGGCGCGCGCATCCAGGAGGGGGTGGCCAGCCTTGCCGGCTATGCCGAGGTGTTTCAGCGCAATATCATGGCTTCGGGCGTGGTGCCGCAGATCAGCGTCATCATGGGCCCCTGCGCCGGCGGCGCGGTCTATTCGCCGGCGATGACCGACTTCATCTTCATGGTCAAGGACACGTCCTACATGTTCGTGACCGGCCCCGATGTCGTCAAGACGGTCACGAACGAGGTGGTGACGGCGGAACAGCTGGGCGGCGCCTCGACCCACACAAAGAAATCCTCGGTCGCGGACGGCGCCTTTGAAAACGATGTCGAGGCCATGTCCGAGATCCGCCGCCTGGTCGATTTCCTGCCGCTGAGCAACCGCGAGAAGGCGCCGACGCGACCCTTCTTCGACGATCCCTCGCGCATCGAGGCCAGCCTCGACACGCTGATCCCCGACAACCCCAATCAGCCCTACGACATGAAGGAGCTGATCCTGAAGGTCGCGGACGAGGGCGACTTCTATGAAATCCAGAAGGATTTCGCCGGCAATGTCATCACCGGCTTCATCCGGCTCGAGGGGCAGACCGTGGGCGTGGTGGCCAACCAGCCGATGGTGCTGGCGGGCTGCCTTGACATCGACAGCTCGCGCAAGGCGGCGCGTTTCGTGCGCTTTTGCGACGCCTTCGAGATCCCGATCCTGACGCTGGTCGATGTGCCGGGCTTTCTGCCGGGCACCGGGCAGGAATATGGCGGCGTCATCAAGCACGGGGCGAAGCTGCTGTTCGCCTATGGCGAGGCCACCGTGCCCAAGGTCACGGTAATCACCCGCAAGGCCTATGGCGGCGCCTATGATGTGATGGCCTCCAAGCATCTGCGCGGCGATTTCAACTATGCCTGGCCCACGGCGGAGATCGCGGTGATGGGCGCCAAGGGTGCGGTCGAGATCCTCTATCGCAGCGAGTTGGGCGATGTCGACAAGATCGCCAGCCGCACCAGCGACTATGAGGACCGCTTTGCCAATCCCTTTGTCGCCGCCGAGAAGGGCTTCATCGACGAGGTGATCCAGCCGCGCTCGACGCGCCGGCGCGTGGCGCGCGCATTCGCCAGCCTGCGCGGCAAGAAGCTGTCGAACCCCTGGAAAAAGCACGACAACATCCCGCTGTAACCTCTGGCAAGGGGAAGGATCCATGTCTCGACTTGCAGCCCTGCGCGCGATGCCCCTGGTCCTGGCCGCTCTGGCCTGGGCCGGGTGCGCGGCCGGGTCTGCGGCCGGCGCCGCGATCGAGATCGACCTGCCCTCGGGGGCGCGCGTCGAATGGCAGGAGACGCTGCATGACAACAGCGGCGGCATGGGGCTGACCTACCGCTTTCGCTTTGTCATGCGCGATCTGGCCAGCCGCGTGCCCGCGACCGAGGGCCCGGCCTCGGATTTCGAGACCGGCGAGCGTGGCCCGATCGACATCGACACCGAAAGCGGCGAGATCAGCGGCGAGGACGCCCCCGAAGTCCTGGTCGAACCCGCCCCGCCGCAGCCACCCGGGGACGACGCCGGCGACCCGGACGAGGAAGAGGCCGATGCGCTGCTGGGCGAGGTCGTGCTGCCGGCCGAGCCCGACCTGCTGGCCCAGGACCCGATCCATGCCGACATCGTCTGGCTGTGCGAGAACTGGGTGCTGCCGCGCATCGCCAGCCCAGCTCCGCGCCCCAGCCAGATCATCATCAGCATCGCCGACCGCCCGCTGGCCTTCGGCACCCAGGACCCGGCGGCGCTGCAGCTGTTCGAGGCCTTCCGCCTGCCCCCGGACCGCGACGCCTGCGAATGGGAGCCCTGGTGATGGCGCCGCGTCCTGATGCAAGCCTGCCACAAGCGCCCGCCCCCGCCCGGGGCCTGCCGCTGACCGTCTGTCGGGGCCTGCCGGCGCTGGCTATCATGGCGCCTCGGCCGCATGGTGCGGTCGAATCGCGAACGAGCAGCCGGGATCCGGAGATCCCGCACAACAGGAGCACGCATTCATGTCGAAGAAAGTCGCCCTCGCCCTTGTCCTGGTCGCCCTTGCCGCCGCCTGCGCCAAGAAGGAACCCGAGATCGCCCCGACCCCCGTCCAACCCGAGCCGGTGTTCCAGGGCAAATACGGCGCCAACTGAGGCATCTGCCGCGCGCGGGCTGCCCGGCGGCCCGCGCGAACCGCGCCGCCCTGACTGCCCCCGCGCGTTTCCCGCGACGAAAGGGGGCAAGACATGCTGAAGCACCGCGGCTTTCCGGGCCGGCTTCCCGGCACCGATTTCCAGTTCACCATCCGCCGCGCCAACAAGAAGGGCGCGACGCCTCTGGTCCGGCGCGAACGCTTTCGCGACCGCAAGGCCGCCGACCGCCGGGCCGACGCCGGCTTTCTGGCGGCACTGATCCGCCATTTCGGCGATGCGCCCTTCCAGCGCGGCAATCTGGATGCCGGGCGCCTGTCCTGGCTGATCGGGCGCGAGGTCCTTGCCGTCGGCAAGCTGGACCCCAGCGACTATGAACAGTTGCTGCAGGTGGACATGAAGCGCGCCGAGGCCGGTTTCCCCGAGTTGTTCGCCGCCGAGCCCGAGCAGTTCGACTGGGACGACGCCGATTTCGACGATTGGGACGACGAGGAGGACGCCTGATGGGCGGATTGCCGCGCAGTGCCCGCCTGTCACGGCGTCGTCAGTTCAACCTGGCGGCGGCGCATGCGATATTGCGCGGACCTACGTTCCCCATGGCCCCTGCGCGGGCTCAAGATACAGGCAAAGAACCATGCAGAATTCCGTCATCCTGCGCCTTGCCGGCGCCGTCCTTCTGTTCGGCGGGCTGTCGGCCTGCGACCCCTATACCGGCGGGGTCTCGCCCGATGCGCAGCGCGCGGCCGGCGGTGCGGTGGCCGGTGCGGTCATCGCCAAGGCCGTCGATGGCGACGTGGCGACCGGCGCGCTTATCGGTGCGGCCGGCGGGGCGCTTTGCGACGACGCCGGCGTCTGCCAGCGCCGCTACTGATTACCCCCGGGGGGCCGGCGCGCGCAATGTCTGCGCCGCCGCCATCCCGCTTACGGAGCAAAATGAATGTCCAGGAAACTTGTCCTCGTGCTGGGCCTCGGCCTTGTCGGCCTGGCCGGCTGCACCCAGAACATCAACCCGACCGACATGGATCGTGGCCTTATCGGCGCGGGTGTCGGCGCGACCGTCGCCCATGTCGGCGGCCATAACGTCGCCAAGGGCGCGGCGATCGGCGCCGTTGCCGGCGCGCTTTGCGACGACGTGCGGCTCTGCCAGTAAAGCCGCCCGGCTGAACGCGCGCAAGCGCTGCGTCAGCTGATCTTGCCAGCCGCTCCGGTCCCGCACCGGAGCGGCTTTTCACATTCGGGACCTGCCCCAGGGGAAGTAAGCATGTTCAAGAAAATCCTGATCGCCAACCGGGGCGAGATCGCCTGCCGGGTCATCAAGACCGCGCGCAAGATGGGCATCCGCACGGTGGCGGTCTATTCGGACGCCGACCGCAACGCGCTGCATGTGAAGATGGCCGACGAGGCGATCCATATCGGCCCGCCGCCCGCGAACCAGTCCTATATCGTCATCGACAGGATCATGGACGCCATCCGCCGCTCGGGCGCCGAGGCGGTGCACCCGGGCTATGGCTTCCTCTCCGAGAACATGAAATTCGCCGAGGCGCTGGAAGCGGCGGGCGTGGCCTTTGTCGGCCCGCCCTCGCCCGCGATCGAGGCCATGGGCGACAAGATCACCTCGAAGAAGATCGCGCAAGAGGCGGGCGTCTCGACCGTCCCGGGCTACATGGGCCTGATCGCCGACGCCGACGAGGCGGTGAAGATCAGCCAGCAGATCGGCTATCCGGTGATGATCAAGGCCAGCGCCGGCGGCGGCGGCAAGGGCATGCGCATCGCCTGGACCGACCAGGAGGCGCGCGAGGGCTTTGAATCCTCGAAGAACGAGGCGGCGAACAGCTTTGGCGACGACCGCATCTTCATCGAGAAATTCGTCACCGAGCCGCGCCACATCGAGATCCAGGTGCTGGCCGACAAGCACGGCAATTGCGTCTACCTGCATGAGCGCGAATGTTCGATCCAGCGCCGCAACCAGAAGGTGATCGAAGAGGCCCCCTCGCCCTTCCTCGACCCGGCGACGCGCAAGGCCATGGGCGAACAGGCGGTGGCGCTGGCCAAGGCGGTGGGCTATGCCAGCGCCGGCACGGTCGAGTTCATCGTCGACGCGCAGAAGAATTTCTATTTCCTGGAAATGAACACCCGTCTGCAGGTCGAACACCCGGTGACAGAGCTGATCACCGGCATCGACCTGGTCGAGCAGATGATCCGCGTCGCCAATGGCGAGAAACTGGCCTTCACCCAGGACGACCTGAAGATCGAGGGCTGGGCGATCGAGAGCCGGCTTTACGCCGAGGACCCCTATCGCAATTTCCTGCCCTCGATCGGGCGGCTGACGCGCTATCGCCCGCCGGTCGAGACCGCCGCCGGCCCGCTGCAGCGCGCCGCCAGATGGGTGCCGGCGCATCCCGGCGACACCCCGCCCGCAGCCGCCTGCGGCGTTCGCAACGATACCGGCGTCTATGAGGGCGGCGAGATCAGCATGTTCTACGACCCGATGATCGCCAAGCTCTGCACCTGGGCGCCGACGCGCGCCGAGGCGATCGAGCAGATGCGCCTGGCGCTGGACGAGTTCGAGGTCGAGGGCATCGGCCACAACCTGCCCTTCCTTTCGGCGGTGATGGATCATCCGAAATTCGTCTCGGGGCAGATTTCCACCGCCTTCATCGCGCAGGAATATCCCGAGGGATTTCTGGGCGCGACCCTGCCCGAAGCCGAGCTGATCCGCATCGCCGCCGCCGCCGCGGCCATGCACCGCGTGGCCGAGATCCGGCGCACCCGCATCTCGGGTCGCATCGACAATCACGAGCGCCATGTCGGCGAACATTGGGTGGTGACGCTTTCTGGCCATGAATTCCCGGTGCGCATCACCGCCGACCGCCAGGGTTCCTCGGTCGAGATCGCCGGCCAGCGCCTGCGGGTGGAAAGCGACTGGTTGCCCGGGCAGTCGCTGGCGCGGCTGACCATCGATGGCCAACCGCTGGTGCTGAAGGCAGACCGCCTGCCCTCGGGCTATCGGCTGCGGGTGCGGGGCGCCGATCTGAAGACCTATGTGCGCCGGCCGCGCGCGGCGGAACTGGCGCGGCTGATGCCGGAAAAACTGCCGCCGGATACCTCGCGGTTCCTGCTTTGTCCGATGCCGGGTCTGGTGGTGAAGGTCAATGTCGCCGCCGGCGACGAGGTGCAGGAAGGCCAGGCCCTGGCCACGGTCGAGGCGATGAAGATGGAAAACATCCTGCGCGCCGAGAAGAAGGCGGTGGTGAAATCCGTCAACGCCCGACCCGGCGAAAGCCTGAAGGTCGATGACGTGATCATCGAGTTCGAGTGAGCCGCGGATGACCTGCCCGCCCCGCCCCGCGATCCCGGCCCGGCCCGCCTGCACGGCGGGGCGGCGGGCTGCGCGGCGGGGCGCGCACCGGCGGAGGGCGGGCCATGCCCTCATGGCTTGACGACTGGCTGAACCCCAGCGTGCAGGCGGCGCTGGTCGCGGCGGCAGTGGCGGCCGGCGGCTGGGTGCACAATGGCCGCCAGAACCGGCTTGCCGCCGCCCGCCAGCGCAGCGAGCGCGTGGCCGATGTGCAGCGCGCCATCCTGGCCGAGATCCGCGCCCATGTCGTCGCCCTGGAAAACCAGCAGACCACCGACGCCTGGCGGCGCGACATGGTGGCGCGTGTGCGGCAGGGCGGCTATGTGCCCACCTTGCCCAGCGAGGCCAACGACCGCATCTTTCGCGCCATCATCTCCGAGGTGCACCTGCTGCCCGCCGGGGTGATCGACCCGGTGGTGATCTATTACCGGCTGCTGGCGGTCATGGCCTTTCTCGCCGCCAACCTGGCGGCGCTGGCGGCGCAGGACGCGGCGCGCGCCGCCGACATGCTGGAGGATTACCTGAGCCTTGCCGACGAGGTGCTGGATTCGGGGCGTTTTGCCATGCTGATCCTCTCGGCCTCGCTGGACGGCGGCGATGCGGCGGTGGACGCCATGCTGCACGCCGGGGACCGGGCGCAGCAGGACATGCTGGAGGCCGAGGTGGCGGCGCTGGCGCAGAACCTGCCGCGCGAGCTGCAGGAGATGCGCGAGCGCCTCAATAGGCGATCTTCGGACCGGAGCGGCCTTTGATGGGTTTCAGACCGATGACACTGGTGATCTCATTGGCGGTGCGGGCGCGCGACAGCCGCTTGACCAGCGCCTCGGTGTCGGAATCCAGCCGCGGACGTTCGGCCGGGGCCGTGTCCTCGGTCCTGCGCGATGAGGTCGGTTTCGCCATGGCGGATCCCCTTGCTGCCGGGCGCGCACCGCGCCCTGCCCTCAAGATAATGTGCGGCCCCGGCTTTCGCAATGCGCCAGCGCCGGCGGGCGGCGCGTCCTATGGCGGCGCGGCGCTTCCGGTTTCCTGGCGGCGCAGCGGAAAGGTGTCGATGGCACGGGTGATCTCGCGCACCGAGCGCGGCGTGGGCTTGCGCTGCTTCACCTGGCCGTCGAGGTCCAGCAGCAGCACGGAAAATCCTCTCGGCCGCAGCCGCCGCCGCCAGACGCTTTCCGCCGCCGGGTCGGTGTCGGTGATCACCACCACTTCACGCGCCAGCAGCGGCGCCGGATCGCGCCCGAGCGCTGCCATCTGCTGGGCAAAGCCGGGATCGGCCTCGGTATCGGCAAAGACCACCACCGGCCGCGCCCGCCACAGGAATTCCTCGGGCACGGCCTCGTCGGCGCCGAGGATGCGCAATTCGGCCGCCGGCGCCGGCGCCGCCGGGCTTTCGATGCCGCCCGCCGCCGGCACCGCGTGGCGCACATATGGCTGTGGCGCGCCGGTCCCGTCCCCGGGCCTGGCGCCCATCGCCGCCACCAGCGGCACCGCGACAAGAAAAATCAACTGTTTGAGTTTCATCGCCCCCCCGTCTTCCCCTTCATATAGGAGCGGCGGGGCCATGCGAAAGGATGCAAGATGAGCGAGACCACGAAAGCCACCCTGGACGAATGGCGCCGCCTGGCCAGCAAGGAGCTGAAGGGCGCCGATCCGGCAAGCCTGAACTGGCAGACGCTGGAAGGCATCGAGGTGAAGCCGCTTTACACCGAGGCGGACGTGGCGGGCCTGCCGCATATGGGCAGCCTGCCGGGGATCGCGCCCTTCACCCGCGGCCCGCGCGCCACCATGTATGCCGGCCGGCCCTGGACGATCCGGCAATATGCGGGCTTTTCCACCGCCGAGGAATCGAACGCCTTCTACCGCCGGGCTCTGGCGGCCGGACAGCAGGGGGTCTCGGTCGCCTTCGATCTGGCGACGCATCGCGGCTATGACAGCGATCATTCGCGGGTCGAGGGCGACGTGGGCAAGGCCGGCGTCGCCATCGATTCGGTCGAGGACATGAAGGTGCTGTTCGACGGCATCCCGCTGGACAGGGTGTCGGTCTCCATGACCATGAACGGCGCGGTGATCCCGGTGCTGGCGAATTTCATCGTCACCGGCGAGGAGCAGGGCCATTCCCGCGCCCAGCTCTCGGGCACGATCCAGAACGACATCCTCAAGGAGTTCATGGTCCGCAACACCTATATCTATCCGCCCGAGCCCAGCATGCGGATCATCGCGGACATCATCGAATACACCTCGGCCGAGATGCCGCGGTTCAACTCGATCTCGATCTCCGGCTATCACATGCAGGAGGCCGGCGCGAACCTGGTGCAGGAACTGGCCTATACACTGGCCGACGGGCGCGAATATGTGCGCGCGGCGCTGAAGGCCGGCATGGACGTGGACCAGTTCGCGGGAAGGCTCTCGTTCTTTTTCGCCATCGGCATGAATTTCTTCATGGAGGCGGCCAAGCTGCGTGCGGCGCGGCTTTTGTGGCACCGCATCATGTCCGAGTTCGGGGCCAGGAAGCCGTCCAGCCTGATGCTGCGCACGCATTGCCAGACCTCGGGCGTGTCCTTGCAAGAACAGGACCCCTACAACAACGTGGTGCGCACCGCCTATGAGGCGATGGCCGCGGCGCTGGGCGGCACGCAGTCGCTGCACACCAACGCGCTGGACGAGGCGATCGCCCTGCCCACCGATTTCTCAGCCCGCATTGCCCGCAACACGCAACTGATCCTGCAAGAGGAGACCGGCATCACCCATGTCGTCGATCCGCTGGCGGGCTCCTATTACGTCGAGAGCCTGACCGCGGAACTGGCGGAAAAAGCCTGGGCGCTGATCGAGGAGGTAGAAGGGATGGGCGGCATGACCAAGGCCGTGGCCTCGGGCATGCCCAAGCTGCGCATCGAGGAGACCGCAGCGCGGCGCCAGGCCCAGATCGACCGCGGCGAGGAGGTGATCGTCGGCGTGAACAAGTATCGCCTGGCCAAGGAGGATCATCTGGACATTCTCGACATCGACAACGTCAAGGTGCGCGAGGCGCAGATCGCGCGGCTGAACGCCATGCGCCAGACGCGGGACGAGGCGAAATGCCAGGCGGCGCTGGCAGAACTGACGCGGCGCGCCAAGGAAGGCGGCAACCTGCTGGCGGCGGCGGTCGAGGCGGCGCGCGCGCGCGCATCCGTAGGAGAGATCAGCATGGCGATGGAAAAGGAATTCGGCCGTCACCGCGCCGAGGTGAAAACCCTGGCCGGGGTCTATGGCGCGGCCTATGAAGGCGACGACGAGTTCGCGCAGATCCAGCGCGATGTCGACCTGTTCGCCGAGGAGGAGGGCCGCCGCCCGCGCATGCTGGTGGTCAAGATGGGCCAGGACGGCCATGACCGCGGCGCCAAGGTGATCGCTACCGCCTTTGCCGACATCGGTTTCGACGTGGACGTGGGGCCGCTGTTCCAGACCCCCGAAGAGGCCGCGCAGGACGCCCTCGACAATGACGTGCATGTGGTCGGCATCTCGAGCCAGGCGGCGGGGCACAAGACCCTGGCGCCGAAGCTGATCGCGGCACTGAAGGACCAGGGCGCGGGCGACATCATCGTGATCTGTGGTGGCGTCATCCCGCAGCAGGATTACGATTTCCTGAAGAAGGCCGGGGTGAAGGCGATCTTTGGCCCCGGCACCAATATCCCAGCCGCCGCGCGCGATATCCTGGAACTGATCCGCGCGACACGCGCCTGAGCAGCCTGCGGCCGTGGCGCCGGCGTCACGGCCGCAGGAGTATTTGAGGAACGAAGAAGCGCCATGATCCTGCGCCCCGCCCTGCGCGGCGATGTCCCGGCGATCCCGGCCTTCTGGAACCCGCTGATCCGGGAGGACGACGATCACTTTCTCGGGCGAGGAGAGGACATCCGGGGATCTGTTGTGGATGATCGCCGGGCGTCTCTGGTCGCCGAAGCTGGCGGCACGGTGCAGGGGGGCAAGCTATGACCGCGTCCGGCATGGCGACGGCCATGCGCATTGCATGGAACATATGATCGTCCTTGCCCCGACGCCCCGCGGGCGCGGCATCGGCCGCACGCTGCTGGCGGCGATCGAGGATCATGCCCGCACCGCCGGCGCGCCTGTCATGGTGGCCGCGATCTCGGGCGAGAACATGGCCGCCATCGGCTTTCATCGCGCGCTTGGCCATGTCGAGACCGGCTGCATGCCAGAGCTGGGCCGCAAGTTCGGGCGCTGGCTGGATCTGGTGCTGATGCAAAAGAGGCTTTGAGCCCGCCTTGCCTGTCGCCGGGCGCTGTGAAAGACTCGGGTCCGGAACATGCGAGGACGGGATGAACGACGGGCGCAACGGCACGGTGAAGCAGATCATCTGCATCAAATGGGGCACGAAATTCGGACCCGAATTCGTGAACCGGCTGCATGGCATGGTGGCCCGCAACATCACGCCGCCCTTCCGGCTGTATTGCTTTACCGATGACGGCAGCGGCCTGCATCCCGACATCGCCGTGCGGCCCCTGCCGGAGTTCGAATATCAGACCCCGGTCCGCACCAAGGGCAAATGGCCGAAATCGCGGCTGTGGGGCGATCTGGGCGATGTGACCGGCGTCGTGCTGTTTCTGGATCTGGATGTGGTGATCACCGGCAGCCTTGACGAATTCTTCAGCCATGGCGATCCGGAGGACACCATCCTGGGGCTGAACCCGAACACGCCGCTGGAGCGCATGGGCCAGACCTCGGTCTATCGCATGCGGGTGGGCAAGCTGCAGCCACTGCAGGACCTGTTTCGCGCCGATCCGCAGGCCGCCGCCGACAAGTTCCGCTATGAGCAGCGTTTCGTCACCCGCAATGCGCCGGGCGGGGTCAAGTTCTGGCCGCGCGGCTGGCTAGCGCATTTCCGCATGCAATGCGTGCCGATCTTTCCGCTGAACTATCTGCGCCCGGCGCGCATCCCCTCGCGCTGCAGGATCGTCATCTTTCCCGGCAACCTGAATCCGCCCGACGCCATCCTTGGCCGCTGGAGCGAGCATGAGGAGCCGCGCGCGCCGATGGACCACCTGCGCGCCACCTTCGACGGCCGCCGGCACGAGAGCCTGTCCCAGCACCTGCGCCATTACCTGCTGCCTGTTCCCTGGGTCGAGGAACTGTGGCGCGAATGACAACGGCCCCCGAGACCTATTACATGCTGCCAGCCGAATTCGCCCAGGCCCTGGGCCAGGCCGTCGCCAGCTTTGGCTGGCTTGAGGAGATCATCAAGCGCACCATCTATGCGCTGGACCGCGCGCGCCTGGCCGAGGACCTGACGCATGAGGAGTTGCAGACCTGGCTGACGCACATGGAAAACATCGCCGACGATTCCATGGGCACCCTGATCGAGCAACTGGACGCCGCCATGCGCCGTCACCCCGGCCTGCGCGAGCGCAACCGCATCACCGACCGCCTGAACGAGATCAAGCAGCAGCGCAACCTGCTGTGCCATGCCTCATGGCGCCCGACCGAGGAAAAGGGCCGCTGGCATCCCGCCTTCGTCAATACCAGGGGCGAGGTCTTTGACCATTCCTTCGCCGTCGAGGACCTGGAAGCCGCGCGCGAGGCCACGATCGAGATCGGCCGGCGCGTGCTGCGCGTCATGCGCGCCACCGGCGTGCAGGGCGAATGGCCGGGGGATGACGAATAGCCCGCTGCGTGCGCGTTGCATGAGCCCGCGGCTTCGGCTAACACCGCCCTGTCCTTAGCAAAGAGCATCACATGACCGCCCAGAACCCCGGGCAGCCCGCCTCTCCCCTGCGTCTCGGCATTGCCGGTCTCGGGACGGTCGGCATCGGCACCGTCAAGATCATCCAGAAACACGCGGACCTGCTGGCGCAGCGCGCCGGGCGCCCCATCGCCATCACCGCCGTCAGTGCCCGCGACCCGCGCAAGAACCGCGATGCCGACCTGTCGGACTATGCCTGGGAGGCCGACGCCCGGGCCCTGGCCATGCGCGAGGATATCGATGTCTTTGTCGAACTGATCGGCGGCGACGAGGGCATCGCCCGCGAATCCGTCATGGCCGCGCTGGGTGCCGGCAAGGACGTGGTCACCGCCAACAAGGCGCTGCTGGCCGTGCACGGGCAGGAACTGGCCGAGATGGCCGAATCCATGGGCCGGGTGATCCGCTTCGAGGCGGCGGTGGCGGGCGGCATCCCGGTCATCAAGACGCTGACAGAATCGCTGGCCGGCAATGACATCCGCCGCGTCATGGGGGTGATGAACGGCACCTGCAACTACATCCTGACCCGGATGGAAAGCGCCGGCCTGCCCTATGAGACGGTGTTCGAGGAGGCGCGCAAGCTGGGCTATCTCGAGGCCGATCCGACGCTGGACGTGGGCGGCATCGACGCCAGCCACAAGCTGGCGATCCTCGCGGCCATCGCCTTCGGTACCCGCCCGGCCTTTGGCGAGGTCGAGATCGAGGGCATCGAGCGCGTCAGCATCGACGACATCCGCCGTGCTGCCGACATGGGCTATCGCATCAAGCTCCTGGGCGTGGCGCAGATGACCGGCCGCGGACTGGAGCAGCGCATGTCGCCCTGTCTGGTGCCGGCCGACAGCCCGCTGGGGCAGTTGCAGGGCGGCACCAACATGGTGGTGATCGAGGGCGATTCGGTCGGCCAGATCGTGCTGCGCGGCGCCGGCGCGGGCGAAGGCCCGACCGCCAGTTCCGTGATGTCGGACGTGATCGAGATCGCGCGCGGCGTGCGCATGCCCAGTTTCGGCCAGCCGGCGCAGGACCTGGCGCAGCCGCAGGCCGCCCGCACCGCCGTGCCCGCCGCCTATTACATCCGTCTTGCGCTGGCCGACAAGCCGGGCGCGCTGGCCAAGGTGGCCACGGTGCTGGGTGAGGCCGGCATCTCGATCGACCGCATGCGCCAATACGGCCACGCCGAGACCAGGGGCATTGCCCCGGTGCTGATCGTCACCCACAAGACCACGCCCGAGGCCATCGACCACGCCATGGAGGCCCTGCCCCGCACCGGCGTCATCGCCGATGAGCCGGTCGAGCTGCGCATCGAAGAGGTCTGAGCCCATGCCGGCTTGACACGCGCCCCCGTTCACGCGACCGTGATCGGGTGGCTTTCGATCAGGAGGTGGCGGTGAAACGGCTTGTCTTGGCGCTGTCAGCGGGCCTGTCGCTGCTGGCGGCACCGGCATCGGCGGATGTCTGGGACAGCCCCGAGCCTTCCTGCAACCAGTTGTGGTTCACCCGCAACCTGATCATGCACCGCGCCGGCTATTGCTTTGCCTCGCCGCTGGGCCAGGCGCTTTTCGGCAATGCCGGCTGCCGCGGCACCGAGGTCAAGCTCTCGGCCCGCGAAAGCCGCCAGGTCGCCAAGATGCAGGCGATGGAGCGCGAGCTTGGCTGCAAGGTGAATACGCGGGCCCGCCAACTGGATGTGCCGGCGGATACCCGGGCATTGCGGCAGTTGCGCGACCTGCCCCTGTCGGACGGCGGCGTGTCCGGCTGTCGTTGGGCGGCCAATCCGGTGCCATTGCTTGATGGCTATACGCCCGGATCGCGACAGATCGGCGAGATCCGGGCAGGTGACACCCTAGTCTTTTCGGACCAGCCCGAGGGCAACTGGACGGCCGTCACAATTCGTAAGGGTGGTTATGACGGTCCTGTGGCCATGGGCTGGTTCGACCACAGCCGGCACGATGTTGAGAAAGGCTGCACCGACTGGGCCGGCTAGACCTGCGCCAGATGCCGCAGCCCATGCGTCACATCGGCGCGCACTGCCAGCCGCAACCCCGGCTCGTCCCCGGCCCGCAATGAGGCCAGGATCATCCGGTGATGGCGCGGCGGCTCATTGCGCTTTACCCGCCCGTAAAGCGCGCGCATGGTCGGGCCAAGCTGCAGCCAGACCGTCTCGAGGATCGCCAGCATCGCCGGGGCCTGGGCGCGCAGGTAAAGCAGGCGGTGGAATTCCAGATTGGTGCGGATATAGCCGATGGCGTCATGGCCCTCGGCGGCAGCGCCGATGGCGGCGTTGATCACCACCATGCGCTCGATCAGCGCGTTATGCGCACGCGGCAGGGCGCGCGCCGCCAGTTCCGGCTCGATCAGCCCGCGCAGCGCCGCCAGCTCCTCGATACGCTCGACCGACAGTTCCGGGGTGCTGATCCGCCCCGACGAGGACAGCGACAGCGCCCCTTCCGCCACCAGCCGCCGCACCGCCTCGCGCGCCGGGGTCATCGAGACGCGATGCTCGGCCGCGATGCCGCGCAGGGTCATCGGCAGGCCGGGCGGCAGTTCGCCCAGCATGATGCGCTGGCGAAGGCTGCGGTAAAGCCGCTCATGCGCGGCGGTATCGGGCGAGGCGGTCGGGCTCATCCCGCGTTAGTGATCACAAATCGCGCCCGCGTCAATCGCCGTCGCGAAACCGCCAGGTCAGCAATTGGTGGCCGTGGCGGCGCAGCCAGTCGCGATGGATCCGATAGTCGGGCACCAGCGCCGCCGTCGCGGCCCAGAAAGCCGGCGAATGGTCCATGTGCCGCAGATGCGCCACCTCATGGGCGGCGACATAATCCAGCACCTCGGGCGGCGCCATGGCCAGGCGCCAGGAAAACATCAGCCGCCCGTCATGGGTGCAGCTGCCCCAGCGCGAGCGCGTGTCGCGCAGCGCCATGGCACGATAGCCGCGGCCAAGTGCGCGCGCATGCCGGTCGCAGGCCGCGATCAGCCGCGCCTGCGCAAGATGGCGCAGCCAGGCACCCACCACCGCCCCCGCAGGCAGGGCCTGTGGCACCAGAATCGCCTCGGAGGTCAGCTCGACCCGGCGCAGCGGCGCGGGCGTGATGCGGCGCGGCACACCCTCGACCGGGATCAGCGCGCCATGTTCGGCGCGCTGCACCGGCGGCATGTCGCGGCGGCGGTCGCGCAGCCAGTCCAGCCGCGACTCGGCGAAGGCGCGGCCTTCGGCAAGGCTGGCGCGCGGCGGCAGCGTCAGCACCACCTCGCCGCCCGCCCGCGCGACGCGCAGCGTCATGCGCCGCGCCCGCGCCAGCCGCCGCAGGGTCACCGGAATGTCGCCGCCCACCACAATCCTGTCCATGCCGTCGCGCCCCTTGTGGCCGTTCTGCCCCTGCCGCATGTTTCCCCCGCCCCGGCACCCGACCGCAAGGGCAAAAGCCTTTGACAGCCTGCCCCGGCTATGGCACTGGACAGCGGATTTACCCGAACGCGGCAGAAAGAGAATACCATGCCCAAAGAGGAATGGGGCACGAAACGCCTTTGCCCCCATTGCGCCACGCGCTTCTACGACCTGAGGAACGATCCGATGACCTGCCCGGCCTGCGGCGCGGAATTCACCGCCGAAAGCCTGGCCAGCGGCCGCACGCGCTCGCTGATCTCGGAAAAGACCGCGGCCCGCCGCGACGACCAGGCCGATCTGGTCGAGGACGAGGATCTGGATGACGACGCCGATGCCGGCGATCTGGACGACGATCTGCTGGACGATGACGACGACGACAGCGACGTGTCGCTGGACGACATCGCCGACGTGCCAAGCTCCGACGAGGAGTGAAGGCAGACCCCCGGCCCCGGCCAGCCCCGCGCTGCCGGGGCTTTCCATTCCCGCCCCCTGCCAGACCCCATGCCCGAGATCACCGAACGCCACGCCGCGCGCGCCATCCTGCTGACCCCGGATGCAGAGGTGCTGCTGCTGCGCGTCGAGGTGGCGAACGGCCGCTTCTGGATCGCGCCCGGCGGCGGGTTGCGCCCGGGCGAGGACGCAAGCCAGGCGCTGCGCCGCGAACTGGCCGAGGAGGTCGGTCTTGACCATGCCGCGATCGGGCCGTTGCTGTGGCGCGGCCAGCGGCTGGCGACGCTGAACGGCCGCCGCTGGCGCCAGCACGAGCAGGTGTTTCTTGTGCCGGTGCCGCGTTTTGTCCCGGTGATCCGCGACAGGGCCGAGGCGCGGCTGCAGCGCGAATGGCGCTGGTGGCAGAGGGACGAGATCCGCCTGACCCGCGAACGGCTGGTGCCCGAAAGCCTGGCACGCATCCTGCGCGATCTGCGCGATCAGGGTCCGCCCGGCACGCCGCCGCCCATCGAAGTGATCGAGGAATGACCGGCATGTGCATGGCACCCCATGAATTTCCTGCGTCGCGCCGGTCCGGGCAAGCGTCGGCGGGACGCCGGATGCCGACGCGCGGCAAAATATTTCCTACCGAGGGCCCAGCGGCTCGCCATTCCGGCTTGCAGGCCGGGACGATCCGTTGTCTCGTGGCGCCTGAGCGGGCGCGGGTCCGTCAGCAGGGCAGGGGAAGATGAACACAGGCGACATGCCGGACACGGGCGGGCTGCCTCTTGCGGGCAGGCCGGAGACGGCCGGCGCGCCGAAGCAGACCGGGCTGCGCCTGCACCGGCCGCCGCTGGTCACCAATATCTCGGCGGCGCGCTGGCTGCTGGTGGCGATCATGCTCGCCTCGGTCTATTTCTTTCACGGCTTCCTGGTGCCGGTGCTGGCGGCGGTGGTGATCGCGCTGACCAGCTGGCCCCTGCGCGAGCGCGCCGCCTATCAGCTGAACCTTGGCCGCACCGGCGCCGCGGCGCTGCTGGTGCTGATCCTCGTCTGCTTTCTGGTGGTGCCGATCACCATGGCGCTGCTCTATGCCTTTCGCGAGCTGCGCGACTGGATCAACTGGGCAATCCTGGTGAACAGCTATGGCGAACCGACGCCGGCCTGGATGGTGGACCTGCCGCAGATCGGCGACTGGCTGGACATGCATTGGCAGAACTACATCGGCCGGCCCGGCGGCATCAGCGAGATCGTGCAGGTGATCAGCGGCTCGAACATCGGCGCGATCTATCGCGGCGCGATCACCGCGGGTTCGCTGGCCTTCCACCTGACACTGACGCTGCTCTTCGTGCTGATTACGCTGTTCGTGCTTTATCGCGACGGCGACCGGCTGGTGGTGCAGATCGACCGCGTCGGACGGCGCATCCTGCCCGAACGCTGGAGCCGCCTGTCGCGCGTCGTCCCGGCCACGATCAGCGCCACCGTCACCGGCATGACCCTGATCGCCATCGGCGAGGGCGTGGTGCTGGGCTTTGCCTATTGGCTGGCAGGCGTGCCCTCGCCGGTGACCTTCGGGGTGATCACCGGCTTCATGGCGCTGATCCCCGGGGGCGCGCCGCTCAGCTTCACGCTGGTCTCGATCTATCTGATGGCCAGCGGCTCGCCGGTCGCGGGCACGGCACTGCTGGTCTGGGGTGCATGCGAGCTGTTCATCGTCGACAAGACCATCCGCCCGGTGCTGGTGGGCGGTCCGGTCAAGCTGCCCTTCCTGCCGACCTTTTTCGGGCTGATCGGCGGGGTCAAGACCATGGGCCTGGTCGGCCTGTTCGTCGGGCCGGTGCTGATGGCGCTGCTGGTCTCGATCTGGCGCGAATGGCAGCGCGAGATCATCGAGGAGGACAACCGCCAGGCGCGCACCCTGGTCGGGCTGGACTGAAGCCGGGCTGCCCGCCGCCGGCCTGCGATGGCGGGCGGCTCAGCTGTCCATCTTCAGCGCCTGGATGAAGGCGGTCTGCGGGATCTCGACCTTGCCGAACTGGCGCATCTTCTTTTTCCCGGCCTTCTGCTTTTCCAAGAGCTTCTTTTTGCGGGTGGCGTCGCCGCCATAGCATTTCGCGGTCACATCCTTGCGCATGGCGCTCAGCGTCTCGCGCGCGATGACGCGCGAACCGATCGCCGCCTGAATCGGGATCTTGAACATGTGGCGCGGGATCAGTTCTTTCAGCTTTTCCACCATGGCGCGGCCGCGGCTTTCGGCGCGGTCGCGATGCACCATGATCGAGAGCGCATCCACCGGCTCGTCATTGACCAGGATCGACATCTTCACGAGGAAATCCTCGCGGTATTCGCTGATCTGGTAATCGAAGCTGGCGTAGCCCTTGGTCACCGATTTCAGCCGGTCGTAGAAGTCGAAGACCACCTCGGCCAGCGGCAGATCATAGACCACCATGGCGCGGTTGCCGGCATAGGTCAGGTCCATCTGGATGCCGCGGCGGTCCTGACACAGTTTCAGCACGTCGCCCAGATATTCGTCCGGGACCATGATCGTGGCCTTGATGCGCGGCTCTTCGATGTGGTCGACATAGGTCAGATCGGGCATGTCGGCGGGGTTGTGCAGGTCGCGCACCTCTCCGTCCTTCATGTGCAGCTTGAACACCACCGAAGGCGCGGTGGTGATCAGATCGAGATCATATTCACGCTCAAGCCGGTCGCGGATCACCTCGAGGTGCAAGAGCCCAAGGAAGCCACAGCGGAAACCGAAGCCCAAGGCGGCCGAGGTCTCCATCTCGTAGGAGAAACTCGCGTCGTTCAGCGCCAGCTTCTCGATGGCGTCGCGCAAGCCTTCGAAGTCATTGGCATCGACCGGGAACAAGCCGCAGAAAACCACCGGCTGCGCCGGCTTGAAGCCCGGCAGGGGCGCATCGCAGCCCTTCTTCTCATGGGTGATGGTGTCGCCGACGCGGGTGTCGCGCACCTGCTTGATGGATGCGGTCAGCACGCCGATCTCGCCCGGCCCCAGTTCCGCGATGTCCTGCATCTGCGGGCGCAGGACCGCGAGCTTGTCGATGCCGTAGACCGCATTGGTCTGCATCATGCGGATGCGGTCGCCCTTCTTGATGATCCCGTCCATGACCCGGATCATCACGACGACGCCCAGATAGGCGTCATACCACGAATCGACCAGCATCGCCTTCAAGGGCGCGTTGCGATCGCCCTTGGGCGCGGGCAGGCGGGTGACGATGGCTTCCAGCACATCGGGGATGCCAAGCCCGGATTTGGCCGAGATCAGGATGGCGTCATGGGCGTCGATGCCGATGACCTCCTCGATGTTTTCCTTCACGCGTTCGGGCTCGGCGGCGGGCAGGTCGATCTTGTTCAGCACCGGCACGATGTCATGGCCCGCGTCGATCGCCTGATAGACATTGGCCAGCGTCTGCGCCTCGACGCCCTGGCTGGCATCGACGACCAGAAGCGAGCCCTCGACCGCGCGCATGCTTCGGCTGACCTCATAGGCGAAGTCAACATGGCCGGGGGTGTCGATCAGGTTCAGCACATATTTGCGCCCGTCGCGCGCCGGATAGTCGATGCGCACGGTATTGGCCTTGATGGTGATGCCGCGCTCGCGCTCGATGTCCATGCTGTCCAGCAACTGGGACTTCATGTCGCGTTCGGCCACCGTCCCCGTCATCTGGATCAGACGGTCGGCCAGCGTGGATTTGCCGTGGTCGATATGGGCCACGATCGAGAAATTGCGGATGAGATCAAGGTCGGTCATGGCCGGGCTATACAAGGGCTTTCGCGTTGCGTGAAGGGGGTTTGGAAGGGCATTCAGCGCTGCGGCGCAAGTCCGGCCCTGACCAGGCTGCGCCGGCGCCGCACCGCCTCGCGCCACATGGTGTAGCCGCCCGAGGCGACGATCACCGCCGCCCCCGCCAGCGTCAGCGCGTCGGGGCGTTCGCCAAAGACCAGCGCCGCCAGAATCAGCGCCCCCACCAGCCGCACATAGCGATAGGGGGCGATGGCCGAGGCCTCGGCCACGCGGGTGGCGGTGACCAGCAGCGCATAGCCGCCGACGCCGACGGTCATGCAGGCCAGGAAGGTCAGCCCCTGCCGCGCATCGGGCATCACGAATTCCTGACCCAGCACCAGCCCCATCAGCGCCGAGGCGATCAGGATGGCCAGGAAGGCCGCGGCGCTGAGCTGATCCGAGGGGATCGAGGCCGGCACGCGGCGGGTGACGACATCGCGCGCCGCCAGCCCCACCACTGCCACCAGCGCCATCAAGGACACCGGCTGAAAGCCCGCAAGCCCCGGCCGGATCACCATCAGCACCCCCAGAAACCCGACGATGATGGCGCTGAAGCGCCGCCAGCCGACCGGCTCGCCCAGGAAAAGCGCCGCCCCCAGCACCACGCCCAGGGGCAGCGCCTGCATGATCGCCGCGGTCGAGGAAAGTTCCGTCAGCGCCAGCGCCACCACGATGCCGATCGAGCCCACGGCCTCGCTGGCGCAGCGAAACAGCACGATCGGCAGCAGCAGCTCGCGCGTCCAGAACCGCCCGCCCCTGAGCTTGAGCAGCAGCGAGAACACCACAAATCCCATGAACCCGACCAGCCCCAGCACCTCGGCATAGGGCAGCTCGCGCGACAAGAGCTTGATGAACATGTCCTCGAAGGCAAACAGCAGCATCGAGACGATCATCAGGATCGCGCCGCGGAAATTGTCGGTGACCATCGCCGGCCTTCTTGTCAGGGAATTGCGCAGGTTGCGTTTCGGCGCGATCATAGGCGGAACGAAATGCAAGCGAAAGGACGGGCCGATGAAATTCCGCGTCGAGGACATGAGCTGCGGCCATTGCACCGCCGCGATCGAAAAGGCGGTGGCCGAGGCCGGCGGGCGGGCCAGGACCGACCTTTCCACGCATCTGGTCGAGGTCGAGGGCCTCACGGCCGCGCAGGCCGAGCAGGTGATTCGCGACGCCGGCTATACGCCCCGGCCGGCCTGATCGCGACCGGCCACGCCGGCGCCCGCCACGATTGAGCGGCGGCGCGGTTTCTGCTAGGCTTTCGCGGTCAGGTGCCGCCCGGATGCGGGCAGAGGGTGGCAAGCCCCGCGGCGCCTTGCAGGAACCCGAGGAGACAGTGATGTTCAACCGACTGATGATCGCCACCGCCGCGGTGGTGCTGACCACGCCCTTTGCCCTGGCCGGCCCGATCGATTCCGCCTGTGCCCGCTCTGATCGCGGCGCCAGCCGCCAGCTTTGCGGCTGCATCCAGCAGGTCGCCGACCAGACGCTGTCGCGCGCCGACCAGCGCCGCGCCGCGCGATTCTTCCGCGACGCCGAGGCAGCGCAAGAGGTGCGCATGTCCGACAGCGATGCCGACAACGCCTTCTGGGACCGCTACCGCAATTTCACCGCAGCGGCCGAGACCTATTGCGCGAGATGAGGTGGCCATGCGGATCTGCGTCCTGACCGGGGCCGGGATTTCGGCCGAAAGCGGGATCCGCACCTTCCGCGCCACCGACGGGCTTTGGGAGGAGCACCGCATCGAGGATGTCGCCACCCCCGAGGGCTTTCGCCGCGACCCGGTTCTGGTGCACCGGTTCTACAACCAGCGCCGCGCCGATGCCGCCCGCGCCCAGCCCAATGCCGCGCATCGCGCCCTGGCGCGGCTGGCGCGCTGCCATGAGGTCACGCTGATCACCCAGAACGTGGACGACCTGCACGAACGCGCCGGCTCGCCCGATGTGATCCACATGCACGGCAGCCTGCTGGGGGCGCTTTGCGCCGCCTGCGGCCACCGCTGGTCGGCGACGCTGGTCATGCGCTCGCTTGATCCCTGCCCGTCCTGCGGCAAGCCCGCCACCCGCCCCGACATCGTCTGGTTCGGCGAGATCCCCTATCACATGGAGCGCATCTGGCAGGCAGTCGAGACGGCCGAGATCTTTGCCGCCATCGGCACCTCGGGCCAGGTCTATCCGGCGGCGGGGCTGGCACAGCACGCGCGGCGCCACGGCGCCGAGACCATCGAGTTCAACATCTCGTCCTCGGGCGTCAGCCGCGACTTTCGCGAGCTGCGCCTTGGCCCGGCCACCGCCACCGTGCCCGCCTGGGTCGGCGAACTGTGCAGCCAGGCCGGAACCCGGCCCTGACCCGCCCTTGACGCGCCGGCCCGGCCCTGTTCCTGTGGCGCAATTACCCATGACGAAGCCCTGATGACCTGCACCATTCTTGCCAATGCCCGCCTGATCCTGCCCGATGCCGTCACCCTGGGCGCGCTGGTGATCCGCGACGGAAACATCGCCGAGATCCTGCCCGGCGGCGAGATTCCCGCCGGGGCGCTGGACCTCGGGGGCGACTGCCTCGCGCCGGGGATGATCGAACTGCATACCGACAACCTGGAACGCCACCTGCGCCCGCGCCCGGGCGTGGACTGGCCGCACGCCGCCGCCATCCTCGCCCATGACGCGGAACTGGCGGGCTGCGGCATCACCACGGTCTTCGACGCCATGCGCGTGGGCTCGATCCCCTCGGATTCGCCGGATTCGGATTACGACAAATACGCCCGGCCGCTGGCGGACGAACTGGCGGCACTGCGCCGACGCGGGCTGCTGCGCATCAGCCATTTCCTGCACCTGAGGGCCGAGATCTGTTCCGAGACGCTGCTGGCCGAGCTGGACGAGTTCGGCCCGGGCGACCATGTCGGCATCGTCAGCCTGATGGACCATACCCCCGGCCAGCGCCAGTTCCGCGATGTCTCCAAGCTGGCGCAATATGTGCAGGGCAAATACAAGCTGTCGGATGCGGAATTCGCCGATCACGTCGCGCGGCTGAAGGCGCTGCGCGCGCGTCACGGCGACCGTCACGAGGCCGCCGCGGTCGAGATCGCGCACCGGCTGGGCGCGGTGCTGGCCAGCCATGACGACACCACGGCCGCGCAGGTGGCGGTGTCCGCCGCCCATGGCGTGCGCCTGGCCGAGTTCCCGACCACGCCCGAGGCGGCCGCCGCATGCCACGACCACGGCATCATGGTGATGATGGGGGCGCCGAACCTGATCCGCGGCGGCTCGCATTCGGGCAATGTTCCGGCGGCCGATCTGGCGCGGGCCGGGCATCTGGACATCCTCAGTTCGGATTATGTGCCGGCGGGGCTGCTGGCCGGGGTGATGATGCTGGCGCGCATCTGGGACGACCTGCCGCGCGCCATGGCCACCGCCAGCGCCGGCCCGGCGCGCGCGGCGGGGCTGGATGACCGCGGTCGCATCGCGCCCGGCCTGCGCGCCGACCTGATCCGCTTTGCGCTGGCCGGCGACCTGCCGGTGATGCGCGCGACCTGGGTGGTGGGCCGGCGCGTCTGACCGCGCGGTTCAGGTGATCACGTCGGGACGGTCGCGGCCGGTGCGGGCGCGGATCCGGGCGATTTCCTCGGCGGCAGCGATGATCCCGGCCAGCGCCTGTTGCGCATCCTCGTGCAGGCGCGCGGGGTCGGTCTCCAGCCGCTCCAGATAGAGGCGCAGCGTCGCGCCCTCGGTGCCGGTGCCCGAGAGACGCAGCACGATGCGCCCGCCGCCCTCGGTCAGGATGCGCAGCCCCTGGCTTTCGCTGCGCGAGCCGTCCACCGGATCGTCATAGGCGAACTCGTCCGCGGCCTCGATGCGCAGCCCGGCAAAGCTCTGGCCGGGCAGCGTGTCAAGCCGCGCGCGCAGGTCCGCCATCAGCGCATTTGCTGCCACCGCGTCCACCGCCTCATAGTCGTGGCGCGAATACTGGTTGCGCCCGAAACGCGCCCAGTGATCGGCCATGACCTCGGCCACCGACTGCCGGCGCGCCGCCAGCAGGTTCAGCCAGAACAGCACCGCCCAGAGCCCGTCCTTTTCGCGCACATGGCTTGATCCGGTGCCGGCGCTTTCCTCGCCGCACAGCGTGGCGCGGCCGGCGTCCAGCAGGTTGCCGAAGAATTTCCAGCCGGTCGGGGTCTCATGGCAGGGGATGCCCAGGCTCTCGGCCACCCGGTCCAGCGCGCGCGAGGTGGGCATCGAGCGTGCCACCCCCTTCAAGCCCCCGGCATGGGCTGGAATCAGCCCGGCATTGGCCGCCAGCACCGCCAGGCTGTCCGAGGGCGTGACATAGGCGCCGCGTCCGACGATCATGTTGCGGTCGCCGTCACCGTCCGAGGCGGCGCCGAAATCCGGCGCGTCGGCGGCAAACATCGCTGCCATCAGATCATGCGCCCAGATCGGGTTCGGATCCGGATGGCCGCCGCCGAAATCGGGGCTGGGCACGGCATTGACCACCGATCCGGGCGCGGCGCCCAGCTCCCCTTCCAGGATCGCCCTGGCATAGGGGCCGGTCACCGCATGCATGGCATCGAACCGGATGCGGAAGCCGCCGGCGAAGAGCCGCCGGATGGCGTCGAAATCAAAGATCCTGGCCATCAGCGCCGCGTAGTCAGCGACCGGATCGACGACCTCGACCTCCATACCGGCAAGCCGCGTGGTGCCGGGGCGCGACAGGTCCACGTCCTGCGCCTCAAGGATCAGGTATTCGCGGATGGTCCTGGTGGCGTCGAAGATGCGCCCGGTCACGGCCTCGGGGGCCGGGCCTCCGTTCGCGGTGTTGTATTTGATGCCGAAATCCGCCTCCGGGCCGCCGGGGTTGTGGCTGGCCGACAGGATGATGCCGCCATCCGCGCCGCGCGAGCGGATCAGATGCGAGGCGGCGGGCGTCGAGAGCAGCGCGCCCTGCCCGACGATCACCTTGCTTGCGCCGCTGGCCGCGGCCATGCGCAGGATCACCTGCGCGGCGCGGTCGTTGAAATAGCGCCCGTCGCCGCCCAGCACATAGGTCTTGCCCGCGGCGCCGCCGGTGCCGTTCCAGATCGCCTGCACGAAGTTTTCCAGGTAATGCGGCTGCATGAAGACCGGGGTCTTCTTGCGCAGGCCCGAGGTGCCGGGCCTTTGCCCCTCGATCGGGGTGGTCGGGACGGTTTGCACGCGCATGGATGCTCCTGACGTTCGCTTCACGCCTGATGTCGCAGGTTGCGCCGCGCCGGGCAAGGGCGGGGTCAGAAATCGAGGCCGAGGTCCAGCGTGCGCACGGAATGGGTCAGCGCCCCGGCCGAGATATAGTCCACCCCGGTCGCCGCCACCCCGGCGATGCGTTCAAGCCGCATGTTGCCCGAGGCCTCAAGCACCATGCGGCCCGCGTTCATCGCCACCGCCTGGCGCAGGGTGCCGTTTTCCATATTGTCCAGCAGCACGACATCGGCGCCGCCCTCGTCCAGCACTTCGGCCAGCTGGTCCAGCCGGTCGACCTCGATCTCGACCCGCATCATGTGCGAGGCCCGCGCCTTGACCGCCTGCAACACCGGGCGGATGCCGCCGGCGGCGGCGATGTGGTTGTCCTTGATCAGGATGGCGTCCGAGAGCGAAAAGCGGTGGTTGAAGCCGCCGCCATGCAGCACCGCCTGCTTTTCCACCAGACGCAGCCCAGGCGTGGTCTTGCGCGTGCAGGTGATGCGCGCCCGGGTTCCCGCGGTCTGGGCCACGAAAGCGGCGGTCTGCGTGGCGATGCCCGACAGCCGGCCGGCGAGGTTCAGCGCCACCCGCTCGCCCGAGAGGATCGAGGCCGCCTCGCCCTCGATCTCGGCCAGGGTGTCGCCCTTGTCAAAGCTGCCGCCGTCGCCAACCCGCACATGGAAGTCAAGGCCCGGATCCACCAGCCGGAAGGTGATCGCCGCCAGTTGCATGCCCGAGGCGATGCCCGGCTCGCGCGCGGCGATGCGGGCGCGATAGCGCGTGCCGGCGGCGATCACCGTGCGGGTGGTGATGTCGCCACAGGTTCCCAGATCCTCGAGCAGGGCGGCGCGGACCAGCGGCTCAAGGATCATCTCGGGCAGCGGCGGCATCTGGGTCATGTCATCTCCGGTTCAAGGCTGGCGCGCAGGGCCAGCGCCTCGGCCAGTGTCAGGCGCGAGCGGCGACCCTCGGGCGCGGTATCGGGAAAATCGCTGCGGCAATGCGCGCCGCGGCTTTCCTGGCGCAGCAGCGCCGCGGCGGCGATCAGCGTCGCGGTGGCGGTCATGTTCAGCAGTGCCGGGCAATCGGGCTGCGCGGCTTCGACCGCGGCGATCTCGCGCAGGCAGCGCGCGAGGCCCGTCGCGTCGCGCACCACCCCCGCGCCGGCAGTCATCGCCCGGCGCAGGCGGGCGACCAGCGCCGGATCGGGTCCGGCGGCGGCGGGCAGCGGCGGCAGTTCGAGCAGGGCCGCATCGGGCAGCGCGCCCAGTTCCGAGCCGATCGACCGTGCCGCGCGGCGGGCAAAGACCAGCGCCTCGAGCAGCCCGTTCGAGGCCAGGCGGTTCGCGCCATGCAGCCCGGTCGAGGACGCCTCGCCGCAGACCCACAGCCCCGGCAGGCTGGCGCGGCCATCGGCATCCACGGCGACGCCGCCCATGTGGTAATGCGCCGCCGCCGCCACCGGGATCGGCTGGCGCACCGGGTCGATGCCGGCCCGCAGGCAGGCCCCGGCCACGGCGGGGAATTCCTCGATGATGCGCGCGCCAAGGCAGGCACGGGTGTCCAGCACCGGCCGCAGCCCGGCCTGGGTCTGGGCATGGATGGCGCGGGCCACGACATCGCGCGGCGCCAGTTCCGCATCCGGATGCAGCGCCGGCATGAAGCGCTCGCCCAGCCGGTTCAGCAACTGCGCGCCTTCGCCGCGCAGCGCCTCGGTCGCCAGGGGCGCCGGATCCTCGCCGCAGTCGATGGCGGTGGGGTGGAACTGCACGAATTCCGCATCGGCGATCGCCGCACCGGCGCGCGCCGCCATGCCGATCACCTGGCCGCGGATGCGCGGCGGGTTGGTGGTCAGCGCGTAAAGCCCGGCCGAGCCGCCGCCGGCCAGCAGCACCGCCGGCGCAAGGATCCTGACCGGCGCCGAGCCCTGCGGCCCGGACAGCCGCAGCTCGACCCCCGCGACGCGGCCGGCCCCGGGCACGAGGCCGGTGGCCATCACCCCCTCGAGCACCTGCACCGAGGGCGTGGCGCGCACGCTGGCGACCAGCGCGCGCATGATCTCGGCACCGGCCTGGTCGCCCCGCACCCGCACCACCCGGGCAAAGCCATGCGCCGCCTCGCGCGACAGCACATAGCTGCCGTCGGCCCTGCGGTCGAAAGGGGTGCCCAGCCCCGCCAGGTCAAGGACATGCGCGCGCGCCTCTTCGGTGACGATGCGGGCGATGGCGGCATCGACCGTGCCGGCGCCGGCCTTCAGCGTGTCGCCGGCATGCGCGGCGGGCGAATCCGCCGGGTCCATGGCGGCGGCCACGCCCCCCTGCGCCCAGGCCGAACTGGCCCCCTGCCCCAGCTCCTCGGGCGAGATCACCAGCACCGGCCGCGGCGCCAGATGCAGCGCGGCATAAAGCGCGCCCAGCCCGGCGCCGACGATGACGACGCGCGCGGTCGCGATCTCGTGCATGCTCACGCCGCCAGACGGCGCGACAGGTCGATCATGCGCTGCACGGCGCGGCGCGCGGGCTCGGCCACGGCCGGGTCCACCTCGACCGCGCCGGTCATGGAATGCAGCGACCACAGCACCTTTTCCAGGGTGATCTTCTGCATGTAGGGGCACATGTTGCAGGGGCCGAGGAATTCGACCTCCGGATTGGCGTCCGAGATGTTCGCGGCCATCGAGCATTCGGTGACCAGCATCACCTGTCTGGGGTGCTCTTTCTCGACCCAGCCCTGGATGTTCGCGGTCGAGCCGGCATAATCGGCCTCGGCCACCACCTCGGGCGGGCATTCGGGATGGGCGATGATGCGGATGCCGGGGTTCCATTCGCGGAAATCGCGCAGGTCCTGGGCGCTAAAGCGTTCATGCACGACGCAGGCGCCATCCCACCAGACGATGCGTTTGTGCGGCACCTGCTTGGCCACGTTCTGCGCCAGCCATTTGTCGGGCGTCATGATGACCGTGTCGCCCTCCATCGCGGCGACGATCTGCGCGGCATTGGCCGAGGTGCAGCAGATGTCGGATGCGGCCTTCACCTCGGCGGTGGTGTTGACATAGCTCACCACCGGCGCGCCGGGAAAGCGGGCGCGCATCTGGGCCACGCCCTCGGCGGTGATGCTTTCGGCCAGCGAACAGCCCGCCTCCATGTCCGGCATCAACACGGTCTTGGCGGGGTTCAGGATCTTCGAGGTCTCGGCCATGAAATGCACGCCGCATTGCACGATCACATCGGCCTCGACCTCGGTCGCCTTGATCGCCAGATGCAGGCTGTCGCCGACCACGTCGGAAATGCCGTGATAGATCTGCGGCGTCATGTAGTTATGTGCCAGCACCACGGCATTGCGTTCGCGTTTCAGCCGGTTGATCGCCGCGACATAGGGGGCGTGGATCGCCCAGTCCGGCCAGGGCATGACCCGACCCATGCGCGCGTGGATGTCGGCCATGCTCTCGGCCAGGTCCAGCGAGGGCGCAAGGTCGTAATGCGCGGCCAGTTCGCCGCGGATCTCCGTCAGATCGAGCATCTTTCCCCCCAGATCTGCCTGTCGTCAGCCGGCACCGGCCCCGTGAACCCCGGCCCGTAGACCCCGGGCCCGTGAGTCCGGGCCCGTGAGTCCGGGCCCGTGAGTCCGGCTTCCTAACGGATGCATGACGCAGGGGCAAACGTTAATGCGGCCCTGCAGCGATTCACCGCGGGGCGGCCCAGATCGCGGGGATCAGCCCGCGCAGCGCATTGCCGACCCAAAGCCGCACATGCGGCAGGTCCGCCGCCGCAAGCACCTCCTCACGGCAGCGCCCCTGGGCCAGAAGTTCGGCGCGCAGCACCCCCGCCAGCAGGCCCGAGGCGATGGGCGGCGTCCGCATCCCCTGCCCGCGGTCGTAAAACAGCGTGGCGATCGTGCCGTCGCAGACCTCGTTGCGTTCATTCAGGAAGATCGCCTCGTCGATGCCCGGCGGCAGCGCGGCGCGCGCCGCATCATATGGCGCCCGCCGCGTGGTCTTCAGCCGCAGCCAGGGATCAGTCGAGGCAAGCCGCGCCCCGGCCAGCGCCAGCCGCCAGGGGGCATGCGAGGGCGGCAGGGCGGCGCGCGTCACCTCGATCCGGCCCGCGCGGTCCAGCGTCAGGCGCAGACGGGCCGGCTGGTCCGCCGCGCCGCTGAGCGCAGCGCCCGCGGCGGCCGGATCGCAGGGCCAGCCCAGTTGCGCGGCACTGTCGCGCAGCCGCGCCAGATGCAGGCTCAGGCGCGGGCAGCAGGCGCCGTCCCACAGCGCGGTTTCGATCAGCCGCAGTCCGGGCTGGTCAGATCCTGCACGAAACGGGCTTTCCACAGCGCCTCCTCCCATTCGCCTTCGGGGGTCGAATCCTGCACCACGCCGCCGCCGACGTTCAGCAGCACCTCGCCGTCGGGCCAGAGTGTCAGGGTGCGGATGGCGACGGAAAAACAGCCCGCGCCATCCGGCCCCATCCAGCCGATGGCGCCGCAATAGGCGCCGCGCGGATGCGGCTCGACCTCGCGGATGATCTGCATGGCGCGGATCTTGGGCGCGCCGGTGATCGAGCCGCAGGGAAACAGCGCCTGCATCAACGCAGCCAGATCGGCGGGCGCGGCCAGCTGCCCGACCACGCGCGAGCTCATCTGATGCACCGTGGCCAGGGTTTCCACCGCGAAAAGTTCAGGCACCCGGACCGAGCCGAGGCGGGCGATGCGGGCGATGTCGTTGCGCAGCAGGTCCACGATCATCAGGTTCTCGGCGCGGTTCTTCTCGGATGCGGCCAGCGCCGCCGCCAGCGCCGCGTCGCGGCCGGGGTCGGGGTCGCGCGGCGCCGTGCCCTTCATCGGCCGCGCCTCGATGCCGCCCCGGGCATCCAGCCGCACGAACAGCTCTGGCGAGCGCGAGATGATCACCGGCCCCGCGCCCGGATCGACATGGGCGCCAAAGCCGACCGGCTGGCGCCGCGCCAGCGCCGCATGCAGCGCAAGCGGCGTCCCTGCGACCAGCCGCGCGCCCAGCGGAAAGGTCAGGTTGATCTGATAGCAGTCGCCCGCGGCGATATAGGCCCGGGTGCGGGCAAAGGCCGCCTCGTATTCCGCGCGCGAGATCAGCGGCCGCAGCGGCGACAGCCTTGCATCCGCCATGGGCCAGCCCGGCGCCGGCCCCGGTGCGTCAAAGACGCCGAAGGCCAAGAGCGGCAGCCGCCGGCCCTGCGGCATCAACCCCGCCAGCGCCGGCTCAAGCGCATAGCCCGCCTCATAGGACAGATAGCCCGCGATCCAGGCCCCCGCGCGCCTCCGCGCCTCGAGCGTGGCCAGCGCAGGCAGGACATCGCCGGGCCGGTCGATGACCAGCAACTCGCGCGGGTTGGCAAACTGCACCGGCCGCCCGCCGGGGCCGAATTCGCAAAGAATCACGCGCGCCTCCTTCTTTGCCCCGCGCGCCTGGCACCGGGGCCGGCGGCAGGGCAACGCCCGTCGCCGCAGGCCTCAGGCATCCAGCAGCTTGCGCAGGCTGGCCATGGCGCGCTCGGGTGCCTCCTGATAGCCGATCACCCCGGCGAAAGCGCCGTCGGCGCCGAACAGCAGCAGGCTTGAGGAATGGTCCATGCTGTAGCCGCCGCCCTCTTGCGGCGCCTTGCGCGCATAGATGCGAAAGGCCTTCAGCGCCTTGGCGATCTCCTCGGGCGTGCCCGAGACGCCGGTCACGCCCGGCACCCAGGACACGTATTCCCGCAGCTTCTCGACCGAATCGCGTTCGGGGTCCACGGTGACGAAGAACACCCGCAGATCCTTGCCCGCGGGGCCAAGCTCCTGCTGCCAGGCGGCGATGTCGCCCAGCGTGGTCGGGCAGACATCCGGGCAATTGGTAAAGCCGAAAAACACCGCTGAGGGCTGGCCCTGCAGCGTCGCCTGGGTGAATTCGCTGCCGTCGGTGGCCTCAAGCCGGTAGTCGCCGCGGCCAAGGCTGGCGGTGCCGGGATTGGCCAGAGAGCCGGGGCGCGGCGGGGCGAATTGCAGCCAGGCGAATCCCGCCAGCGCCAGCACCACCAGCGCCCAAAGCGCGTAGCGCAGTTTCCTCAGTCCGGTATCAGTGCCCGTCATGCGCGCCTCCCTTGCCTGCTGCCCTGGCGTTGCGCGGCCCGACGGCCAGCGGCAGAGTGACCTCGCCCGCATGTTCGAAACGCAGCGTGACCGCGACCGTCTCGCCCTCGGCCAGCGGCCGTTTCAGCTCCATGAACATCAGATGAATGCCGCCGGGGGCAAGTTCAACCGTGCCGCCGGCGGGAATTTCCAGGCCGTCGGCCAGCTGGCGCATCTGCATGACCTCGCCCTGCATGGCCATCTCGTGGATCTCGGTGCGCCCGGCGATGTCGGACGTGGCCGAGACCAGCCGGTCGGCCGCCCCGGCATTGCTGATGGTCAGAAAGCCGCCGGCCACCGGCGCCGCCGGTGGCGTGGCGCGGCTGAAGCCGCCGGCCAGCGTCAGATCGCCCAGAACCACGCTGCCCGCGGCCGCCGGCGCATGGCCGGCATGATCGGGGCTGGTCGCCGCAGTCTGGGAAAATGCCGGTCCTGCGGCAAGGGCGGCGGCCAGAAGCGCCGGAACAAGAAGAATTCGCATGACATGTCCTGTCTGATGAGCATGGTTTCCGCCCGGGCCTGTCCCGGCGGGCAACTGGTTCTGCGTCAGACAGGGCGCGGCGGGCCCCGTGCCACCGGCGGCAGCGGCCGGGCGCGCGGCTGCGGCACTGCGGGCGCCGGCGCAAGCCAGGCGCGCGACAGGCCAGCCAGGGCCTGGGGCGGATCCAGCGTCGCCCCCGGCGCCAGCGCACGGCCATGCGGTGCCCAGTCGCAGGCGTGATCGACAGGCGCGGTCGGCGTGTCGGCGACCAGGCTGCCATCGGCGGTCAGCCGCATCTGCATCGGCCCCGCGCCGCTGCACAGCACCACCGTCACCCGCCCCAGCGCATCGCGCACCAGCATGGTGCCGGGCAGGATCAGCGACATCAGCACGAAGGGCAGGACCGCAAGCCACAGCGCGATCCGGCGCATGGGCATGTCCCGCGCCAGACCTGCCTGCGAATGCCGGGTCCCGTGCTGCATATGCGCAGCAGTCGCAGAAATCCCGCGGCGGGGAAAGGGGGCAAATCGCCCGCCTCGGCCATTGAGCCTGCCGCGCCTTCGGCTAAGCTGGCAGCAGTCCGACATCCCGGAGACGCCATGCCAAGCATCATTCTGCTGACCGGCCGCGCCGCGCCCCTGCCCGACAGCAACGAGTTGAGCGGCATCGACAAGCACCCGGTGGACCGGCCGCTGGCGCTTGGCGCCGAAGGGTTCGAGGGTGACGAACAGGCCGACCGCCGCGTGCATGGCGGGCCGGAAAAGGCCGTGCATCACTATGCGCGCGAGCATTACCCGTATTGGCAGGCGGAACTGGGGCCACTGCCGGTGCTTGAGGCCCCCGGTGCCTTCGGCGAGAACATCTCGACCCATGGGATGACCGAGGCCGATGTCGCAGTGGGCGACATCTTTCGCCTCGGCACGGCGCTGCTGCAGGTCAGCCAGGGCCGCCAGCCCTGCTGGAAACTGTCGCGCCGCTTCGGCACCGATCGCATGGCCCGGCGCGTGCAGGACAGCGGCCGCACCGGCTGGTATTACCGCGTACTGAAACCCGGCATCGTCGCACCCGGCGACAGGCTGGAACTGCGCGACCGCATGGCGCCGGACTGGACGCTGCACCGGTTGTGGCACGCGCTGTATATCGACCGCATGAACCTGGCCGAGTTGCAGGGCATCGCCGCGCTTGACGTGCTGGCCGAGGGCTGGCGCCGCCACGCGCTGCGCCGCCTTGACAGCGGCCGGGTCGAGGACTGGAGCCGACGGCTTGAGGGCGGGCAATGACGCCGCCGCTGGTGATCTCGGTGCAAAGCCAGGTGGCCATGGGCCATGTCGGCAATTCCGCCGCGGTGTTTGCGCTGCTGGCCGCCGGGCTTGAGGTGGTGGCGGTGCCGACGGTGATCTTTTCCAACACCCCCGATTACCCGACCCTGCGCGGCCGGCCGCTGCCCGAGGATTTCTTTGCCGATCTGCTGCGGGGCCTGTGGGAACGCGGCCTGCCCGAGCGCGCGGATTTCCTGCTCTCGGGCTATATCGGTTCTGTCGAGGTGGCGCATCTGCTGGCCGATTTCGTCGCCCGCGCCAAGGCGGCGAACCCGCGCCTGCGCTATTACTGCGATCCGGTCATGGGAGATCAGCAGCCCGGGCTTTATGTGCCGCAGGAGATTGCCGGCATCTTTCGCGACCGGCTGCTGCCCATGGCCGACATCGCCTCGCCCAACCCGTTCGAGGTGGCCTGGCTGACCGGAGAGCCGGTCGCCGCGCTGGCCGATCTGCCGCGCGTGGCGCGGGCGCTGCACCTGGCGCCGGGGGCGCGGCTGATCGTCACCGGCTGCGCCCTGCGCGAGACCCCTGCCGACATGCTGGAAAGCATCATCCTCGGTCCCGAGGGGCTGTCGCGCCACCCGACGCCGCGCCTGCCCTGCGCGCTGGCCGGCACCGGCGATCTGTTTGCCGGGCTGACCACCGCGGCGATGGCCTGTGGGCGGACCCTGCCGCAGGCGGTCGAATTCGCGCAAGCTCAGACCGCGCGGGCGCTGGCGCGCGGCGCGGCGCTTGGCAAGCTCGAGGTCTCGCTCTCGGACCCCACGTTCCGCGCTGCGCTCCTGACGCTCTGACCCGGCCGCTGCGAAGGGCAAGCTGCGACCGGACCTGTTGCGGGGCGCGCCGCGCCCCGGGCTGTCCTGGCCGGGCTGCGGACGGCAGAACCGGCTTGCGGGGGTGCGAAACTGCAAAGCCCCCGGAAATTCCGAGGGCTTTTCAATAGAATGATGGTGGGCGATAACGGATTTGAACCGCTGACATCTTCGATGTGAACGAAGCGCTCTACCGCTGAGCTAATCGCCCGGTGCGGGCTAGATAGCCGCAGTCGCCGGGGGCCGCAAGAGGGCAGATGAAAAAACCCCGAGGGGCTTTCAGGCTTTCGCCAGGCGCCGCCGCAGCCGCAGCGTGATGACCTCGCCGCCGCCGCCATCGTCCTGGCGGTTGATCCTCGCCCGGCCCAGCGGCGGCAGCGCCAGCGTCATGCCGGCGGCGATGGCCTCGCCCAACTCGGCAAGCGTCGCCTCGACGACGATGCGGATCTCGGCGCTGCGCATGCCGGTGCGATGCGCCACATTGGTCAGCAGCTCGCGCTTTTGCAGAATTTTCGCGGTTTCGGGATCGCGGTGCATCCCCGCCTTTGCCGTTGCCTCGGTCCTTGACATGATCGACCTCCCTTCTGTCGGAGCGATGGCCAAGAAAAAACCGCGCGGGACGGCCCCGCGCGGTTTCTGTGTCAATGCGCGATGGCCGCGCCGCCGCTGCCCGGGTCCGAGCGCGCGGCGACCCGGCTGGATTCCGCAGCCTCCTCCTCGGCGGCCTCGTCCCATTCGACGGGCACCGGCTTGCGCACCAGGGCCTGCGCCAGAACCTCGCGCACATGGCTGACCGGGATGATCCGGAGCCCCTCCTTCACATTGGCGGGGATCTCGGCCAGGTCCTTTTCGTTCTCGGCCGGGATCAGCACGGTCTTGATGCCACCGCGCAGCGCCGCCAGCAGCTTTTCCTTGAGCCCGCCGATGGCCAGCACATTGCCGCGCAGCGTGACCTCGCCGGTCATCGCCACGTCCTTGCGCACCGGGATCTGGGTCAGGACCGAAACGATCGAGGTCACCATCGCCACCCCGGCCGAAGGCCCGTCCTTGGGGGTTGCGCCTTCGGGCACATGCACATGGATGTCCACGGTCTCGAACTTGGGCGGCTTCACCCCGATCTCGGGGCTGATCGAGCGGACAAAGGACGAGGCGGCATCGATCGATTCCTTCATCACCTCGCCCAGTTTCCCGGTCGTCTTCATCCGGCCCTTGCCCGGCAGTTTCAGCGCCTCGATCTGCAGCAGATCGCCGCCGACCTGCGTCCAGGCCAGGCCGGTCACCACACCCACCTGGTCGTCCTGTTCGGCCAGCCCGTAGCGGTGGCGGCGCACCCCCAGATACTCCTCGGCCTTGGCCGGGGTCACGTCGACGGACTTTGCCTTGCCCTTCAGGATGTCGGTCACCGCCTTGCGTGCCAGCTTCGCGATCTCGCGTTCAAGCGAGCGCACCCCGGCCTCGCGGGTGTAATAGCGGATGACATGCGTCAGCGCCGCGTCCGACACCGAGAATTCGCCCTTGCGCAGCCCGTTCGCCGCGATCTGCTTGGGCAGCAGGTGCTGGCGGGCGATCTCGCGCTTTTCGTCCTCGGTATAGCCGGCAAGCGTGATGATCTCCATGCGGTCGAGCAACGGCCCGGGCATGTTGTAGCTGTTGGCCGTGGTCACGAACATCACGTTCGACAGATCGTATTCCACCTCGAGATAGTGGTCCACGAAGGTCGAGTTCTGTTCCGGGTCCAGCACCTCCAGCATCGCGCTGGCCGGATCGCCGCGGAAGTCCTGCCCCATCTTGTCGATCTCATCCAGCAGGATCAGCGGGTTGGTGGTCTTGGCCTTTTTCAGCGCCTGGATGATCTTGCCGGGCATCGAGCCGATATAGGTGCGCCGGTGGCCGCGGATCTCGGATTCGTCGCGCACGCCGCCAAGGCTGATGCGGATGAATTCGCGCCCCGTGGCCCGGGCGACCGAACGCCCCAGCGAGGTCTTGCCGACACCGGGCGGGCCGACGAGGCACAGGATCGGCCCCTTCAGCTTGGCCGAGCGGTTCTGCACCGCCAGATATTCGACGATGCGTTCCTTGACCTTTTCCAGCCCGTAATGGTCGGCGTCCAGCACCGTTTCCGCCTTGCCCAGATCCTTGCGGATGCGCGACTTCACGCCCCAGGGCAGCGACAGCAGCCAATCCAGATAGTTGCGGCTGACCGTGGCCTCGGCCGACATCGGCGACATCGAGCGCAGCTTCTTCAGCTCGGCCTCGGCCTTTTCGCGCGCCTCCTTGCTGAACCTGGTACCGGCGATGCGCTGTTCCAGTTCGGCGATCTCGTTCGAGCCGTCCTCGCCGTCACCCAACTCCTTCTGGATGGCCTTCATCTGCTCGTTCAGGTAGTATTCGCGCTGCGTCTTTTCCATCTGGGTCTTGACGCGCGACTTGATCTTCTTCTCGACCTGCAGCACGGACATCTCGCCCTGCATCAGGCCGTAGACCTTCTCCAGCCGCTCGGCGGTGACGAGGGTTTCAAGCAGTTCCTGCTTCTTGTCCAGGGCAATGCCCAGATGGCCGCTGACCAGATCGGCCAGGCGCGCCGGGTCGCGCGCCTCGGCCACGGCCGAGACCACCTCTTCGGGGATGTTCTTGCGCACCTTCACGTAACGCTCGAACTCTTCGGCGACGGCGCGGGTCAGCGCGGTCAGGGTTTCCTTGTCGCCCGGCTCTTCGGCAAGCGGCTCGCAGCCGGCCTCGAAAAAGGCATCATTCGACACGAAACAGGTGATGCGCACCCGCTCGCGCCCCTCGACCAGAACCTTCACGGTGCCATCGGGCAGCTTCAGCAGTTGCAGCACATTGGCCAGTACGCCGGTGCGGTAGATGCCCTCGGCCTCGGGCTCGTCGACGGCGGCATCCTTTTGCGCCGCCAGCAGGATCGGCCGGTCCTGTTCCATCACCGCCTCGAGGGCCCGCACCGATTTCTCGCGCCCGACGAACAGCGGCACGATCATGTGCGGAAACACCACGATGTCGCGCAGCGGCAGGACCGGATGGATGTCTTGGGCGATTTCGTTCATGGAGACAGTCCTTTCTCGCCAGAAGGCGCGCCCCCGGACAGGCAGGCGGGCCTACTGCTGGAGCACAAAATAAGAAGCCGCGAGCGCGGGTTCAATGGCAGATCGGTTCGTCCTTCGTTCCAAGTGGATCAAGACAATCGAAAATTGCGCACGATTCCGTGCCATCGGCAGAAACCCGCGCCCGACCAGAGGCTTGCGCCAGCACATGGCAAAACGCCGGCCACGGAGGCCGGCGTTTCGGGGATCTGCCCGGAACGGGGATCAGGCGCCGGCGCGGGTCTTGGCGACCTCGGCGGCGAAATCCTCTTCCTTCTTCTCGATGCCTTCGCCGACCACGATGCGGGCAAAGCCGGTGATCTCGACGCCGGCTTCCTTGGCGGCCTGCTCGACCGTCAGATCGGGGTTGATGACGAAGGCCTGGCCCAGAAGGGTGTTTTCGGCCACGAACTTCTTCATCCGGCCGGGGATGATGTTGTTCTGGATCACGGCTTCGGGCTTGGGCTTGGCCGAGGCCGAGTTTTCCTCAAGCGCCTTGGCGGTCTGCACCTCAAGCTCGCGCGCCAGCAGCGCCGGGTCGAGTGCCGCTTCCGACAGCGCCATCGGCGCGGTGGCGGCGATGTGCATGGCGAACTGCTTGCCGACTTCCTGCACCTTGGCGGCATCGCCCTTCAGCGCGACCAGCACGCCGATCTTGCCCATGCCTTCGGCGGCGGCGTTGTGGACATAGGAAACCACGGCATCGCCTTCCAGCAGGTGCAGCCGGCGCAGGGTCATGTTCTCGCCGATGCGGGCGATGGCGTCGGTCAGCACGTCCGAGACCGGCTTGCCGTTCAGATGCGTGGCCTTCAGCACTTCCAGATCGGTGGCCGCGTCCAGCGCGACATTGGTGATTTCGCGCACCAGCTGCTGGAAATCGGCGTTCTTGGCGACGAAATCGGTTTCCGAGTTCAGCTCGACCGCGACGCCGCGGCCGGCGCGGACGGCGACGCCCACCAGACCCTCGGCCGCCACGCGGTCGGCCTTCTTGGCGGCCTTGGCCAGGCCCTTGGTGCGCAGCCAGTCGATGGCGGCTTCCATGTCGCCGTCGGTCTCGATCAGCGCCTTCTTGGCGTCCATCATGCCTGCGCCGGTCGTCTCGCGCAGTTCCTTCACCATTGCAGCGGTGATAGCCATCGGGGTGTCTCCTTGCTTTTTCAACGCGTCAGGCGGGGCATGTCCCCGCCTGACAAATGCTGTTGCCAAACCTGCGCGGGCGAATACGGCCCGCAAGCCCGGATCAGGCCTCGGCGGCTTCTCCGTCCGAGGCGCCGGCCAGATCTTCCTCGATGCTGGCTTCCAGCGCGCCCAGATCGACGCCGGCGGCGCCCATCTGCACGGTCATGCCCTCGAGCGCGGCGCGGCTGGCCAGATCGCAGTAAAGCGCGATGGCGCGGGCGGCGTCATCGTTGCCCGGGATGATATAGTCGACGCCCTTGGGCGAGCAGTTGGTATCGACCACCGCGACCACCGGGATGCCCAGTTTCCGGGCTTCGGCGATGGCGAGGTCTTCCTTGTTCACGTCGATGACGAACAGCAGGTCCGGCAGGCCGCCCATCTCGCGGATGCCGCCCAGCGAGGCCTGCAGCTTGGCCTGCTCGCGTTCCATCTGCAGGCGCTCTTTCTTGGTCAGGCCCTCGGCGCCGCCAGCCATGGCCTCGTCGATGGCCTTCAGGCGCTGGATCGACTGCGAGACGGTCTTCCAGTTGGTCAGCGTGCCGCCCAGCCAGCGGTGGTTCATGTAATACTGCGCCGACCTTTCGGCGGCGTCGGACACGGCCTTCTGCGCCTGGCGCTTGGTGCCGACGAACAGCACGCGGCCACCCTTGGCGACGGTGTCGCGCACGGCCTGCAGCGCCGCGTCCAGCATCGGGACGGTCTGCGTCAGGTCGAAGATGTGGATGCCGTTGCGTTCGCCATAAATGAACTCGGCCATGCGCGGGTTCCAGCGCTGGGTCTGGTGGCCGTAGTGAACGCCAGCTTCAAGCAGCTGACGCATGGAGAATTCGGGAAGCGCCATGTCCATTTCCTTTCCGGTTTGCGCCTTGGCAGAGCTTTCAGGGGCTAGCCCCAACCGGTGGACCGTCGAAGGATGTCTCCCTCCGGGGCCCGGCTCCGCCTGTGAAGTGCGCGCCCATTAGCCGCTTTCGGGGGCAAGCGCAAGCCCGCAGTCCCTGCCCCCTCAGGCCGGCGGAGACCACAGCGGCAGCCCGGTCGCGGCCGCGACGCCGGGATCGGCGGTGTGCAGCGGATAGCCGCGGGCAAGAAACAGCCGCAGCGCCTCGAGGTCGCTGTCGGCATGCAGCCGCTTCAGGTCCAGCGCGTTGTAGCCATGCCCCGAGGATTTCGGATTGATCCCGGTCAGGATGACGTTCCTTGCGCCGCTGTGGATCGCCAGCGCTGCGGCGACGATGCCGTTCGACCATTTCGAATCAGCCTCGAGTTCAAGGTTCAGCCGACCCGTCGCCGCGCGCATCAGCGCGATCCGCTCATAGCGGCCCATCAGCCGCAGGCTGTCGCAGCCATAGCCGAAACCCGCAAGCCCCGCCTGCAGGCGCGCCAGCCCGTGGCGCCAGTGGATGACATAAAGGATCCCCGTCCGCTGCCCGGCCAGCACGCGGCGCACCTCGCGCGCATTGGCATTCGTGCCCTCGATCTGGTTGAACTGCATCAGCGTGACATCGGGGGTTTCGCTAAGCCAGGCGCGCGCCGCCATCTGGGAGGCATTGATCGAAATGACGCGGAAATTCCCGTCCCAACCCGCCGGGCGGGTCGAGACCGGGGCCGAACCGACGATCACCACATCCCTGCCCCGCAACTCTCCCTCAAGCCGGGGGGCGGTCGGGGCGAGCAACTGATACTTCAGATAGCGGTAAAGCTGGCGCCTGCCGCGCGTGATGCTGGCCAGAATCGACACCTTTGCAATTTCCTCCCGGGCGGTTAAGGTCAAGGGCCGTAAGGTTTCCGGTCGGGATGACGCGGGGTGGCGATGGAATCAAGGGCCGATGTGGCGCGTGCCGCAAGCAGTTTCCGCCAGCACCCCCCTGCCGCAGTGTCGTCCTGCGCGCCGGCCCCCGCTCTCCCCCCGGCCCCCGTGCCCCCCAAAGAATGAGAGGCCCCATGTCCGACACGCTTCCGACACTGCCTTCGGATCAGGCCGGTGACAGGGAATGGCGGGACCTGCTGGCGCCCTATGCCCATATCGTGCTGGTCGCGAACAGCGAGCAGGTCGACATGGCGCAGCTCGAACAGCGGTTCCAGCGCGACACGCTGTTCATCTTCTTCAACAAGGTCTTCAAGGTCCTCGACCATGTCTTTGACCGGCCCGCCATCCTGGCAAGCCGCAGCGGCATGATGGGTGCGAATATCGTGCACCGCCGCGAGGTGCCCGAGGTGATCCGGCATTTCGACCCGGCGCATTTCCTGGGCATCCTGAACATCATCATCGGCAATGACGAACGCTTCAGCAGTGCCGAGGAATTCGGCATCGCGCGCGTGGCGCATCTGGATCTCGATGCGACGCTCGCGCCCTTCTATCCTGCGGGCATGGTGCCGACGACCGGCTTCGGGCTGTGTATCTGGCTGACACGTCTGGGGCTGGGATCCAAGGTGGTGCTGGCCGGGTTTTCATCGCGGCGCAGCGAACGCTGGAAGGTCTTCGACATCCACGACTGGACCTTTGAGCAGGTGGTGCTGCGCCTCCTGGCCCGCAAGGGCGAGATCGAGATCCTCGGCGCCGGGGACGAGAACCGCTATGCAACCCTTCCCGCGCATTTCCCGCAATTCACCGCGGCCGAGGTCTCGGCCACCGCCGACGAGGTCCTGGCCGAGCGGCTTTCGCATCTGGGCACGACGATCGACCGGCTGATGTCGGTCACCAAGCCGCTGCGTTTCCTCGACCAGTCCTTTCGCAAGCTCAGGCCAAGGACGCGCAAGCAGAAACACCTGGCCCGCAAGGCCGCCGAGGAGGGTGGCGGCAAGGCCTGACCCGGCCCTGCCGCAGATCCCGGGGTCAGCTGCAGCCGCTGGTGCCGCCACAGGTGTTGCATTTCATGCAGGTGCCGTTCCTGACCAGCGTGTAATTGCCACATTCGCCACAGGGATCGCCCTCATAGCCCTGCATCCTCGCCTTGGCGCGGGCGTCCAGGGTCGTGACCCCGCCGCTTTCGCCCAGCGAGACCGCCGCAACCGAGACTTCCCCGCGCAGCGCCAGCAGGTCCTGCGGCAGGCGCTTGCGCAGATAGCCGGTCGAGCTGATCTGACGCAGCATTTCCAGCGAGCGCGAGGCACCGTCGCCGGCCGGGGCGGCGCTGGGCTGGCCCTCGGCCTCGCCGCCGCCCAGATCGTCGAAACGCGCTCCCTGCGGCTTCACATGCGCCAGATCGGTGCGGTCCAGATAGCTGACCGCCAGTTCCCTGAACACATAGTCAAGGATCGAGGTGGCATTCTTGATGCTGTCATTGCCCTGCACCATGCCCGCGGGCTCAAAGCGGGTAAAGGTGAAGGCGTCGACGAATTCCTCCAGCGGCACGCCGTATTGCAGGCCCACGGACACGGCGATGGCGAAATTGTTCATCATCGCCCGGAAGCCCGCACCTTCCTTGTGCATGTCGATGAATATCTCGCCCAGCTTGCCGTCGTCATATTCGCCGGTGCGCAGATAGACCTTGTGCCCGCCGATCACCGCCTTTTGCGTATAGCCCTTGCGGCGCTGCGGCAGTTTCTCGCGGTTGCTGCGCACCACCTCGCGCAGGATGATCTTTTCCACGATCTTCTCGGCCACCACCACGGCCTTTTCCTGGGCGCTGCCGCTGGCAAGGATCTCCTCGGCCTCGTCGTCGTCCTCGACCAGGGCGGCGGCCAGCGGCTGGCTCAGTTTCGATCCGTCGCGGTAAAGCGCATTGGCCTTGATGCCCAGGGACCAGGATAGCTCATAAGCCGCCAGCGCATCCGCGATGCTGGCGCTATTGGGCATGTTGATCGTCTTGGAGATCGCCCCCGAGATGAAGCTTTGCGCCGCCGCCATCATGCGGATGTGGCTTTCCACCGACAGGTAACGCCGGCCGGTCTTGCCGCAGGCATTGGCGCAGTCGAAGACCGGGTAATGTTCGGGCTGCAGATGCGGCGCGCCCTCCAGCGTCATGGTGCCGCAGACATGGTCGTTCGCCGCCTCGATCTGGGCGCGGGTGAAACCCAGATGCCGCAGCAGATCGAACCCCGGATCGGCCAGCTTTTCCGCCGGGATACCCAGGGTCTCGCGGCAGAAGGTCTCGCCCAGCGTCCACTGGTTGAAGACGAAGCGGATGTCGAAGGCCGAGGCCAGCGCCGCGTCGATCCTTTCCAGCTCGCGCGGGCCAAAGCCGTGGCCGATCAGGCTGGCGTGGTTGATCCCCGGGCAGTTGCCAAGGCTGGCATGGCCGACGGCATGGGCGACGATCTCCTCGATCTGCGCACTGCCATAGCCCAGCGTCTCCAGCCCCGCCGGCACCGAGCGGTTGATGATCTTGAAATAGCCGCCGCCGGCCAGTTTCTTGAACTTGACCAGGGCGAAATCGGGCTCGATGCCGGTGGTGTCGCAATCCATCACCAGGCCGATGGTGCCGGTGGGGGCGATCACCGTCACCTGCGCATTGCGATAGCCATGCGCCTGGCCCAGCGTCAGGGCGCGGTCCCAGGCGTCGCGCGCCAGCGCCACCAGCCGCGCATCAGGGCAGTTCGCCGCGTCCAGCGCCAGCGGCGCCACGTTCACCCCTTCATAGGCATCGCTGCCCTCGGCGGCGGCACGGTGGTTGCGGATCACCCGCAGCATATGGCCGGCATTGCGGGCATAGCCGGGGAATGCGCCGCGCTCGGCCGCCATCTCGGCCGAGGTGGCATAGGCCACGCCGGTCATCACCGCGCTCAGCGCCCCGCACATCGCCCGACCCCGGGCGCTGTCATAGCCCAGCCCCATGTTCATCAAGAGGCCGCCGATATTGGCGTAACCCAGGCCCAGGGTGCGAAAATCATAGCTGCGCTGCGCGATCTCGCGTGAGGGGAACTGCGCCATCAGAACCGAGATTTCCAGCGTCAGCGTCCACAGCCGGCTGGCATGGACATAGCCATCCGCATCGAATCCCCCGTCCCGCCAGAAGGTCAGCAGGTTCATCGAGGCCAGGTTGCAGGCGGTGTCATCAAGGAACATGTATTCGCTGCAGGGGTTACTGCCGCGGATCGGCCCGTCCTCGGGGCAGGTGTGCCAGGCGTTCACCGTGTCGTGAAACTGGATGCCCGGATCGGCGCAGGCCCAGGCGGCATGGCCGATCTGGTCCCAAAGCTCGCGCGCGGGGACGGTTTTCGCCACGCCGCCATCGGTGCGCCGGATCAGGTCCCACTGCTTGTCCTCGCGCACGGCACGCAGGAAGGCATCGGTCACCCGCACCGAATTGTTCGAATTCTGCCCCGAGACCGAAATATAGGCCTCCGAGTCCCAATCGGTGTCATAGGTCTGGAACTCAATCGAATCAAAGCCCTGACGGGCATATTGCAGAACCCGGTTCACATAGGTTTCCGGGATCATGCTGCGTTTGGCCGAGCGGATTGCCGATTTCAACGCCGCGTTCCGCGCCGGGTCGGTGGCACTTTCGATGTCGCCGTCCCAACCGCGGATCGCGGCGAAGATCTCGTTCAGCTTCTGTTCGTGCATCTTCGAGCCGGCCACCATGGAGGCGACTTTCTGCTCCTCGATGACCTTCCAGTTGATGAACTGCTCGATGTCGGGGTGATCCATGTCGCAGATCACCATCTTTGCCGCGCGTCGGGTCGTGCCGCCCGATTTGATCGCCCCGGCTGCGCGGTCTCCGATCTTCAGGAATCCCATGAGCCCCGAAGATTTCCCGCCGCCCGACAGTTTCTCGCCCTCCCCACGCAGGGACGAAAAATTGGTGCCCGTTCCCGAGCCGTATTTGAACAGGCGCGCCTCGCGCACCCACAGGTCCATGATGCCGCCCTCGTTCACCAGATCGTCGCTGACCGACTGGATGAAACAGGCATGCGGTTGCGGATGCTCATAGGCGCTGTCCGAACGCACCAGTTTGCCGCTGCGGTAATCGACATAGAAATGCCCCTGCGACGGACCGTCGATGCCGTAAGCCCAGTGCAGGCCGGTATTGAACCATTGCGGGCTGTTCGGCGCCCCCATCTGCGCCGCCAGCATGTGACGCATCTCGTCATAATAGGCGCGTGCGTCTTCTTCGTTCGAAAAATACTCACCCTTCCAGCCCCAATAGGCCCAGGCGCCGGCCAGCCGGTCGAACATCTGCCGCGCCGAGGTCTCGCCGACAAACCGCTCGGCCTCGGGCAGATCGGCCATTGCTTCCTCGTCCGCGACCGAGCGCCAGAGGAACTCGGGCACGCCCTTCTCGGGCACCCGCTTCAGCCGCGCCGGCACGCCGGCCTTGCGGAAATATTTCTGCGCGATCACGTCCGAGGCGACCTGGCTCCAGCCCTGCGGCACCTCGACGGCATCGTTGCGAAACACGATCTTGCCGTCCGGGTTGCGGATCTCGCTGCTGGTGGTGGTGAAGGCGATGTCGCCATAGGCACCGCCCTCGGCCGTGGTAAAGCGCCGCTCGATCCGCATATCCTGTCCGTCCCCCTGTTGCGCCGGGCCGTGCGGCGCCGCCCTCCGGACCGTGCCGGCAGGCATCGGTCAGGCGGCCAGAGCCCCGGCTTTCCGAACTGTCATCCTTGATCCCCGCCAACGGCCGCCATTTCGGTTCAGACACCAGATATGGTGGACTTGCGGGCATGGACCACAACCTGAACCGGGTTACGGCACATTTCAACCGAAATTTTCGCTGGACTTCCGGGGCTTTGCCGCCATCCGGCCGGCGCATGGATTCGCTGCATCCGCACTGTTAACAAGCCTGCCGCCGGGCGGCGATTGCGTAAAATCCAAACGATCCGGCAGGGTTCGCGCCGCTGATGCACCGGCTTTCAACAGGCTTATCCCCAGCCTGTGCACAGCCCGGTTGCGTTTTCGTTCGCACGGCGCGGCGCAGGAAAAATCAGCGCTGCGGCAGGATGGCGCCGCGATCGGTGACGATCAGATCCAGCATCTGATCTGTCACTTCGGCGGGAATCGCGCGAATCTCTTGCACGGCATAGGCGAATCCGATCGCCGTGACCGCGCCCTCGGCCCGCAGGTGCTGCAACGTGCGGTCGTAATAGCCGCCGCCATAGCCCAGGCGGTGGCCCATGCGGTCGAACCCGGCCAGGGGCACGATCAGCACCTCGGGGCGCAGCAGCGGCGAATCGCCCGGGGGCTGGCTGGTGCCGTAGCGCCCCGGCTCAAGCCTGCCGTCCCAGAGGCGGAACTGCAGCGGCAGGCCCGGCGCCAGCACCACCGGCAGGCAGACCGGCCCCTGATGCGCCGCCATGGCCGGGCGCGGGTCGGCCTCGCCCCGGATCGGCCAATAGCCGGCCAGCACCCTGCCCCGATGCGCCACCAGCGCCGCCAGCAGATGGCGCGTCATCGCCGCATCGTCGCCGCCCCCGGCCCGCGCCGCCAGCGCCTTGCGGCGCAACTCCTGCTTCAGATCAGCAGCCATGACGCCAGGCCCAGGAAGGCAAAGAACCCCATCACGTCGGTCATGGTGGTCACGAACGTCCCAGAGGCCAGCGCCGGGTCCAGCCCCAGCCGGCTGAGGCCCAGCGGCACCAGCACCCCGCCCATGGCCGCGACGACCTGGTTGGCGACCATCGCCATGCCCAACACCAGGCCGATCTGCACGTCGCCCAGGATGAACCCGCCCGCCAGCGTCAAGAGCAGGGCAAGGCCCAGCCCGTTCAGAAGCCCGGCCATCAACTCGCGCAGGATCACCCGGCGCGCATTGGCGCTGGTCAGGTCGCGCGTCGCCAGCGCGCGCACCGCCACCGCCAGCGACTGCGTGCCGGCGATGCCGCCGGTCGAGGCGACGATCGGCATCAGTGCCGCCAGGATCACCAGCTGCGCCAGCGTGGATTCGAACCGCGAGATCACCACCGCCGACAGCGAGGCGGTGAACAGGTTGATGATCAGCCAGGGCAGGCGCTGGCGCGCGGTCTGCAGCGGCCCGTCCGAAACATGGCTGTCGTCCGAGACCCGCGCCATGCGCAGAAAGTCCTCCTCGTGTTCCTCGTCCAGCACGAACATGGCGTCGTCGATGGTGATCGTGCCCACGAGCCGGTCGTCGTCATCGACCACCGGCGCCGAGATCAGGTGATACTTGTTGAAGGCATAGGCCACGTCGCCCTCGTCCTCGCGGGCGCTGATGGTGCGGAAACTGTCCTCGGTGATCTCGCGCAGCGCCACATGCCGGCGCGAGGACAGAAGCTTGCCCAGCGTGACATAGCCGGTCGGATGCCGGCGCGGATCGACCAGCACCACATGATAGAACTGGTCGGGCAGCCATTCCTCGGCGCGCAGGAAGTCGATGGTCTCGCCCACGGTCCAGTCTTCGGGGGCGGTGACGACCTCGGATTGCATCAGGCGGCCGGCGGAATGTTCGGGCCAGGTCAGCGAGCGCTCGACCGCGGCACGGTCGGATTCGTCCAGCGCCGCAAGGATCGCCTGCTGCTCGGGCGCCTCCATGTCCTCGATCAGGTCGACGACATCGTCGGTGTCCATCTCGCGCACGGCCTCGGCCAGCACTTCCTGCGGCAGCTGCTCGATGACCTCGTCGCGGATGGATTCGTCGATCTCGGACAGGATGTCGCCGTCGATCTCGCCCGAGTAGAGCCCGAGGAAGGCGCGGCGGCGCGGCGGCGTCAGCTGCTCGATCAGGTCGGCGATGTCGGCGGCGTGCACCGGCTCCAGCAGCGCGTCCAGCGCCGCGCCGTCGCCCTCGTCGATGGCCTTGCCGATCGCGTCCAGATCCCTCTGGCTCAGCTGGAAATCGGCGTCGCCGCTGTCGGTTTCGGCCTCGCGCAGATCGTCCATCGGCGGCCCTCCCCTGATTCTTGTTGCTGTCTGCGGACGCTTGCCCCGGCTGGCGGCACCATAGGGGCCGCGGGCGCGGGCCTCAATCGCCCTTGAGCAGCGCCAGCGCCTCGGCATGCAGCGCGGCCGAGCCGGCGGCGAGGATGGTGCCGCCGCCATGCGCCGGCCCGCCCCGCCAGTCGCTGACCACGCCGCCCGCGGCCTGCACCACGGCGATGGGGGCAGCGACATCATAGGGCTGCAACCCGGCCTCGATCACCAGATCGACATGGCCGGCGGCCAGCAGCGCATAGGCATAGCAATCGAGGCCGTAGCGCACCAGCCGCGCCCGCGCCGCGACGCGCGCAAAGGCCGCCTGCTCGGCCGCGCTGCCCACCTCGGGATAGGTGGTCATCAGCGTGGCCTGCGCCAGCGCCACGCCCTGCCGCGCCGCCAGCGGGGTCTCGCCCTGGCGCGACAGCAGCCGCGCCCTGCCGAAGCCGCCCTCGAAACGCTCGTCCAGATGCGGCTGGTCGATGATGCCATAAACCGGGCCGTCGGCGGTGGAGAGGCCGATCAGCACCCCCCAGCTGGGGGCACCGGCCATGAAGGCGCGGGTGCCGTCGATCGGGTCCAGCACCCAGGTCAGGCCGCTGCTGCCGTCCTTCGGCCCATATTCCTCGCCCAGGATCGCGTCCTCGGGCCGCTCGGCCTCAAGGATCGCGCGCATGGCCCGTTCGCTGGCGCGGTCGGCCTCGGTCACCGGATCGAAACCGGCGGCGGATTTGTTGTCCGGCCGCAGCGCCGGGCTGCGAAACAGCGCCAGCGTCTTATGCCGGGCGGCATCGGCCAGGCGATGCGCCAGCCGCGTGATCTGCCCGGCCTCATCGGCCGAGATTGTCCTCCTGGCGTCTGCCATGGCCTGCCCCGCACAACTGTTCCGGGGCAGGTTTAGCCGCAGCCGCGCGCAAGCGAAAGCCCGGCGGTCGCAGTGGCGTCAGGCCGCGTCGGACAGCACCCGCGCCAGTTCGAAGATCTGGCGGCGCTGCGCCTCGGGCATGGCGTAATAGGCGCGCACCAGCTGCAGCGCCTCCTTGTCGGCGAGGATGTCGCCCTCGACCGCGGTGGTCACCTGCCCGTCCTCGAGCCCCTCGAAGAAGAAGCTGACCGGCACATCCACGGCGCGCGAGATGTCCCACAGCCGCGAGGCCGAGACGCGGTTCATCCCGGTCTCGTATTTCTGGATCTGCTGGAACTTGATCCCGACCTTTTCGGCCAACTGCTGCTGGGTCATGCCGATCATCCAGCGCCGGTGCCGGATGCGTTTGCCGACATGGACATCCACGTTATGTTTCATGGTAACACCTCACTCAATCTAAGCGGGCACTATAGCAGGTTTGCGCAATTTTCGAGTTCTAATCTTGCGACCTGACCAAAAAGACAATTCGGCAGAAGCGCCAGAAAACGCTGGCGAAATCCGACGCGAACTGGAAAAGCCAGGCATGGGCACTTTGGGAGGCAGCATGAGCACGACCTGGAAGACGATGGAAATCAGGGAAAAGGCGGGGATTCCGCTGCCCGGCAGCCTTGTCCTGCCCGATCCCGGGCCCGGCCAGGTGCTGGTCAGGCTGCGCGCCGCGGCGCTGAACTTTGCCGATCTGCTGATGACCGAGGGGCGCTATCAGGACAGCCCGCCCCCGCCCTATGTCCCGGGGCTGGAGGGTTCGGGCGAGGTCCTTGCCGCCGGGCCGGGGGTGGATCTGGCGCCCGGCCAGCGCGTCGCGGTGCTGGGCCAGGGCACGATGGCCGAGGCGAATCTGTTCGCCGCCTCCGCCTGCACGGCGATTCCCGATTCGATGCCGCATGAGGTGGCGGCCGGGTTCCAGATCGCCTATGGCACCAGCCATTTCGCCCTGACCCTGCGCGCCGGGCTGCGCGCGGGCGAGACGCTGGCGGTGCTGGGCGCGGCCGGCGGTGTCGGGCTGACCGCGGTCGAGATCGGCGCGGCGCTGGGCGCGCGCGTCATCGCCGTGGCGCGCGGGCCGGAAAAGCTGGCGGTGGCGCGCGCGGCCGGGGCGGCGCATGGCATCGACAGCGACGACTGCCCCGACCTGCGCGCGGCGCTGCGCGATCTGGGCGGCGTGGACGTGGTCTATGACCCGGTGGGCGACGCGCCCGGCGCCGCCGCCTTTGGCGCGCTGCGGCCCGGCGGGCGCTTTCTGGTCATCGGCTTTGCCGGCGGCCAGCCGCCGCAGCTGCCGCTGAACCACGCCCTGGTCAAGAACATCGCCATTCACGGATTCTACTGGGGCGGCTATCTGCGGCTTGACCCAGGGCTGCTGCGGCGCGACACCGAAGCGCTCTTCGCGCTTTACCGCCGCGGCGGGCTGCAGCCGCATCCGGGCACCGTGCTGCCGCTGGCCCGGCTGGCGCAGGGCTATGCGCTGCTTGCCGGGCGCAAATCCATCGGCAAGGTGATCGTCAGCATCTGAATTTTGCGTCAGCCTGCGCGGGAAAACGCAAGTGCCGCATTGAAATCGCCCCATTCCTCGCCAATATCTGCGTGGATGGTGGGCCTCATGGGCCGCACCGCGACTTTCGACCGGGGAGAACCTATGCAAGATTTCAATACGATCCGCACGGCCGGGACCGCGACGCGCTCGGCCGCCGTGGATGAAGGGTTGCGCGCCTACATGAACAAGGTCTATGGCCTGATGGCCGTGGGCATGCTGGTCACCGCGGGCACCGCCTGGGGCATGGCGGGGCTGACGCTTTCCGACGTGCCGACCCCCTATGCGCTGGGCAATGGCAAGTTCCTGACCGAATTCGGCAAGACGCTGTTCCTGTCGCCGGTGAAATGGCTGGTGATGTTTGCGCCGCTGGTCATGGTCTTTGCCTTCGGCGCCGCGCTGAACCGGCTGTCGGTGCGGGGCGCGACGACGATGTTTTACGTCTTTTCGGCGGTGATGGGCGTCTCGATCAGCTGGATCTTTGCCACCTACACCTCCTATTCGATCGTGCAGACCTTCATCGTCACCGCGATCGCCTTTGCCGGCCTGTCGCTTTACGGCTACACCACCAAGCGCAACCTGTCGGCGATGGGCACCTTCCTGATGATGGGGCTGATCGGCCTGATCATCGCATCGATCATCAACATCTTCCTGCAGTCGGGCGCGATGCAGTTCGCGATCTCGGCCATCGGGGTGCTGATCTTTGCCGGCCTGACCGCGCATGACACGCAAAACATCAAGAACACCTATCTGCAGCTTGCCAATTCGGATCGCGATTTCCTGGGCAAGGCCGCAATCATGGGTGCGCTGCAGCTTTACCTGAACTTCCTCAACATGTTCATGTTCCTGCTGCAGTTCATGGGCAACCGCGAGTAAGCGCGCGACTTGCGACCATTGCAAAAGGGCCGGGCATCTGCCCGGCCCTTTTCATGCGAGGATCGGCTCAGGTCCCGGACCAGACCGCCAGCTCGGTGCCGCCCGGTTCGCGGAAGTGGAAACGCCGGCCACCGGGAAACGCAAAGATCGGCCGGGTGATCGTGGCCCCCGCCGCCGTCACTTGCGCCAGCGCCGCCTCGAGGTTGTCGCTGCGCAGGATCACCAGCGGCGGCGCCAGCGGCGCGGCCGCGATCCCGCCCGAGACGCCGCCATCGGCGATCTCCTGGTAATCCGGGCCATAGTCGTTGAAGCTCCAGCCAAAGGCGCTGGCAAAGAAGGCCTTGGTGGCGGCGATGTCGGGGGACGAGAACTCGATATAGTCGATCTGCATCGCAGGATCTCCTCGGATGTTCTCGCTTTGTTTACCCTTGTAGCAGGCTCAGCGCAAGGAGGGCGGCGCCGAGCTGCGGTCGCGCAGGTCCTCGACCCCCATGCGCAGGCCGGCGCCGATGCGATGGGCCAGCACCGACCAGGCCTCGGCCGGCTCGGCCGGCAGCGTGCGCTGCAGCACCTCGTCAAACAGCGCCAGCCAGAGCGGGAAATGCCCGGCCTCGACATCGCCGGCGCGCATATGCGCCATCATCGGATTGCCGTCATAGGCCCGCTCGTAAAGGATGGCATTGCGCCAGAAGCGGGCGATCTTGGCCTCGTGCTCGGGCCAGTCGGCGACATGGTTGGCAAAGACCGGGCCAAGTTCCGCGTGCCGGCGAATCGCGGCATAGAAGACGGCAACGACGCGGTCGATCTGTTCGGGAGTGACTTCAAAGCGTGGCGGGATCATGGCCCATGATATGTGCCGGCGGCGCGCGACTTGCAAGATGGCGGCTTGTCGCGGCGCCGGCCATCGGGCGCTTGCAGCCCCCCGGGCGGTTTCCTATAACCCCGCCATGTTCAGCAGGGCGCGGATTTTCCGAATTATTCGCCCGGCGGCGTAGGGTGTCCTCGCCGTCGGGTCACCTCCGCCTGCCCTGCCAGCCAAGGATTCCCGCCAGATGAGCGACACCACCGATACCGCGCCCGATTACCGCGACAGCGTCTTCCTGCCCCAGACCGATTTTCCCATGCGCGCCGGGCTGCCCCAGCGCGAGCCGGAATGGCTGGCCCGCTGGGCGCGCATCGGCATCTATGACCGTCTGCGCGAGACCGCCGCCGGCCGCGCACCCTTCGTGCTGCATGACGGCCCGCCCTATGCGAACGGCAACCTGCACATCGGCCACGCGCTGAACAAGACCATCAAGGACATCATCGTGCGCAGCCACCAGATGATGGGTCGCGATGCGCGCTATGTGCCGGGCTGGGACTGCCACGGCCTGCCGATCGAGTGGAAGATCGAAGAGAAATACCGCAAGGAGGGCCGCGACAAGGACGCGGTGGACGTGGTCGAGTTCCGCCAGGAATGCCGCCGCTTTGCCGAGCACTGGGTCGGCGTGCAGCGCGATGAATTCAAGCGCCTGGGCGTCACCGGCAAATGGGACGACCCCTATCTGACCATGGACTTTCACGCCGAGGCGGTGATCGCGGCCGAATTCATGAAGCTTCTGATGAACGGCAGCCTCTATCAGGGCAGCAAGCCGGTGATGTGGTCGCCGGTGGAAAAGACCGCACTGGCCGAGGCCGAGGTCGAATATCACGACCACACCAGCCACACCATCTGGCTGCGGTTCCCGGTGCAGTCGTCGCGGAGTATTTGGGGAACAGAGAAGCCCGCCAGCGTGGTGATCTGGACCACCACCCCCTGGACGATTCCGCAGAACCGGGCGGTGGCCTTCAATCCGGCGATTGCCTACGGCATCTATCGCGTCGGCACCGTGGCCGAGAATGCCACGGCCAAAACCGGTGAACTGCTGGTGCTGGCCGATGCGTTGGTCGAAAGCGTCATGCAGGCGGCCAGGGTCGCGGATTGGGAACGCGTCGGCGGTGTCGCGGCGGCCGATCTGGACGGGCTGATGTTGTCCCACCCCCTGCGCGGCGTCGAAGGCGCCGAGGCCGAATGGGACTTTGACGTGCCCATGCTGCCCGGCGATCACGTCACCGAGGACGCCGGCACCGGCTTTGTCCATACCGCCCCCAGCCATGGCGACGACGACTATCAGCTTGGCCTGCGCCACAAACTGCCGATGACCTACAATGTCGAGCCGGACGGCAGCTATCGCGCCGACCTGCCGCTGTTCGGGGGACAGGCGATCCTGACCGCCGACGGCAAGGAGGGCCCGGCCAATGTCAGCGTCATCAAGCAGCTGGCCTGGGCCGGGGCGCTGCTGGCCAAGGGCAGGATCAAGCACAGCTATCCGCATAGCTGGCGTTCCAAGGCGCCGCTGATCTATCGCAACACCCCGCAATGGTTCGCGGCCATCGACCACGAACTGGCCGACGGCATGGGCGAATATGGCGCGACGATCCGGGCCCGCGCCCTGAACTCGATCGACCGGCTGGTGAAGTGGTGGCCGCAGTCGGGCCGCAACCGCATCCATTCCATGGTCGAGAACCGGCCCGACTGGGTGCTGTCGCGCCAGCGCGCCTGGGGCGTGCCGCTGACCTGCTTCGTGAAGAAGGGTGCAAAGCCCACTGATGCCGATTTCCTTTTGCGCGACCAGCGCCTGAACGACCGCATCACCGCCGCCTTTGAACGGGACGGCGCCGATGTCTGGTATCGCCCCGGCTTTGCCGCCGAGATGCTGGCGGGCATCGCGAATCCGGAGGATTACGACCAGGTCATGGACGTGCTGGATGTCTGGTTCGACTCCGGCTCGACCCATGCCTTTGTTCTGCGCGACCGTGCGGACGGGGCGGCGGACGGCATCGCCGATGTCTATCTTGAGGGCACGGACCAGCATCGCGGCTGGTTCCAGTCCTCGCTTTTGCAGGCCTGCGCCACGCGGGGCCGCGCGCCCTATCGCAATGTGGTGACGCATGGCTTCACCCTGGACGAGAAGGGCATGAAGATGTCCAAGTCTCTGGGCAATACCATCGTGCCGGCCGAGATCATCAAGCAATATGGCGCCGACATCCTGCGACTGTGGGTGGCACAGACCGACTATACCGCCGACCAGCGCATCGGCCCCGAGATCCTGAAGGGCACCGCCGACAGCTATCGCCGGCTCAGGAATACCCTGCGCTTTGTCCTTGGCAACCTTGCGGGCTTTGACGAGGCCGAGCGCATCGGCAGTGCCGAGATGCCGGAACTGGAGCAATGGGTGCTGCACCGTCTGGCACAGATCGACGGGCAGTTGCGCCAGGGCTATGAGGGTTTCGACTTTCAGGGCGTGTTCCAGACCGTATTTCAGTTCGCCACGGTGGACCTCTCGGCCTTTTACTTCGACATCCGCAAGGACGCGCTTTATTGCGACGCGCCGGATTCCATCCGGCGGCGGGCGGCGCGCACGGTGCTGGACATTCTGTTCCACCGGCTGGTCACCTGGTTGGCGCCGATCCTGCCCTTTACCATGGAGGATGTCTGGCTGAGCCGCTTCCCCTCCGAGGATGGCAGCGTGCATCTGCAGGACTTCCCGGCGACACCGGCGGAATGGCTGAACGAGCCGCTTTCCCGCAAATGGGAGGCGATCCGCCGCACCCGCCGCGTGGTCACCGCCGCGCTGGAAATCAAGCGCAGCGACAAGGTGATCGGCGCCAGTCTTGAGGCCGCGCCGGTGGTGCATGTCGAGGACGGCGAGGTTCTGGCGGCGCTGAAATCGGTGGCCTTCGCCGATATCTGCATCACCTCGGGCCTGAGCCTGACTGCCGACCCGGCCCCGAACGAGGCGTTCCGGCTGGCCGAGATTCCCGGCATCGGCGTGGTGTTCGAGACCGCCGAAGGCGAGAAATGCCAGCGCTGCTGGAAGATCCTGCCCGATGTCGGAAACCACAGCCACCCCGGCACCTGCGCGCGTTGCAACGCGGTCCTGGGGGGCTGAGGTCGCCCCTCAGCGCAGCCAGAGCCCGGCCTGGCGCAGCCGGTGCCGCATGGTCTTTTCGGGCGGGGGCGGGTCCTGTTTCGCGAACATCGGCCGGATCAGCCGCCGCCCCCCGCCCCGGCGGATCAGTCGCTCGCTCGCCTCGTCCTGCAGATGCGGGGCGATGCGCGGATCGGCGGCGAGCGATTCGATCAGATCCAGCACCGGCGCCGGCTCGCGCGCGTAAAGCAGCGCGAGGTTGCGGTAATGGCAGGTGGCCCAGCCGTCCAGACCCGCCAGTTCCGGCCCCGGGCGCCCGCCGCCCAGGGCATGGATCACCAGCGGCAGGGTGATCTGGTCCAGCCACGGATCCAGGCTCTGGCAGGCCAGCACCTCGCCCGGCGCCGCGCGGATCGCCAGCGCCCAGTCGAGAAAGCGGCGCCCGAAGGCCCGCGGATCGGCGCCATAGAACCAGCCGGCATTGAAATAGAGATAGCGCTCCCAGTGTTCCTCGGGCTGGGAAGGGTCGAGCGAGCTGTCGAAGTCCAGCCCGAAACGCTGGTGCAGTGCGCGCCAGATGTCCGCGTAGCCGGGGCCATAGAGCGGCGGCTCGGGCCAGGTATTGCTGCGCCGCATCGAGGCCGAGGGGCGGGAAAAGTCGAAACCCACCCGCTCAAGCGGCCCGGTCACCAATGTGTCGCTGTCCAGAAACAGGAAGGGCTCAGCTTCGGGCAGCAGCGCCAGCGCCTCGATCTTGTTGCCATGCGGGTAGCTGTGCCCGAAATGGCGCGCGACCAGGGGCAGGATCTCGGCGCCGAAATCCGCCAGCGCCAGGTGCAGGGCCGCGGGCATGCGCGTGTCGCAGCCCTCCCAGGCGGCCACGGGCTGCGGCTCGGCGATGATCAGCCGGCCGCGCCAGTCGGGCGCGTTGCGCCGCAAACTGGCCGCCAGCAGCAGCGCCTGCTGGCCAAGCCTCTGGCCCTGGCCGACGGCAAGGATGTTGAACGGCCCGGCCGGCACCCCGGGCGCGGAGTGCTGCAACCGGCGCCCGACGCGCCGCGCCTCGCGCAGGGCCAGCCGCTGGGCCCGGTTCGCCGCCTGGCGCGCGGCGCGGGCGGCGGCCTTGCCGCCGCTGTCATCGCCTGCGCGCAAGTTCAGGCCGGGGCCGAGGCGCCGAGGCGGGACTCGGCCAGCACATGGCGCAGCGCCGCAGGATCCACCTCGTCGGTGACGAAGGCCTGGCCGATGCCGCGCGCCAGCACGAAGCGCAGCCGGCCGTCCTGAACCTTCTTGTCCTGGCCCATCAGCGCGATCAGCGCCTGATCGTCGGGCAGATCGCCCGCAATGTCGCCGATGCGCGTCGGCAGGCCCATGGCCGCCAGATGCGCCGCCACGCGCGAGGGCGCCTCCTGGCTGCACAGGCCAAGCCGCGCCGACAGCGCGAAGGCCAGGGTGCAGCCGATGGCCACCGCCTCGCCATGCAGCAGCCGGGCGCTGTAACCGGTGGCCGATTCCAGCGCATGGCCAAAGGTATGGCCAAGGTTCAGCAGCGCGCGCTCGCCCTGCTCGGTCTCGTCGCGCTGCACGATCCCGGCCTTCATCTGCACGGAATGGCGCACGGCGCGCTGCAGCGCCTGCGGATCCCCGAACAGCGCCGGGCCGGCGGATTCCAGGTCGCGGAAAAAGCCCTCATCGCCCAGCAGCCCGTATTTCGCCACCTCGCCATAGCCGGCGCGCAGGTCGCGCGGCGGCAGCGTCGCCAGAATGTCGATGTCGGCCAGCACCAGCGCCGGCTGGTGAAAGGCGCCGATCAGGTTCTTGCCCTGCGGGCTGTTGATGCCGGTCTTGCCGCCCACGGAACTGTCCACCTGCGCCAGAAGCGAGGTGGGGATCTGCACAAAGCGCAGGCCGCGGCGCAGGATCGCCGCGGCAAAGCCCGCCAGATCGCCGATGACCCCGCCCCCCAGCGCGATCACCAGATCCTTGCGCTCGATGCGCTGCGCAAGCAGCCATTCGACGGTGCGGCCCAGCTCGGCCCAGCATTTCGTCGCCTCGCCCGCGGGCAGCGCCAGCGCCGGGGCGTCGATGCCGGCACTTGCCAGCGCCGCCTGCAGGGGGGCCAGGTGCAGGCCGGCCACGGTCTCGTCGGTCAGGATCGCCACCCGCCGCCGGCCGGCCAGGGCGAGGATCTGCTCGCCCGCGCGCGCCAGCAGCCCGCGCCCGATGCGCACGTCATAGGAACGCGCGCCCAGGTCCACATGCACGGTGTCGATGCTCATTTCGTCTCCAGGATCTCGGGGGCATGGCTGGCGAGGGCGTCCAGCACGCGCGTGGTGGTCTGCTCGATGCTGTCGCTGCGATCGGCGCCGACGCGGATATCGGCCAGCGCATAGGTCGGGCGGCGCTCGGCCAGCATCCGTTCCAGCGTGCCGTAAGGGTCGGCGGTCTGCAGCAAGGGCCGCGTCGTGCGGTGCCGCACCCGGTTCCAGAGCGTTCCCAGATCGCAGTCCAGCCAGACCGAGACGCCGTGTTCGCCGATGCAGGCACGGTTCTCGGGCCGCAGCCAGGCGCCACCGCCGGTCGAGATCACCCCGTTGCCTGCGGCCAGCACCCGCGCCAGCACCTCTGATTCGCGGGCGCGAAAGAAAGCCTCGCCGTCGCGGGCAAAGATCTCGGGGATGGTCATGGCGGCGGCGCGCTCGATCTCGGCGTCGGTATCCGAGAACGGGCGACGCAGCCGGCGCGACAACTCGCCGCCGATTGCCGTCTTTCCCGCCCCCATCATTCCGATCAGCACGATGTTTCGCCGCATCACCACCCCGAAGTCCACCCTTGCAACCGGACTGACTGATGGCGTGATCTTTCGGGAAATGCCATATATATTTCGCATCAGTCGGCGTCAGACCGGCCAAGGCAAGACTTTCGAGGCGGAAGGAAGATTTCATGCGGCTTTTGAAACTGCTGGCGGTTCTTGTCATTCTTCTGGTGGCAGGACTGGCGGGATACGCCTATTTCGGCGACATGAATTCCACCCCGCGCGAGATGCGGATGCCGGTGGCGCTTGACCTTGGCGCGGCCGAGACCCCCACGCCCGCGGCGCCGACGGCCGAGGCCGAGCAGCCGGCCCCCGCCGGGGCGGAAAGCGGGAAAGATGATCTGGACTGATCCGCACCGCCTTGCCCTGGCGCTGGCCGTTGCCGCGGGGCTTGCCGGCCCGGCGCTGGCGCGGCCGCCGCTTGCGGCCAGCGACTGGCTTTCGGGCAGCGTGCAGCCGCCGGGCAATGTCTCGTCCTGGCGCCCCGGCGACGCGCGCCCGCCCGAGCTGCGCCGCCGCAGCACGCGCGAGATCGCGCCCACCGGCGCCGTCGAGCCGGTGGGCGTCACCCGGCTGGGCGAGGGCAATCCCGACGGCAAGGGCACGGTCTCGCCGCGCGCGGCCGGGCTGCCGCCGGGGCTTTGGGGGGACAGCGACACCGCGGTTCTGGTGCGGCTGATCGGCGAGTCGCATCCGCGCCTGCCGGTGATGCGCCGTCTGGAACGGCGGCTGCTGGCGGCGCAGCTGCAGCCGCCGCGCAGCATCCAGGGTCAGGAAGGCGCGCTGTTCCTGGCCCGGGTCGACAAGCTTCTGGACATGGGCGCCACCGGCGCGGCGCGCGAGCTGCTGAAGGCCGCCGGCCCCGGCGACCCCGAGCGTTTCCGCCGCCTCTTCGACATCGCGCTGCTTTCGGGAGACGAGGCCCATGCCTGCGAGATCATGGACCGCACCCCCGGCGTCGCCCCCAGCTTTCCGGCACGCATCTTCTGTCTCGCCATGAGCGGCGACTGGCCGGCGGCGGCGATGGTCTTTCACGGCGCCGAGACCATGGGGCTGATCGCGCCGCAGATGGCGGCGCTGCTGGCGCGCTATCTTGACGACGCCTATGTCGACGAAGGCGGGGAACTGCCGGTGCCGCAGCCGGTCTCGCCGCTGGAGTTGCGGCTGTTCGAGGCCATCGGCCAGCCGCTGCCCCTGACCAGTCTGCCGCTGGTCTTTGCCCTTGCCGACCTTGACGAGAACACCGGCTGGAAGGCCCGGCTCGAGGCGGCCGAGCGCCTGGCGCGGGCCGGCGCGATCCCGGCCTCGCAGCTGCGCGACATCTATCTGGAACAGAAGCCCGCCGCCTCGGGCGGGGTCTGGGACCGCGCGGCCGCGGTGCAGGCGCTGCGCGTGGCGCTGAACGCGCGCGACGCGCAAGAGGTGGCGCGCACGCTGCCGCGCGCCTTCGATACCATGGTTCCCGCGGGTCTGGGTCCGGCGCTGGCGGACATGGCCGGGGCCGAGGCCGGGGCCATGGCGCTGTCGGGCCGCGCGGGGCAGATCGCGCTGTGGCTGGCCCTGCAGGCCGGACAGGCGCAGGTGCTGCAGGCGCCGCCCGCCGATGCGTCCGAGTTCGACCTGTGGCTCCTGCGCTTTGCCGAGGGCGAGCCCGAGACCGCGCCGCCCTCCGGCACCACCGGGGCGGCACCGCGCGCCGCGACGCTGTTTCCGGCCTTTCTCGGCCCATCCGAACACGATGTCCCCGCCGCCACGGCCGAGCTGATCCTGGCGGAGCGTCGCGGCGAGGCCCTGCTGGCGGCGATCGCCGACACCGATGCCGGGCTGGACGGCGATCTGGCGCGGGCGGCGCAGGGTTTGCGCAGCCTGCGCGCCCTGGGCCAGCAGCAGGTCGCCCGCCAGGCGGCGGTCGAGCTGATCCTGGCCCCGATCCTGCAACCCGCCCCCGGCACCGCACCATGAGCGGCGCCCGCCACGAGGATGAGCGCCGCATCCTGGCCTTTCTTGACGCCGAGGCCGCCGAGGCGGGTGCGGCGCGCAACACGCTGCTGGCCTATGGCCGCGACCTGCGCGACTTTGCCGCCTGGCTGGCGGCGCGCGGGCAGACGCTGCTTTCCGTGCCGCGCGAGGGTATCGAGGACTATCTGCGCCATTGCGAGGCGCAGGGCCTGTCGCGGGCGACGCGGGCGCGGCGGCTGTCCTCGATCCGGCAGCTGACGCGCTTTGCGCTTGAGGAAGGCTGGCGCGAGGACGACCCCGCCGGCCGCATCAGCGGCCCCGGCCGCGCCCGGCGGCTGCCGCGCATCCTGGGCCGCGCCGAGGTGCAGGCCATGCTGGACGCGCTGGCCGGGCTTGGCCGCACCCCCTGCGACAGGGCGCGCAACCGCGCGCTGGTCGAACTGGTCTATGCCACCGGGATGCGCGTCAGCGAACTGGTGACCCTGCCGGTCAGCGCCTGCCGCGGCGATCCGGCGCTGATCCTGATCCGGGGCAAGGGCGGCAAGGAACGCATGGTGCCGCTGAACCGCCCGGCGCGCGAGGCGCTGGCCGACTGGCTGGCGCTGCGCGACCATGCCGCGCCCACGACGCAGCTGGGCCGACTGGTCGCCGGCAAGGGCGCGCGCTGGCTGTTTCCGGCCGCCAGCCGCGAGGGGCATCTGGGCCGGCAGTCGATGAACAACCTGCTGGGGCAGCTGGCGCTGGCGGCCGGAATCGATCCGGCGCGCGTGTCGCCGCATGTCATCCGCCACGCCTTTGCCACGCATCTGCTGGAGGGCGGCGCCGATCTGCGCGCCATCCAGACCCTGCTCGGCCACGCCGACCTGGGCACCACCGAGATCTATACCCATGTGCTGGACACGCGCATGCGCGAACTGGTGCTGAACCACCACCCGCTGGCGATCGGGTCCCGCAAGCCGGACTGAGCGCCTCAGCCCGGCCCCGGCCCGGCATCGCCCAGCTTCTGTCGCAGCCGCGCGATCAGCGGAAAATCCGGCCAGAAGGTCTCGGCCAGGTCAAGCTGCGCCGCGACCGCGTTCCTGCGCCCGGCCTCATGCGCGCGGACGGCGGCGGAAAGGCGCAGCATGGCATTCTCGGGCGCCAGCGCCAGCGCCGAGGTCAGCCACCTGTCGCCGCTCTTGCGATTGCCGGCGGCGAAACAGGCATCGGCCAGGCGCTTGTGGGTCAGGGCCTGATGCGGATGCTGCGCGTCCAGTTCGTGCAGCAGGCGGAAGGCGCGCTGCAGCCGGTGGTGCAGACGCAGCTGTGCCGCGCAAAAGCCGAACCGCGCCGCATCCCCGGCGCCGATCGCCGGGTGCTTGCCCGCCGTCAGCGCCGTCTCGAGCGCGCCCAGCCCCGCGGCCGCCGGGGCCAGCTTCTGGCGCAGCTCCGGCGCCAGCAGCAGCGCGCCCTGCAGCTGCGCGTCCAGCAGCAGCTCGGCCCAGTCGCCGCGCAGCATCCACAGCGGCATGACCGGCCCCTGATCCGCAACCGGATGCGGCTGCGCCAGCACCGGCAGCAGGGCGGGATCGAACAGCAGCTCGCGCCGCGCCCGCCCCGGCTGCGACAGCGCCCGCCACAGCAGGGCCGGCGTGACCGGACCATCGGCACGGCGCCCGGTCAGGATCATCGCGATCAGCCCGGCCTCGAGATCGGTGCGGCCAGCGGAATGCCAGCCCTCGCTGCAGGCCAGCAACACCTGCCGGCAGCGCGACTTGTCGTGATGGCTGATCCGCGGCGCCTGCAGCCCGGCCTCGGCCAGGTGACGCGCCGCATCGGGCAGGCGCGACTGCAGCGCCGCCACCGCCAGATCGGCATGCAGAAACGGAAAGCGCGTCAGGAACCGCTCCTGCCTGGCAAAACCCGCGACCAGCTCCGCGCCGCGCCCGACCGAGACCGCATGACGCGCGGCAAAGCCCAGGCTTTGCGCCAGATCGCCCGGGGCAAGAAAGCTGTCAGGCCGCGCGATCACCCGCTCCAGAAGCGCGTCATGCGCGGCCGTGCGCGCCTCGGGCGGCAGTCCCTGCGGCAGCGCCAGGATGTGACAGCCGCCGATCGTCGCCGCGGCCCGGGAAAAGGCGCTTTGAAACGGCGCGCCCACGCTGGCGCAGCCCGCCATCAGCAGCAGCTCCAGCAGATCGCGCGCGGCGGGGCCCGGCGCCATCCCGGCCAGCAGATCCGAGGCCGCCAGCACCCGCGCGCTGTCCTGCGCCAGATGCGCCACCGCCCGCGGCGTGTCCGAGAACCCGATCACCGGCCCGTCCGAAAGCGCGATGAAGGCGCGAAAGAATTCGTCCGGGACGTATTTCGCGCTCCATGCGGAATAGGACCAGGGATCGCCGTCCAGGATGTCGCCGCGCCGGACATGGATCGCCACCGGATCGCCGCCGCCGGCCTGCGCCAGCCGCTGCCGCGCCTCGGCAAGCGCCGCGCGCAGCGGCGCAGCAAGTTCGATGCCGGCGGCGATCTCGCGCAGCTCGGCCGCGACCTCGGCGGGGGATTCGTCCATGAAGCGGACCGGCTCGGCCATGGTGTCGCATTCATGGCGCTCGCCTCGGGCCAGCGCCTCGGCGAACCCCTCGACCGACAGGCCCGGCGCCCGGGTGCACAGGTTGGCGCGACCGCGCAGGTCCGGCGTCTGCCCGATGACGGTGACATGGCGCGCAACGAAATCGGGGGCGAAAAAGGCGCAGGGGTCGGCCAGTTCCGGATAGGCGCCCGAGGCATCCGCCAGCCACAGAAAGCGCCCCGGCGTGCCGAACTTGCGCGACAGGCGCAGCACGTTCAGCAGGCAGGTCAGCCGCGCGCCGATCCGGTCCTGGCGAAAGCCGATGATGGGGGCAACAGGCGTCATCGAAAGCGCAATGCCCGATCCCATGGCGGGTTGCAACCACGCGCAGGCCTGCCTATTTGGGCTTGCCGCCACAACAGCACGGAATTCCGACATGGACATCGACGCCCGCCGTCAAGCCGATCCCGCCCACTGGCGCCTTGCCACCGCCATCCGCGCCCTTGCTATGGATGCGGTCGAAGCCGCGAACTCGGGCCATCCGGGCATGCCGATGGGCATGGCCGATGTCGCCACGGTCCTGTTCCGCGACCACCTGAAATTCGATGCCGCGGCGCCCAACTGGTTCGACCGCGACCGCTTCGTGCTGTCGGCCGGCCACGGCTCGATGCTGATCTATGCGCTGCTTTATCTGACCGGGTACGAGCAGATGTCGCTCGACCAGATCCGCAACTTCCGCCAGTGGGGGGCGATCACCGCCGGCCACCCCGAATACGGCCATGCCGAGGGGGTCGAGACCACCACCGGCCCGCTGGGCCAGGGCATCGCCACCGCCGTGGGCATGGCCATCGCCGAAGAAGCGATGCGCGCGCAGTTCGGCGCCGATCTGTGCAACCACCGGACCTGGGTCATCGCCGGCGACGGCTGCCTGATGGAGGGCATCAGCCAGGAGGCCATCGCCCTGGCCGGCCACCAGAAGCTGAAGAACCTGATCGTGCTTTGGGACGACAACGACATCACCATCGACGGCCGCGTGTC